>JBGSKX010000319.1:0-25249 GCA_041741015.1 Pirellulales bacterium
GCCGTCGCGAGCACGCATCGTACGCTTGGAAGAAGTACGGCGTCACACGCGCGGAGCGGTGGTTTATGGACTCGATCTCACGCTCGATGGCCGCAAGGCGCTGCTCGGCGGCAAACGAGATTTGGAAATCTGGGACTGGAACACCGATGAGTCGAGTCTGGCGGCGCTGCGCGGCGAATGGGTCGCCATGTCGCCCGATGGCCACACCATTGCCCAGTCGGGGCCGCTGGTGAAGATCGCGCTGGGCGATCTCAACACGGGCAAACCCATCCGCGATATTTTCGTCGGGGTCATGTGCTCGCACGTCCGGTTCTCGCCCGACGGCAAACGCGTCGTTGCCGGCACGATCGATAAGCAGGCGCACGTATTCGACGTGGCCAGCGGCAAACGTATCTGCACCTTCGAGAAGCACCAGGCCCCGCTCACCCGGGTCGGCTTCTTACCCGGCGGCCAGGAGGCTGTCTCCAGCGGGCAGGATGAATACGTTCGCGTGTGGAATGCGGAAACCGCGGAAGAGCGACTGGCGCTCAAGCATCCGGAGGTGGCCTGGGGGCTGGCCATCTCGCCCGATGGACGCCTGATCGCCACGGGCACCGGGGGCCATACCTTCGACAGTCCGATTCTGCACAAGATGAAGGAGGCGAAGGAGAACGTGATTCGCCTGTGGGACTCGGCCAGCGGCGAGCTGGTTCGCGAGCTCAAGGGTCACAACGACGTCATCTACTCGCTCATTTTTTCGCCCGACGGTCGCTCGATCATCAGCGGCAGTTGGGACGCCACGCTCCGCATGTGGGATGTCTCCACGGGCGGCGAGCTGACTTCCGTCAAAGGCCAGGGCACGATCTACGCGTTGGCCATCACGCCCGATGGCACGCACATCATCGCCGGCGGCGGAGAGAATCGCTCCGCCGGCCAGCCACTCCGTCGCTACCGCGACGAACAAGTGCGGGTTTACCGCGTTGTCGAAGAGTAGGCCCGCCAGCCGCTGCGAACGCTGAATCGGTAAGATCGTGGGACCGTCATGTGCATTTACCTGCGGCGCGCTTGGCCGTTGAGCCTGGCCGCTGGCGAGAAGCAAACGCCCCCCGCCCGCGCCACATAAGAGTGACGAGTCCCAGGCCCGACAAGATCCAGGTCGAGGGCTCGGGGACCATCTGCAGCTGACAATCCTTCGTCAGCCACACCGTGTCGCCGGGGGCGATGGCAAGAAAATCCCACTGCAGGGCCCAGGTCACGTTGTCTGGGCCGAGCGGCCCCACTCCAGCGGGCCACACGCTGTTCAAATTCGAGGCCACTGCGTTGGTGAGCTTGTTCAACGTGAGCGGATAGGTTGCCAGCTCGTGACGGTGTCCATTGTATTGGGTTGTGAACGTGGTCAGCGCGTCGGTTTGCGCCAGGCTGCTCGCGCTCGTCATTTGCACGGTGTCGTCGCCGGCCGTTTCGCTCAGGTCGAGATCGACGTATTCGAAGAAGTGAAAGTCCAGCGGTTGCGAGGAAGTGTTCGTGATGCCCACCAGTTCACCCATTTCACTGTAGCCGCTGCCGAGCGCGCCGCCGGTTACGCCATAGGTCATGTCGATCGTGAACCGGCCCAGCGGATCGGTGTAAATTACCGAAAGCAGGTTCGCTCCCAGCGGCGAGTCCACGCTCGGGAGCGTGTGTATGGAGGTTTCCGGACCGCTGTTGCCCACGCGATACCAGTTCGATAACTCACGCAGATGCTGCACGCCGTCGACCTTCCACTCGTAGGCCGTGGCTTGAGCCAGCGTGTCAATCTTGAAACTGGAGTTGTTGCTCACCAGCGTGTGTTGCGCCGCCTGAACCGGCGCGGTGAGCCCCAGCAAACCTAGCAGCGCACCACCCAGCGCAACCCAAGCCGTGAGACTTCGTCGACGGAAGAGCGAACGCCGCCAACGCCGGATGCTGCATCCGGTGACGGCCAGGGCGGCGAGCATGAAACTGCTGGGCTCCGGCACGGGAGTCAGGGTCACGGCCAGGTGCAGGCTGGTCGGCAAATTGATGGATGCCCCGCCGGCGCCGGCGGGATCGTTCATCAACAAGATGGCTTGCATTCCGACGGTCAATTGTCCTCCGGACACGTAGGGAGTCAGCGCGGAAACCGGCGCCGACCCAATCAGCGGACCACTGCCTGGGCCAGTTCCATTGGCGCCGAAAAACGTGGACGCATTCGTCCAACTGGTAAGACTGGGATCGTAAACGATGGCGATCGGCTCGATGGCCACGAACTGATTTGGGAGTGCGGACCATAGTCCATTGACCGAGATCGATCCGCTGGTCGCCCAGGAGAGGTTGGACGGCAGCCCCAAGTTCGTAAAAGTCTCCCAGACGTTCAGGTAGACGTACTCGTTCGTCGGCAGCGCACTTCCTTGATCCATCCAGAAGTTCGTCAACGTCAACTCGAGTTGAAAAGATCCCGCACCCAGATTCGTGATTGTCGAGATCGCGTCGCCGTACATCTGCACGGGATTTGCGGCGTTCGGGGCGTTCCCTGGATAGGCAAAGGGAACCGTCACCGTACTTGCGCCCGCTGCCGGCGCCGCCAGTCCGGGCAGTCCGAAGTCCGCCAAGCCGGGATCAAACAAACCGGCGGGGCCCGGCAATGCCATGTGGTTCGACAGTGCGAAGAACCCATCCGACGATGCGCTCACCTCGACCGCGGAAGCGAGCGGGATGACGGGCAGGGCAGTCATTCCGCCCATAAAACCGCAAACCAAGATAAGCTTCGAAAACGGTGAATTCCTCATGAGTTCTCCTCGAACTTGTTTTTGACCAGCAGTAGCCAGTCTCGGTTTACGTCACGGAACGTTGCGGAAGTCTGGACGTGTCGACGATCCCCGAATCGCAAGCGTTTACGCTCAATGAATGCCCCCAAGGGGCAGGGGTGCGGGTCCATACTAACTGCGCGTTCGCGCAAGTCAATGTTTTCTGAGATTTACCAGAAAAAATGCCCGCACCGCGAGATTGCGGGCACTTTGGGATGTCAGGCGATTACACAGGCCCAGGTAAGCCTGCGGACCGTTTGCGTTCCGCAGCGGCGCACTGCGCATGAAGCGCGATTGGCAAGATGGGCAGTGACAATGGGCACACGCCGCCACTCCCCGCGTCACAACCCCCCCCACGTTTCCGGCTCACTCGATCGGAGCGTCGAGCTTCGGGGCTTCGTCTTCTGGCTGCTTTGGCGGTGATTGTTGCGCGGCGTCCAATATCTTGTACACGCGGATCTGCTCGGACGGGAACTCGATCATTTCACCCTGGATCCGCGCGACGCCGCCGCCAGCCACGATGAGTTGGCTGTCCGGCGAGAATCGCACGCAAGCCACGATCCCCTTGCCGGGTCCCATTTTGCTCCGCTCTTCGCCGGTCGACAGATCCCACAAGCGCAGCGTGCCATCCGTACTGCCGGTAGCAGCCAATTGGCCGTCGGGCGAAACGTCGATGCAGAACACGCCCCCGGTGTGACCCTTCATTTCGCGCACCAGTTTGCCGGACTCTCGATCCCACATCCGCAGCACGTTGTCGTCTCCTTCGGCGAGATTCAGACCTGTCAGGCTGCCGGTCAAACTGCCGCCGGTGCCGGTCAGAATATGTCGCCCGTCGGCCGATACCGCCAAGCCCCAGACGGCCGCCGGATGCTCCACGTTCAACCGCTCCTTGCCGGTCGTCGTGTCGAACGTGCGGAGCGTATGATCGTGGCCGACCGTGATCACCTCTTTTCCGTCCGGCGAAAACGCGGCCCGCAAGATGTAGTCGGGCTGAGCCTCCATCGAGAGCAGTGTTTCGCCCGAGTCGGCATCCCAGATGCGAATTATCTTGTCGAGTCCGCCGGTGAGCAGCTTGCGACCGTCCAGCGAAACGCCAAACGCCCAGATGCGGCTGACGTTATCGATCTCTCGCAGGACGTCGCCCGACTGCACGTCGATCACGTGGGCGTTGCGAAACGTCCACGAGGTGGCAAACCGCCGGCCGTCGGGAAACATCTGTACGAGCATGCCTTTGCCGCCCAGGTCGCGCGTCTCACCGGTGGCCAGGTCCCACACCTGCACGCCGGTGTTATTCGCTCCTCCCAATACCACCTGCCTGCCGTCGGGCGTGAAGTCGACACTCCACACGATCGAGCGCTTCTCGTGCCGCCGTAGTTCCTGGAGGATTTTTTCGCGGCCCGTGGCGGCCATCCTTGCCGGTCCTGAGTCCATGCGGCCCGAGCTGGTAAAGGCGATCCACTGGCCATCGGGCGAAATGGCCGGATCCCAGGTCTCACCTTGCTGGCCGGCAATCTTGTTTGGTTGCGCCTCGCCCGCGACTTCGATCGTGTACAGTTCTCCCGCCAGGCTATAGGCCAGCAGCTTGCCGTCCGAGGAATAAGAGACCGAGCCGCCTAAATTTCCTTTCGGCCGCGGGTCGAGCGCTGCCTTGGAACTGGCCGGATCCACGAGCAGCAGTCGTCGTGGGGCGTAAGCCGGCGGCTGAACGACCACGGCAACCTGATTGCCACTCGGAGACCAGGCGAAGCCCTCGCAGACTTCTTGCGGCTCGGATAGCAGCTTCTTCTGCTCGCCCGTCAGCAAATCCACCGCGTGCAGCATGTTTTGATCGGAGTAGACCAGCGAGCTGCCGTCGGCCGACCAGCGAGGGCAACTCCCGGCGGCGATTTTCACCAGTCCCTGGCCATCAAGGTTCTGCACGAACACCTCCGCGGTCCCTTCGGCATTCGTGTTGTGAAACGCAAGCTGCTTGTCATCGGGTGACCAGTCGGGGAATCTCCCTTTGGCAACCTCGCGAAGACCGGCTCCGTCTGCGCCGACGACAAAGCAGGCGCGCACGCCGTCAGGTACCCTCCTGGCATAGAACGCCAACTGCTTGCCGTCGTGCGACCAGCGCGGCGAGCCATGCTCCCAGTAGCCTTTCACCTCGGCAACCTTACGCACCTCGCTGCCGTCGGCCTTCATGACGCAGATCGCCGACGGGCGCACCGGCTCCTCGGCCCAAGCACCGCCAAACAAGACGAGACACAGTAGCGCCGCCGCCGAGCAAAGACGCATGGCTCACCTCCTGCAAAGTTCGCGTGAACGCGGTCAACCGAAATCCTGCGCGAGCAATCCGGCTGCGCATCCTAATCGAGGGGGGGCCGGAGGTCCAACCATTTCGCGACTCCGGGGGTAACGCAAGCGCTTTACTTCACCGAGCCGCCGGCCTACCTCGTGCTGTGTTGTTGCACGCCAAGCGAACGATAACTGTCCATCCCAGACGTTCCGGGCGCGAAGCGCTGAACTCGGTCGATTGCATTCGAAACGGAGATCGTCGAGCCGCCCCAAGCAGCGTACGAAACCAATTTCGAGCTCGGGCTCACCGAAGCGGCTGATGCCTCTCTTTGCGACAGCCACCAACAAACATTGGCTAGATGGTCCGTCAAAATGGGTGAGTGCGTAGCTCGGCGGCGTGGCGTTGGCCGTTCAAGACCCACATGGGAGGCCCCGGATGAATAAGGTTGACGGGAACGAGCGCAGGAAACTAGGCTGGCTCGGGGTTTACTGGCCGGCGGGGCGGGTTTGTATGGGGGTGATTGCCATGCGTCAAGTTGCGCTACAGTCGTCGAGACTTGGCATCGAGGTGGTCGCGTGCTTGTGTCTGATTGCAGCTCAGACGGCGGCCGCCGAGACGGGCATCTACGTGATGAGGGCCGATGGTGGCGGCCAGCGGGAGGTGGTTTCCGTTGAGCTGGCTGTGTCTCATATTTCGCCGCGCTGGAGCCACGACGGCGACCGCCTGGCGTTCGAGGCGATTGACGAGAGTGGCACGCGCAGGTCCTATATCGTGAAGGTCGACGGCACGGAGCTCAAGGAAGTCGCCACGCTTGGTCATCCCGATTGGTCGCCGGACGACAAACAGTTAGTTCTGGACGGCGACGACGCAAGCACATCGGCGATCTTTGTGCAGAACGTCGACGGCAGCGGTCGGACTCGGCTGGCCGATGGCGCCTGGCCGCGATGGTCGCGCGACGCCAGTCGAATTGCGTTCTGCGATGGGAATACGCTGCGGGTGCTTGATCTTGAACTGGGGGAACAGTATTCGCTTTGCGAGGGGAAATTCGTTCAGCGTCCCGGATCGTTCGATTGGTCGCGCGATGGCAAGCGACTGGCGCTGTTCACGCGGACGGCCGACGGCGGTCCGCGCGAGCTTTACATCATCAATGCGGACGAACCGAGCGAGGCCATCAAACCTCGATACAGTCGGCCCGGCATGGTCGGTGGTCATGTCACCTGGTCGCCCGACGACAAACAGTTGATATTTACCATCGATTCGAAGATTCATACGCTCGACGTGGAAGGCGACGCCGAGCCTCGCTTGATTGCGAATCAGTCGGACATGAACCGCGACCCGGCCGTCTCGCCGGATGGCAAGTGGATCGCATTCGCGCGGCGGCCCGGCTAGAAAACCAACAGAGTACGACAAAAAGCGGTCAACTGGACGCTAGTCGTCCGTCTTTCGATCGCCGTTGGTAGGCGCGTGTCGATCACGGGCAGTCACTCGCGGTTCTTGACGACGCGGGTGTGGGCGAATCGCATTCAGGCGTCTCCCCGGAATCGAGCTTTTCGCGCTAGCCAGGCCGGTGGCGCTTTTCGAATAACGCGGAGGCAGGGGCGAACACGAAGGGAGCAGACTGGCTGCGATTCGCGAATGGATTCTCATCAAAAAAGGTTGACATAGAAGGGGAGAACGTACATCATCAGGGGGCATTCGATTCCCCCCAAAGGATCGCTACTGAAACGCCGTTCCATTGCCACCCTTGCCCACGCCGCTCAAATGCGGCCCGAAGGAGGGCAATTGCGCGGCGTTTTTGATTTGCCCACCAGGCTTTTCGCAAATCGGAAGGAATGCCGATGCTCCGCTTGTTCGCCGCCACTCTCGTATGGTTGACCGTTTCGCAAGCGATCGGCAATGCGATTCCGACGGTCGCAGTGGGTAATAAGGGCAATGCTCCGGATCAACTGTATACGGACTATAACCCCAGCAATCTACAGTTCGGGGCGGTCAGCTACGACTACCGCATCGGCACGACCGAGGTGACCAATTCCCAGTACGTCGAGTTCTTGAACGCCAAGGCCGCCAGCGATCCGCTGGCCCTGTACAACCCGAACATGGGCAGCGATGCTCGCGGCGGCATCGCTCGCACCGGAGTCTCAGGCAGCTACACCTACGCAAGCAAGACGAACATGGGCGAAAAGCCTGTGAACTATGTGAGCTGGTACGATGCGATTCGCTTCGCTAACTGGCTGAACAATGGGCAAGGTTCAGGCGATACCGAAACGGGCGCCTACACGATCCTCGGCGGAACGGCCAACCCCGCCAATGGCCTGAGCATCACTCGCAACATTGGCGCCACCTGGTTCCTGCCGAGCGAAAACGAGTGGTACAAAGCGGCCTATTACCAGCCGGCCGCACAGGGCGGCGACATTGATAACTACTGGCTCTATTCAACTCGCAGCAACAGCACGCCCACGCTCGCCACAGCCAACGCAGTCGGGGACATCAGCAATCCTGGAGCGAACGTTGCCAACTACCAGTACGGCGCCAATTGGAACAGCCGGTCCGGCAACGTGACGACAGTCGGCAGCGCCGGCCCGTTGAGCGACAGTTTCTACGGCACAGCAGACCAAGGCGGCAATGTTTGGGAATGGAGTGAGGCTCTAGTCAGTTTGAGTTCGATCGGCGATCAACGCGGCGCGCGAGGCGGTTCATGGTTTGTCATCGATACGAGTTTTCTAACCGCCCCACTAGCCGCCTCGCGGCGGAGCAGCGCCGCCCCAACATTCGAGGGTAATGATATCGGCTTCCGCGTGGCGACTGTCCCCGAACCCTCGACTTACGTCCTCGGCACTCTCGGGTTATTTGCGACGCTGGTGGCAGGTCGTTCGACGATGGGCAAGAAGTCGGCACGCAACTTGGCCATCGGTATCACTGACCGCGGGGCTCGCCGCAAACGATGCTCTCGCCATCACCGTTCCCACTGTTCTTGTCGGCAACGCGGGCAATGCCCCGGATCAACTCTGCTCTACGATAAGTCCTCCCAGCAGCACGTTTCGGAGCGGTAGCCTACGACTACCGTATCGGTACGACCGAGGTGACCGTGGGCCAATACACGGATTCCCTCAACACCGGGCGGCGATCGATACGCATGCCCTGATGCAGCGAGATTCGCAAACTGGCTGCACAACGGCCGGCCCGAAACTGGCGATTGTCTCCGAATTCGACCAACGCCAGAAAACCGCCCAGCCGCGGACACTGTGACGTTTCGGCCGTGTCGAAGTGAGCCGCGGCGGGCAGCCGGGGCAAGTTTTCTTCCGTCGCGTCCGGTTTTGGCAAGAATCACGCCTTTGATATTAGAGCCATTGCTCGTCAGAGGACGCGCGCCACGTTTTCTCTGGCAGTAGTGGAACACCCCGCGGCACTGTCTCCCAAGATTCGCCGCGGGGTTTTTTATTGCGCCCCCCCACCTTCCCCTGCGCTGGCGGTGGGGTCGAGCTCACAACATGTTCCCGGATTGCGTCATGCTTACGTCTGAAGACCAGATCGTGATTGCGTTACGAAGGATAAGCCAGGCAATTGACACTTGGTCGCGGCACTTGTTGGACGTTTACGACCTGACTTCGCCGCAGCTTGCGACGCTCCGCGAAATCATGACGGCAGAAACCATATCGACCGGCTCGCTAGCCACGGCCCTGCACACCAGTCAGCCCACCGTAACCGGTATCCTGACCCGACTGGAGCAGCGAGGATTGATCGTGAGAGAGCGCTCGCAGGATGACCGCCGAATTGTCCTGGCCACGGTCACTCGGGAGGGCCGGGAACTAGCCTCCAAGGCTCCGCTGCTGTTGCGCCATCGCTTTTGCCAGGAACTGCAGAATCTGCCACGCGACGAACAGCAGGGAATTCTGCTCACGCTGAAACGCGTCGCCGAGATGATGCAAGCACAGGAGGCCAGCGAGATGCCGCACCTCTACACCGGATAGGGCGTCGTCGAAACCGGTCGCACGCCGAGTTTGCCAATTACTGATTGCTGGCCAGTCACCCAACGAATCAGCATTCGGCCAGCGTGGTCGTCAAACGCAATCCCAGGAAGGAAAGTCCGTCCGCGGGCACGCTTAACTTGCGGTTCGGCAGTCACTTAAGACTAAGCTCCCCCGGTAGGACTCGAACCTACGACAAGCCGGTTAACAGCCGGCTGCTCTACCAACTGAGCTACAGGGGATCAAGCAAACGATCTATCCTAATTTCTGTTTCGAGGATCGGCAAGCCGCGTTTCAACCGGTTCGCAAAACGCCGGGTCGGCCGCCAGATCGCGCCTCAGCCGAACCGCGCCCAGATTGCGCCGGTCGTAGCAATTGGACCAAGTGTCGACCTCGCGGGCACGGCAAATTGTGCCGGTCGCTCGCCGCAGACATGTTATCCGCATGCTACGCTCTAGAGAAGCCGCGAGACCCGCCTGAAACTCCCACCCAACCGGTCGCCCGCCCGCTGTCTCGCTGGTCAGCGGACTCGCCGGTTCGAAGATTCTAAAGAGAAGGGGCACGACCGCCCCGACTTGCAAGTCGCTCAAGGACGTACCCGCCGATGAATCATTCCTCCCTTAGCGCGATCGGCGAAGGTCGCAGTCGCGTCGTCATCGAGAACGTTCAGCCGACGGTCGACGCCGGCCGTTTCGCCATCAAACGCACGCCCGGCGAACCGATCCTGGTGACGGCCGACATCTTCGCCGACGGACACGACGTCGTCCGCGCGCAGATCCTTCATCGTCAGCAGGGCGAGTCCACCTGGCAGGTCGAACCGCTTGAGTCGCTCGTGAACGATGCCTGGCGGGGCGAGTTCACTCTCATGGAAGTCGGTCGCCACGAGTTCGCCCTCCGCGGCTGGGTCGACGGCTTCGTCACCTGGCATCGAGATCTAAAGAAACGCATCGCCGCCGGCCAGGACGTGAAAATCGACCTGCAGATCGGCGCGAAGCTCATCGGCGAAGCAGCCGACCGGGCCGAAGCGGTCAATGTACATGGGCAGGACGCCGCGCGCCTCCGCCACTGGCAGAGCATTCTCGCGCAAGGCGACGACGTCGCCGCTTACCAGACCGCGGCCGACGAACTCGACGAAATCACGGCCCGCTACCCTGACCTGCGCTATGCCACCACCAGCCGGTCATTCGGCGTTATCGTCGACAGCGAGCGGGCCCGCTTCAGCACCTGGTACGAACTGTTTCCCCGTTCGACCACGGGCGATGAGTCGAAGCACGGCACGTTTCGCGACGTGATCGGCTGGCTGCCGCGCATCGCCGAGATGGGCTTCGACGTCGTGTACCTGCCGCCGATCCATCCAATCGGCGAGCAGTTTCGCAAAGGTAAGAACAATCGCGTCACTGCCGAGCCCGGCGATGTCGGTTCCCCCTGGGCGATCGGCGGCGCGGACGGCGGCCACAAGGCGATCCTCTCGGAACTGGGCACGCTGGACGACTTTCACGCTCTGCTCGCCGCGGCCCATTCGCACGGCATCGACTTGGCGCTCGACATCGCGTTCCAGTGCTCGCCCGATCATCCCTATGTGACTGAGCACCCGGAGTGGTTTAAGCAGCGGCCGGACGGCACGATCCAGTATGCCGAGAATCCGCCGAAGAAGTACCAGGACATCTATCCCTTCGACTTCGAGACCAGCGACTGGCAAGGGCTGTGGCGCGAGCTGACCGACGTGTTCCTCTACTGGTGCGAGCAGGGCGTCCGCGTGTTCCGCGTCGACAATCCGCACACCAAGGCCTTGCCGTTCTGGGAATTTTGCATCAGCGAGGTGAAGGCGAAGTATCCCGAGGCGATTTTCCTCTCCGAAGCGTTCACGCGGCCGAAGATCATGTATCGGCTGGCGAAGCTGGGCTTCACGCAGTCGTACACCTATTTCACCTGGCGGAACACGAAGCAGGAATTCACCGAGTACCTGACCGAGCTCACCCAGACCCCGGTCCGTGAATTCTTCCGGCCGAACTTCTGGCCCAACACGCCGGACATCCTGCCCGAGCATTTGCAGGTCGGCGGTCGTCCGGCGTTCATCGCGCGGCTGATTCTGGCCGGCACGCTCAGCTCGAACTACGGCATCTACGGCCCCGCGTTTGAGAACATGGAGCACTTGCCCCGCGAGGCCGGCAGCGAAGAATATCTCGATTCGGAAAAGTACCAAAACCGCGCGTGGGATTTTACCGGGCCCGAGAATCTCGGCGGCGTGATCGGTGCGCTGAACCGCATTCGCCGCCAAAACCCGGCGCTGCAGTACACCACGGGGCTCACGTTTCACCCGACCGACAACGAGCATCTTTTGTGCTACAGCAAGAGCACGGCCGATGGTTGCAATCGGGTGCTGGTGGTGGTGAACCTGAACTTCTATGGCGAGGAGCAGGGATTCGTCGATCTGAATCTGGTTGAGCTGGGGCTTTCCGGCGATCGGCCTTATCAGTTGCACGATTTGCTGAACGATGCGACATTCCATTGGCAGGGCCAGCGTAATTTCGTCAAACTTGAACCGGCGGCTTCGCCGGCACACGTGTTTCGGATCGCCCAGGCCTGAGAAGTATCCAGGCCCTGTGCGGACTGCTCGCTCGTTCGACTTGTTCTGTTGGGGAAGCTGCCATGGATGATCGAGCTTCTATTCGCTCGTTGACGGTGCTCAAAATCGACGCGGCCTGGAGTTGGGACGCGGTGCTCGCTGGGCCCGATCGCAAGTTGCTCGCCGCCGCGATGGCCGAGGTTCTCCCCACGCGCCGCTGGTTCGGAGCCAAGACCCGGACCATTCGCGAATTAAACGTTCTCGAAGCGATCCCGATCTCCGGGCTAGGCCGCTTGCTCGTGGTTCGCGTGACGTTCGAATCCGGACCGGACGAGATCTACCAGGTTCCACTGGCGTTCATGGCGAACGGTTCGGAAGGCTCGCTGTCGGCCGCGGCTCGCTGGATCATCGTCGAACACAGCAGCGGTCATGTTGAGGGCGTGCTCTACGACGCGCTGGGCGACCCCGAGTTTTGCCAGCGACTGCTCGAACTGTTGGATCAGCCTGCCGAGCTGATCGGTTCGTCTGGCAAGATCGACGTGGAGCACACGGCCCGCTATGACGAGCTGCGAGGCGGCCGCAGCGTGGCGCTGCACGCGCGGCTGCTGGCGGGCGAGCAGAGCAACAGCTCAATCGTGTTTGGCGATCGGCTGATCATGAAGTTGTTTCGCCGCGTGGAGACGGGGCTGAATCCAGACTTCGAGCTGAGCGAGTTCCTCTCCGAAGCCGGTTTTCACAACACGCCCGCTGTCGCCGGCGGAATCGTTTACTGCCAAGACCAAGAGACCTGGGCGCTTGCCATGTTGCAAGCGTTCGTCCCCAATCGCGGCGACGCCTGGAAGTTCACACTCGATTGGCTGGGCGAAGCGCTGCCGCAGTATTTGGCCGGGAGTGAACGCCAGCCGGCTCCCAACTTGCCGAGGCAATCGTACTTACAAACCGCGGAGCGCGGCGTTGCACCCGAAGCACAAGCGGCGTTCGGCGGTTTTCTGACAAGCGCGGCGCGGCTGGGACAGCGCACGGCGGAGATGCACGTCGCGCTGGCTTCCGATAGAGCCCGGGCCGAGTTCGCGCCGGAGCCGTTCAGCGACGCCGATCGTCAAGCGTACCTGAACAATTGTGTCGAATACGCCAAGGCGACGTTCGAATTGCTGCGCAAGCAGACGGCCAGCTACACGGGCGAATTGGCCGAACAAGCGACTCGCGTGGCGAAGCTCGAATCCAAGGCGCTGGACGCCTACGCTTCGCTCGCCGACGCGCAACTCGACGTCGACAAGATTCGCATCCACGGCGACTATCATCTCGGCCAGGTGCTCGCCACCGATGACGACTTCCAGATCATCGACTTCGAAGGTGAGCCGGTCCGCAGCATCGCCGAGCGCCGGCAGAAGCAACTCGCCCTGCGCGACGTGGCCGGCATGCTGCGCTCGTTCCACTATGCCAGCCGCACCGCCGCTTCAGAAGCCGCCAAAGGGCAGGGCGATCCGGCAACACTTACCGCCATCAACAATTGGACGTCCGCCTGGTACGCCTGGACCTGCGTGGCCTTCCTGGCCGATTATCTGCGCATCGCCCGCGGCGCCAGCTTTCTACCGGCCGATCTCGCCCAGACCGAGCAGCTTCTCAGCGTGTGCCTGCTGGAAAAGGCCATCTACGAACTGCGCTACGAGCTCAACAATCGCCCCGACTGGGTTTACCTGCCGCTGGCCGCCCTGGAAGGACTGCTGCGGTAGGTGCTGCGCAAGCTGCTCGGCGCCTACTCCACCCGCAGTAGCAGATCGTTCGTATCCACCTGCGTGCCGGGCGTGACCAGCAGCTCGGTCACTTTGCCTTCGCGTTCGGCGTAGAGCGTGGTTTCCATCTTCATGGCTTCGAGCGTCATCAGCTTCGCGCCGGCAGCCACCTTGTCGCCCAGCTTCACGGCCACCGTCACGACCAGGCCCGGCATCGGTGCGCCAATCGCCGCCGGATCGTTGCGGTCGGCCTTCGGTCGCGACTTTTCTTCCGGCTCCAGCGACATGTCGCGGACGTTCGTGCTCCGCGGCTGTCCGTTCAGATCGAAGAACACGGTGCGGCTGCCGTCGAGGTGCGGTTCGCCCACGGTCAGGTACCGGATGATCAGCGTCTTGCCGGGCTCGATCTCGACAGCCGTTTCCTGCTGCGGCTCCTGGCCATAGAAAAACACGTTGGTCGGCAGCACGCTCAAGTCGCTGTACTTTTCCTGCTGCTTCACGAAATCGACGAACACCTTGGGATACATCAGGTAGCTCATCACGTCGCGCGCACTCGGTTCGCGGCCAATCGCTTCGGCCAACTCCTTCGCCACCACCTTCAGGTCCACCGGCGGCAGCGTCACGCCCGGCCGATCGGTGAGCGGCGGCTGCCCGCGCAGGATCCGGGCCTGCACATCCTGCGGAAAACCTCCCGGCGGCTGACCCATTCGGCCCGAGATCAAATCGACCACCGACTCGGGATAGGCCAGCTCGCGTTTCGGGTCGAGCACGTCGTCGACCGTGAGATTGTTCGTGATCAGAAACAGCGCCATATCGCCCACGGCCTTCGATGATGGCGTCACCTTCACAATGTCGCCGACCAGCTTGTTCACGTCGGCGTACATCCGGCAGATCTCCGGCCAGCGAGCCGCCAGGCCCAGCGACGTGGCCTGCTGATACAGGTTCGTGTACTGCCCGCCGGGAATTTCGTTCAGATACACGTCCGTCGTGCTGGCCATCATGCCGGTTTCGAACGGCGCGTAAAACTCGCGCACGGCCTGCCAGTAGCGGTCGATCGCTTGCGTGGCGTCGAAGTCGAGCCCCGTATCCCGGGGCGTGTAGCGCAAGCCCTCAATGATCGCGTTCAAGCTCGGTTGCGAGGTAAGGCCCGACATCGAAGCCATCGCCCCGTCCGCAATGTCCACTCCGCCTTCGGCCGCCTTCAGCACGGCGCCGGTCTGCATGCCGCTGGTGTCGTGAGTGTGAAAGTGGATCGGAATGCCGATCTCTTGCTTGAGCGTCTTGACCAGCAGCTCGGCTGCGTACGGCTTGCACAGGCCGGCCATGTCCTTGATGGCCAGGATGTGCGCGCCCATCTTTTCGAGCTCTTTGGCCATCTCGACGTAGTACTTCAGGTCGTACTTCGTCTTCGTCTTATCGAGGATGTCGCCCGTGTAGCAGATCGCGGCTTCACAGATCATGCCGCTCTCGAGCACGGCGTCCATCGCCACCTTCATGTTCGGCACCCAGTTCAGCGAATCGAAGATTCGGAACAGGTCCATCCCCGCGTCGGCCGACTCCTTCACGAACTCGCGAACCACGTTGTCCGGGTAGTTCGAATAACCGAGCGCGTTCGACGCCCGAAACAGCATCTGAAACAGGATATTCGGGATCCGCTCGCGCAGCGTCGTGAGCCGCTCCCACGGGCACTCGCGCAAAAAGCGCATCGCCGTGTCGAACGTCGCCCCGCCCCACATCTCGATCGAGAACAGCTCGGGACAAGTCCTTGCATACGCATCCGCAATTGCCAGCATGTCATGCGTCCGCAGCCGCGTGGCCAGCAGCGATTGATGCGCATCGCGAAACGTCGTATCGGTGAGCAGCAGCGGCTTCGCGTCCAGAATCCATTTGCTGAACTTTGCTGCGCCCAGCTCCTGGAACTTCTGCCTGGAACCGGCCGGCGGCGGACTGGTGTGCCCCAACTCCGGCAATGGCGCCGGGTCGCGCCGCATCTTCGCCGGCTTCACCTTCACGTGCGGATGACCGTTGACGATCACCTCGGCCAGGTAGCTGAGCAGCTTGGTGGCGCGGTCCAGCCGCGGGGCCAGGTCGAACAGTTCCGGCGTTTCGTCGATGAACTTCGTCGTGAACCCGCCGGCCACAAACTTGTCGTTCGTGACCAGGTTGATCAGAAACGGAATGTTCGTCTTCACGCCACGGATGCGGAACTCGGACAGCGCCCGCTCCATCCGCCGCGTGGCGTCCTTGAACGTCGGCGCCCAGGCGGTCACCTTCACCAGCAGCGAGTCGTAAAACGGCGTCACCGTCGCGCCGGAGAAGGCCGTGCCACCGTCCAGTCGCACGCCCATCCCGCCTGCCGAGCGATAATGCGCGATCCGGCCATAGTCGGGCAGAAACCGATTCTCGGGATCTTCGGTCGTCACCCGGCACTGCAGCGCGAAGCCGTGCGGCCGCACGTCCGCTTGCGAGGCCAGCCCGATCTCCGGATCGCTCAGCTTGCGTCCCTCAGCGACCATGATCTGGCTCTTCACGATGTCCACGCCAGTCACCGCTTCGGTCACCGTGTGCTCAACCTGAATCCGCGGGTTCACCTCGATGAAGTAGAACTTGTTCGTGTCGGCGTCGACCAGAAACTCCACCGTGCCCGCGTTCTGATAGTTCGCCTCGCGGCCGATGCGGATCGCCGATTCGCAAATCGCGTCCCGCAGCGCGGGCTCCAGGCTCACGGCCGGCGCAATCTCAACGACTTTCTGATACCGCCGCTGCACCGAGCAGTCGCGCTCGAAGAGGTGCACCAGGTTGCCGTGCATGTCGCCGAGCAATTGCACTTCGATGTGCCGCGGCCGCTGGATGTACTTCTCCAGAAAGACGTCCGAGCTGCCGAACGCGGCTTGCGACTCGCGCATCGCCTGCTCGAGCTGGGCGGGCAGCTCCTCCGGCGTGTTGACCACGCGCATCCCGCGGCCGCCGCCCCCCTTGGCCGCTTTGAGCAGCACGGGATAGCCCAGCCCTGCGGCAATCTTACCGGCCGTCTTGGCGTCGGTCAGCGGCTTGTCGCTGCCGGACAGGATCGGCACCTTGGCCTTCGCTGCCAGAGCCCGGGCCGCGATCTTGTCGCCCAGCATGTCGAGAACTTCGGGCGAAGGTCCGCAGAAGATCACGCCCGCCGCCGCGCACGCCCGGGCCAGGTCAGGGTTCTCCGACAGAAAACCATAGCCCGGATGGATTGCATCGACGCCGTGCTGAACCGCAATGTCGACGATACCGGCAAAGTCGAGGTACGCCCGAATCGGTTCGCCAGGCTTACCAATCTGATAGGCCTCGTCGGCCTTGAAGCGATGCAGCGCGTAGCGATCTTCGTGCGAGTAGATGGCGACGGTGCGAATGCCCAGTTCGTGGGCCGTGCGGAACACGCGGATGGCAATTTCGCTGCGGTTGGCGACCAGAAGTTTACGAATCGAGCGGAGCATAGGAGAGCGATTTGACCGGGTAACGAGACAAGTGCGGCGGGCCCATAACTTCGCCCAAAATGTTAGCAGCAAATCGCCCCGAACGGCTAGGGGCAAAACGTGTTCAGACCGAACCTGCCGGTGTGGCGAAGCGCTCATAACCCGACGCGTGAGCGAGGAGAAACACGCAACGAAAACCGCTGAATCTTTCCTAACCCGACGCGTCAGCGAGACGCCCTCCGTCTGGCACCTCGAAGCGCGCGTCGGGTTACGATTGGCCATCCCACACACCAAACTTCCCTCGACATCCCCGCCGCGGGCAACTTAAGTTACAATCAGCGGCAGTTCGGGGGATTCAAGCAGGGCGGAATGGAAACCCCCGCACGCCGTGTGCACGGCCAATCGTGGCCGCACAACATCCACGCCCCAGCTTCGAGCACGTTTTCGATGGACCGCAATTTCCCCTCGTTCGCCCTCGCCGCCACTACCTTCGCCGCACTTGCACTGGCGAGTCTCCTCCCGCTTCCCGCCTTCGCCGTCGAAGCCAGCGCCCGTCTGTCCGCGGCCGCCTCGATCACGACCAACGAAGTTAAATCGCACGTCGAGGTCCTGGCCGACGACACCTTCGAAGGTCGCGAGGCCGGCTCGCGCGGCAATCGCGCCGCGGGCCTCTACATCATCGAGGCTCTCAAAAAGTACGGCATCCTTCCCGGCGCCGAAGGCACCAGCTACTACCAGACTGGCCCGCAGTCGAACAGCATCCTCGGCTTCGTCCCCGGCCGCGATCCCGAACTCAAGCACGAAGTGATCATTGTCGGCGCGCACTACGATCACGTCGGCTACGGCACGGCCCGCAACAGCTACGGCCCGCTGGGCTACATCCACAACGGCGCGGACGACAACGCCAGCGGCGTCTCGGCGCTCATGGAAGTCGCCCAGGCGCTCAGCCAGCTTCCCGAGAAGCCGCGCCGCTCGATCCTGCTCGCGTTCTGGGACGGCGAAGAGAAAGGCCTCTGGGGTTCCAAGTACTGGGTCGAGCATCCAACCGTCCCGCTCAAAAACGTGCGGGCGGCGATCAACATCGACATGGTCGGCCGCCTGCGCAACAACGACCTAACGGTCTACGGCGTGCGCACCGCGCCGGGTTTTCGCCAGCTCGTCGCCGAGGGGAACGAAGGTCCGATGACGCTCGACTTCGATTGGGACATCAAAGGCGACAGCGATCACTACTCGTTCTATAGCGCGAACATTCCGATCGTGATGCTGCACACCGGCCTGCACGGCGACTATCACCGTCCCAGCGACGATGTGGAAAAGATCAACAACGAGGGGATCAAGGACGTCTCGCAACTGCTGTTCAATCTGACCGTCGGACTGGCCGAGGCGCCCGAGCTTGGCAAGTTCCGCAGTCAGTCGCGCGTGGAGTCCGAGTTCGTCAAGCGCGGCGTGGAAACGACGCTCTCTCCGCCGAAGGGCCGGCTCGGCATGCGGTGGGATCCGATCGCCGCGCGCGATGGCCGCATCGTCGTGGCCGCGGTCACGCCCGGCTCTCCTGCAGACAAAGCTGGCCTGCGCGCCGGCGATCGGCTGCTGACGTTTGCCGGACAGGAGCTGAACGATCCCGAGCAGTTCCGTTTGGCCGTGCTGGCGGCCGAGAATCCGGTGAAGGTGACGGTGGAGCGCGCGGCTCCAGGTAAAGCGGACGACGCGCCCGATCGCGAAGGAGATGATGGGGCAGGGGCCGCCGACAAGATTGAAACAGTGCCACTCGAAGTTGAACTCCAGCTCGATGGCCCGCCGGTGCGTCTCGGCATTGGCTGGCGCGAAGACCTCGCCGAGCCGGGCGTGGTGATCGTGAATCGTCTGACACCCGGCTCCCCCGCCGACAAAGCCGGCATCCGCTCCGGCGACCGCATCTACCGGATCAATGGCCAGGCCTTCTCTGGCGGCAACCAATTCCGCGACCTGGCCCAATCCCTCCCCGACCCGATCACCCTCGACGTGGAAACGCGCGGGAAAGTGAGGAGTGTGGAGCTGCCGGGGATACAGGCTGCTGCTCCCGCAGCCGAAGCAGTGCCGGCGGATGATGCCTCGGGGCCGACGGACGATGAAAAGGCTGCTACGACGGACGAGTCCTGAGGTTGGCACCGACGCACGGTCTGCCTTATCTCTAGGTGCCACAGGTGGCCGCGTCGCGGCTCACCTGTGCGGCTTGTTCGCCCGGTGAGGCCGAGCGTTTTTAGCCGGGCTGCGTAAGCCCCCGGAAACGAAGCCGCCCTCACCTCATTCTTCTCTTCCGCATGGACGGATCGCCGCGCGTGCAGGGCAAGCAACCGCGCACTCCGTCGAACTGCCGCCCCTCCCAGGGCTCGAGCAACTCGGCGGAAAATTCGCAATTCGCATCTCTTCGGTGTCAATGGAATAAGCCACCTTGTGGCTTGTTGTTCGCGCATCGACAGCCAATTACACTGGGCACTAGGCTGCTGTTGTCCCGACTCTTGGGCACGCTACTACCACTTCCTTAATCGCAGTTCTCGCTGGCCGCACCGAGCCTCGTTTCACTCGGATGGCTCTTCCATTTAAGTCTGTCTGCGCGCATGTAGACTCACGCACTCGCCTTGGAGTAGTCCATGTCCCTGTCGATACCATCATTGAAGTTGTCTTGCCTGATCGCGTTGACCCTGCTCGCTGCTAAGCCTTCGTTGGCGGAAATCATCTCGATCCCGACGGTTCCGATTGGCAATGCGGGCAATGCGCCGGACGTAAGCGGCTACGGCGACGTCGCCTATGAATACCGCATCGGTACCCACGAAGTGACCAATGCTCAGTACACAGCCTTTTTGAACGCCGTTGCCCAAGCGGATGCGTTCGGACTCTACGACACCCAGATGGGCGCAACGACTCAGGGTGGCATACTTCGCAGTGGCGACTCAGGAACCTACACGTATTCCGTCAAGGCCCCCATCGGACAATATGACTTCGCAAAAAAGCCGGTCGTCTATGTTTCGTGGGGCGATGCCGCTCGATTCGCTAACTGGCTGCACAATGGACAACCTACCGGTCCACAGGATATCGGCACAACGGAGACCGGCGCATACACTCTCAGCGGGCCTGGAAGCGCACAGGTATCAGTCGTCAATCGCAATGCCGATGCTCAATGGTTCATCCCGAGCGAGGACGAGTGGTACAAGGCCGCCTACTACGATGATCAGAATGGCGTCTACTTTGACTTCCAGACCGGCTCCAATGTGATGCCGGACGATAACCAGCCGTCGCTCGATTCCGGAAACTCCGCAAACTACAACCGATTGAATAATCAAACGCGTCCCATGACGGATGTCGGTGCCTATCAACTTTCCGCAAGCCCCTACGGCACCTTTGACCAAGCTGGAAATGTGGCCGAATGGACGGAAGGCAAAAGTGGCGGCCAGACACGCATTCATCGCGGAAATGGTTGGCTTAGTACTCAACTTACCCAAAATCGCAACAACGCTAATCCGCATATCCTGGGCAATACGCTCGGCTTCCGAGTCGCGACCGTGCCCGAGCCGGCGACCTATGTGCTCGGCGCGCTCGCGCTGATCGGCCTGCTCGCGTTTCGTCGGAAACGGTAGATACGCGTGCGGTCTTCGCCTCGGATGGGCCGGAGTTAGTGGCCGCTACTGCGTGAGCCCCCGGAAACGAAACCGCCCCCCACCTCATATCCTCTCGGATCGCCAGCCCCGCGAAGGGGCGTCAGTAACTTCCACGCCGCATGAACGGATCGCCGCGCGCGTCGGGCAACCGAGCTGACGAAGCCCCCCTCCCCAACCCTCCCCACGCTGGGCGGAGGGAGCAGGAAACAAGAAAGGACGCTGAGCTGTCAGTTTTCGTCCGACAAACCGGCGAGGCACGTTCATCAAGCCAAGCGCCGGCGTCGCCGACGACGTTTCGAGCGGGAGGCTCGCGGCGGGTTCAATCAAGTGCCGCGGCGCGTTACGCCCTGGCGATACCAGGCACGGCGCGAAGCAAAATGGTTCTGCTCCCTCCGCCCTGTGTGCGGAGGGCTGGGGAGGGGGTGTTTGATCTCACGCACAGCGTCGCGCTTCTCGCAAGCGAAACGCGCGCGGCATGCCATCACGACGTACGACTGCCGCCCTGCCAGGGCTCCGGAGAACCAAAAGAGATGGGTGTGTGACCAATCTGCTTACCGGGGGCTTCCGCAAGAGCGGCTATTAACTGCCGCCCCTCCCAGACTGGAACTGCCGCACGGGTAAGTGGCCAACTCTAGGGCGCCGGGCTGGCGGCAAACGGATTGATGACGGTGACGCCGTCGTAGTCCTGGCCCGCGTTCAGGTCTTCGCTGTACACCGCGGCGCAACCCATTTGCCTCGCGGCCGTGAGGATTGCGGCGTCCCAATAGGAGATTCGAAAGCGGTGGCTGTCTTGGATCGCTTCGAGCACCAGCTCACGCGAGATTGGGAAAACGGGAAACGCCGCCAGCGATTGGAGGACGGCAATCGCTTCGTTCGGCGTGATCTGCAGTCGGTTTTTGGTGACCGCGACGGTGTAGAACTCCTGTAACACCTGTGCGGAGAACGCGACACCGGGACGGCTGAGCAACACGCGCGCAGCTTGCCGTTTCGCTCGGTCGTCTGCGGCATTGGAGCCGGCGTAGATCAGCACGTTGGTGTCAACGAGGAACGTCGCGGTCATAGAGTTGCTCGCGGCGCAGTGGTCCGACAGCCTCGGTATTTCGTCCCTGATCCAGAGCGACCAGCAGCCGCGTTGCGGGGTCGCCGCCCGCCTCGCTGGCGCTGTCTGGGGCGGGCTGAATCCTGACTTCGACCTGAGTGCCAGGGGCGAAGGGAACGCCGGACACGCACAGTTGGCCCGCAGCGTCGATGATGGCGGAAGTTTCGTAAGTTTTCATCGGGCGACCTTGTTTAAGAGCCTGTTATTTCATTGTCGTCAGTGGGGGATCCTTCGGCAAGCACAATCATTCGTCGGACATAACTCGGCCACGGAGTTAAAAGGAACAGGGCATCAGAACGGGACACCTTGGAATAATACTGTGCAGAGTGGCGAGGCGTTTGAGATCGTGAGCCTGCCAGGACTTCGGACAATCAAGAGCAATTGGTGTGAGGAATCTGCCTAACGGGGGCTACCGCAAGAGCGGCTATTAACGGCCGCCCGGGGGCCGCAAGCTTCATCCCAAATGGTACGATCTCAGAATTGTGGTCGAGTCCGCTTTCGGTCGCTGCGCCGAACCTTGATCCAGATCGGAGACGATCCGCGTGAAAATGCATCAGGTCAGCGATCACTGCTTTGCCGTGATCAACGAGAAGAACCGCGTTTGCGACGCGAACTCGGGACTCATCAACTGTGGCGGCGGCGTGGTGATCGATACCCAGTCCGACCTGGCGCACGCCCGCCAGATGATCGCCTTGTTCGGCCAGGTCTGGCCAGCCATGCCCGAGCGTGTGATCAACACGCATGAGGACGCCGACCATGTGTGGGGCAATCAGCTTTTCGAAGGTGCGGAAATCATCGCCCACCGTTCGGTTCCGGAGCGCATGAAGCAGGTCGCCGAACCCCAGGAGAGTCAAAAGCTGCTGCACGGCGTCGGCCGCTTCCTGACGCGTCTGTTTCTGAAGAATCTCCACCCGGGCCTGGCGGCAGCCGGTCAGCAATTGCTGGAAGACTACAACTTCGACGGCATCGAACTGGTCCTGCCGACGACGTTGTTCGACGCTCGCTACGAGCTGAACCTGGACGGCCAGGAAGTCCATCTCATTTACGTCGGGCCCTGCCATCAGGTTGGCGACACCATCATTCACCTGCCAGCAGAACGCGTCGTGTTCGCCGGCGACGTGCTGTTCCGGCAATGCACGCCGATCGGTTGGACCGGCTCCTATGATAAATGGTTCCAGTGCCTGGATCTGCTGGTTGAACTCGATCCCGAGGTGATCGTTCCAGGACACGGCCCGCTGTGTGGCGTCGCAGGGGCGACGGAAATGAAAGCCTATTTGCAGTACGTCCGCGCTGAATCCAGAAAGTGCTTCGAGGAAGGAATCACGTCACTGGAGGCGGCCAAGCGAATCGAGTTTGGCCCCTACGGTGAGTGGCGCGCGCCGGCCAGACTGTACATGAACGTCGAACGGGCCTACCGAGAGCTGCGTAGCGAACCCGCGGATGCGCCTTGGGACTCGGCTGCGACCTTCGACGCGATCTACCAGGTCGCGCAGGCCAAAGGAATCGACGCCGAGTTCTAACTCGTGTCGACACGTCTGAAAAAATCGCATATCGAATCGCCCTTGCCCGCGCGTGTGGCGCGCTGCCTGCGCAACTCGTTGCGAGACACCGCGCTCGCGTGCGCACCGCGCACACCGCCTACGTGTCCACCAACTCTAGAAATCAGGCCAGGATTTCCGGTAGTGTAAGGTCACGACAACAGGTAGAGACCGCATCATGCCGCCGACGAATTTGAACACCCCCGCGAACTTGGAGAAGCCGCGAAGTCTGGCCGCGACCGCTCAGGCCCAATTAGGAGGCCGCCTGGGCGTGTGTGTGGCGCCGAAACATGATTTGCGCGCTTTTCTAAATCCACACGCGCGAAAAATGGAAGCGCAGGAAAAAGCCAGCGGAAGTTTTCCGAGTGATGTGCTCTGAAAACTTCACACTCGCCCAGTTGCTCTTTGAAAATTCGAAACGGCCAACCGGTCGCAGTCAGCGGGCCCCCGGCCTCACGCCTGCCAGTTCGGCTTCCGCTTGTTCATGAAGGCGTCGATCCCTTCGCGAAGCTCGGCCGATTCCCAAGCGTCGGCCAGGACATTGGCGGTGTACGGCAGGTTCTCGTCGATGCCGTGCGTGCTGACATAGCGGATCAGCACCTTGGCATTTGCGACCGCGCCCGGCGCGCAGGCCAGCAGGTCCTTCACCTCGCGTTCGATGGCCGCGTCGAGGGCTTCGACCGAAGCGACCGCCTCGTCGAGCAGCCCTATCCGCACGGCGGCCTGGCCGTCGAGCTTCCGGGCGGTGAGGAACGTTCGCCGGGCGTTCGGCACGCCGATCTTCGCCACGACATACGGCGAGATCGTGGCCGGGATCAGGCCCAGGGTGACTTCGCTGAGGCGAAATGTCGCGCTCGCCAGGCCGATTGCAATGTCGCAGATCGAAATCAGCCCGATCCCGCCGCCGAAGGCCGAGCCGTTGATCCGCCCGATGAGCGGCTTGGGCAGTTCGTCGAGCTCCTTGAGCGTGGTGGCGAACTCCGTGGCGTCGGCGATCCGGCCTTCGCGCGAGTTTGTGGCCTGCCGCTGCATCCCCTTCAGATCGCCGCCGGCACTGAAGACGTCGCCCGCTCCGGTGAGCACAATCGCTCGCACGCTGTTGTCGGCGGCGAGTTCTCCCGCTGCTTTCCGCAGCTCGCGCATCAGGTCATTCGACATCGCGTTGCGAGTCTGCGGCGAATTGAGCGTTACGGTCGCGACGCCGCGCGGGTCGATGGCGACTTCGATCAGGGAAGGGGTGCTCACTTCAGTTTTCCTGTGTGCGATGGATCACGCCGAATAGTTTTCGACACTAAGAACCTCTGCGAAGTTGAGATATTAAGCCAAACCATCTCCCCTGAGAAGCCACGGCCGGCGGCAAAGGGCGAGCGAGTCGCCGCCGAGAAACTCGCACCGACAGAATTCGCTCGCAAGTCAATCTTGCTTGCCGGCCAGCGCCCTCGCATACTGATGCCCGGAACGGTTGGGGAACGGGCACTTCACCTGCGTCGAGCTCTCATGTGAGAACTCGCGATGGCGCAGGCTGCTTTTCGGTGTCTTCCAATTCTTGGGGGTGACGCTAATGCCTCGTTTCGATCGTTCCGCTTCTTTCCGCACCCTGGTGGTTGTATCCGCCCTTTCGCTCAATCTTCTAGCGACAACCGCTCGCGCCGGCGAGCTGACCGGTTTCGCCTGGCATTCGGGCATCGCCTCGGTCGCGTCGACAACGATCTATCCGCCCAGCGATCCGAATAACGACAACGTCGCTGGCCCTTCGCTCAACGATGTGTTCGTTACGCAAAAGAATTATGTCGGTATCGGCCCGGTCGATTTGGTGTTCACCGTTTCGGACACGGGCGGCGTAACGGAGTATCAGTTCCGTGAAGGCGTTTTCAATAACACGGGGGTGGACTGGGGCGCCTATCACATCGAACTTGGCTTCGGACACGGCACGGGCTTCGTGAAATCTGACCCGGGCGATGGCCTCGACTTTGACGCCCCGGATTACGACTCGCCGCTTGACTTCAACCCGGGGCCGGGTTTCTTTCCGAGCGTGCTGGCGACGGAAGACGACATCTATGCCAGTGGCGGTGTGATGCCGTGGCTGACGTTTGCGGGTTACTTCAAGTTCGCCGTCGACGTGCCCGACGGGATTACGGAGTTTACGATTCGCCAGTCGCCCGTACCGGTGCCGGAGCCGTCGGCCGCGACGATTGCGGTGCTC
>JBGSKX010000320.1:0-14176 GCA_041741015.1 Pirellulales bacterium
GCATTGAGCCCCCAGGTGGAGAGCGCCGAAGGAACGCGAGCCCAGTGCGACTCGCGCCCGCCGATGAGTCCGAGCACGACATCGCTGTGGCCGTTCATGCTCTTGGTGAGGCTTTCCATAACCCAATGTGCACCGAGCGCCGCGGGCCGACAGACCGCGGGACCGGCGAAGGTGTTGTCGGCCAACAGCATTGCGCCGGCGGCATGCGCGAAGTCGGCCAGCGCCGCCAAATCGGCAACTCGCAAGAGTGGATTGCTGATCGTTTCGACAACCAGCAGCTTGGTGTTCCGCGTGACAGCGGCCTTTACTTGCGCCAGGTTGGTCGAATCGACCAGCGCGTGCGTCACGCCCCAGCGTGCTGCTTCACCTGTGAAGAGCGTGGCGGTGCGGCCATAAAGCTGGTTGCTCACAATCACGTGATCACCCGGCGCGAGTTGCGACAAGAGCACCAGCGCCAGCGCCGACATGCCGCTGCTGGTGACGGCCGCGCGTTCGGTGCCGTGAAGCTTGCGGCACTTCTCGGCCAGCATGTCGGCGTTGGGGTGACCATCGCGAGCGTAGACGTATCCCGGCATGCGTCCGCCGAGCATGGCGTCGGCTTGCGCGGGATCGTCACACTCCCACACGCTCGACAGATAGATCGGTGGCGAGTGCGGACGCGTTGGGCCGATGGCCAGATGCTCGGGCTTGGGGCAAAGATCGTCGGGCGATTCCATAGCGATGTCAAGTCGGCTGATAAGTAGATTTCAATCCACGCCAAACTTCGGCTCATAGTAGCCCGCGACGGTGAGCATTGAAACACGACCTGCAGTTAACTCGGTCGAGTTGGCTTGCATGGTGCGGGTGCCATGGGTGCTGCGCAGCAGTCACCCGTGTGTGTTGTCGCTAGCCGCTGAAAAAGGCTCTTAGGTGTTGTGTGATCTTTTGCCGTGTCGCGAAGCACAGGTGAGCCGCGCTCACGGCCACCTGTGGCACTCTGGGTTGGGCACGCGCCAACTTCGCTGGCTTCCGCGAAATGCCCCCGCTATGCTGACGGCATGACCGCGCCGACGCCGCTCAATCCCCTGCCCATCGATGGTCCCGCCCGTCCCGAGCTGGAAAAAGTGCTCGGCTTCTATTCGGTCGTGTTCATCGTCATCGGTCAGGTGATCGGCTCGGGCATCTTCTTCAAGCCGCAGGTCGTGGCCCAGGAGACGGGCGGGTTCGTCGGCCTGATCCTGACGTTGTGGATCGTGTGCGGGCTGGTCAATCTGTGCGGCGCGCTGGCGATGGGGGAGCTGGGCGCGATGTTCCCGCGCGCCGGCGGGACGTACGTCTTCCTGCGCGAAACCTACGGCCCGCTGTGGTCGTTCATGTGGGCCTGGGGCGAGTTCTGGGTGATCCGCACCGGCGCGATCGCGGCGCTGGCAGCATACTTCGCGCTGTCGCTCGAATATGTCTTGTGGCCCGTCGACGTCGGCAGTCCGGCGGGCTTCAATCTCGACTCGGCCGGTTCGAGCATGACGCAAAAAGTCATCGCGGTGCTGGCGATTGCCGGGCTGGGCGTGATCAGCATCATTCGCACGACCTGGGCCGGCTGGGTACAGAACGTGGCGACGCTCGTGAAAGGTGGCTTCGTCGCGGTGCTCGCGATTCTGCCGTTCGTGGCGATGAGCGGCGATACGGTCGACGTCGGGCCGCTCTTTCCTGCCAGCATGAATGGAGGTTCGATCCTGGGAATTGGCGCGGCGGTGGCCGCGATCATGTGGGCCTACGATGGCTGGGGCAACGTCACCGTCGTGGCCGAAGAGATTCACAACCCGCAGCGCAACCTGCCGTTCGGTTTGATCGTGGGCGTGATCATGCTGATTGCACTCTACACCGGCGCGAACCTGGCCTATCACCTCGTGCTGCCATCGGACGTGATTGCCGCGCCGGCCAACGTCTGCCCTGCGATTCCGGTGTGCGAGCGGTTGTTTCCCAGCTTCGGCGCCAAGCTGATGCGGGCGATGATCATGGTTTCGGTGTTTGGCGCGCTGAGCAGCAACGTACTGGTCGGGCCGCGCGTGCTCTTCGCCGTGGCGCGCGATCACGAGTTTCTGGGACCGTTCAGCCGAATCCATCCCGCGACGCGAACGCCGGCATTTGCGATTGCGGGGATGTGCGCCTGGTCGTGTGCGCTGATCATGATGGGCGGCTTGAGCTGGGATCCGAACGCGCAGCTTTTCAACCTGATGAGCGAGTGGACGGTGTTCGGCGGTTCGATCTTCTACTTTACGGCAGTGGCGGCCGTGATCGTGCTGCGCATCAGGCGGCCAAATGCCGAGCGGCCGTATCGCACCTGGGGCTATCCGATCGTACCGCTGGTGTTCCTGGCGTTCTATGCGTTCCTGCTGGTGACGATGCTGCTCGAGAAGCCGGGACATCGGCTGGTCGGCCTAGGGCTGATTTCGATCGGGGCAATTGTGTACTACGCATTTGCCAAGCGGACGCCGGGCGCGCCGGAAGCAGCGGCAGGCGAGGCGGAAGCCTCGGCCCAGCCGGCGTAAGCGCGGCAAGGGCGAGGCCGAGTCGCATAGCTGACGGCCTGCGGCGCGGCACCCTCGAGGCGCGCCTGCTAGAATGCTGTTGTGAGCCATCAACCCCTTATCAGGAGCTAAGGCCGTGAAAGTCCGTGAATGGTTCCGGGGATTCCGCATCTCTCGACAAAAGGCCTGCATCGCGGCAATCGTTGTCCTGGGGTGCATGTTGGCGCTGGAGCATCTGAGCAAATCACGGCTTAAGGCCCAAGTCGCCCGGCTCCAAGAGGGGCAAACCGCACTTCTCAGGGAGCGTGCTTACATCAAACAGATTTCCGACTTGTGGAAAGCAGAAGCAATCGAGTGGCGCCAAAAGACCGGATACGTGGAGACGCCGCCAGTGCCGCCAGGCCACTAGTCCGGCACACGACCTTAAGCCAATACCCGCGATTCGGGCCGATATGCGGCCGCACGAGAGAGCGACTACAATGAGCGGCCAGAGTGATGTCGGCACAGCGCTTGTTGCCGGAGGGCATGGCCATGCTTTCGATCTTCGCCGAAACGCAATCCGGGCAACCGCAATCCCGGCAGAACCTATCGCGTCGCGAGCTGTTGCGCGCCGGCGGCTTGAGTTTGCTCGGCCTCAGCAGTCTCGACCTGGCGCAGCTCCGCGCGGCGACTCCCACGAACGATCCCCGCCGGATTCGCTCCTGCATCTTCATCTTTCTGTTTGGCGGGCCGAGCCACATTGACCTGTGGGACATGAAGCCCGATGCTCCGGCCGAAATCCGCGGCGAGTTCAAACCGATCGCGACCAACACAACCGGTATTCAGATCTGCGAGCACCTGCCGAAGCTGGCCGCGCAGATGGATAAGCTCTGTCTGCTGCGTTCGATGGAGCACCGGATGCCGGTGCACGGTCCGGCGTGCAGTGAGATGTTCAGCGGCCGGCCGTACTTTGGTCCGCCTACGACCGACCAGGCGAAGCCCGAGGACTGGCCGTCGCTGTCGGCACTGGCCATGCGCTACATCGAGCGGCAGGCCGCGTTGCCGCCAGCGGTCGTGCTGCCGTGGTACTTGCAGTTCGCGGGGCAGGACAAACGGATCGCCGGACAGACCGGCGGACGGATGGGTGAACTGAACAACGCGTTTCTGGTGCAAGGCGATCCGAGCGACCAGAAGTTTCAGGTGCAGGGCATCCGACTCGAAGACGACGTGCCGGTGAAGCGCGTGGTGGCGCGCCGCGAATTACTCAATGAGCTCGATGCCGCGGCCACGCATCCCTGGCGTGCTGAGCCTACGGTCAATACATTTTCCCGGCACGTTGAGTCCGCCTTTTCGATGCTCGGCGACATCAAGGCCAACGAAGCGTTTCGCCTGGACAAGGAAACGCCCGCCCTGCGGGAGCAATACGGGGACTCGAAGTTTGGCCAGAGCCTGCTGCTGGCGCGGCGACTGGTCGAAAGCGGCGTGTCGCTGGTCACGGTGAACTGGGATGACGAAACGCGGAACGACAAAGTTTCGCCATTCTGGGATACGCACAATCACAACTTCGCCGCGCTGAAGGACCGGCTCGCACCGCGGTTCGATCAGAGCTTCTCGGCGCTGCTTGAGGATCTGGCCGCGCGAGGAATGCTCGAGTCGACGCTGGTGGTGGTGACTGGCGAGTTCGGCCGGACGCCCCGGATTGGCCAGATCGTGCAGAACGGGATGACCGAGAAGACCGGCCGCGATCACTGGCCGCACGCCTTCACGGTGCTCTTGGCCGGCGGCGGTGTGCGTGGCGGGCAGGCGTATGGCTCGACGAACCCTATCGGCGCTTTCGTGAAAGATCGACCTGTTTCGCCCGCCGACTTATCCGCGACGATCCTGCATCATCTGGGCGTCGATTTCACGCAGCAGTACTTCGACGAGTTCCAGCAGATGCACCAGCGGCTGAGTCCGGGCCGCGTGATTGACGACTTGGGTTAGCAGCAACGAAGACACGTTGCTTCAGCTTCTGCGACAAGATACGCGGGCATCGCATCGTACAGGTCAACTCAAACGGAGCACGGGTGAGCCGCGACGCGGCCGCCAGTGGCACCCAAGATTTTTCGCTGCGGCAACCACACACAGTCAGCACCGCTAACCAAACCGTTCTTTGAGCACCTGCTGATAACTGGCGGCCAGTTCGGCGGCGACCTGCTGTGCGGCGATCGGATCGGCAACGGCATCCGTTAGACGCTGCGCGCCGGCGAGCGTCTCGAGCCGTTCCTGGGGCAGATCGAAGGCGACTTGCAGCCGCCGTCGGGTGGACTCGTCGGCGAGGTAGATCCGGCCGGCGTTCTCGGCAGCCTGTTCGGCGAGAGGGCGGAAGCGGGCGTCGAGATCGATGAACTCCGCCTCCCAGGCGCTGAGCACATAAGGGACGCCGCTCTCCAGTGCGAGCTGCCCCAGCAGCCAAATGTGCTGGCAATGAATCATGTGCGGGTCGAAGTGCAGGATCAAGTTGTCCAACCGGCGACGCTGGCAGTCGCGGTAGCGGGCGAGCTGGCCATCGGTCAGCTCGGCGAATGTGGTCCGATTGCTAGCGGGGTCTTCGCTGGTAAAGCGGGGCAAGCTGAATGTGAGATCGGCGTTAGGATCGTCGCCGCACACGACGCGTTCGACTTCCAGGGACTCCCCGAACCGATGCTCCCAATCGCCCACCAGCAAACGGACTTCGTGCCCTGCGGCGGCGAGCGCCTGGGCCGAGTGCCAGGCAAACCAGCCGGGCGGCAGGTGCCGAAGCGGGGCATGGTGAGTCAGCAGGATGCGCATGGAGGAGCGAGCAGAGGCGAAAGCGGTGCTGGCGGAAGTGAACGGACGAAAGGCCAGTTTAGCAGCCGGGTGGCCAGTCGTCGTCGTCGATTTGCTGGAGTCGCGCCGCAGTGGCGGCCGACTAGGGGCAAAGGGGGGAACGTCCCAAGTGGCTCGCTGCCTCGCGCCTGCGAGACTTGAATTCACCCCAGACACCTGCTCAATTACAGGGAGAAGGTGCAATACCCTCGCCAAGTCCAAGCGAATGTAGGTGAGACTGGAGCGGGGTGGACTGGAGCGGCCGGAGCGACACATCCTGACGGGCCCTCGAATTCTTGGGGACCGCCACTCCCGTGCTGGCCGGCCTCGGAAAGAGAACAGACGTCTCCTAGATACGAAATTCCCCGGGGTTCGGGGCGAAAACCCCGGTTAGAGGCCGCCCTGCCGCCGGCTGACGTGAAACCCCGTAAAAGGTGACACGCCACAGGCGAGAGGGCTCAAATCATCTTGTCTGAGTAGTTCTGGCGCCCGAGGCGCCATTATTTATCCCCAATGGCCGGCGTTCGCCGGGACGCGGGGACGCCGCCCGAAAAAGGTGGCGATTTAACGCAAGCTAGGCTTATAAGATAGGCATAATCCGTCCCTGGCGGTCCCCTTTCCGCCGAAAACTGGCACCATGAGAGCGAACTAGCCGACCGGTCGGCGACGTATTGCCTTTACCTGCCTCCAATCGAGTTTGCATGAGCACAGAACAATCCGTCGATCCTGAACTCGTTGAACAGACGAAACAGCAGATTCGCAATCTGGTCCGCGAGATTGCGCAGATCTCTAAGAGCGACATCGGCCCGCAGGAGTTCTACGACGCGGTTCTGAACCGCGTGGTGACGGCTCTGGCAGCGGTCGGCGGAGCGATCTGGACGGTGACCGAAACGGGGCAGCTTTCGCTTGAATATCAAATCAATCTCCGCGAGACCCGGCTCGCCGAAAGTGAAGAGGACCAGGTCAAGCATGGCCGGCTGCTGCGCAAGGTAATCAGCACTGGCAAGAGTGAGTTGATGGCCCCGCACTCCGGCGGCGGCAGCCCCGAGGACGGCGCGAACCCGACCGACTTTCTGCTCGTGCTCGGTCCGCTGAAGACGGCCAACGAAACGGCCGGCGTGATGGAGATCTTCCAGCGCCCCGGCAATAGCGTGCAGGTGCAGCGGGGCTATTTGAAGTTCGTCGAGCAGATGTGCGAGTTGGCGAGCGACTATCTCAAGAGTCGCAAGCTGCAGCACTTCACCGACCGGCAGGCACTGTGGGCTCAGCTCGAGCAGTTCACCCGGCTGGTGCACAAGGGGCTCGATCCGCAAGAGACCGCCTTTACGATCGCGAACGAAGGTCGCCGGCTGATTGAATGCGATCGCGTGAGCGTGGCCGTGACGCGCGGGCGCTCGACGAAGATCGAAGCGGTGAGCGGGCAGGACACGTTCGACAAACGTTCGAACACGATCATGCTGCTCACGCGGCTGGCCAAGAGCGTGGTGGCAACCGGCGAGACCGTGTGGTACACGGGCGACACTTCGATGATGGCGCCGCAGGTCGAAGAGGCCGTGCAGGAGTATGTCGACGAGGTGCACTCGAAGGCCGTGGCGATTGTGCCGCTCAAGGAACCGCACGACAAGAACGATCCGATGGCCCAGCCGAAAGTGCTGGGGGCACTGATCATCGAACAGATCGAAGACAGCCGCCCGCGCGATGGCCTGATGCAGCGGATCGAGGTGGTGAGTGAGCACAGTTCGCTGGCGCTGACGAACGTGCTGGAGCACAACGATCTGTTCCTGATGCCCGTTTGGCGGACGATCGGCAAGTCGCGCTGGCTGGTCGAAGCGAGGCAGCTTCCCTGGACGATTTCGGCGGCGATCGGACTGCTCGTGCTGGGCCTGATTCTGGCAATTTGGCCGGCGAACTTCGAGCTGACCGCCAAGGGGAAACTGCAACCGGTCGTGCGGCCGCAAATTTTTGCCGACGTCGACGGCCGGGTCGTGAAAGTGCTGGTCAAGCACGGCGAGACCGTGAAGAAAGGCCAGTTGCTGCTGCAGATGGAGAATACCGAACTCGAGCGGCAGATCACGGACGCTTACGGCAAGCTGGCCGAAGCCCAGGAAGAACTGGCCGGCATTCGCGAGCGAATCGCCCGCCCTGGACGTAATCAGGATATGAAGACCTACGAGCTGGAAGGCCGGCAGGGCTCGCTCATGGCGATGACCAAGAGCACGGAAGAGCAAATCAAGTTACTCGAAGATCAGCAGGCTCAACTGGCCGTGAAGAGTCCGGTCGACGGCGAGATCGCCACCTGGAACGTTGAGGACGTGCTGATGCGGCGTCCCGTCCAGAAGGGGCAGATCCTGCTCACCCTGATCGAACCGCAAGGCGATTGGGAGCTCGAACTGCACATGCCGGAGAACGACATGGGCTACGTGGCCGAGGCCTTGGCCGATCCGAGCCTGGGTCCGAACCTGCCTGTCGATTACATCACGGTCGCAAACCCCGGCGTCACGCTCCAAGGCAAGGTCACGGAAGTTCACCAAAGCGCCGAAGTCCGCGGCGAAGAGGGAAACACCGTGCTGATGCGGGTGGCCATCGACAAGAACGACATTCCGCTGCGGCGCAACGGTGCGGAAGTGACCGCCCAGGTTTACTGCGGCCGCTCGTCCATCGGTCACGTCTGGTTCCACGACCTCGTGGCATTCGTCCAGAAGCTGTGGTTCAAGGTGTTCTAAGCAATCTCCAACCGACGCCGTGACGGCGTCTCGCTTCCAATCCCCCAGAGAGAAGAGAGAGGTTTGCCATGTTGACGTCCCTGCTGCTGGTGCTGGCGCTCGCCGCCGATCCGGTCGCCGATCCCGAGATCAGCGACTGCGTGATTGCCTCGATCAACGATCAGTTCGTGCCGGGCGCAGATGCCGGCGTGCTGAGTGGACTGAAAGTCCAGGAAGGCATGCTGGTGACCAAAGACATGGAGATGGGCGCTATCGACGACAGCGAAGCCCGGGCGATCCTGCAAGTCAAGAAGCTGGAGCTCGAAGTCGCGATCCAGAAGGGGAAGAGCGACATCAACATCCGGCATGCCGAAGCGGCGCGCGACGTAGCTTCGGCCACGTTGGGCTACTACAAGGAAGCCAACAAGGTGCCCGGCACGGTGAGCAAGGCGGAAATGCTGAAGCTGGAACTGGAAGTCACGAAGGCCAACCTGGCGATCGAACAGACCAAGGAACAGCAGATCGAAGATCGGCTGACCGCCAACGCCAAGAAGGCGGAAGTCGACGCCGCACAGGTCGCCCTCGAGCGACGCGTGCTGAAAGCGCCGTTCGACGGCGTCGTGACCAGCGTTATGAAGAAACCTGGTGAATGGATTGCCGCCGGCGATCCGGTCGTGCAGGTGGTCGGTATCAATCGGCTCCGCGTGATGGGTAATCTCGATGCGGCTCAATGGGGTCCCAACGACATCGCCGGACGCGCGGTTACGGTCACGGTTCTGCTGCCCCGCGGACGGACGATCGAAGTGCCGGGCAAGGTGACCTATGTGAGCCCAGTCGTGACGCTTGGTCACTTGCCGGTCTGGGCCGAAATCGAAGCGCCGATGGAAGGCGATCTGCCGGTCGTGCGCGCGGGTCTGAAGGCCTCGATGAAGGTTCACGTCAACCAGCCCGTGGCGCAGGCGGCTCCGCAAGCGCGGCCCGTCTCGGCACGGACGACCAGGGTTCGCGACTAATCGTCAGTTCTCGCACCACACTTCCCTGCTAAGCACCCGGTCGAGCACCCACTGAGTCGTCGATGGTTAGTCTGGCCGACAGCCTGGTTTCCAGTTCCGCCCGAGCGCTGCAATTGCGCATGCGGCCGGACCTGACGGCGGCGCAGCATCGGTACCTGGGGCAGGTGTACTGGGTGATCAAGGAGCCGGTGGGGCTGAAGTACTTCCGTTTCCAGGAAGAGGAGTACGCGATCCTGCAGATGCTGGACGGCGACACGAGCCTGGACGAGATCAAGGTCGAGTTCGAGCGTCGCTTTCCGCCGCAGAAGATCACGGTCGAAGAGTTGGGGCACTTCGTCGGCATGCTGCATCGCAGCGGACTGGTGATTGCCAACGTGGCCGGCCAGGGGATCCAGCTTCGCAAACGGCACTCCGAACGCAAGTGGAAGGAATTCGCCGGCGCGGCGAGCAACATCCTGGCGGTGCGGTTCAAGGGGATCGATCCCGACCGGATCTTGAACTGGCTGGAGCCGCGGCTTGGCTGGTTGTTCACGATTCCCGCCTTCCTGTGCTTCCTGGCGGTGGCCCTCACGGCGGCGCTGCTGGTGACCGTCCAGTTTGAAACGTTCCAGCACAAGCTGCCGACGTTTCACCAGTTTTTCGAAGCCAAGAACTGGGTCTACCTGGCCATCACGCTGGCGCTTACCAAAGTCATCCATGAGTTTGGCCACGGGCTGAGCTGCAAGCACTTTGGCGGTGAGTGCCACGAGATGGGCGTGATGCTGCTGGTGCTTACGCCGTGCCTGTACTGCAACGTCTCCGACTCGTGGATGCTGCCCAACAAGTGGCATCGCGCGGTGATCGGCGCGGCGGGCATGTACTTCGAGCTCATCATCGCCTCGATCGCCACGTTCATCTGGTGGTTCAGCGAGCCCGGCATGCTCAACCAGATTGCGCTGAGCACGATGTTCGTCTCGTCGGTGAGCACGGTCGTGTTCAATGCCAACCCGCTGTTGCGCTACGACGGTTACTACATCCTCTCGGACCTGGCCGAGATCCCCAACCTGCGGCAGAAGTCCAGCACGATTTTGAATCGCAAACTGGGTGCCTGGTGCCTGGGCCTGGAAGAGCCGGAGGATCCGTTCCTGCCGCAGCGGAACCAGTTGTTCTTCGCGCTGTATACGGTGGCGGCCTCGATCTATAAGTGGCTCGTGCTCTTCGGCATCTTGTGGTTCTTGTACCAGTTGCTCGAACCGTATGACCTGAAAGTCGTGAGCCAGATGCTGGCGATGCTCTCGCTCGGCACGCTGGTGGTGATGCCGCTGTACAAGGTCGGCAAGTTTTTCTACATTCCCGGAAGGCTACACAAAGTGAAACGCAAGAATGTCCTCGTCACGCTGGGATTGCTGGCGGCGGTGGCGGCCTTCGTGCTGTTCGTGCCGCTTCCGTACAAGGTCACTTGCCCGCTGGAGCTGAAGCCTCGCGACGCGGAAGCGGTGTACGTGCAGGTGGCCGGCGTGCTGGAAGAGATCGACATCAAATCGGGCGAGAAGGTAAACCAGGATCAGAAGCTCGCGCAGCTCACGAGCGTCTCGCTCGACCTGGAGATCAACGAGCTCGAGGCCAAGGTCGCGCAAGACTCGGTCCGGCTGGAAGTGCTCAACCGCGAGCAATTTCAGTTTGCCAATCCGGCCGCGGCGCTCGCCGTCCCGGCCCTCGAAAAATCTCTGGCCGCCGCGCGCAAGACTCTGCAGCAGCGGCACGAAGATCGAGAGCGGCTGACGCTTACCGCGCCCATTGCCGGAACGGTGTTGCCGCCCCCGGCGATGCCCAAACGTGAAGACGCGGCCGCCGCGAAAGAACTGCCCCGCTGGAGCGGCACGCCGCTCGAGCGCTCGAACCTGGGGGCCTACCTCGAACCACCCACGCTGTATTGCCAGATCGGCGATCCGGCCAAGTGGGAAGTGAACATCGTGATCGAGCAGGACAACATCGAGTTCGTCAGTCCGGGTCAGCCCGTGCGGATCATGTTCGACGCTATCCCAGGAGTGGTGTACGAGAGCCAGATCATCGAGATCGGCCCCGAAATGGAGTTCACCTCGCGGCAGCTTTCGAGCAAGGCCGGCGGCGAGTTGATGAGCAAGCAGGACCCCTCGGGCATGGAACGCCCGATGACCACCTCGTATCAGGCTCGAGCCGCGATTGACGACAGCACCGGCCTGATGGTGCAGGGTTTGCGTGGCACGGCCCGGGTCTCGGCCGATTGGCAGCCGCTGGGCAAGCGGGCCTGGCGGTACCTGATGCGAACGTTCAACTTCCATCTGTAGTTCTCGGCAGCGGTTATTCCGGGCCGATTGCGCCAACTGCCGGCCGATCGAATACAATCGAGCATGAGGCCAATCGCACTCTTTGAGCGATGGCCGGCGTTGGACTCAGCCCCCGCTGTGCGTGAGCCGGAAGCGCATGCTCGACTATCGCATCACGTTTGATGAGCCCGCCTGGTTGCTGCTCTTGGCGGTGATTCCACTACTGTGGTGGATTGGGCGGCGCAGCTTGGCCGGCATGGGTCGGGGTCGCCGGTGGACGGCCCTCGCGCTTCGCAGTCTGCTCGTGCTGCTTGTCGTGGGCGCGCTGGCCGAGGTGCAGCTCGTGCGTTCGAGCGACCGGCTGGCTGTGCTGTATGTCGTCGATCGATCGGCGAGCATGCCGGTTGAGCAATTGGACGACGTCGCCGGCTTCATCCAACAAGCAACAAAGCGTGACGCCAGCGAGCGGCGCGAAGATCGGGCCGGTGTAATCAGCTTCGGTCGCGATGCGGCCGTCGAGTCGCCCCCGCTACAGGGCGAGGAGCACCTGCCGCGACGATTCGAAACGCAGATCGACACGAACGCCACGAACCTGGCCGCTGCCTTGCGATTGGCGCAGGCCGTGTTTCCGGCCGATGCGGCCAAACGCGTGGTGGTAATCAGCGACGGCAATGAAACGTCCGGTGATGCGCTGGCCCAGGCCCAGCAGCTTGCCTCGCTGGGAATTGGCATCGACGTGGTGCCCGTGGCGCGCGGCGGCGAGCGCGAGATCGCGGTTGAGAAGATCTCGCTGCCCCAGGAGATTCGCCAGGGAACGCCCTTCGAAGCTCGCGTGGTGGTGAATCACACCGCGCAGGCCGGCGACGACAAGCCCGTCGCGGGCCGGCTGCGGATCAGCCGCACCGCCGGCGGTCAGACGCAAACGCTGGCCGATCGCGAAGTCACGCTGCCACCCGGCAAGCAGGTGTTCAGCTTTCAGGAAGAGATCGACTCAGCGGATTTCTATACCTACACGGCCAACTTCGTGCCGAACGAAGCGGCGGACGACACGCAGGTCGAGAACAACCAGTCGACGGCGTTCACGCACGTGCGTGGCAAGGGACAAGTGCTGCTGATTCAGGATTTCACCAAGGCGGGTCAGTTCGATGAGCTCGCCGCCCTGCTCCGCCGGAACGAGCTCGAAGTCGTCGTGCAATCGAGCAACCAACTCTTTGCGAATCTGGCAGACCTCCAGCGGTTCGACCTCGTGATCCTGGCCGACGTGGCCCGCACGACCGGACTCGAGGCCGACCAACTTTCCACCTTTAGCGACCAGCAGATCGATCTACTCGCCCAGAACACGCAGCACCTGGGCAGCGGGCTGATGGTGATCGGCGGGCCCGACAGTTTTGGCGCCGGCGGCTGGACGAATACCTCGCTTGAGAAGGCGATGCCGGTCGACTTTCAGGTGAAGAACGCCAAGGTGGTTCCCTCGGGCGCACTGCTGCTGGTGATCGACAGCTCGGGCTCGATGGATGGCGAGAAGCTGGAGATGAGCAAGGCGGCGGCCATCGCGGCCGTGAAAGTGCTCAGTCGCGAAGACCACGTGGGCGTCGTGGCGTTCGACTCGGCCCCGCACTGGATTGTGCCGGTCACGAAAATCGAATCGCCCGAGGCGATCTTCCGGCGCATTGGGCGGCTGGAGTCAGGCGGCGGCACCGACATGGAGCCCGGCATGTGGGAGGGCTACCAGGCGCTCCGGCAGGTGAATGCCGCGGTCAAGCACATGATCGTGCTCACCGATGGCCAGACGCATGGCAGTAATTTTACGTACATGTCGCGGCTCGCGCGCGAGCAAAAGATCACCACCAGCACGGTCGCCGTGGGAGCGGACGCCGCCATTCAGCTCTTGAACGAAATCGCCATCGCCGGCGGCGGCAAGTACTACCAGGTCGACAACGCTCGGGCGATTCCGCGAATCTTCATGAAGGAGGCGATGCGCGTTTCGCGGCCGGTAATCTTCGAAGACGCCGCGGGCATCCCGCCGCAGCGCGTCGCCAGCCACGAGATTCTGGCCGGCATCGAAGGCGACCTGCCGCCGATGACGGGCTTCGTGATGACGAGCCCCAAGCGGAGCCCGCTGGTCGAGATTCCGCTGATGTCGCCGAGGCCCACGGGGAATCAAAACTCGTTGCTTGCGACCTGGCAGTATGGACTGGGCCGGGCCACGGCACTGACGACCGACGCCGGGCAGCGCTGGACGAAGACCTGGCCGCAGTGGTCCGGCTACGAACCGTTCTTGACGCAGATGGTTCGCTGGACAATGCGGCCGACCGACAAACAAAGCACGCTGAACGTCTTTGCCGAAGCCGAGGACGGAGCAATTCAAGTGGTGGTTACGGCGATCGACGCCGACGATCAGTTTGTGAACTTTCTCGATCTGACGGGCACGCTGCTGGGCCCCGATGGTAAGCCCTTGCCGCTCGAATTGGAGCAGACCGCGCCGGGGCGGTATGTCGGCCGCACCCAGGCAATGCAGCCTGGCAGCTACTTCCTGGCGGTCAGCGGCGGGCCGAACGAAGCGCCCGTGCGGGCAGGCGTGAACGTCCCCTACTCTGCTGAGTTCCGCGAGCGAGAGAGCAACGTGCAATTGCTGCGGAACATGGCGGCGCTCACGCCGGTGGGTGGCACACGCGGAGAGGTGATCGGCGCGCTGGCGACCGATGGTGAAGACGCAACGGACGCGAACGTGTTTCGCGGCGGGCTGCCGCGGGCGACGAGTCGTCAGGATGGCTGGCACTGGCTGGCCTTTGCCGTGGGGTTGTTGTTCCTGGCCGACGTGTTCAATCGCCGCGTGATCGTGAGCTTTGCCTGGGCCGGTG
>JBGSKX010000321.1:0-20836 GCA_041741015.1 Pirellulales bacterium
TCGCGATAGTCGACTTCGCGGCCGGCCAGTCGACCGCGCGCGGCGGGATGTTGTTCGGCGAATGCGACCAGCTCCGCGCGAGCTCGCGCGAGGGAACCTTCCATGATCGACGTAAGAATGAGCCGCACGCGAATATCGGCCAGCGGAAGATCGGTTGCTGGATAGGAAAGTCGCGATTGCGGAAGTCGGGTCTGCCTCCAGAATTCAATAAGAGTTCGCGACTCATTGTCAGGCATCACACCTTTTCCGCGCAGCTCATAGTAGGGTTCCTTCGCAAGGTCATTTAGTACGTACCACTTGTCGAGCACGGCCGCGTCGGTTGGCTGAAGCCCCTGTTGCTTGCGAGCGGCTGCGTAAAACGGGGCGGGCACGCGACCGGGCGGAAGTTCGATAAGCGCTTCCCAGGCATTGCGGGCGGCGCTGTAGTGCCCCCGTTCGAGTTCAATCTCGCCCAGCGCGAACAGGGCATCGTCGCCGACGGAACTGGAGAGCATCGTGTCGACAAGCTGCCCGAGACGCGACGGATCACGCCGGGCGATGGCGTCGTCGTACAAGGCCCGCGCCGATGCGTCCACTCGCTCGCGATAGAGCGTGAGCCCCTCGACGGGGAGGCCGGCCAATTGCACCTGGCAATAGTCGGCCAGGCTGACGAAGCGATTCGGCGAGATGGCAATCATCTTGCCGCCGCTTTCCATCAAACGCCGGATCGATTCGACGGCTTCGTCCCACTGGCCGTCGGCAATGTAGGCGTTCACCCGCTCGAGACTGGTGCGGACCGAGCTATCGACCTCGTCCAGCGAGACGCTGCTGGAGAGTTCGACCGGGCCGGACGAGAATTGCCCAAGAACTGAACTTGGTGAAACGCCCAGGACCAGGAGAAAAAGCAAGCGGAGTAACGTGAGAGAAAGTGAAAAACGCCCACCACGGCCTGGGCGGCGAGACGCTGCCGGAATCTCTCGGCAGTACAACTTCATGCACTCGTCCTTCGCGCATGTTTTGGTGTGCGAACCGGCGCACTAGCAAAGCATGTCGCGGTGCTGCGGCGTCGTCGGCTACGGAAATTCGCCGGGCGTCGCGGTTTGTTACCTATCTGCTTATTATAGGTCCGCTGACTGCTGGCGGAAAGAACGAAATCGGGCCAGTCGCTGGCGGAGCGGGAATTGGCCGCCGAGACCCAGTCGCACGGGGATTAGCGAGAGTAGCCCTCGATGATGCGGCCAATATAGAACAGGCACAGCAGCCCGAGACCCATCAACAGGAGCTGGGCGACCGAAATTCGCTGCGCGAGCTGCAGGAAGATTCCCACGGGAGCAAGCGCCAGGCCCAACAACTGCATGGCACGACCAACACTGCGCATTTCAGAAGTCTCTCGATAGGATCACTGCCGTACGGCGGAGATGGCTATCATAATAGAAGGCTGCTCGCAGATTCCACGCCTGATGTGCTCCGTCCCTTTCCAGGGCGGCAAGTGGCGTGGAATTCTGCCGGGAGAACCATTATGGGAACCAATTATCGTGACATCACCGCTTCCAACCTCGCAGCGATCGTACTGGACCACGCTTGCCCGGGCCTGGCGGCTGCGCTGCCCCCAGTGCGGCAAATCAAAGCTCTTCGCGAACTGGATTCGGATGCACCCCGAGTGCCCCGAGTGCGGCCTCAAATATGAGCGCGAGCCGGGATACTTCCTGGGCTCGATCTACGTGAACTACGGGCTGACTGCGCTGCTCGTTACGATCCTGTATTTCACGCTCTTTTTCACCGGCTGGGTCGAACCGCAAACTGCGTTGTGGCTGGTGGCCGGATTCGCGGCAGTGTTTCCGGTGTGGTTCTTCCGGTACGCGCGCAGCATCTGGCTGGGTTTCGATCACTATTGGGATCCACTGCCAGCCGAGTCGCGAGGCGAGGTCAAAGAGCCGTATCCCCGCTAGACACGCCCATTACGCTGCGCGAGTTTACTTCTCGGTCGACTCGCTCGATTCGTGCGCCTTCTGCTCTGCCAGGCGGCGCTGCTCGCGTTTGATGACGCGATAAGCCAGACCGCCGAAGGTGCCGACAATCGCGAATGGCATCGCCATCATGAACAGGATGCTGTAGTAGATGCCGCGCGCCAGATCCCCCTGTGAGCTGTCGTTGCCGAGTGCCGTCTGGCAACTTGGGCACGCCGAAGCGATGGAAGCTACGCCCAGCACGAGGGTCAGGCAGATCAAGGTTCCCAGGACTTTGGCAATTCGGCGATTCATGGCATTTCAGCCTTTCCAACAAGACGCTAATTCGCGATCAAAGCAGCCCCACCTGCGACACCCGCATTATAGAAGCTGCGGAGGCTGCCGGGTAGAGATGGTACAGCATCACGTAAATCACTACGCCCGTGACGGATACATAAAGCCATATCGGAAAGGTCCAGCGGGCGAATTGACGATGTTTCGCCCGGCGGTCCTTGAGCCCCAAGTAAATCGTGATGACGGCCAGAAACGGGACCGTCGCCGCCAGGACGATGTGCGTAAACAGGATCACCAGGTAGAGCGTGCGGACACCGGCCGGCCCGGTGAACTTTACGCTTCCGACGTTGAAGTGGTAGATCAGGTATGAGATCAAGAACAACACCGAGACGCCAAACGCCGCCAGCATTGTATTGCGGTGGGCGATTACCTGACCGCGTTTGATCAACACCCAGCCGACGACCAGCATCACTGCCGCCAGCCCGTTGAGCGTGGCATTCAGGGCCGGTAGTTGTTCGACGGTAAGCATAGTTGGCTTGGGCCGCGCGGGAACGAAGTAAAGCCTGCGCTCGGCTACTGTTGTGCGGCAACGGGCGCCACCGGTTCGGCCGGTATCTCGGCCGCCACGGGACTTAAAGACTCGGCGGGTTCCGATTTCGCTGGCGAGGCTTCGCCTTCCACGATCATCAGCAGTCGATCGAGCATCTCGGCCTGATCCGGTTCGGTGAGCCGAAAGCGACCTCGAATCTTGCCGCTCTTGTCGACGACGCAGGCGCGATCCGTGTGATCGCCTTTCACTACCGCGATGTGAAACGACTTCTGGCCGATCTTCTGGATCTCGCTCATATCGCCGGTGAGGAAGGTCCAGCGCTTGGGATCGGCCTTGAAGTGCTCGGCGTACTTCTTGAGCGCGGCCGGCGTGTCGTTGTCCGGGTCGCAGGTGATGCTGACGAAATGGATGTCCGATTCGGGATGCGTGTGCTGCCAGGCTGCGAGGGCCTGATTCATTCGCCAACAGATCGCCGGGCAGTTGGTGAAGAAAAAGCTGGCGACCCAGACCTTGCCCTCGAGTTGGCTGGTATCAAATTCGTTGCCGTCCTGATCGATGAGCTTGAACGGTTCAACGGGTCCGTCGGAAAGTGTCTCTTGATTGGAGTCGCCAGCAGGTCGATTCACGGTAATTGAAGTGGCACCGCCTGGCGGCTGATTCGCTTGCTGGCCGCTGCGCCAGAGAACGAACGAACCGTAAACGCCTGCCAGCACCGCGACGAGAGCAACCCAATATCTTGCGGCCGAATTCATGTGAGCCTCATTCCCCGGCACAAATCGCGGCCGAACTGAAACAAGCTCAGCCGCACTCTAATTACTACGCTGGCGGGGCCGCCGGGGATCATCCTAACCGCGAGGTTTCGCTAGTGAGCGGCCGGCTCGGCGTGTTCTTCACCGTGTTTGACGATTTCGCCGTGTCCCGCGTCGCGCGGTTCGGCCATGAACTGTTGGCGTTCTTCGGCCGTCCAGCGGCTGCGCATTCCAATGTCCGGCACCAGGGCCAGCAGCAGAAACAGCGACATGAACGCGGCCGGAATCGTCAGCACGTACTTCCAGTTCGCCTCGTACTTGACGTGCATGAAGAACAGGATGACGAGCATCGCCTTCGTGCAGGATACGGCCATCATGAACGTCCAGCCGATGGCGGGCTGGCTATGGAACGGCCAGAGCGACGAATAAGTGAAGAACGACGCGCCGGTCAGCACACACAAGGCAAGAAAAACGTAGATGTACTTCGAGATGCCGACGTCGTGGCCGTGATCGCCGGCGTGGGCGTCATCATGCATCGAGCCGTGGGCATGCTGGTGGCCGTGGTGCGTCATAATTCTCAAACTCCGCGCTTGCGCGTGATTAGTGTTTCTGTGCGTGAATCGAGCGGTCTAGAACAGGTACAACAGTGGGAACAAGAAGATCCAGACCAGGTCGACGAAGTGCCAGTAGAGGCCAATGTTCTCGATGAACCCGGTAGCCATCACGCCGAGCGTCATCGGGATCATCATCGCGAACACGATCAGTCCAACGATCACGTGAATGGCGTGGAAGCCGGTCAGGAGGAAATAGGTGCTGGCCCACATATTTCCGCCGGGAATTACGATTGGCAGCTTGAGCCAGTGGTGCTCGTCGTTCAGCCCATGATGAGCGTCGCCTGACTCGTCGCCGGGATGATGCCCCAGCGGCATGATCTTGTTGGCCAGTCCGTTGAGCGCTGCCCGCGACGCGGTGACGTTATTGGCAGTCGCGGCGGTGGTTTCGACCGCCTGGGCGTCGGCCGTCAACTTGGACACGAGCGCCAATCGCTCGTTGATCTCGGCCAGGTCCGCATTCTGCTCCAGCCCCGCAGGATCTTCGGCATAGCGTTCCTTGATCGCGGCGCTCTCGGCGTCAAGGCCGCTACGAAGCGCCTCGAGCCGCAGGCGAACCGCCGAGGCATAGTTCAAGTCGGCCTTTTCATAAATCCGGCTATGCGGCAGGGCGGGATAGATGCCGTGCGAAAACTTGGCGTTGTATTCATACATCTTCACGCCGAGGAAGACACAACCCAGCACGAAGGTGGTTAAAAGCCAGCCCTTCGCGGCCGAGGTGTTGTTCTTCTTGGCCGACTCCATGCACAGCACGACGCTGACGCTGGAACAAATCAGCACGAAGGTGTTGAACGCGCCGATTGGCTCACTTAAGTGCACTTCGTGCGGCAGCGGCCAGGTCGGAGCACCGAACCGCAGCACGATGTACGTGCCGATCAGTCCGGCGAAGAACATAATCTCCGTCGACAAGAACAACCACACAATCAGCTTGCCGTTGGAAATCGGCAAGCCCGGGTGATACTCCAGGCCCACGTGGCCGTGTGCGTGATCGTCGTGGGCGGTTGCATGGGCAGTGGCCATGTTGTTCTCTCTAACCTCTCTAAAGTCGCCTAAGCTTCGCTTAGTTCTGTTATCATCGCTTTGATTATCGTCAGCACGTCAGGCCAAGGGGCCCAGTGCGAGAAGTCCCATCATTGCCGGCAGGTAAACCAGCGACGCATACAGCAACCGTCGAGCTGCCGAGTCACTGAGCTGTGCAAAGAACGCGACGGCACAGGCAAACTGAGCAACGCCCAGCACCAGCGCCCACACCAGCAGGAACCCGCCTGCTGGCGAAGCCAGGCACGGAACCAGGCTCACCGGAACCAGCACGAGAGCCGCCAGGATCGCCTGCACGCCAGCACGCATGCCACTGGGGTCGACCGTGCTGAGCATCTTCAGTCCCGCGCCGTCGTAATCGCGCCGGTAAATCCAGGCGATCGCCATGAAGTGCGGGAACTGCCACAGAAACACGATCAGGAACAGCGACCAGGCACGCAGGTCGAGCGGCGCTCCGACGGCAGTCCAACCCATCAGCACGGGTAGCGCACCGGCCACAGCGCCGACGGCAGTATTCGCGGAGGTGCGTCGCTTGAGCGGTGTGTAGATGACGACATACATCGCCCAGGTCAACATTCCCAATGCCGCAGTCAGCAGGCTGACGCAGGCGGCCAGGTAGATCACGCCAAGCACGATCGTGACGGCGCCGAAAGTAATCACCTGCGCGCCGCTCAGGCGGCCAGCCGGCAATGGCCGATCGGCTGTGCGAACCATCAGTGCGTCGGTATCACGTTCGATCCATTGGTTGAACGCGCTGGCGCTGGCAGCAACAAGCGCCGTGCCGATGAGCGTGTGCGCCAGGAGCCAACCGGCGGGCGGACCCCAGTTCGCGACAAACGCGGCCACCGCCACGGTCACCAGGACCATCACGGCGATCTTCGGCTTGGTGAGTTCAACGTAGTCGGCGATGCGCGAAAGCATTCCGGCCCGATCCGTAATGGCGACTGACGGCATGCTCATCGGGCAACCTCCATCAGCAGCTTGGGTGTATTCAGAGTTCGTCGAACTGGCTCGGACTTGGAGTTCGCCGGGGCGGCCAGCGAACTAAGCCGCCAGGCTCGCATCGCGAGCAATGTGCTGGTGGCCAGGATCAGCGAGCCGATCGCGACATGCGCCGTGGCCATGACGACCTGGCCAATACTGTCGGCCGTGGGGCGATAGGCGGCTGCAAATTCGAAACCGCTCATCCAGCCGGGAAAACCATACTTGGCAACCCACGTGCCGAGACCCAGCAAGACTTGCAACAGGATCAGGATTGAGAGCCGAGTAGCTGGCGCTCGCAGCCAACGCTGGTCGCGAAAGCCCCGCCACACGCGGAACATGATCAATGCAATGTGAGCCCACAGGCCGACCGCCACGAACAGATGGAACCACAGTGCGAGGCGGAAGTCGCCGGGCCGGGCTCCGGTGGGCAGATGCCTGAGGAACGAGCCGAGGACGATTTGCAGCATTGCCAGCAGTGTGATGATCACGGCGAGGCGTTCGATCCTGGCGATACCTGGGCTCGTAGGCGCCTCGGCCTCGCGCCAGCGACGCGAGGTAACCACGGCACAGACGACCGCGAAGGCGAAGAACGCCGGGCCGACGCAGCCGTGAATCTGGGCCAGCGTCACCTCATTCATGCGTACTCGCATGCCGCCGAGGATTCCCTGTCCTATAACTCCGACCAGAGCTGCGAGGGCCAGCCAGCGTAAAGTCGCACGTTTCTGGCAACACAGCGTCGACGCCAGGAAGCCAATCGCGATCATGCCGACCACGGTGCCGAATAGCCGGTGACCATGCTCGATGAATAGCTTCCAGGGGCCAAAGACCCAGGTCTGCCACGGATACAAAAACAGGTTGTATCCATAGGTGTTCGGCCAGTCTGGCACGGCCATGCCGGCGCCCGTCGTCGTTACCAGACCGCCGATCCAAATCATCGGAAACGTCGCGCAGACCAACGCCACGGCCCAGCGATGGGGCCAAGGGCTTACAAGTTGTTGGGCGGCGGGGTTCACGGTGCGATTCGGGTTGGATTGCGGTTGGGCGAAACGAGATCACTAATAAATCGGCGGCGACGGCGGTTCGGGATGCGCGCCCGGGGGCGGCTCGTTCTGCGGATAGTAATCCTTGCTCGACTCGGGCGAGTTGTACTCGTACGGGCCGCGATAGATCACCGGCTGGAAGTCGAAGTTGCCATGGCCCGGCGGGCTCGGGGCTTGCCATTCCAGGCCGTTGGCATGCCATGGATTGCGACCGGCCTTGGGACCCAGGAACATGCTAAGGATGAAGTTCGCGGCAAAGATCACCTGCACCGCGACCATGCCGATTGCACAGTACGTGATGAACTCGTTCAGCGGCTGCAAGTGATGGAATGTCTGGTAGTGGTACGGATCGGCGAGTCGCCGCGGGAACCCGACCACGCCCAGGATGTGCATTGTGAAGAAGGTGCCGTTGAGGAACAGGAACGTGAAGAAGAAGTGAATCTTACCCGCCGTCTCGTTCATCATCCGGCCAAACATTTTGGGGAACCAGAAGTAGATCGCGCCGAACACGCCCATCGCCGTGCCGGCAAACAGCACGTAGTGGAAGTGCGCCACGATAAAGTAAGTGTCGTGAATGAAGATGTCCACCGGAGTGGCGGCCATGAAGATGCCCGACAGTCCGCCGATTATGAACATCGCGACGAACGACAGGGCGAACAGCATCGGCGTGGTGAACTGAATGTGACCGCCCCAGATCGTGCCCAGCCAGTTGAAAGTCTTAATGGCCGAGGGCAGCGCGATCATCATCGTCGAGACCATGAACGTCATGCCCAGGGCGGGGTTCATGCCCGAGACGAACATATGGTGACCCCAGACGATGAAACCCAGGCCGGCAATGCCAGCGATCGAGTAGACCATCGGCTTGTAACCGAACAGCGGCTTGCGAGCGAAGCAGGCGATGATGTCGGAAACCATGCCCATCGCCGGCAGGATCATGATGTACACGGCCGGGTGCGAATAGAACCAGAACAAATGCTGCCACAGCAGCGGCTGACCGCCGCCTGAAGCCGCGGCGGCGTTATTGACGCTCCAGCCTTCCGGAATGAAGAAGCCGGTGCCGAACATGCGATCGGTGAGTTGCATGAAGCCGGCGGCGGTGAGCACCGGCAGCGCAAAGGCCTGCAGGATGGCCGTGATGAACATGCCCCAGATCGTCATCGGCAACCGGAACATAGTCATGCCGGGAGCGCGCATCTGGATGATCGTGGTCATGTAGTTGACTGAACCCATCATCGACGAGACGCCCACCAGCGTAAGCCCGATGAGCCAGAGCGTCTGACCGTTCCAGTCGGTGAGTGAAAGCGGTGGATAACTGGTCCAGCCGCTTTTCGCGGCGCCTCCTTCGACGAAAAAGCTGGAGCCGATAGCGATGAACGCCGGCCACATGAACCAGTAGCTAAGCATGTTGATGGTCGGGAAGGCCATGTCGTCGGCCCCGATCATCAGCGGAATCAGGTAGTTGCCGAAGGCCCCGGCCAGGATCGGAATGATCACGAAGAAGATCATCACCGTGGCGTGCATGGTGAACAGGATCGTGTAGAACTCGGGAGAGATCTGGCCACCTTCGTTGGCGAACAGCATCTTGCCGATCACAGGCATCTCGGCCCAGGGCCACGCCACTTGCCAGCGAATGCCGAGCGCCAAAAGGCCGCCAATCAGAAACCAGATCAACGTCGAAAACAAAAACTGCAGGCCGATGATCTTGTGATCCTTGCTGAACACATAGGTGCTCAGAAAGCCACCCGCGTGTGCGTGTGCGGCGTGATCATCGTGTGCGTGACCGACCGTAATGGAGCTCATTCAACGTCCCCTTGTGCCACTTGCGAGTCGACCGTGGCGGTTTGCTCGCGATATTTTTCATCGAGCCACTCGTCGAACTCTCCGCGAGAGACGAACGTGACGCGGCCCTTCATTTTGTAGTGTCCCCAGCCACACAGCTCCGCGCAGACGATGTCGAAGGAGCCCTTTTCGGTAGCGCGGAACCAAACTGGAATCTTCATGCCCGGTACGGCATCCTGCTTCACGCGCAGGTTCGGCAGAAAGAAGCTGTGCAGGACGTCGGCGCTCTTCAGGTCGACCAGAATCTCTTCCTGCACGGGCAGACGCAGATCGTTCACCACATGCACGTCGTCCTGATCGCCCAGGATCCCGTTCTTGCCGGGATAGCGCAACCGCCACTCGAACTGCCGGGCGGTCACTTCCACCGTGGGCGGCATGTCGTCTGCCGTGCCCAGGATGCCGTCGGGGCCGGCCGCAGGGTTACGAATCTTGCTGTCGGCCCAGGCGTTCATCTGGTAGATCGCGATGAACAGCAGGGTCGCCGCGGGAATGATCGTCCAGATGATTTCCAGGCTGTGGCTGCCGTGCGTGTAATTCACTTTGCGGTTCGCGGCGCCATCGTAGCGAAGCATGAACCAAAAGAGGGCGACTTCGGTGCCAACGAACACCACGCCCGTGAGCCAGAGAATGAAATAGAACAAGTGATCGATCGTGTGCCCTTCTTGCGAGACATCGATCGGCAGCCAGTGCTGATAGACCGGCGCGAATACAAAGCAGGCCACGCCCAAAACGGGCACGAGCAAGAACACTAAGGCCCAAAACTTACCCACGGCTCAGTTCTCCAGCCTGACGGCTTTGACCGGTGTCGCGTGCGACTGTTGCACGATCGGCCGGCGTAAATGTTTTCCTGACGTTGGACACCCGAACGATCTCGCTTACAGTGCGGCCCGGCTGACATGTTGCTGTTGGCGCGGGGGGCTGCTGATCGGATCGTACGGAAGCGATAGAACGTAATCGACGAGATTCCAGATCTCGTCGTTGGTGAGCGTACCCGGCGCGCCCGGCGACGGCGGACCGACGCCCGGCATCGGCGTGCCGTTGATGCCGGCATAAAACCGACGATAGAGATCGTAAGGAGCGCGGCCACCGCGATAGATCCCTTGCCGCAGGTTACGCGGCTTGGCGGTGCGCGGTGGCAGTGAATCGGTATCGAGTGCGAGCGACAATCGGGCGATGCGCTGGGCAAGCTCGGCTTTCTCTTCGGAGGTCATCTCTCCTGGATCGTCGAGCGTGGCAATATCGCCATTCAAGCTCTTGTGCGCTTCATCGATGGCCTTGCTCCAGTCGTCGAAGTCGGTGCTTTGACCGTCACCCAGGGCGCCGAAGCCGTGACACTTCACACAGTTGGCCTTGGTGCTGTAGAACAGCTCTTGCCCCTTGGCGATCGAAGCCGCCAGCTCCATCTCGGGCCGGGCGTTATCGCCGTCGGTGGGAATGATGCTGTCCCCCGCGGTCGACCAGCTCTCGGCGATCGGCGTGAGAATCTCGTCGACCAGCAGTTCCCGAGTCGGCTGTAACTTTTCGTCTTCGCTTAAGTCGAGCAGCGCATCAGAAAGGCGAATCTCGACCTGCCCTCGCATGCTGAGGTACTTTACGTATTCGACAAGCGACTTGATCTGCACTTCGGGAAGCAAGCCAAATGCAGGCATCGCGGTTCCCTGCACGCCTTCGCGGACAATGTAGTCCAGGTCGTGCGTCGTCGGCTTAGCCGCGCGTTCGGTGCTCTTGAACTTGAAGATGCCGCGCCGGTAATCACGCGGATAGGGATTCAACAGCATCGCGGTGGGCCCCATTCCATCGCCCGTGGTGCCGTGACAGTGGGCACAATGCCGGCGATAGAGTCCTGTCTCGCGACCGAACTCATCACTGGCGACCGGTCCAGCAGACATCTTCACCAGGTTCAAATCGAGTCCCGTTTCCGGCAGCACGAACGGATCGTCCGGAGTGCCGAACATGGCTTCCAGGATGTTGGAGATGTCCTGGACCTGTTCGGCCGGAATCTGCTTCTCGGCAAGCGCGACCGTGTCCAGGCGAAACTGCGGGGGCGAGCCCTGACCACAGCCGGTCAAGAGCGACAACAGCGCCACGCATCCGGTGAGCCACGAGTAATTCAAAAGAGTCCGATTCATGTCTTTAGTCCGGCAGTCGATTACCGGTTGGGTGTTGTGCAAGATTCTCGTTGATTTTCAGGTTTAAGGCTCGCGACGGCTCAGAGCATTCGCAACGATCACGAGCGACGCCGCCGGCACGGTTCTGCTAATTGATCGCGCTGGGTTGAACTTCAAGGTTGCCCAAGTCGGTGGTCTCGCCGTCGTTAAGCTTCACGACGAAGCGTCCGCGGTTCGACCATTTCAGATCCTTTCGCGGAAGGACTAGTGCGCCGCCGGCGCCGGCCCCTCGCTCGTGCCACACTTGCAGCTCGACTTCTTCGCCAGCCGGCAAGTTGGGAATCTCAAACGAGCCGTCGCTGGTCGTGACTGCAAAGTACTTGTCCTTACGCGGCAGGAGGTAGGCCCGCATCCAGGGGTGAATGCTGCACGAGACGGGTGCCGGAATCGCCTCCTCGGCCGTCGGCGTGTAGGGAATCACGGCATTCGCCGGCAGGATCGGGTTGATCGGCACACCCTTTTGTGGATCGATTTTCGTGTTGTGACCCACCGGATCGCTGTTCTTGACGTCGATCTTCTGATTCACCTGGCAGGCCATCACGTGCGTGAGGAACATGCAGTGCTTCTGATCGAACACGAGTGGCGCGAGCTCGTTTTCCTTCTCCAACGGGGCAGCCGACTCATGCACTCGTTTGGCACGTGCATAAACCACGACGTTCGCCAGGCCTTTGTCGGGACCGACTTGCAGGGAGTTGTCCACGAGCGGGCCATCCGCGGTGCAGACCTCGGTGTCGCGATTGACGTCCAGCGTGCCGGGCTGCGGAGGATCGCCGGCAAAGACGAACTTGCCGCGGAGTGTTCCCCAGCCGGTGCCGGTTGCCGCGGTGGCTTCTTCGCCACCCTCGGCACTGGCGCCGCTCAACAGGTTCTTGCGGATATCGGCCGCGACCGCCGACTGAGGACTGGGGCTGGCCGAAACATTGCGGCCGCAACCGCTGCTCGCAAGCGCGAGCAAGGTAACGATTCCCAGGCATCCACACAAGTTGCTCTTGGACATCTTACTTACCTCTCAGCAGGAGACCGCGCTTCGCTCGGTATCCTTGTTGTGGAACGTCGTACGCTTTGGCTCTACTTCTTGAAAACCGAGGCGGGCACCTTGATATCACCCAGGTCGTTGTCGCCCGGCTTGATCTTCAGCTTGAAGGTGCCACGGGCATCGGCCTTGCCACCCTTGAACGCGGCGTTCTTCAGGTAGCCGGCATTTTCCTGCCACAGGCGGAATTCGAGTTCCTTGCCGGCGGGCAGGTTTTCGATCACAAAGTTGCCGTCTTTGTCAGTCACGGCCGCATAGGGATCCTTGCGTGCCACGACGTAGGCGCCCATCCAGGGATGGATGTTGCAGCCAACTTTCACGGGAATGGCTTCTTCCGCTGTAAACTTGTACGGCACGGGCTCGCCACCGGCGGCAAGCACCGGGTTGATTGGCGTACCCAGAATCGGTGTGATGTTGCTGTTGTGCCCGGTCGGGTCCGAGTTCTTCAGCATCAAGGTCTGCGACAGGCGAACCACCTGCACGTGGGGCTCGAAACGGCAGTCTTTGTTGTCGAGCACGACTTCATCGCTAGCCGTCTTTTCGTAGTCGGGGTGGACTTTCGGATTCTTCGTCCGCAGCATGATCACTGCGTTTTGGATGCCGCCGTCCGGCGAGACCAGCAGATTCTCGGTGGTGAGCGGAGTCTTGCACGCTGCATCCTTACTGGTGTCGACCGGCGCCGGGGCCGGAGCCTTGCCGTCGAATACGATGCGGCCCTTCAGCGTGCCCCAGTCGCCATCGGCAGCGGCCGTGCGGACCTCGACGACAGGTTGCGTCACGCTGGCCGAGGATTGATCGGCGGCGGGGGCGGTTTCCTCGCCCTGGTCGATCTGCGGAGCTTCGGCCTTGTCAGGAGCGCCCGGCGGAGGCGAGGCGGCCTGGCCACAGCCGGTAAACGCCGCCGCAGCGGCCATGAACATGGAAGCAAATACGAAACGTGTGGTCTTAATCATGGTTGGAGACCTCTCTCGTTATTGGGCCGCGTCTTGTGGCTGCGGCGTTTCCGCCGGCGGCGGCGATTTGATCAAAGGTTTGATCGAAAGTTGGCTCTCGGTGAACTTGCCGTAATTGAGCAGCAAATCAACAACTCCTTCAAGCTGTTGCATGCTGTCTCCTTTGAACAGCTCCTGGCTCACCGGCTTGTCTGCTGGAATATTCACGGGCATACCGGTGTATGGCAAGATCCGCTTGGGATTGGCGACCCAGTCGAGCACGTAGTCGGGCCGCAAACGGCGGCTCACTTCGCTGAGCTGCGGGGCCTTCGCCGAATTGGCACCCGTGGGCGCGAAATCGCCAAGCAGGTGGCACTTGATGCAGAAGTTGTTGTCGGTCACGATTTTCAGCGCGTCAGCCAATCGCTGGGGATGTTCCGACTCGGCGGCAGCCAGGTGGGCCTGGCGCGTGCGCGGATCGAAGTCATACGGATAGTCGACGCCATCCACGGCTGCGAAATAGTTGACGAGCTTCGTGGCTTCATCGCTCGACATGTTGAACTTTGGCATGCGCAGCACGGCCGCCGGGCGAATCTCATGCGGATCCAGCAGGAAGCTGTGCAGCCATTCGGTTTGTACCTTGCGGCCTTCGCCCTTCAGCGGCGGCGGCAACCAGCCCCAAGCTTCATCAGGCTTGGCGTTCGGATTGATCTTCTGTTCTTCCGCCACGACGGTTGGATAGGCAAGCCGCGCGAGATACCCGCCGACTGGCTCGTATCGCTTCTTGATCGCCGATTCGGGGATGATCACGTTCTGGAGGCCCTCTTGCCAGACGTTGCCACCCAGAAGCACGGTTTCCCAAGGGGTGAACACGTAAGAAGCGGGTGTCTCGGTGTCGTCGGGCTCGATCGGAGCCCCGTCTTCATCAATGCGCACTAGCTGCCCCTGGGGGTTCACGGCAGGCATCCCCACGATGCTGGCCGTTTGCATCCCGCGGTCGTTTACCTTTGTCGAGGCTTCAATTTGTTGCGGCGTGAAATGCGGCTTGAGGAAGTCGAAATCGACCATTTCCGCCGACTCGCCGAATGTCTCGGGTGGGAATTCCAGATCCCACTGCTCCATCTCGAGCGTGTGGCAGCCCGTGCAGTTGTACTTCTCGATGACTTCATTGCCGGCGATGATCGCGCGGCGGCGTTCGTCACCCTTGAAAATGTACTGCGATGCCGGCGGCTCGGCGACGAGACCCAACACGAAGGTGATCACCGACTCGCGCTGGGCGTCATCCAGCACTGTGAACTGCGGCATCCGCAGCCGTTCGTTGTACGACTTGTTCTGGGTTTTTTCGAAGTCGTAGCTGCGCGGCTCGCGAAGCTTCTGCCAGATGAAGCCTTCGCGCTGGTGGGCAAACAGCTTTTCCATAAAGTAGCCGATTTCCGGCGGCAAATTGAGGAAGTCCATTCCGTGTCCATGGCCGTCTCCGGGAGTTTCGGCCTCTTCGATTCGCTCATCGGTCGCGGCAACTCCGTGCGGGTCGCTATCCGCGTATTCGAGCGCGTGCGGCTTGCCGTGTCCCTCTTCCATGTACTTGACAATCTGCTCGAACGCCAGCTTGTCAGGCGTCTTGCGCGCCCAGTCGGCCAGACCCGTGCCGATCGGCTTCACATCTTCGAAGTTCGGAATGTCGTGGCAGCCGGAGCAGCCGTACTTGCTGATTGAGCGGCGGCCGACATAGCGAAGCTTCTTTTCGACCGTCATGTCGCCGACCAGTTCGACCTCGTCGCCCTTGAGATCGGCCCGCATCCGTTCGGGAATACCGGTCTTCAGGAATTCTTCGGCCTGTCGCTTGGAGAACGTATTCTGCAAATGCTCAAGCGCGAGCTCGTTGAGCGCGGCGTCTTCTTCCTTCGTCAGGTCGCGGCCCGGAATGTTGGTGGGCTCCCAGCCTTTGCTTTCGAGCAGGAAGGCGGCGATATCCGCGGCCGGATCGGTTGTCTTGCCATCGACGCCTTTCACCGGATCGAGAATCATATTCGGCATCACGGTGCGCGGATGATACGCGCTGGGATTCTTCAGCCAGGTGTAGAGCCACTTGGGACCGTTCGGATTGCGATCGGCGCCGAGCTTGGAACCGAGCCGCGAAAGGTCGGGGCCCTGGTTCATCACGGCTTGTGGGAAGGCCTCCTGCTTGTGGCACGCCAGACAGCGGACTTCGAAAGCCAGCTTGCCGCGCTCGGCACTGGCGGCTTCCGCTCCCTGAGCCGGTTCGATGTACTCGAACGGTTGGCTGCCCGAAAGCAGGAACTCGGTCATGCCGCGAATTTCGGCCGGCTCGAACTTCTTCGAAATGTCGAGGCTATGCGGATCGAGCGCGTCCCACAGACCGAAGAACTGAGGCATCTTGGTCGAAGGGCGGAAGTCTTTCGGCTCGCGAATCCACGAGTACAGGAAGTCGAAGTCGAGCTTGCTGGCCACGTGACGCAGGCTGGGGCCCACTTTCCGCAGCTTGCCGGGGGTCTCGACGTCGGCCAGCACGTTCACGAGTCGACGGGTCGCCATTGGATCGCCCGGCAGCTCTTCGGCGTCGTTGAGCGACTGCATTAGCGAGTGACGCGGGGCGGCCTGATCGGGCTCGGCAATCACCTGCTTGGCCCACTCCTGCTGCTGGTCGTTCAGGCCGCCGGTGGCCAGGAGGCCTTGCGCGGCTGGAGAGTAATTGGGTTCGGCACGCAGATCGGGTCCGATGCGGCGGTTCGGGCCATCGTAGCCGTTGATTTCATGGCAGCCGAAGCAGCCGACGTCCTTGATCAGATTGAAGCCTTCCACCAGCTTCGGCGCAGGCGGCTCGGGGAACCGAGCGCTGGGTTGAAGCTCCACGACATCGTGGTGGCACTTGAGGCAGAGGCTTTCCGAGAACCGCTTGGGGTACATCGGGAAGATCCAGTGGTGGTTGTCGAACCAGCCGTACTCCTGCTTCCAACGCTCCGCATCGAGCGGATCATTCGGCGAGTGCGAAGCCCACTTGAAGCTGGTTGCGCTCCCCTGCCCGTCGTGACAGATCGTGCAGCCTACGCCGGCCATGGTATGCGGGCTGAGCGAGCCGACGAACAAATCGAGGCGCGGGTGCGAGGCAAACGGGTGCGGCAGGCCGCGGCGGATCTGGAGCGCAAGCGGCTGGCCCCACTGGGCCGATTCAATCAGGTAGTTGTAGGTTTCGTTTTTGCCGCGCAGCTTGCCGCCGCCGACTTCCAGAATCGCATCGCCGACTTGCAGGCCGGCTTTCGCGGCCAGCGACTCGGGTCGCACGACACTGATCACGGCTTCGTCGTCTTCGATCAGGCCATGCTGGGCCAGGCGAATCCCATAGATGGCGTGAAGCTGCTCGCTATAGAACTTGGCCAGCTCCTCACCACCGGCGGGCTTCTTGTCGAGAGCCTCGGGGCGCTCAGCCGGCGTTTCCAGTGAGATCTGTAGTTCCTTTTCAGCCGGATAAGCGGGCTCAATCGCCGAACCGGCAACCGTGCGGTCGATGCCCTGGTGGCAGTTCGTGCAACGATCGAAACGCGGTACGTCGCGGAAGTTGTTGTTGATCGTCAGATTAGGAAGCCAGATCTGATCGAGCTTCTTCGGCGCGAAGGCGTCGATGATCGGCAGGCCGATCACCTCGTTCATGACCTTGTTTTCGCGCTCATACAAGGCGAGCTCGAGCTGCTTGCGTTGCGTCTGCAGTTCGTCGAGACGCTTGCGAGCGGCAGCTTCATCGGCAAACATGCCGTTGAGGATCTGCTCGAGATCTTTGCGGTACGCGGCGGCATCCTGCATTTTGTCGTTCGCCGCGGCCACCCGATCGCGCAAGTCGGTGACGCGAGCCTGCATCGTGTCGAGCTGACTTTGCGGCAACGCGTTGCCAACGCCAAGTTCGTACTCGCTGCGGGCTACATCCAACTCGGCCGAGATGAACTTCTTCTCCGACGTCGCATTGTTCTCGACGAACCTGGCGTCATCGATGTACTTCTGCAGCGTCTCTCGGAAGTCCTTGCGAAGCTCCGGCCGCTGCTCGGGTTGAGCGTCCTTGAGGGCGATGTACGCGTCATCTACCGGCTTGACGTCCGCCGGAGGTGCGTCTTTCTTCTCCGCCGCTTCAGCGCGAACGCGATCGTTGAACGCATTGACCAGCTCGGCCGCTGGCACATCTTGCTGCGCCTTTTTCAGGGCATCGTGCGCGTCGGCCACTTCCTTCTCGTACTGCTCGGTCTCGGACTGGCTCAAGCGGGCTTGGGCCGACCAGGCTTCGATCGAACGAAACTTGCCCTGGTAGGTCTTCCACTCCCGGCGATGATCGGCGGCGAACATCCAGATCGTGCCGACGAGCATCGCCAAGGCGGAGACGCCGAAGACGATGTGCAACAGCTTCTGGTTGCGCCAAGTTGATTCGGTAGCTGGCATAGTCGGTATCTCGCGCTGTGGGTGCGCGTCAAAAGCAGTGTGCTTAGAAGTTCAGGAAGAATTCGGGAATCGAGATGATGTACTTAAGGTTCACCGTCCAGCGAAGCACCATCTTGATCGGGAGTGACGCCATGAACAGCAGCAGGTTCGCCATCAGCATGAAGCGGATGAAGCCCATCTTGGCGAAGAACCCGCGGAAGATCGTGGTCGCCATCAATGGCGGTAGCGCGATGAAGTACGCCAGTACCAGCACGATCCCCAGCCATTCGCGCAGCAGAATCGTCCAGAGCTGCTGGATGAGCGTCGCATCGGGCGGCGCCTTGGGAAGCGACTGCCCCATGAACATGATCCAGAAGTACTGCGACAGATCGACGTTGTTGAGCGCGAGCACCTTGTGCGGATCCCAGTACTCGAACGGGCCGAAGATGTTCCAGTTCGGACCGCGGAAGAACGTGCCCAGGATGATCAGTGTGATCCACAGTTCGAGGAACCCGAACTGGAACACGAGGTAAGCGAACTTGCGCTGGTTGATCGTGTAGTAGCCGTTCCCCTTCTTGTTGAAGTCGAGGTACGGGATTGCGGCCAGGCCCACGAGTACCAGGCTCGGTAGCACCACGCCCGCCATCCATGGGTCGTAGTAAACGAGCATTTCCTGCAGGCCCAGGAAGTACCAGGGAGCCTTGGACGGGTTTGGTGTCTTCACGCTCGAGGCGGGCTCTTCCAGCGGAGCTTGCAGGGCGATGGCCCAGACCACGAGAAACGCGGTCAGGGCGATCATGCAGATCAGTTCGGTATAGACGAGATCCGGCCAGACCAGGACCTTCTCGTCGTCGAGCTTCTCGGTCGGGGGCAAGCCTTCGGCGTCGCGACGGTCATTTTCGACGGCCTTGGCGGTTGCGATCCAAGTAAAGAAACCCAGCAGGAACACCAGGCCCACGATCGGCACGTTGTCCGGCTTGGTTACGATCGCCGCGAAGTTCGGCTCGGCAATCGAAAACCCAAGTAGCACGAGCGAGAACATCAGCAGCGACCAGCCCACCATCGGCCGCACGAGCCAGGTGCGCAGCAGGTAAGCCGCGACCAGCAGCGCCGTGGTACCCACGCTGTAAATGACCGGCCCGGTGGCCCAGTTGGCAAAGTTGCGGAGCGACAGCGGCAGGCCCGGCGGACTGCCCCCCATGGCCGCCGCGGCGATGACCACCAGAAACATGGTTACGACGATCCAGATAATGGCGTCGCGCGTACGGTGCAGGTTGTGCCACAGATGGTAGGCAAAGATGCCGTTGACCATGCCGAGGAACAGATAGAACCCGCCCAGAAACGGCGAGATACCACGCAGGAAGTCGGCTTCCGATACACCGTGCATAGTTGTTTTGCTCGTTGAGTCGCCCCGAAGATCAACTGGCTACATCCGCAACGCGGCCCGCTTGCTTATAGCGGTCCGCTGATGCCGCCATCCTTGCGCACACGCCAGAAATGGATCGCCAGCAGCAGCGCCACACCCAGGGGGATGGCGATGCAGTGCAAAATATAAAACCGATTCAAAGTCTCTTCGCCCACAAACCGCGCACCCAAGAGGGCAAACCGCGCGTCCGAGGCGTTCGTAATCATGTCGATCCCCTGAATGTTCAGGAGCTGCTGGCCGGGACCCTCGTGACCCAGAATGGGCGTGGCCCGGGCCATATTCGAACCGACCGTGATGGCCCAGATCGCGAGCTGATCCCAGGGCAACAGGTAGCCAGTGAAAGATAAAAGCAGGGTCAGCAGCAGCAGGATGACCCCGATGACCCAGTTGAATTCGCGCGGGGGTTTATAACTACCCGTCAAAAACACGCGGTACATGTGGAGCCAGACGGTAATCACCATCGCGTGAGCGCCCCAGCGATGCACCTCGCGCAAGATGCCCAGCGAGGTAACGTCGCGCAAGGCGAGAATATCGTTATAGGCCCACTCCAGCGTCGGCCGGTAGTAGAACATCAGGAGCACGCCGGTGACGGTCTCGACCAGGAACAGGAAGAACGTCACGCCGCCCATGCACCAGGTGTAGCTGAGGGCGATGCCCTGCTTCTTGATCGACACGGGGTGCAAGTGCAGGAAGAAGTTCGTCAGCATCACCACAATGCGATTGCGGCGATCCTGCGGCATGGGGTGACGGAAGATGCTCTTCCACACCTGCGACTCGCGGATCATTTCACCAATGGACATCGTTTGCTACCGCGCCTTCTGGAGGGGAATCAAAATGCACTGGAGTTTGACTATCGGAACTTAACGCCGTTGGACTGCTGCTGGCCGGGAAACCGATGCTTCGCGAACAACCCGGCACGCGACTGACACACCGCCGCAGGCCGTCACCGCTTCCGCAGGTGCGCAGCGCGGCCGCTGGGGGCGACAACAGCCCGCAACTAGACCGCGACGAACGAAGCAGGATCGTTCCACTGCCCGAGTTCTTCCTGAAAGAGGCGGCTCTTGTCGACTTCCAACTGGCCGTCATCGGCGACCCGAATGGCATATCGTTCGAGTGGCCGGGGAGCCGGTCCCTCGAAGTTGATGCCGTCTTTGTAGAATCCACTGCCGTGGCAGGGACACTTGAATTTCTGCTCGCCTTCCAGCCAGTTGGGCGTGCAACCCAGATGCGTGCAAACCGAGCGCAACGCATAGATTTCCGCCTGACCGTTGTATTCGAAATTGACGATCCACACACCGAACTGGGCGATGAACTTCGTCTCGACTTGCCCCGGCGCGAAGTTGCTCGGAAAGCCGACTTTGAATTGGCTCGGCGGTTCCATCAGCACGTTCGGGAACATGAAGCGGGCGACACCCAACGTCCAGAGTCCGAACGTGGTGGCAAGCGACGTGAAGCCAATGCCCAGGAATGAACCGAGCATGACGGTCGTCAGGAAGCTGCGACGATCGGTTGCCGCCTCGGCGGCCGTCTTCGCCTTGGGCTTGGCGTAGTCGGGCTTGGCCGGCATCGGCGGCACGACGATCTTCGGCTTCGCCGGGGCAGCGGCCTTGGCGGCTGGAGCTTTCGCGGCCGCTTCAGCCTTGCTCATGGGACCAGGCTTGGTCGCGCTTCGCGCGGCAGCCAGAATGCTGCTGGTGTCTTTGGGCTCGGCGGGCTCAGCCGGCGCCGTCTCTTTCTTGGCGACTGGCTCTTTCTTGGCAGGCGCGGGCTTGGGAGCTGCTTCGGCAGCAGGCTTCGGAGCGGCGGCACCAGCGGCCTTTTCAGC
>JBGSKX010000322.1:0-17530 GCA_041741015.1 Pirellulales bacterium
GCTCCGGCCGGAAGCTGATCGGCGGGAACGACGCCCGCATCGGCCGGGTTGACGACCTCGGGCACTGGTTCGGCCACGCCAGCGGGCGGCGGAACTTCTTCCTGTTGGAAGGCGGGGATGTTGATGACCGGCGGTAGATTGCGGAACACGTTGACGTTTTCGCCAAGGCGAATCTCCCAGCCGCCGCCCAGCGCACGGTAAGTCTGGATCATGCCTTGGCCGATCTGGCCCTGCGACTGGGCCCACTGATCCTGCTGCGTGATGAGCGACTGCAGAATCACGGCGTATCGGTTGAAGTCGCCGAGCCCCTGCCCTGCGCCTTCTTCATACTGAGCAACCGTGACCGCCAGAGCGCGATACGACGCGTTCACCGATTCGCCGAGCAGGCGGGCTCGATCCTGAGCCCTGAGGAACGTGACGATGCCGTTCTCGGCCTCGGCGCTGGCGTTGACCACCGTGTTCTGATAGAAGGCCACGAGTTCGTTGAAGCGGGCGTCCTGCAGGCGGATGTTGTTCAGCAGGCGGCCATAGTTGAGCAGGTTCCACTGAAACTGCGGGCCCAGCGCCCCGGTAAACGAACCGGGCATGATGAGCTGGTCAAGCTGCGAGTTCTGCCAGCCCAGGGAGCCGGTGATCGTGAAAGCAGGGTACAGGTCGGTCGTGGCAATGCCGATCTGCTCGGCCTGGAACGCGGCATCGCGCTCGGCGCGGCGCACATCGGGACGGCGCCGCAAGAGATCGGCGGGAATGCCCACGACCACGTAGTCGGGTGGAATCGGAATGCCGCGGTTTGTTCCGGAGTTCAGCCAGGGCTCGAGATCGACCGACGGACGCCCCAGCAGCGCGCACAGTGCGTTCTCGCTGGTGCGGAGGTCGATCCGGAACTGTGCGATCTGGGCCTGGCTTTGCTTCAAGTCGCTTTCGGCCTGAGCGCGGTCGAGTTCCGTCACATTGGCAAAGCCTTCGCGAAGGCGCAGGTCGATGAAGTCGTAAACGTCTTCCTGCACCGCGATGACGTTCTCCAGCAATTCAATCCGCCGCTGGATCGTACGAATCTGGATGTAGGTGCTGGCCACGTCGCCGAGCAGCGTGACGAGGACGTCGTCGTAGTTGAAGACCGAAGCGTCGAGAGCCGCTTCGGAAGCGAGAATCGCCCGGCGGTAGCGACCCCAGAAGTCGAGTTCCCAGGCCAGGTTGAAGCCCAGATCCCAGGATTCGGAGTAGATGTTTTGCACGGCTCGGCGCACGTAGCCGCCACTCGCGCCCTGTTGTTGCGGAAAAAGACTGCCGACGGCGATCCCGTACTGCGCGCGGGCCGACAGAATTCGGAAGCCCGCTTCGCGCAAGGTGAGGTTCTGTTGATAGGCGTCGACCATGATGTTGTTCAGCATCGGGTCGTCGAACGCGGCCCACCAGGCCGACAGGTCCCCCTCTTCGGTCCGCAGGCGGATATCGTTCTCGTCAATCCAGCGCGGTGCAATCGGCGCCGGCGGAGTTTCGTACTGCGGACCGACCTTGAAGCCGTTGGACACGTAGTCGCGCATGCTCGTGCAGCCGCACGAAGCGAACGCGCACAATACAGCCAGCGCCAGAGCGGCGAGTCGTAGTCGCAAGAAGAGCATTCCGTTGATCCCGCGGCTGCTGCAGCCCACGGCGCGAAGGCCAGGGACGAAGCGTCGTTACGCGACGAAGGGAAGGAAACTGAAGGATTCTGACGTGAGGAGAGATGTGAGGGGCCGCGGGTCGTCCTTGGAAGACGAACCCGTGCGCCGCTGGTATTATCGTCGTGATCCGACCCCCGAGGTGCGTTTTAAACGCATCGTACGGCAGAACCGGCAAGCGCGTTACAGCTTAACGCGCCGCAGCGCACTGAGGGCATCGATCCGCGGCAAATCACCCTTGCTAGCAGTCGTGAAGACTACTCGTACCGCAATGCGTCGATCGGGTCGAGCCGCGAAGCCTTCCAGGCCGGATAGAAGCCGAATGTGATGCCGACGCCGGCTGAGACCACGAAGGCTGCGATGATCGCCGGAATGGATGCCGAAACGGGCCAGCGGAGGAAATACCACACCAAGAAAGTTGCACCGCGCCCCAAGAGAATTCCCAGCGCTCCGCCGAACAGGCAGAGCACGATGGACTCGATCAGGAATTGACGCAGAATGTGCTTGGACCGGGCGCCGACAGCCATCCGGAGGCCGATCTCGCGGGTGCGCTCGGTGACCGAGACGAGCATGATGTTCATAATGCCGACGCCGCCCACCGCGAGCGAAATCATGGCCACGATCATGAGCAGGCCTCCCATCATCTTGGTCATCGAGGACATGGCGTTGATAATCTCGGCCATGTCTCGAATGGCGAAGTCGTCGTCCTCGCCCTCCTGAATGCGATGTCGTTCATGCAGCAGGTTCGTGATCTCGGCGATTGCATCCTTCGCCCGCTCCGCCGAAGCCGCCTTGGCCAGAATCGTATCGACATTGGTGAAGCGAACCGGCATCGGCGTATTTGCCTTTTGCGACACCGATTGCTCGGGATACAGTTTGGTCGAGCCCGGATAAAGCTGGTTCAGCGAGTTGACTTTGTCGTAGCCGGGCGTGGTTGAGGTGGATGAGGCTAGTGCGGCCGAGGCCCGACCGCCCGTGATGCGATATTTCATGGTCGTCCAGGGAGTGACCAGGATATCGTCCTGGTCCATGCCCATCATGCTGCCGCCCTTGCGGCCGAGCACGCCGACGACGCGCAGCGAGACATTATTCACGCGAACGTCCTTGCCAATCGGCGATTCGCCCTGAAACAGTTCTTTGGCCAGCGTGAGGCCGATGACGCACACCTTGTTGCTGGCCAGCACGTCGCGCTCTGTGAACATCTCGCCTTCGTGCATCTGCTGCCAGTCGCGCACGATCAAATAGTCGGGAACCGTCCCCGACATGTTGGTCGGAATCCAGTTGCGATTCTGGTACACCACCTGACCGCTGCCTGAAACAATGGTCGCCACGGCGACCACCGAGGGACATTGGGCGGCGATCTGCTCGGCGTCTTCGGGAGTGAGTGTTTTTTCGCTGCCGGTGCCCCAGCTGACGCCGCCGCTGGCCGCGGCTCCGGATTGCACGATGAGCATGTTCGCGCCCATGCTGGACATCGTCTTGACGAGTTGTTCGCGGGAACCGGAGCTGATCTCGAAGATCGCGATCACGGCCGAGACACCGATGATGATGCCGAGCGTAGTCAGGGCTGACCGCATCTTGTTGCGGCGGAGCGCGCCGAATGCGGTGCGTATCGAGGCCGGCACGACTGCCGAAACCCAACCCGCCGCCAGGAGCCGGCGCGCATGCTGATGATGCAGTTGGTCCTCGCTCGAGGAACCGGCTGCTTCGGCCAACTCGATCTCGGACGCTTGGGGGTCGGGTGTGTTGGCGGCCACCAGGCGTTTGGAACGCGACTTGGTCGGTGCGGCAACCGCCGCGCCAGCGTGGGCAACGGGCTCTCCTGCCGAAGCCATTGCCGGCGTGTGCTTCAGGCTGCCGCCGTTCCCATTACCAAGACCGTGTCCGTTGCCCTGCCCCGACTCATGACCATTGCCGTGGCCGTTGCCATGTCCGTTTTCACTGCCACTGGCGTGGCCGAGATCACTGCCATTCCCATGGCCGTGATCACTGCCCTTTCCATGGCCATGATCACTGCCGTTCCCGTTTCCGCCGAGGATAGGCACGTGCGGCGCGGGCATGAACACGTGCTTGCCGGCCGGTCGCGTCTCGTCCTCTTCGATCAGTCCGTCCTTGACGTGAATCACGCGGTGGGCATAGTCGGCCACCTTGGCGTCGTGGGTCACGATGATAACCGTCAGCCCCTGGGCATTGAGTTCCTGAAACATTCTCAGGATTTCGACGCTGGTCTTCGAATCGAGGTTGCCCGTGGGCTCGTCGCCCAGCAGCAACGCCGGCTCATTTACCAGCGAGCGAGCGATGGCGACGCGCTGCTGCTGACCGCCCGACATCTGGGCGGGCACGTGATCGAGCCGATCTGCCAGACCGACGCGCTCGAGCAATTCCAGAGATCGATTGACCGACTGGCCGGGAGTGCGGCGTTTGGTGGAATAGTCCAGCGGCATGAGCACATTGCTCACGGCCGTGGTGCGCGCGAGCAGGTTGAAGCTCTGGAAGACAAAGCCCAGCTTTGCCGTGCGGACCAGGGCCCGCTGGTCGGAACCGAGCCGGCTAATCTCCTGACCGTCGAGCCAATACTGGCCCGAGGTCGGTCGATCGAGACAGCCGAGGATGTTCATCAGCGTGGTCTTGCCGGATCCGGAGGCGCCCATCAGGGCCACGAGCTCGCCACGGCGAATCGAAAAGGACACGCCGCGCAAGACCGGTACGTCGATCTCGCCGACGTGGTAAGTCTTCGTGATATTTTCGCAGCGGATCAATTCCATGCGGATGCGGCCCGAGCTGTTGTTAGTTCTTCTTCTTGCCCTTACCTCGGAAGCGAGGCGGAGCAAGCGGATTGGTGGTTTCAGTCACGACCTCAGCGATCTCTTCGCCCAGCACCACCTGCATGCCAGGCCGCAGTTCGCCGACAATGACCTCCGACTGCACACCGTCTGTCAGTCCGACCAACACATCGACCGGATAAACCTTGTTACCCTGGCGAACCCAGACGCGGCGTTCGGACGTGCCAGCATCCGTATCTGTCGAAGCAGTTTTCTTCGATGCCGCTTCGTTCGAATCCGTGGAATCCGCCGTACGCACTTCTGTTTCGGGTGCGGCCGCGTCGGTGACTTCTGAATCCTCGGCCTTGGGGACGGGAGCCGTCGTCACCAGTTCCGGGCGCGGCGTATAGCGCATCGCCGCGTTCGGAATCAACAGTACGTCCGGCCGGCGATTGATCTCGAACTCCACGCGAGCCGAGAGGTAAGGCAGCAGTTTGAGATCATCGTTCGGCGTGCTGACGATCACACGGTACACCACGACATTATTCGTCATTTCGGCGTTCAGGCGGATTTCAGCAATCTCGCCGTGAAACTTCTCGCCCGGATACGCGTCGACCGTGAAGTGTACCGGTTGGCCAATGCGGAGCTGCCCGATGTCGGCTTCATTCACGGCGGTCCAGATCTCCATCCGCCGCAAGTCCTGGGCGATGAGGAACAGGCTCGGTGCGTTGAGGCTGGCGACAACCGTCTGGCCGATGTTCACGCGGCGATCGATGATCGTGCCGTCGACAGGTGACTTGATCGTGGTGTAGTCGAGGTTGGTCTTGGCCGAAAAGACCGTTGCTTTCGCCTGGTCGACCGCGGCTTTGGTGACATTCACATTGGCCTCGGCAATTTCGTAGTTTGCCTTGGCCATGATGTAGTCAGCATCGGAGATACCGATGATCGTGGCGGGGGCCGGCATCTGCCCACCCAGCCTTGCCAGTGACGAACCGCTTTGCATCTTCACGTCGCGGAGCCGTTGCGCTCGCTCCCACTCCGCTTTCGTTTGAGTGAGCTTGGCCTTCGCCTGCATCAAATCGGCATCGGCACGCGCTTGGGAGGCAAGTGCCTGATCGTACGTGGCCTGAAACAGCGCGGGATCAATCTGCGCCAGCAGATCTCCCTCTTTCACGGCACTGTTGTAGTCAATGTGCTTGCCCTGGTACTTGGGATCGGTTTCACCGCGAGGGTCGAGCCCCAACTTGTGAATTCGCCCCATCACCTGGGCGCCGACGTCGACGACTTCTTCAGGCTCAAGCGTGCCGGTGGCGCTGATCGTGACCAGCAACTCGCCGCGCTCGACCTCGGCTGTACGGAGGTTGGGCGCCGTCTCGGCGCGCATATACTGGGTGTAGTAAAAAGCCCCACCGCCAATGGCAGCGAGCAGCAGGATGATAATCGCGGTGCGCATATTTGTAAGCAGTTTACGTGGCTAACTCGTTAATCGTTCGCGCCGTTCAACTCTTGGGCCGCGGCGCCAAATCGCCCCAGAGATTCGAGCAGCACCGCCCGGTCGGAAGCGGACAGCTGCTCCAGGATTTCCTGAACCCGGTTGATTCGCTGCTCCTCGCGTTCGCGTAGCAGCTTTCGCGCAAGGGGGGTGAGTTCCAGGTTCCTCACGCGGCGGTCTTCGCCCACGGCTCCGCGAGTGACCATGCCGGCGGCCTCCAGCCGGTCGGCAATCTGCGTGATCGCACTTTGTGAAACCCCGAGTTCGACGCTGAGTTCCTTCATCGAGCGCGCACCTTCGAACAAGGCCGCACACACACGGAACTGGCGCAGCGGGATGTCCAGCGCCGCGTCGTCGTGCACCAGGATCCGCCGGCCAACGGCCTTGAAGATCGTGTCCATGGCGCGGGCCTGGGCCTGCACGGCGGCAGACTTATCGGAAGCCGCTGGGGTGCGGCGGCGGACCTGGGCAAGATGATTCATGCCCCTATATTATTAATCCGCCTTAATTAAGACAAGATGAAGCAAGTTAAGCTGGGGAAATAGCAGGTTTTCGACCCCGGCGCAACAAAAAACCCGCTCGGCGCGGGGCAGCAACGCGAGCGGGCCTAGTGAGTAACGGACGGCAATCATCCATTCCCATACTACAACATCGGCCAGAGCCACGACCGGTCTCTTACTTTGTGCAGGCACGAAAATTTCGCACTTTGATCTGCCAATGGTGGTGCGCACGCAAGCACGGCAGTGTGCGAATCCAGCACAATCGCGTCAGTCGAGGAAGCGGTGATATCGCCCCATCCAGTAGGGCAGCAAAATCGCATGCCCATCATCTCGTTCGTGCCCCCCTGAACCGCCATCCAAAGTGTACGGATCACCGTTCCAACGCATGACGCGACGCTCGCTCGCTGGCAGCACCGTCTGAGCCCGCGGGCGACGTTCGCGGTTGTTGCCCACGAGCTCGATGTCGCGGCGGTGCGAGTTTTTCACCGTCCACACAACAGTATCCGCTGGCACATCACGGAACCAATCGAGCGATTCGGCCGCATCGTACTCCTCGGGCGCGACAAAGGCCTGCGGTGGCCGCTTCGTGGGATCGGTCCAGGTGTTGGCCTGCACGGCCGCCGCATAAATGTAATTGAACAGGGGACTATGCTCGGGGCGCTCGATCAGCCATGAGCGACGAATGCTGGCCAGATAGACCTTTCGCAAATGGACGTCGCGTTCCAGCACGACGAGCGGATAGTACGAGAGGAATGCCAGCTCGTCGTCGCTGTGGTTCACCAGGTGCGGCGGCCAGACCTGCTTTTGCAGCACCGTGTTGGTCGCATAGCCATGCTCGGAAATGAGCTCCTTGAGCTTCTCGGTGTAGCGCGGCTTACCGACAATTTGCTCAGCCACCTTTAGGTGCGAGAGAATCTCCAGCGAGTTCAGCCCGCGATCGCCGATCCGCCGCAAGTCGTGGTTTAAGCCCTCGGGCGACCAGACGCCCCAGGTCGTGGGCTTGCCAGGCGGGCCGACGTAGTGCAGTCCGTGATCGAGAATGTGGTCGGTGATCCGCTCGACGTAGGGGCGAATCTCAGCGCGTTCGGCCTCGTCGGCGCAGACGTTGTAGTACACGTGATAGGCGAAATAGTGCCCGACGACCTCGTCGCTCGAAGTGTCGGCCTTCCACCACCACTTGCCATCGGCCGACGGGTGCCACTCGCCGCCATGTTTTTTGGGGTTGCTCTCGGCAGGAATGACGCTACGGGCGACGAACCCTGGGATCGTCGAGACGCGCTCGAGAAACATGATCGCATCCAGCGAGCGGCGGGCGTTCTGCTTCGCCTCGGGATCGTCGGTCGCGGCATAGCGAAACGCCTCGCCGGCGAGGTACATGCACGTCCACAGCCCGTCGTTGTCGTTCGATTCCTGCATCCGCGCGGTCGACAGGTCGCCGGGGGTCGGCAAACTGACTTCCGAGACAAAGCCTCCGCGCACATGATGCTTCTGCAGTGTTGCGTCGATGGCATTCATTTTGGCTTCGAGCGAGGTCTTCTCGCGCCGAAGTTTTACAACGCCGCCGCTGGTGCGCACGTACAGCGAACCATCCTCGGAGAGCGAGAGCTGCCGAACGTCGTCGCTCGGCAGCCAGCGCTGCGAGTGAAACACTTTCCAGCGGGTGGCATCGCGGGCGAGCAATTGCAGGCCGTAAGGCGACCCGACCCAAGTATCGCCATCTGGCGTGCGCAGGCCGGTCGTTGCCTCGGCAAAGGGGAGCGTGGGCTGGCCGTCGGCGAGCGCCGCGAGCTCATCGTCGTCAAGTTCCGCAGCGGTCGAAGCAGGTAGCGACTCGGCGGCGGCCGGTTCGACCACCCAGGCCAGAAATGTGTCATCGGCGGGCGCTGCGGCAAGCGCGAGCGCGGCCAGGAATGCGAGCATGGGAAAAACTCCGAAATCGAACGCGCCGGCGGGATGCTAGGCAGGAAGCACCCCTATAAGTAGTCGCCCGGAAGCCGGGACGCAAGGGTCTTTTCGGCAGTGCGGCAATCGTGCAACTTGGGAATCACGATAGTTCGGGATTGAGTTGTCTTTCCAGTCGGACTGCCTGACCTTGGAAAGGCTATCCTCGGATGCGGACGCTGACTTCGTCAACAATCCACAACATACCCACGAGAGGTTCAACGACGAGCAATGGAATGAGTCGGCCCACAGCTCCAAGTAATCGATCCTTGTCCATGCGCGACAATCGCATCACGATGAGCCCAGAGTAATCCGCCGGAGGGTACACACGGATGTCCGAGAAATCGACGTCGAGCGTGACAACAGCACGCGATTCTTGCTGGCAGACCGAGGCGACGACCGGATCAGTGGCACCGCTCAACCGTTGCTGACCAACTGTTGAGGCGTCGTAACCCGCCGCAATCAACAAGTTCGCAACTTCGACCGGCAAGTTTTCGTCAACCTTAAACTTCAGCATCTAAGTTATCGAAATCGGTAGAGCAACAGTTCGTTCACGGGCAAGCTCAGCGGCATACTCCAGCGCGGCTTGAACGTCCTCAAGCGCAAGCGTCGGATAGCTTTGAAGGAGTTCCTCCGCAGGAACGCCGGCGGCCAAATTGTCGAGCACCACGGCCACTATGATTCGGGTGTCCTTAATGCATGCCTGACCATGACAGACCAGGGGATCGACGGTAATTCGCTCTCGCCAACTCATTTCTGAATCCCTCGCTCTGGAAGTTGCGGCTTCTGACCATCCATTCTAGCGTCTGTCGCTAACCTTTTCTTCACAACCCCGCGCGCACCCGATCCTGCTCGGCCAGCACATAGTCCACAAGCTCCGCGGCGTCGCCGTCGTAGGTCTTGATGGGCTCGCGGGCGAGCGGTTCGACCAGGTATACAAGCCGCACGAGATCGCCACGCGGCGAAAAGTGCGGCGCGATGCCGGCAAATCCGAAACCGAATGCGGCCAGGGCCTCAACAGCGTCGGCCGTGCCGAGATCATCGACCGGCAGGTCGACAAACACGACCTGCGCGTGCGAACGCTCGACGAGTTCGCGCTTCGCATGGCGAATGGCGTGGACCGTGTCCGCGCCGAGCTTGTCGGCCTGGATGAACGCCGTGCCCGCGCCGGGGTCGGCCTTTACGGCGAGCGTGCCATGCCCCGTGGGAGGCGCACCGTCCGTAAACTTCACCGGACATTCGAGTCGCCGATAGATCGACTCGACCAGATCGCGATGCCGTGGTGGCAGACACACCGTGCGCTCGGTGGGCGACTTGAGCCAATGGAAATACAACAGGCACGTCACACGCTGCATTTGCTCGCCGAACCCGCTGAACTTTTCCGTCTTCGGCGAAATGCCCAGCTCCACGCCCGTCAGCTTGCCGCCGTGATTGACGTTTGATTTTTGCGTGAGCTCGTGAACGGCCACGGCGTCCGCGTACCAGCCGATCAGGTTGCGCTGCGTGGCCACCTCTAGCGAGAGCTCTTTCATTCGCTCCAGAAGTCCCCGGCCTCGATGCGCGGGATCGACGGCCGCCTGTCCCGACTCAGCCACGCGTCCCGGCTGGTTAAGCTCGAGCGCGATGTGACCCGCGACATAGCCATCCTCAGCCACCGCGACGAAGGAGATCACCGAGCCATTCGCATTGTGGGCCGCAACGCGCTCGGGATAGTAGACGTCGGGATTGAAGTACGTGCCGCCGTACGTGCGATACATGAGCTGCGAGACCTGCACCGCTTCGCTGGGCTGCATGCGGCGCACCGTGTACTGCTGCTGCGGCGCGAGCGGAGCGCTGTCGACAAACGGCGTCAGGTTGGCCGCCTCGGTATGCTCCGTGATCGACTTGTCGTGCAGCCACTTGCGCACCTGCAGGGCCTTGCCCTCGGGACCGAATGCCAGCCAGTGCACTTCGTCAATCGCCGTGGCCGGACAGCCGAACAGGCGATCGGCCGAGTCGTCTTCAGCGTGCAAGCGTCGCTCGAGCTCTGCCACATCCTGCGGCAGACCGAAATCTCGCACGAGAATCTCCAGCCGGCCGTGTGTGTCATTGATCGAAAACTTGATCGCACCCTCTTGGCCGGGGCGATAGGCGTGAGCGATGGCGTCTCCGACCGCGCCCACGGCGAGTTGCTCGAGGGCCGCGGCGTCCGCCTGCGAGAGGGGCAGTTGGCGGAGAGTCTCATGGGCAAACGCGCGCACACTGGGCAGTACACGCTCGTCGTTGGTCAGTTGCAGTTCGAGTTGCAAGACATCCCCCTTCGCCGCTTGAATCGTGCCAGACGGGCTAGACCCTTGGCTACCTAAACTTAGCACGTCCGCACGCGCGGGGGAGAGTGCTTATTGAGCGCTGACAGTGGAGCTCACACTCGCTCGCAGGGACTTCTACTGAGCCGGCAGCGTTTCAACGATTCGCAAGCCGAGATTCTCGTCCGGCACGGCCACGCTGAGCGCGCCGCCGTAGCGCTTGTCCGGATGGCGGATGCCGCCGGCGATGAGAAACCTGCCGTCATCGATAGGAACAATTCCGAGCGAAGCGTCGAGCTGCCATTTGCCAACCAGCTTCAGATTCTCGTCTGTCTTGAGCAGCAGGCGCGGCGAACCGTAACAGCCGAACCAGAAGTGGCCATCGGCGAAAGTCGCGGTCTGGATCCCGAGAAACGTGTAACCGCTATCAACGACGTGCCGCTGCTGAAACGCAAGCTGCTCGTCGAACTCGTAAACGTAATTCTCCTTGCTGCCGATCGGCAGCCCGCCAACGACCCAGAACCGACCGGCGTGATGCGCGATTCCGCCGGCACCGTGGACGACTTGCTGGACTTCATGCCGCGCGAGCTCGGTGAGCGTCTCCGCGTCGTACACATAGATCCACGAGTCGGCCTTGCCGGCGGGCAGGTTGAACTGCCCGAGGTTAACCGCGACGTACAGTTTGCCCTCGTGAAAGCACAGGTCGCCGTGATGCGAAGCGACGTCGATCTGTTTCTGCAACTTGCCGTCGGCGCCGGACTTCACCAACACGGTCGTGAACGACCAATAGATGGCATCGCGATCATTAGTGCACACGCCCTGCAAGTGGCCGGGGTAGGTCCCTTCGCAAGCGACCGCGTGAAACGCGCCGCTCAACTCGACGGCCGCGGTTTTGGTGTCCTCGGTGGCTTTGCGGCGCTTGCCTTTACTCATGCCCTGTCCCTTGTTTTTGTTTTTCTTACGGGCCGGTTGCTCAGCGGCGGCATCCGCCGGCGTGTTCTTCATCGGCATCGGAGCGCCGACTTCCATTCGCCACGCTGCCAACTTCGCTTTCAGCTTGGCAGCCTTCTCGGGCTTCTCAGCGGCCAGGTTCTTGGTTTCGCCGACGTCGTCGCGCAGGTTATAGAGCTCGACACGACCGTCCTCGAAGAACTCGTGCAGCTTCCAGTCGCCCGCGCGAATAGCGCCTGCCGGCGCGGTCCGCCAGGTGTCGCCACCAGCGCCGAGATAGCCCGGAAAGTGCCAGTAGATCGCCTCGCGATTGAGCGACTCCTTGCCGCCGCTCTTCAGCACGGAGAGGTAGCTCTGGCCGTCGAGCTTCTGTGGCGGGCTGGAAGCGCTGGTGACTTCGAGCAAGGTCGGATAGAGATCAACGCTGTTGATCGGTTCGCCACAGGTTTCACCAGCAGGAATCACGCCCGGCCAACGGAAGATGTACGGCACGCGGATGCCGCCTTCGTAGAGCATGCCTTTACCGCCGTGCAGTGGAGCGTTATCCGTGATCGAGCTGGCCTCGATTCCCTCGCGCTCATAGCCACCGACGCCGCCGTTGTCGCTGGAGAAGATCACCAGCGTGTTCTTTGCGAGGCCGAGTTCTTCAAGCGTGGCCACGACTCGGCCGACACTTTCGTCGACGCTGGCGATCATCGCGGCATAGGTCGGATCGTAGTGTCCGCCCTTCTCGCGCGAGCCGGCTTTCGCCTTGTCGCGAAAGCGGGCGATCATTTCCTCCTTGGCGTGGTGCGGGCTATGCACGCCGAAATGCGGCAGATAGAGAAAGAACGGTTTGTCTTTGTGTCGCTTGATGAAGTCGACCGCATGATCGGTGAGGAAGTCCGCCAGGTACGTGTCCTTCTCATGTTCGATCGGCGGGTTCGTCTTGAAGTTGAAGTGCTGGCCTGCGGAGACGAACGCCTCGTCGAAGCCGCGCTTCGCGGGATGGTTCATGGCGTCGTTGCCGAGGTGCCACTTGCCGAACATGCCGGTCGCATAGCCCGCGCGCTTGATTGCCGCGCCGAGCAGTTCGCGATCCGCCGGCACGTGCTCGGCGTTGTCCACCGGCCGCAGCGAGCGGCTCTGCCAATGGAAGCGGTCGATGTTGCCGACGGTGTAGATGCCGGTGCGGGGACCGTACTGGCCTGACATCAGCGCGGCGCGGGTGGGCTGGCAGTTGGGCCCGCAGGTGTAACCGCTTGTGAAGCGGATGCCACCGGCGGCGAGCTTATCGATGTTCGGCGTTTCGTAGTACTTCGAACCCTGGCAGCCGAGGTCGGTCCAGCCGAGATCATCGGCCAGGATGAACACCACGTTGGGCTTGTCGGCCGCGTGGGCCACCTTGGAATGCCCTGCCAACCAGGCACAAGCAGTCAGCGTAACAACGATGAACGGTAACCGAGGCGATAGTGCACTGGGGATTTTCATGGTGGCTCGCTCTCAATGGATGGTGACTGGCCCATTGTAAGCGCACGCACGATCGATTGTCAGTCCGTGGAGCGATTCGCGCGAGCGGCGTCCTGACCTCCGCCAGTCTCCGAGAGGACCTCGATGTGTCGCAACACCCGCCCATGAATCCGGCCGATGATCGCATCTGAGAGCGCGCACCAGTACCACTGTGGGTGGATATCCACGCGGTACCAGGTGCGTCCTTCCAGCCGGGTACGCCCGCCGGCCAGCGGAACCAGCCGAAATTCTCCCCGTTCGCTCCGGAGCGCGCCGTCCAGATGTGGCGGATGAACGTGCCGGTAGGGACTAAGTTCGAGCATCGGCTGAGGCTGCTCCGTCACGTCGAACGCCAGCCGGAAGGGTTCGTCCCACACGGTGATCGGCTCGACGAAGGCGCCCGTCGTGAACTCGCAGTAGCGCACGGCGCCAATACCCGTCCCTTCGATCCGGGCCCGTTCGGGGCAGGAAATCCCCATCTTAAAAAACCATTCCCGCTGTCGCGGCAACTCCGGAAACGACAGCACGTTTTGCCAGACAACTTCCGGCGGAGCATCGATCTCGATGGCAGAGACGACCGAGCGCAACTCGTTCCTCGACAGGCTCGCCTCTCCGGCCGCAATCAGCGGCAAGACGAGAACCGCGCCGACCCAACCGCGCGTCGGCTTGCGACTGATGTCGGCCATGAGTTTTCCAAACAGCCCGCCGATGGCTCCCAGCGGAACGATCAGCGGCAACGCCATCGCGATGCAGATTACCCCTTCCAGAGCAAACAGCAAAAGCGCGACCGCAGCCAGACCGACCGTGGCGACCCCGATGCCGATTGCTTCGCTCCAGGCGCGCTCGTGACGCCGGCATTCCAGATACGACGCAATCGCGCCCATTACCAGCGGCGTTCCCAGGAACAGCGCCGCACCGTAGTCCTGCAGCAAGTAGACGCTGGTCAGCAGCATGACGCTGCCAGCCACGAGCCCCATGGCGATGCTGGTGACCATGTTTCCAGAGCGAACCAGGTCGGCGGAGCGATCTTCGCCACCCGCATCGCTTTCATCTGCACGGCTTGGGAAGAGCGCTAGTGCGAGCATCATGGGCAGATTCAGCAGTGGGACAAGCACCGTCATTCCCAACCACGGCGAACGGTCCGCATCGACCGCCCGGCGAACGCTCATTGAAACCGCGATGAACAGAAACGGAAGCGTCCACAGAATCCAGGCCCACGGCAGCCAGTCGCCCGCGCCTTGCACGAGTCGAGCCCGCTCAGAGATCATGGGATTAATGAAATCCCAAGGGCGCATGACGTTCCCCGTCGCGTTCCAGAGTACCACCGCTTCAACGACATATTTGAAGGCCATCAGCCCCACTCCGCTGACGACGTAAGCCACCTGGCCGACCTCAGCCTTTCCGAACCACAGCCCGGCGAGGTACGCGACCCGTCCGCTGCGATCTGCGTCGGCATGGTTGCTCGCGGTCATGATCTCACTCGCCCCCAGTTTGCGCAGGTCGTCCCTCGCGGCGATTGCGCCGCGACGCTGCATTCTGCTATGCTGAGAACCGTCATGCCAGTGAATCCTTCACCGACGACGCGTCTCGAACTTCCGCTCCGGCCGCGGCGCGCAGCAATGCGACTCGCGCTCGCCGTGCTGACCATCCAGATCGCTTCCAGCGGCTTCGCTGCCGAGTTGCCCACGATCCGCGTTTCGTCCGATGGGCGAGGCTTCGTTCTCACTGACTCAGGGAAGCCGTTTCGCCCATGGGGCGTCAACTACGATCACGACGGCCAGGGCCGGTTGCTGGAAGACTATTGGACCGACGAGTGGCCCACGGTCGAAGCCGACTTCGCCGAGATCAAGGCGCTCGGCGCAAACGTTGTGCGAATTCATTTGCAGTTCGGCCGCTTCATGCGCTCGCCGACGGAGTCCAACGCCGACGCGCTCAAGCAACTGGCGCGGCTGGTCGCGCTTGCCGAACAGACGGGAGTGTATCTCGATCTGACCGGACTGGCCTGCTATCACAAGGCGGACGTGCCGCCGTGGTACGACGCGCTCTCGGAACAAGGTCGTTGGCAAGCCCAGGCCGCGTTCTGGGAAGCGATCGCGGCGACGTGTTCCAAGAGTCCCGCGATCTTTTGCTACGACCTGATGAACGAACCGGTCGTACCGGGCGGAGGCAAGCGCGACGACTGGCTCGGGCCGGCATTCGCAGGCAAGCACTTTGTGCAGTTCATTACGCTCGATCTGGCCGGCCGCCAGCGAACCGATGTCGCGCGTGAGTGGATCGAAAGGCTCGTGGCGGCAATTCGCCGGCATGACGAGCGGCATCTGATCACGGTCGGGTTGGTCAACTGGAGTCTCGATCGGCCGGGCCTGACGTCGGGCTTTGTGCCGGGGAAGGTCGCCGCCAAGCTCGACTTCATCGCCGTGCACGTGTATCCCGAGCGGGGCAAGCTGGAAAAGGCCCAGGAGACGCTGGCCGGCTTTCAGATCGGCAAGCCGGTCGTCGTGGAAGAGACGTTTCCGCTGAAGTGTTCCGCGGCGGAACTAGAGGAGTTCATCGAAGCGAATAACGACGTCGCCGGCTGGATCAGTTTCTACTGGGGGCAAACCGCGGCCGAGTGCCGGGCCGCGAAGACCATCGCCGGTGCAATCACCGCGGACTGGCTGGAGACGTTTGCCGAGATGGCGGAATAGCAGGCAGCCAGAGCGAATTAACCGCTGCGCGTAGCGGAAAGCGTTGCCAGCATCAAGCGTCCAATCGCCTGCGAGTCCACATCGCTTTGCTTGACGAGTTGCTCCGCGGCACTGCGGCGGACCTCGGCTGAGTGGTTCTGCCCCAGCTTCCACTTGCCTTCGATGCGTTCGATCTCGATCCGAAAGCCAACGATCCCTTTCAATAACTTCTCCACATAAGCATCGTCATTCGCAAACGTCCACGGCTTCGGTAGCGACGATTCGTACTTCGTGGCGGTTTGCTGCAAAAGATCGAGCAAAGCATCGTCCGTGTCGATCGGCTCGAAGCGGCCATACACATGCACCGCCAGATAGTTCCAGGTGGGCACCATCGGCGAGGCGCCGTACCAGGTGGGTGAGACATAAGCGTGCGGACCGCTGAAGACGGCGAGCACCTCTTGGCCGGCAAGTTCACGCCATTGCGGGTTCGCTCGCGCCATGTGTCCCAGCAAGTAGCCATTGTCGCCGGCCGCGCGGTCGACCAGCAGCGGCAAGTGCGACGCCGTCAATTCGCCACCAGCCTCGGAGATAAGCGTCGCGAAACTGTGCCGCTCGATCAGGGCGAACAGCTCATCCTGATCGTCCTGTCGAAACGCTACGGGCGTATACATCCCTGGGTTCCTTGTGGAGCGGCGGTGGCGACGGCGATCCTGCTCAGACAAGCCCGCGACACAACGGGTTCACCGGCTGGCGTTGAGTTCGGTCGTGGCGCTGCTAGCCGCGGTTTCGAGGGCAACATCCCCTTCGTGCACGACCACGGCAAATCGCAGGCGCAGTTTCTCACCGGCAGGCACGATTACACGACCAGGATCCACCGAGCGGGTGAACGCCTGCAAGCCGAAGGGATTCGCCACAATCAGACCATAGTCGCGCGCATGAAACCACGACTTGCGAAAGTTCAACGGATCGGGCAGCACCAGCACGCCGACTCTCTTTCCGTCGATCGAGCCGCTGGCGTCGCACCATTTGGCCACGCGGCCCCAGATCTCCTTTTCGCCGTGCCGCCCTTCGCTATTGGTGAGCGTCCCACCATTCTTCACGGCTAGCGGCGTCGCCACGCGGACGCCCAGGCCCATCTCCTCCTGATCGCCAAAGTAGAACTCCGTGGGCGCCGAAAACTCCGAATCCCACACCAGCACGAGCTCTTTGGCGAGCGCCCAAACGGCGATCCTGCAAGTTTCGTTGCAAACCAATCGTTCGCCTGAAACGTAACGGTTGTGGACGGTGAACTCGCCGCCATCCATCTCGGCCGTGGGCTCCACGGCAAAGTCGACATGCTCCACGCGGGCACGATTGCGCCAGAAGTCAGCGCCGCCTAGATCGCCGAAAGCCAGCCAGACGCCCGGATGCATCGTGGGGTGATCCGTGGCGTCGACACCTTCAACCGGTGGCAGGTTACGTGTGACCTGGACGCCGCTGATCGTGCGGACGTCCTTGATGTAAGGACGCAGGATATCGCGATCTTGGTAGACGTACGTCGCAATCGGTTTTTCGTCGACCAGAATGTCGACGGCGCTGTCGGTCTTCTTGAAGCCAACTTGCGGATGTTCTGCCCATGCAGATCCGTGAGCAGTGACCAATGCACTACAGCAGACGAACACGCGCAGCAGGCATCGCATGGCTGACTACCCCTTTCGACCGATGTTCTTCTCAATAAAAGAGCGCATCCGCTCGGCAACCGCGGGCGACGTCCAGGCCCGCTGCACCGCGGCTTCGTTCGCGGC
>JBGSKX010000323.1:0-5533 GCA_041741015.1 Pirellulales bacterium
CGAACTTGTGCGGCGTGTGACGCACGCCCGCAGCGAAGGGCTCGACGTGACGTGCCTCGCACTGCGCGAAGAGCTGCCGCTCGAGCACGCGGACCTGGCGATCAAGGAGGGCATCGTGGCGCTTCGGCAGCCGCTTTCCGCAGGCGCGCCGCGGTCCCTGCAGAAGGTGCGCTTCGGCCTGTGGGGCTTCTCGGCGCATGCGGCGCTCCCGGGCAACAGCCGCTGGCTGCCCGGCGGCGGTGGGCTGCGCAGCGCGAAGCTGGCGATCGATCGGGCGATTGCCGATCGGGCACAAGCACACTTGGCGATCGATGCGGCGCAACTTGCAGAACGCGGCGCATCGAGCATGAGAATCGTGGAACGCGTGCTCGCACATGCAACTCGGCGGCGCGATGCGAACCTGATTCAGGTGCTCACGCTGGGGGCGATTGCCGGTCGCCTGGCAGGCGATAACGTCGCACAGCCGTCGCGTTCAATTCTGCGACCGGCAGCGTAGGCGCCGACGCACGATTGAAGTTGGGTGGCACGGGTGGCCGCGTGGCGGCTCACCCGTGTTGGCATGACTTGCAAGTTTGCTATGCGGACGAGTGAGTCTGCTTTGCGGGCGACCGTCTTCCGCAGCCGAGCACAAGCCCCTCAGAGTGTTTTCAGTGAAGCGGACACAGGTGAGCCGCGACGCGGCCAACTGTGGCACTCAAGCAGAGCGGCCTTAATTCAAGCCACTTCGCGGTACGTCGTCCAGCTCATGTAGGCGAGCATCGCCCCGCAGACGAGCAGCATGATGTCCATCATCGCGCTCGCGCGGCCGAACGGGATCTGGATTGCCAGATCGAGGCCGAACATCAGGACCAACAGGCCGGCAATGGCCATGCCTGAAATGGCGAGCACCTTGGGCATTTCTGTGGCGGTCCTGGAAATCGCGGTCAAGTAGCGTCAAAGCACACTAGTATAGTTCACCCTCACTGGCGCGGAAACTACCGGAATTCCCGGCAAACTCCGGCCAGGCCGCACATTTGCACCACCTGCTGCGAGCGGTATATCCACCGGCTGCTGGTTCGCGCAAACAATCGTAGCGCTACCACTTGCCCAGGGCCGCTCTCATGGCGGAGACTTACCTTCCATGAGCACCAGCCAACCGATCGCCGAGAATCCCTGGGAAGCCTTCCGCCGGCAAATGCCGATTGCGGAGCGCTTCGCCTACTTCGATCACGCCGCTGTGGCGCCGCTGCCGCGCACGGCGCACGCTGCGATTACTCGCTGGTTGGAGGAAGCTGCTACGCTGGGCGACACCGTCTGGCCCACCTGGGCTAAACGCGTCGAAGAGTGCCGCTCGCTGGCCGCGAGGATGCTCAACGCCGATACGGCCGAGGTCGCACTCGTCCACAGTACCAGCGAAGGGATCGGCCTGGTTGCTGAGGGTTACCCGTGGCGTGACGGCGACAACGTCGTGACGCTCGACAACGAGTTCCCCTCGAATCAATACCCCTGGCTGAACCTCGCTTCGCGCGGCGTGGAAACGCGCCGCGTGCCGGCAGAGCAGGGGGGACGGATCGATCTGGCGAAGCTCGACGCTGCGATCAATGATCGCACGCGAATCCTCTCGGTGAGCTGGGTTGGCTATGTGAGCGGCTGGCGGGCCGATCTCGACGAACTCGTGGCGCTCGCCAAACGCCGCGGCGTGCTGCTGTTCGTCGATGCGATTCAAGGGCTCGGCGTGTTTCCGCTCGATGTGAAACGAACGCCGATCGACTTTCTCGCCGCCGACGGGCACAAGTGGATGCTCGGTCCCGAGGGCGCGGGGCTGTTCTACCTGCGCCGTGAGCATTTGGATCTGCTGCGGCCGATTGGCGTCGGCTGGCACAGCGTGGCGCATGCGTCGGACTACAGCCGGATCGAACTCAACTACAAGCCCTCGGCCGCGCGCTACGAAGGGGGCACGCAAAACATGGTCGGCTTTCTGGGCCTGGCCGAGAGCCTGGAGCTGCTGGTTGGCGCAGGGCAAGACGCGATCGGCGAGCGGATTCTTGCCGTGACTGATTTGCTTTGCGAACGATTGCAGGCCGCCGGCGCGGAGCTGTACACGCTCCGCGAAGGCGACCGCCGCTCGGGCATCGTCTCCTGCGAATTCCCCGGGCGCGATTCGCTCGAAATCAAGCAGCAGCTCCTGCGAGCCGGCGTCGTCAGCAGTGCCCGCGGCGGCAAGCTCCGCTTCGCCACACACTGCTACAATAACGAAGCGGACATCGAGCAACTGATCGCTGCGCTGTAGAAAACGGTGCCAGGAACCTTTTTTCCGAAACGGTTCCTGGCACCGTTTTTTTCACGGCAGTATCGTGATGCGGTGAGCGCCCGTAAAGCCAGAGGGAATAAATTCCCCTGGATATGAAGCGGGGTGATTCAGCTTTCCCAGGGAAAGTATTCCCTGGGCTTTACGAGAAGTCACGGCTCAATTGAGCCCTACTTCTTCTCCACCACCCAAATGTTCCGGTAGCGGACCGGGTCGCCGTGGTCTTGGAGGAAGATCGGGCCGGCATCGGGGCCTTCGGCCACCGGGGCGGCAGTCGTACCGTGCGGCAGCTCCACGTCTTCGTGAATCGTTTCCCCGTTGTGCTTCACCGTGATCCGGGCGTTCTTCACCTTCTTGTCGCCTTCGTACTCGGCGGCCGTGTAATCGATGTCGTAGGTCTGCCAGGCGAGCGGCGGGAAGCACAGGTTCATGTCCGGCGCCTTGATGCTGTAGATGCCGCCGCACTCGTTGTCTTCTCCCTTGAGGCCAAACGAATCGAGCATCTGCACCTCGTAGCGACCTTGCAGGTAGCAGCCGCTGTTGCCGCGGGCCTGTCCACTCGATTCGGGCATGAACGGCAGTTGGAATTCGACGTGCAGCGTGCAACTGCCGAATTTCTGCTTGCTGGTTACGCCGGCGGCGAGCGTGCCGTCTTCGTTGAGCTTGCCACCTTCAAAGGCGTCGGCACTCTTGCCATCGAACAGCACGACTGCGCCTTCGGGCGGCGCTGCGCCGAGCGTCGGGCTCTTGCGTTCGGTCTTCTTCAGTTCAGCTAGCACGTTGCCGTCGGGGCCGTAGATCTTGAGATCTTCGCCCTTCACTTCGGCGCGGCCATCGTTCGAGCCGAACACGACAATATCCTCTTTCCGCTCGCCATCGACATCGAACTTCGCTTCACCCAGCCAGCCCGCGCCGGGCAAGCCGCCGAAGTACGCCACGGCGTGGAACTTTCCACCACCGCGGGCGATCACCTGCACGCCGACCGGAATCACCTCGCCGCCCGGGTCTTTGATCTCGCCCGTGTACTCGCCTTGAACGGCGAAGTCGGGGTCATCGGCGCTCGAAACCTTTTCGCCCGAGGCGAGAGCGAGGTTGGCGGCCAGGAACAGCAGGGCTAGCGAAGTGAGTGCAATGCGGTGCGGCATGGAAAGCTCTCTCAGTTTCGGAAGGATAATAATCGCTGGGGTGGGTGATTGGTAATCGGTCCATTTTCCGCCCAATGGGACTGGCGTGCAAGGCTTGTGGATCTTGAAAATCCCAACCCGACGCGTGAGCGAGGATGCACTGGGATCAACTATGGCTTAGCAGAATGTTTTCACGTGAATTCACCTCGCTTACGCGTCGGGTTGCGAGGAACCCCATGAAATTCGGCTTTGCAATTGAACGCGTGCAAGGCACGTAGAAACGGGGTAAGATTCTCAGCGTACACGCCCTAACCTCCGAGCGGACGCCAGTTCGCCTTCTTGTCTCCACCAGGAGTTCCATCGATGATCGTTCGCGTATCGCTTCGGGCCAGCTTGCTCGCGGCTGCCATTGTCACGTGTGCCACGGCGCAGGCCGCGGTTCAGACGCACGCCCTGTTCTCCGACAACGCCGTGCTCCAGCAGAAGGCCAAGCTGCCGGTGTGGGGTACCACCGACAGCACCGAGCCCGTGAAGGTTTCGCTCGCCGGGCAGGAGAAGACTGCCACGCCGAAGGATGGCAAGTGGAGCGTTGAGTTTGCGCCGCTCGAGGCTGGCGGCCCGCATGTGCTCGCCGTGAGCCAGGGGAGCGACAAGCTCGAGTGGAAGAACATTCTGGTGGGTGAAGTCTGGGTTTGCGGCGGTCAGTCGAACATGCAGTGGCCGCTCAATCGTACCGAGAATCACGAAGCAGCCGGCGCCGCCTCGGCCGATGAGAAGTTGCGGCTAATCACCGTGCCGCGCGAGCGAGACTCGTCGCCGCGGGAGAACGTCAACGCCGCCTGGGTCGTAGCCGGTCCTGAGAGCACTCCGGAGTTTTCGGCCGTGGGCTATTACTTTGGCCGCGACCTGCGCAAGGCCCTTAACGTGCCGATCGGACTGATCTCGTCGAACGTGGGCGGCACCGCGGCCGAGGAGTGGATCGCTCCCAAGACGTTGGCGGCCCACACGGAACTCGAAGGCACATTCACGCCGCAGGGCGGATCGGGTCAGCTCTACAACGCGATGATCGCGCCGCTCGCCGGCTTCCCCGTGGCAGGCGCCATCTGGTATCAGGGTGAATCGAACGCCGGCCGCGCGGCGCACTACCAAAAGCTGCTGCCGGCGATGATCGAAAGCTGGCGAGAAACGTTCAATCATCCGGGAATGCCGTTTCTGATCGTGCAGATCGCACCGTATGACAAAGAGCGGGCCTACTCACCCGACACGATCTGGGCCGAGATTCGCGAAGCCCAGCGACAAGTCGTGAAGAATGATCCCAAGACGGCTCTGGCCGTGACGATCGACGTCGGCGACGAGCAGGACATTCATCCACAAAAGAAAGAGCCGGTCGGCGCGCGATTGGCGCTTGCCGCGCGGAACATCGCTTACGGCGAAGACCTGGAATACTCGGGCCCGGCTTACGAGAAGCTCAAGGTCGACGGGAACAAAGTGCGTCTGTCGTTTGGTCATGTCGGCGGTGGACTCGTCGCGAAGGATGGTCCTCTGGTGGGCTTCACAGTCGCCGGCGAGGACAAGAAGTTCCATCCGGCGAAGGCCGAGATCGCTGGCGACGAGATCATCGTGACGAGCGATGCGGTGGCCAAGCCGGTTGCCGTGCGTTACGCCTGGCTCGCCAATCCGACGGGCAACCTGTGGAACAAAGCCGGGCTGCCCGCTTCGCCGTTCCGCACGGACGACTTTCCGCTGACGACGCAGAACAACAAGTAGGGCTTTATTCGGGGCCAAGGGCCCGAGCTGCATTAGCCAGGGGCATCGCACCTGGGATTGAGTGCCGCGCAAAAATGCAAGCCCCAACGGAGCGCGCTCAGAGCGCCCCGTTGGGGCTTTTGCGTTCCATCGACCGAGAGCCCAGGGCCGCTGGCCGTGGCTAACTCAGGACGCCGCGTTGCGGCTGGAAATCAACTACCTGAAATTCGCCCACAGATCGTCGAGGTCCTTGCGGATCGAAGCGACTTCACCGCGCAGTGTTTCGAGCTGGTCGCGCAGCTCGGCGATTTCCTCTCGGTCGCGTGATGTCTGTGCCGGCGCGGCCGCACGCGGCGCTTCAGGAGCGACCGGCTGT
>JBGSKX010000324.1:0-3866 GCA_041741015.1 Pirellulales bacterium
CGAGCAGCTCCGCGGCGTCGCGCTGCGCGGGTCGGTGTTTGGCAAGCAATTGTCTGGCCTCCGAAAGGGATTCATCCCGCTCGGCACCTTTGATAGTCAGATTTGCAACCGTCGCACCGTCTTCGCCCAGCACCAGCACGACGGCTGTGCCTGCAGCGGCCGCCGGCCACTGGCGGGCCGCGAGTTCAGCCGCCTCGGCTTTCGCACGCTCCGGCGATACCGAGATCACACGATAGGCGTAAATGTCCGGCGTATCTCCACCATCCAACAGCCGAGACGTCAGATCGCGCAGCTCTACCGATTCGTCTCCTTCGATCAGCACCAGCACGCCCATGTGATTGAGCCGGCCGTCGCGCGTGGCCGTGGCGATCGACTCGGCCAGCTTGACGTCAGGCAGTTTAGCCGATGCGGTATCTCCGCTTTCGCGCACGAGAATTTGATCCCCCGCGCGAGTTTCTCCCGGCTTAAACTGCCGATCGCCGCGGGTAATGTAGTGCGACCGCTGTTCATAGGCGTCGCCTGGCAGCCGCGCGGTGAGCGACACGTCGCTCGGCACACTTGGGAAGTAGAACTTGCCGGCCGAGTTCGTCTGCTGAGCGACAATCGAGACGCTCCAGTTTCCTGCGGGCCCCAGATACACTTCTTGATCAGCGACCGGTTGATTCTTCGAGTTCACAAGCGTGCCGCTGTAGCAGGCCGTCGGCTTCAGATCGATCGTCACTTCGGTGTCATTGAGTCCGATCTCGACGGCGCCGCTTCGCTGCAGTGCAGGATCGAAGAACACGAGGGCTGCCGTCTCGGCGTCGAAGCTCAGTTCGAACTTTCCGTCACTCAGCAGTTGCGGCTCATGCTGCAAGGGCAGACGCGGCGGTCGCATGGTCCAGGCGAGCATTTTGGCTTCCGCCGACGGCAAGAACGGTTTGCCGCCGTCTACAAGCCGCCCAAGTAGCTTGCGCTGTCCGATCCACGGGCGATAGAACTCGACGCTGACGGGCTCGGCCGACTTAACGTCAACCTTCCGCTCTTCCGTCCAATCATTGGCCGACAAGTTGACCGTGTGCTCACCGCGGCAGACGCCGACCTTGGCCAGGCCGTTCGCATCCGTTACCAACCATTCGCCGATGCTCGCGTGGGCAGTCTGCCGCTGACCACTGTCGCCTGTGAACTTGAGCTGTCGCTCCGTCTGGAAACTGACGTACTCGTTGGCTACCGGTTCGTGATTGGGGCCGCGGGTCACTTGCACCTTTAGCGGAGTTGCGGGATATAGCTTCAGCTCGACCTGCACTTTATCAGCAGGGGCGTCTGTCTTCACATCGCCGGTCCAGACGTCGGCCGCCCACTCCCGGTCCATGACCCCCAGGATATAGCTGTGACCGGCAACGGCCATCAAAGTGAAGGTTCCATCGGCCGCCACGCGAACAGCCTGCCGATCGATCTTGTGGCCGGTTCCCCAACCGTCGCCGCCCACCAGAATGCCCGTCGGATCAACACCCTCGGGCGCGATCACTCGACCGGTGACTGGATACTTCCGCCGCACAGTCTGCACCGAGAAACCATCTTTCACGTGTTCATAGTCGAGCTTGTCCGACTTCCACTCGTCGCCCCAGATCTCCGGCGTTACGATGCGTAGGTTTCGCGGTGTCCAGTTCACTTTGGCGATGCCCTGCGCGTCGGTCCGAACTTGCATGCTCTCGAGCCCCGCAACGACGATCCACCCAGAATCGTTCCCGACGGTCACCGCGCAGTTGAGCGGCATCGTCAAACCGGCGACGGGTTTCCCCTCGTCGTCGATGACGCGAATCTCATGCGGAGCAGGGGGGAGCAACTCGATTGCATGTGCGGTGCCTGTAAGAAGTTCCTCCCGAGCCATCAAACCGCCAACCCCCAATTCTGGGTGATAAGCTGCGACGCTCCGCGGAGCACGATGCGCCGGAATAAAAACAATCGCATTGCCATCGCTGCCGGTCTTGCCGCGCGCGGCGTAGCTAGCGCCAGTGACCACGATTTCGGCTTCCGCGACTGGCTTCGCGTCGCGTGTCACGGTGACCGTATGCTCCTTGGCGGGCAAAAGCTGAATCGTGTGCGCTTTGACAGCTTCGACTCGCACGCTGCCGGAGGGCAGATTGAACGTTGCCTGCTCGCGACCGTCGGCGCTGCGCGCCTGCAGCTTCACGCCATCGTCAAAGTCATCCGTGAACGAAAAACGTCCCTCGCCGTCCGCCGTTGTCGTCGTGATGGACGTCTGATTGATGCCCAACTGCTCGACGATCGCGCCCGCGACCGGCTTGCCGTCGGTCGAAAGCACCTGACCGCGAAGGGTGAACTCAACGGATTTTGCGAATGAGAGATTCGCGAACGAGATCACGATGCCCAGACAAACCGCCGCTCGAACCACGCGCGATGCAACCATTGTTGAGCCCCTTCCGGTGTAGGTCGCTGAATGGCCAGTGGACGTGACCGCTCATTGTAGCGTCCAGCGGGCTGCCAAGCGTGGGGGCGAGGGCCACGAAGTCTCGCGGCGCTAAACGGCCAGTCGCTCGCTAGCCGTTAGGCTCCCCTTCCAGCAGCCGCGCATGCTCGCGCAGGTGCTCGGCCAGCTTGTGCTGCTGCTCCTGCTCGCCGCTGCGCAAGGCGAGTGCAACTTGCTCCAGCAGCTCTTCAGGTGGCAGATGATCGGCGCCGACGAAGATCCGCCCCGCCAGATCCCCCAGTGCATATGAAAGGTGGTTCTCCGGCCGGTCCTTGGGACGCTCGCGCCCCAAGACTTCCGCCAAGGCCAAATACGCCGCGGCCAGGTGTTGGCGGTCCAGTGCATCCATGGTGTTTTCCTCTCTCTACTGTAGCTGGCCTCTGTGAGGCCGGTTTTGCTTCGGTATTGTCCGTCACACATTCCGGGTCACAGACCACGGCTACAGTGGCTCTTCGTCTGTTGTCAGAAACACTTCATGCACGTCCAGCTCGCTGGGCCCGCGAAACATCTCCTTCGGCGCTCGGTTGGCATGCGCCTTGGCAAAGGCTTCGCTCCGCGTCCAGGCCACAAAGTCATCCAGCGAGCGCCACCAGGTTTTCACCTCGTAGTAGCCCTCTCGCGAAGGATCGTCGACGAAGCGGCCCGACTCGTGGTCGAACTTCATCGGCTTCGGCCGATGGACTTCGTTGCGGACAAAGCCCGGAGCTTGATCCACCAGGTGCACCCGATTGCGAAAGCGGTCCTCGAAGTCGATCTCATGACCCCGGGCGACCGGAATCCGATTGGTGACGACAAACATGCTTCACTCATCCTGCTAGCGGGCCCGTGGAAGGCGTCAGAGTCAGCGCCATTGTAAAGGTTTAACAGCCGCTGCGTCAGCGGCTTGCGAAGTAAGCGGCTGGCGGCCAACTCTGCCGGCTATAACTGCCGTGTGGGTGGGCGAAATCTTTCGGAATGGGTCAGGTTCGCCAGCCGCACGGTCCGAATATCGAGTATAGGCTGGCCGACCCACCCACGTGTTGACTCACATCTTCCGTTCGGCCGCCTGCTGTCCCGTCACCAAATCACTTCCCCACTAGCGCGTCGAACCAGCGCTGATCCGGCAACCCGCAATTTGCCGGCTTGGCCCGCGTCGGTGCCGCTGCGCCCAGCACGAGGATTCAACAGTTATGCGAGTGTTCACCGCCGCCATTATGGCCGCGGCCAGCCTGGCAATTGCCACGAGCGGCTGCTCCTCGATGAAGATGCCGAAGCTGCCCACGTTCAGCAAGAAAAGCAAACCAGCCGCCACGACCGACGGACCGCAGCTTACCAATGCGCCGCCGGCTCCGACCAATGGCACCGTGGCGGCCAATGCGCCGCCCGCGGGCACGCAGGCTCAGGCGCCCACGCCGTG
>JBGSKX010000325.1:0-2555 GCA_041741015.1 Pirellulales bacterium
GACGAGCATCCGCCGCAGCGCGAGCCCCGCGGCGGCGAGCAGCACACCGACGAATCCCAGCGCCGCGGCCGAGGGGGGAGAAACCAGCGCGCCGGACAATCTTCTGCCGACGAGCACAACTCCACCGAGCATCAGCAGCAGCAGGCAGAGCACAAGCGCGACGCGCAGCAGCCGCGCAGTCTCAAACGCACCGGCGCCGCCAGCCTGCTTCCTGAGCGGCAACTTTCCGCCGATCCATCTGTTCGTGCCGGCCGCATCCATGCAAGCGCTCGCTCGGGTTCTAACGACTCCGACCTACTTCGCCGCCAATGCCGCGCCGCAGGCCTCGGCCAGCTCTTTCGCGCGGTGCGTGCTTTCCCAGGTGAAGTCCTTGTCCTCGCGACCAAAGTGACCGCCGGCCGCCGTCTTGCGGAAGATCGGTCGACGCAGGTCGAGGTACTTGATGATGCCCGATGGGGACAGCGGGAACAGCTCGCGAACGACTTCGCAAATCCGCTCGTCGTCGACCGTGCCCGTGCCGAACGTGTCGACGTGCACGCTGACCGGATCGCTCACGCCGATCGCATAGGCCAATTGCACTTCGCAATGCTCGGCCAGCTTCGCGGCGACAATATTCTTCGCCACGTGACGCGCCATGTAAGCGGCGCTGCGGTCGACCTTCGTGGGGTCCTTGCCGCTGAACGCGCCACCACCGTGACGGCCCCAACCGCCGTAGGTGTCGACGATGATCTTGCGACCCGTCAAGCCGCAGTCACCGTGCGGACCACCGACCACGAAGCGGCCGGTCGGGTTGATGTGATACTTGATTTCGCCGGTGACCAGTTCGGCCGGCAGCAGCGGCTTGACGATCTTTTCGATCACGAACTTGCGAATCTCTTCGTTCGAGACCTCGGGGCTGTGCTGCGTGGAGACGACCACCGTGTCGATCCGAACGGGACGCAGCCCGTCGTACTCAATTGTGACCTGGCTCTTGCTGTCCGGACGCAGCCACTTCACTTCGCCCTTCTGCCGGGCTTCGGTCAGCCGGTTCAGAATGCGGTGCGAAAGCGCCACCGGCAGCGGCATCAGTTCGGGAGTGTCGGTGCAGGCATAGCCGAACATCAGGCCCTGGTCGCCAGCGCCGATGTCCTTTCCGCTCGCGGCGTCGTCGTTTACGCCCTGGGCAATGTCGGGGCTCTGCTTGTCGATGCTGACCATCACGGCACAGGTGTCGGCGTTGATGCCGGCTTCGTCGTCGGTGTAACCCACTTCGCGAATGACCTGGCGAACGACGGTCGGATAGTCGATCACGGCCTTGGTGGTGATCTCGCCGGCGATGATCGCCACACCGGTCGTGACCATCGTTTCGCAGGCCACGCGGCTCATCGGATCCTGGGCCAACAGGGCATCGAGCACGCCGTCGGAGATCTGATCGGCCAACTTATCGGGATGGCCCATGCTGACAGATTCGCTGGTGAACAGGTATTTTCCCGAGGCCACGATGGCAATCTCCTATGACAAGGCAGTGCTGCTAGACTTCCAGCCGCTAGAAACTGATTGATCGGGCATTATAGGCATTCGCTGGGTGCCATCGCAACTATAGCTTAGCGAGGCTTGAGGCTTGAGGCCCGAGGCTTGAGGGGGGACTTTCAACCCTGAGCCGCCCGAGGGGGCAGACACGCACAAGTGGCAGAGACACACGGCGTGGTCGGTGAAACGCAAAGACGCAAAGGCTGCCAAGTCGCAAGGATGGAAACAAAGGAAGTAAACAACAGAGGGGTTTAAACACAGAGACGCAGAGGTACAGAGACACAGGGAACCACAAGGGGTTTGGGATTGGAATGGTTTTGAGTGTCTGCAGCTCGGGACCTTCGGCCCTAAAACCAATTTTCTTCCCATCCGTGTTCATCTGCGTTCATCTGTGGTTCTCTTCCTCCCTCCCCTGCCCCGCTCAGCTTCTTTGCGTCGCCGCGTCTTTGCGTCAATAATATCCCCCGTGCTCTGCGTCTTTGCGTTTCATCGAACCCGCTCAAGAGCCCTTCCATGACCATCCGCCCCGTTTCGCGCGTTGCTGTTTCGCGTCGTCGGTTCCTCACCACTTCGGCCGCTACCGCTGCTTCCACGTTCGCGGCCCCTGCCCTGCTCCGCGGAAGGAACCTGAACGAGAAGCTGAACATCGCGATCATCGGCTGCGGCGGACGCGGCGGCAGCAACATGGCCGACGTCAGCAGCGAAAATATCGTCGCCCTGGTCGACGTGAACGCCAACAATTTGGCCCAGGCCGCAACCAAGCATCCCCCCGGCAAACTTCATGCACCGCGGCAGCTCACTGACTTTCGCAAGCTGTTCGATCACGCGGGCGAGTTCGACGCCGTCGTGGTCAGCACCTGCGAACACACGCACGCCTTCGCCACGCTGCCGGCCCTGCAGCTCGGCAAGCACGTCTATTGCGAGAAGCCGCTCACGCACAGCGTCTATGAAGCCCGGGTGATTCGCGAGGCGGCGGCCCGGGCGAAGGTCGCCACGCAGATGGGCACGCAGATCCACGCCGGCGACAACTACCGCCGCGTGGTCGA
>JBGSKX010000326.1:0-2807 GCA_041741015.1 Pirellulales bacterium
CGGCTCCGGCTACGGCTACGGCTCCGGCGACGGCTACGGCGACGGCTACGGCGACGGCTCCGGCGACGGCTCCGGCGACGGCTCCGGCGACGGCAAAGAGTAATTCACAGCGCATCACCGACCATAGACCACACGAAAGAAAATCATGACACAGGACGAAGCGAAAACCGGAGCGAAGGCCGAGCCCACGCTCTACAAGCTGAGCGAACAGGTACACGCCGACCTGGCCCGCCGGTTCACGTATCACGCGCCCAAAGGCGATCAGGCCGAGCGCTACGAGGAGCTCCGCGACAAGGCCAAGGAGCTGGCCGAGCTGGTCTGCGAAAGCTGCCCGCAGTCGCGCGAGCTGTCGCTGTCGCTGACGCATCTGGAGCAAGCGATTTTCTGGGCTAACGCGGGGATCGCACGCAACGAGTAGGCCGCCGGCCAGGGGAAGGACGCGGACCAACTTTTTCAAGAAGGGAGTTTACGCACGATGGCTTTTCACATTCTGAGCCTGGAAACGATTGGGGATCTGGAAGACGGCCGGATTTCCAAGCAGTTCGACAAGCTGCTGCAGGAAGCTGTTGCCGACTGCAACCTCCGGGCGGGCGACGGCAGCGAACGCAAGATCACGCTGACCGCGATCATCAAGCCGGACATGAACGAAATGGTCGGCGGCTGTGACAACGTCAATGCCCGGTTCGAATTGTCGAGCCGGTTACCGAAGCGTTCCAGCCGCACGATCAACATGGGTCGCAAGGCGAACAACAAACTCGTGTTCAACGATCTCGCGCCGGACGACCACCGCCAGGGCACGATCGACCAGGCGATCGCCCAGAACCAGGCTGCCGCCGCCCAACAGTCCGCCTCCGAAAGCACGGCCCAGGCGGATCCGGAAGAAGAGGAGGAGGAAGACGGCGACGAAGAGTAGTTGCCCGATCGAGAACGAACCAAGTGCGTAGTGTCGGGAAGTCATGAAAAAAGCACGTGATCCCCGCAAGGGGCGATTCCTTCGACGTCGCGAGACAACAGTCGGGACCCCACGCCCGAGGCAAACCGCGAATCTGTGGATCCGACATTTTTCAACTCACACGAATTTCGAAATTGGAGATCAGACAAATGGACTTGAGCGCGACGGTAGAAAAGGTCGGCAAGATGGCTGTGGATGCCGTGAAGCCGATCGAGTTGACGCAAATTGAGGATCCGCGGAAGGTGCGGTTTATGAACCCGCGGACGATGGAAGTCGTCGAGGTATCCGTGCCGCCAGGTGCGCGCGAGCATCGGGTCGCGAGCATCGACGATTTCATTGCCGCCGCCAAAGCTGCGGCAGATGGCGAGTGGCGAGCGGACGCCGCGCCCATCATCTGGTTCGCGGACAAGCAGCTCGTGTTGGTGGTCGATGATGCCGATCGGCACGATCTGATCACGACACCGCTGATCCAGTCGCCGCACTATCTGACGCTGAGCCAGTACGATGCCAAAGCGGGTGAGCCCGTCAAACGCATCAGTCAGAAGTCTTTCATCGAGCTGCTGAAACTGACGCTGCGGAATTGTGTCGTTCACGGCGATGAGCTGCTCAAGGCCGTCCGCGGAATCAAGTTCCAAAAGACGGAAAACGGCGGGGCGAACGTCGGGCGTGGCAAGGAGAGCATGGACGCCGATGTCGTGGCCGAAGTCGTCGGCTGGGCGGACGTGCCCGAGGAGTGGCAAGTGACGTTCCCCGTCTACTGGAACGAAGGAGAACGCGAGAACGTGCTCTCGGTCTTGTGCCACGTCGATGTCGACCTGGATGAGCAGAAGTTCATCTTCCGGCCGATTCCGGGCGAAATGGATCTGGCTCTGGAAAAAGCCAAGTCCATGATCCGCGAGCGGCTGGAAGCGGGGACCCAGGACATTCCCATCTACTACGGCACGCCTTAGCGGACGTTGCCGCCAGTAGGCCTCCGCCACGGGCTGCGCGCGAGTGGTTGGTCTTTGTCATGTGTGTGTGTTTCGAAATTAAGCCCCTCGAGAACACGCACAGCGGGACAACCGGCGCGCAGTCCGGCGGGGAGTTTTTGAAGTGCCATTAATCGAAGCCAATTCTTGTGAGGATCGAAGCCATGCGTGAGTCTCTGCGAAGGAATGCGTTTGCGTTCATGCTGTTTGTGGCGGCCGGCGTGCTGCTGGTCATTAAGCCGGATGGCGGGATCGCCGGCGGGGCCCCCCGTTCGCCGGCAGCGGGGACGCTGTATGCCGGCCGCTCGCCCTATGAGGCCCTGGTCGAAATGTCCGCGCCCGAGTTCAGCGCCGTCGGCCGTTACGTGATCAACCTGACGACCTGGGAAGTGACGGCCGCCTGCCCCAATCCGGTCGAAGCGAGCGAGCTGGCCCACGGCCTGACGCTCCTGAGGGACCATGTGGTGCACAACCGGCGGGCCGATTGCCGCTTGCAGCCGGTGAGCCTCTCGCGTGAGGTTCGCAAGCTGGACCTGCAGCGACTGGAGGACGTGCCGCCCGAGCCACCGACGCCGCCCGCACTGGTGGAAGCGGACGAAGTCGAGGATCTATTCGCCGAGCCCGTCGGGGAGGACGGGATTGAAGAGCTGCCGCCGCCGGAAGATATGACGCCTCAGCCGACCCTTCCCTTGGAAGGCGTGGATCCGATTCCGAACGATGCGATTCGTCCGGTGCCGCAAGGTGACCGCGTTCGACGGGTGTACATGGATTCGGATGGCACGACTTGGGTGCTGTACCCCAATCTGCTGCCGGTCGAGGCTCGCGAGCGGTTCGGTCGCAGCGGTCAACGCCAGGCATTTGTGCTGCCGCCCACGGTGGCCGCGGCC
>JBGSKX010000327.1:0-3317 GCA_041741015.1 Pirellulales bacterium
CTGCGTCAGAACCATCACAATCGCCTTCCAGAGTTGGCCTTCCATATGTCGTCTCCTTTGGTGATGCTTGGGACGACGACTATGTTGAAGGCCAACTCCTTTTCGCGCAACCCCTTATGACCGATCGCGCAAAATCCTGGCGAGCGAGGGTACCTGCCCGGCGTCTTCCATAGCTGGCGTCCCGAGGCTTCCCGCATCCCGGCGGCGCAATCCACCCCAGGGCATGACCTAAGCTTTCCAGAGAGAGACATTTCTCGCTGTTGAGGGCTCCCGCCATGCGAACCGCCTGCGCCTTGCTGATCGCGACAAGCCTGACCGCCGGCTGCAGCCAGCGCGAACCGGCGACCGAGCCGGATTCGAACTCGCCGTTCTCCTCCGCCGCCGCGCGGCTCGAGCATGAGAAGCTGCAAGCCCGATTGCGAGAGCTCCAGCAGCCGAAGCCCGCTCGGGAGGCCAAGCGCCCTCCGGAAGTGACCACCGCCGCCGTGACCAACCCGGTCTCACCTGAAAAAGAGGCGCAGCTGCGGCAAACCATTGCGCAGCACGAGCAAAGCCTGGCGGCCTGCGAGATTCAACTTCGCGCGGTGCGAGCCGCGGCGCCGGCTCACGCGGACAAAGTGCTGAGTGCGATCGGCGACGTTCGCGCTTCATTGAAACGAATCGAAGCGCAGCTCGACCGGCACGAGGACGCGCCCGTCGTCCAGCGCGAAGTCGCGAACCTGATGCAGCAGTTCGGCCGCTTGCAGGCCACTGCCCAGCAAGGGCTGCGCTGAAATCCCCCGCGACTACTTCCCCTCCAGCGCCGCCACCCGCGCTTCGAGTCGCCCATCGGCATGGCAGCTCTTGCAGGAGATGTTGCTGGTCTTGGCACTCTCGGGATTCTCTTTCCACTGGAGCGCCACCCGCGAGTAGCCCGTGTCCGGCAGCACTTCGATAATCTTTTCCAGATACTGCTGATACTCGGCGTCGCGGCCGGTGCGGTGGGCCGACTGCACCAGCCCGGCCAGCAGTTCACCCTTGATGTGCAGCGGCAAATTCTCGACGATTTTCCCCTGATACTTCCACAGCGTCTGGTAGTTGTCGTACGACGTTTGCCAGGCGTGCTCGCGCAGCTCCTCCGGGAGCCGATCGCCAAAGGTCAGGTAGCTGCCACCGACGACCGCCGCCACGCCGGCGTTGCCTTTGCCCAGCGTCGCGGCTTCCTCGAGCAAGCTCTTGGCCTCGGCATACAGCTTCTGAAACTCTTCCTGGTTGCCCTCTTCGTGAGCCAGCACCGCGCGGTACAGCTTCGCTCCGCCCTTCCAGGCCAAGAGGTCGGCCTTGAACTTCGGCCGCTGCTCGAGCAGGATCTCGATGTTCTTCTCACCCCGCTCGAAGCGCTCCATGTTCTTCGATCGCCAGCCGGCAAAGATGTCCTCGCGGACCAGCGTGTGGATGGTCAGCTTCTGGTTGTCGAGCGGCGGGTCGGGCGACTCAGCCCGGGCCGGGCTAACGACGACAAGCGACAGCAGGCCGAACAGAAACGTACGCATGGCGATGGCTCCGCGTGGATGGGTGGTGCTTCTGGCGCAGGGAAATATAACAGGCCTCCGGTCCCGGCAGCAATCTTTTCGCTGCGGCCGGCCCGATCTTGTGGCAGAGTGCGAAATTCCTTCCAAAGCCAGGGGAATACCCTCCCCTGGAATGCCAGCACAAGCGGATTCTACACCAACCGCCCCAGCGCCAGCCCGACGAACACCAGCACGATCCCCAGCACGTTGCTCAAAAGAATGTTCGCCCCGGCCGCCAGCAGCTCGTGCCGGTGCATAAGCTGCGAGGTCTCGAACGCAAACGTGCTGAACGTGGTGAAGGCCCCCATGAAGCCCACCAAGATGATCGCCCGGGCGTGCACGCTGACCAGCCCGCGCGTTTCGGCCAGCGACCAGACGAGGCCGAACAGAAAGCACCCCAGCGAGTTCACCGCCAGCGTGCCCCAGGGGAACTCATAGGGATGCAGCCGCTGTACGAAGCTGGAAAGAAGGTATCGCGCCAGCGTTCCGATGGCCCCGGCTCCAGCGATCAACGCCAATTTCTGCCAGGTATTCATGCAGGGGCTCGCGCGGGCTAAAGACGACGTACTACAACACGGCCGGATAGCGACGATTCCACAGCCACTTGTGCAATTCCATGGCGGGAATGATCGTGGCCGCCAGTCCGATCACCGCCAGCCATTCATACAGCGAGACGGGTTGAGTTCCCAGCACCGTTTCCATGAACGGCAAATACATGGCGGCTACGTGAATGCCCAGCGCCGATAGCGCCCCAAACAGCAGGATAGGGCTCCGCAGCGGCGACAACGCAAAGGCCGACTTAATCTCGGAACGACAGTTGCCGATATGGAAGTTTTCGAACAGTACCATCAGCAGCAACAGCATATTACGCGATTCTAGCTCGCTCCAGCCGTTGCGAATCATCCAGGCGAAAGCGACGAATCCCACGCCACCCATGACCGACACGGAAACAATCATCCGCTCGTTCATCAGCCGATTGAAGATTGGCTCGGTCGGCGATCGCGGCCGGCGGCGCAGGGTGTCGCCCTCCCCCGGCTCGAAGGCGATCGCCACTCCCTGAATGCCATTGGTCACCAGGTTCAGCCACAAAAGTTGCACCGGCAGCAGCGGCAATTGAAAGCCGAACATCACGGTCAGCAAGACCATCAGCAGCTCTGCCGCGCCCGTCGACAGCAGCAGAAAAATCACCTTACGAATGTTGTCGTAGGCGATCCGCCCCTCTTCGACGCCCGCCACGATCGTGGCAAAATTGTCGTCCCCGATGACCAGCTCCGCGGCCTCTCGGGCGACATCGGTGCCGGCCTTACCCATCGCGACGCCGATGTTCGCGGCCCGCAGCGCCGGCGCATCGTTGACCCCGTCGCCGGTCACCGCCACAAAGTGCCCCGCGATTCGAGCGGCGTTCACAATCTCCAGCTTCTGCCGCGGCGCCACCCGCGCAAACACTTTCACCCGCCTGACGATCTGGGCCAGTTCCTCGGGCGACTTCCCGACCAGTTCGGGGCCGGTCACCACCTGCGACTCCTCATGCGCGAGATCGAGTTCGCGGGCAATCGCCAGCGCCGTAACGCGGTGATCGCCGGTGACCATCGACACCTCGACGCCCGCGTCGTGACAAGCATGAACCGCCTCACGAACACCGCTCCGCAACGGATCGATCATGCCGACCAGGCCCAGGAAGGTCAGGCCTGCCGGCTCTGGCGGAGCCAGCTCCGCGCCCGCGCCGTCGTGCCCGTCTCCCTCGGCCAGCGCCAGCACTCGAAAGCC
>JBGSKX010000328.1:0-12596 GCA_041741015.1 Pirellulales bacterium
GCGGTCCACCAAAGGGCGGCGCCTCGCCACCCGGCGCACCCTGGAATGGCGGCGCGTTACCGGCAGGTGGTGCTCCACCAAACGGCGGCGCTTCAGGACCGCTCGGTGCGGCCCCTGGCGGTGTGAACGGTGGGGCCTGTCCACCGGGCACTTCGACCGTTCCCGGCGGAGATGACGGCGCGGCGTTTCCGCCCGAACCGTCCGGCGTCCAAGGCGCCATGCTAGTCGCATCGGGAAGTTGAATCGCGGGGCTGTTGTTCCAACCTGCCGCAACTGGCGGCGGGCCGTTGTTACCCGTATTCAAACGGATGTAAACCCCATAGCCGATGCCCGCCAACACGGCTACCGTTAATAGCGGTTTCAGCGTGTTCACAAGTCCGTCCTCCCTGACGACCCGTCGACCGACGCGCTTTAAAGTGCGAATGATTGAGAAGTGTGGAGCCGTGCCCTCAGGCACCACCTTACTGACTTACTGAAGGCGGCGCAGCCTACTCCTTGGCTGCTGGCGGCAGGTTCCGGTCGCGGATCATAAGGAATCAGGCCCGCGCGTGCCAGATCAATGTTCGGCCAGTGCTGGCACGACAGAATCGCGCGCCAGCATGCGAGATTGCTAGCATTGAGCGGGTGGCAGCCCCGTACGGGCACTCGCGCGCGATTTGGCGCGGCCGCTGGGCGATCTACTCGTTCGGCTTCTGCTTCGCCGCGCGCAGCGTCTCGCGTATCCGCGCCAGCCGCTCGGCCAGTTCGCGTTCGAACCCCCGCTTGACCGGCCGGTAATACTCGCGTTCCACGCCCAGATAGTCCTGCGCTGTCACCGCATCGGGGCTGTTGTGCGAGTACTCGTAGCCCGCGCCATGGCCGAGTCGCTTCGCTCCGCTGTAGTGGCTGTCCTTGAGGATCACAGGCACCGGCAGCAATCGTCCTTCGCGCACGTCGGCCTTGGCTTCGGAGATCGCCAAGGTCGCGGCGTTCGACTTCGGCGCGCATGCCATGTAGGTGACCGCCTGCGCCAGGTTCAACTGGCATTCCGGCAGCCCTACGAACTCGCAGGCTTGCATCGCCGCCACAGCCAGTGGCAGCGCCTGCGGATCGGCGTTGCCCACGTCCTCGATGGCGAAGTTCACGATCCGCCGCGCGAGGAACCGCACGTCCTCGCCAGCCTCGAGCATCCGCGCGAGCCAATAAATGGCCGCATCGGGATCGCTGCCGCGCATGCTCTTAATCAGGGCGCTGGCCGCGTCGTAGTGGGCATCGCCTGTCCGATCGTACTCGATCGCCTTGCGCTGCACCGATTCTTCGGCCAGCGCGCGTGTGAACTCGATTGGTTTCGTTTTGCTCGACAGCACGCCGACTTCGAGCGCCCCCAGCGCTCGTCGGGCGTCGCCGTCGCTCACTTCGGCCAGAAACTCGAGCGCGTCGTCGTGCATCCGCACATCATACTGCCCCAGGCCGCGTTCCTTGTCCGCGAGCGCCCGGTCGATGAGCGTCTTGATGTCTTCGGCCGAAAGCGATTGGAACTGAAACACCCGGCTGCGACTGACCAGCGCGCTGTTGATCGCGAAGAAGGGGTTCTGCGTCGTCGCGCCGACGAGAATCACGCCGCCGTTCTCGACGTCCGGCAGCAGGACGTCCTGCTGGGCCTTGTTGAAGCGGTGGATCTCGTCGACGAACAGCAGCGTCTTGTTGCCGCTCACGCTCAATCGGTCGCGGGCTGCGTCGAGCACTTCGCGCAGATCCTTCACGCCGCTGGCGACCGCGCTCAGCTCGACGAACTTCGCCCGGCTGGCCTGCGCAAGCAGATTCGCGAGCGTCGTCTTGCCCGTGCCCGGCGGACCGTAGAACAGGACCGAGCCCAGCCGATCGGCCGCGAGCAATCGGCGGAGCAGCTTGCCTTCGCCGAGGAAGTGTTGTTGGCCGGCAAACTCCTCGAGCGTTCGGGGCCGCATCCGCGCGGCAAGTGGTTGCGCGCGGCGACGATTGGCGGCTTCACTGGCTTCAAACAGACTCATGGCACTTGAGCTGACGGCGGTTGCGGCGATTCACGGCGGTGAAGTGGAATTGTACGCCGAGCTCGTTTTATGGACAGCATCTTTTTGGGGTGCCACAGGTGGCCGCGTCGCGGCTCACCTGTGCTCGTTGCGCGAGATAAGGGCAAGCGTTAGCTGCACGGGTGACTGCTTCGCAGCACCCGTGGCACAGCATACGTTATTCCTGCTGTGGCAGGCCCAGGACCTCGCTTCGTTCCTCACGGACGTGCCCTTCAGCAGCCGCGCGCAGCTCCGCCGCGTCGTACCACCACAAACCGCCGAACAGCGCGATCATCGCCAACGCCGACCACTGGTAACCGGTCAGGTCCAACCACAGTGGCTGTTCCTCGCGAATGAACTCGGTGGCGAAGCGGAATGCGGCGTAGGCGATGATGTACAGCTTGAACAGGTTACCGCGAAACATGCCGCGCCGCTGCAGCTGATATAGCCCGATCGCCGCCAGGGCATGAAACGCCGACTCATAGAGCTGCGTGGGATGCCGGGGCATCGCGCCGTGCTGCTCGAACACGACGCCCCAGGGCATCGAGGTGGGACTGCCGTAGCAGCAGCCGGCCACGAAGCAGCCCAAGCGTCCCACGGCAATCGATGCCGCCACCGGTACCGCGAAGCTGTCGCCCGTTCGCGTGCGCACGCCCATCGCCCATTTGGCCACCACGACTCCCAAGTACCCGCCGGCCAGTCCACTGAGAATCGTTTTTCCGTCCGCGAACCACGCCCGGCCACTCACCAGTTCCTCCCAGTCGGAAAGCGCAAACGGCAACTTTGCCCCCAGCATCGCGCCAATGAACGCGCCGATCGCAATCCCCAATCGCTGGGCATCGGTGAGCGCCAGCTTCTGCCGCGTGAACCGGCTCACGAAAAGTCCCGTCGCGATCGCGGCAGCCATGATCAGCGGATACGACCAGGGAACCATCGCCGCGAGACCTCTAGGGCGTGTGAATCGGCAAGCTGGCGAACTTCGCACCCTGCGGTGTACTGTGCGGCGCCGGCGCCGCCTCCGCCGGACTCGTCAGCTGCGAAAGCGTGTCACGCAGCTCCGGAAGCACAACATGCCCGTCGCGATAGAGCACGTTGTACGCGCAGAACGGAATCACGTGCCCGCTCGGCAGCACGTGGTGGATGCAGCACTTCATCACCCGCCGGACGTCGAAGTTGTACGCATCGAGAAACGACGTGATCGTAATCCGGAACACGTCGGCCGGCGAAAGGTTCTCGGCCAGCGCCCGGCCGAAGAACTCATCCGCCGCCTGCTTCACGCGGTCCTCAGCGCTCACGTCGCCACTGCTCGCTCCACCAAGCTGCACGAACTCGGGCGCCGCAGCACCGCCGATTTCGAGCGGTTCGCCGCAATTGCCGCCGGCGCAGCAGCCGAGGCTCCCCAGGTACTGCTCGATCAGTTGCCGCGCGCGCGGCCGGTTGAACGTGATGCCGTTGGCCAGGATGTCGAGATGATTCTCGGCATCGATGAATCGCGCGAGCGGCACCACGCCATGTGCCGACCGATACGCATACCCCAGTGTGTGGCAGTTCGGATGCGCGCACGGCAGCGGCATGAAGTCTTCGGTGCGGAACAAGCCGTCGGTCTGGTCGACGATCCGCTGGACCACGTCTGGAAACGTGATTCGCTTTTCCAGTTGCTCCGGCAGCACGAACCGCCCGGAGTACGTCGCCGGCTGGAAGCTGATGCCCGTGATCCAGGGGCGTTCCAGGCCGAACTTCACGATCTGCCCGATCTGGTGTTCGTTCAGGTCCGGCTGCAGCGTCGTGACGAGCGTCGTGCGGATGCCGTGCTGGCCGAGCGCGTCGAGCGCCCGCAGTTTCACGTCGAGCAGCTTCTCGCCGCGCAGTCGCTCGTAGATCGCGTCGTCGAACCCGTCGAACTGGAAGTACAGTTCCAGCCGGTGCCGCTGCTCGGCCACGCGCCGCGTAAACGGCCCGTCGTGCGCAAAGCGAATCCCGTTGGTGTTGATCATCACGACGTCGATCGGCTGCGCGCAGGCATAGTCCAGCACGTCGAGAAACTCGGGATGAATCGTCGGTTCACCGCCCGAAAGCTGCAGCACCTCGGGCCGGCCTTCAACTTCAACCAGCCGATCGATCGCGGCGATACACTGCTCGTAGCTCAGGTGTTTGCCGCCCGGGCCACTGTGGGCGTAACACATCGGACAGCTCAGATTGCACGACGAAGTGACTTCGACCAACCCCACGCAGGTGTGCTGCTCGTGCTCGGTGCACAGACCGCAATCGAGCGGGCAGCCGCGCTCGGGCTCGATGCCCATCTTCGGCGGCACTTTGCCCGGCAGGCTGAACTCCATCCGGTCGTAGTACCGCACGTCAGAGCAGATGAAGTCCTCGCGCACGCCGTGCTGTGGGCAACGCTTGCGAAAGTACACCCGGCCGCCGTCGCGCACCACGATCTTCGCCGGTATCACAGCCAAACATTCGGGACACAGGCTTTGCGTCATGCCCAGAAACGTATGGTCGCGAAGTTCCATGGCGGTTGTGGTCCTACTTCTTGTTCTTGTTGGGCCAGATCAGGTAGTAGAGCCAGCCCATCAGCACGAGCGCGCCCAGGATCACGCCAATCGAGATCACGGCCAGCATGTTCACTGCCTGGTCGTTGAACTCCATCGCGGCGCCGCCGATCACGATTAACGTGCAGGCCGCACAGAGCGCGATGATACCGGCCACCCAGATGGCAACCACCAGCCACAGCGAGACGAAGAACGTCACCACTTTCTGGCCGATGGAAACCTGCCCACCCGCCGCGCGCGAAGCCGCCACCGAGCGGATCAGCGCCGGAATGACGATAATCACCAGCGGAACGATGAACCCCGGCGCGGCCGCGACCAGTCCGGCCGAAATACACACCAGCGTGATCACCAGTAGCAGCGAACTGAGCGCGAACTGCGGCCGCACGTCGACCGCCTCGGCCAGAATCGGTTGATTGGCCGCCGCCTCGGCCGACAGCGGTTGTTTGCAAAGCCAGCAGCTCGCTTCGCCGCGCGCGTTCCGCGCGCCGCAGTAGGGACAGCTCAATTCATAAGCGGAGACCGGCTCGCTCATTGCTGGCCACCTCCCACCTGCCGACGCATCCGCACCAGCAGGTCCTCGGCCATCGCCCGCACGCGGCGAACGATCTGCCCCAGGACGACGCCCGTCAGCAGTAGCGCGAGCAGCATGATGAGCTGGTAGTAGCCGGGGACCGAGAGCTGGCGCCCCTCCATGACCGTGCCCGGCATGCCCGCCAGCCACGCGACCCACAGGTAACCCAGCATCGAGGCGATCGTCGCACACCAAATGAGCGACAACTGAAACCGCAGCCCCGCGAGCACGATGATCAAGAAGTACCCAACGACCAGTGGGCTGCGCGGCCCATCGGCAATGATTAGCGTCGTCGAGAGCAGCACGACGTCGCCCAGCGTCGTGGCGTACTTGAGCCAGGCCGGGAAGATCCGCAGTTGCAGGCAGAGCAGCGTCGCCAGCGACATCATCGTCCAGGCCACGACGATCGCGGTCATCGTGCGGTGAAAACCCAGATCGACCGAAGCCGGTAGATCGAGCGGCCCCAGATGCAGCCCGTAGTAGTTGAGCAGCTCGATGAAATAGAAGCCGCCGATGCCGGCGATCCGCAACAGGTTCGCTCGCACCTCACCGGCATACTCCTGCCAGCGGCCGACAACCGTCCACTGCCGATCGGCCGCCGCGCCCGCGATGCTCTCTGTTGAATTGGCAGGATCCATTGCCCAGCGCTCCATGACCGGCGCCGCTTTCAGGTGCGGAGTCTTCCGCAACGGACAGTGACGCTTCACGCCAATGTAGCGAGCAAAGGGCGAAGCGGCGAGAGCGCAGCGAAGGGTGGCCCTGACAACTGTCAGGGTGCCTGGTGGCACAAGAGGGTTCAGGACGCGGCCGGTGGCAGATCTGGACTCAACACTTCGATAGCGCCCCGCCTGATCCCTCTCGTGCTGCGCACACCGACAACAAGTTGTCGCTGCCACCCACCTGCCTATGGCAACTTGCGGAACTCGGCCGGTCCCTCGGGCGTCTCCACCGAAAGGCCTTCGACTTCCTGCTGGTCGTTCACCAGGAAGCGGCCTTCGATCACGTCGCCGCCTGGAACTTCCATCCGGAACTTATCGTCGCCCAGGCCGTGATTGCGAAGCGTCAACTCGCCGATCTGGAACGTGAGCCCGCCATCAGCGGCCTTGGCCGTTAGGTCGCCCCAAAACGCGTTCTCGAACCGTCCGACATACCGATCCACCGGCAGCGAGAGACCTTCTCCCTTGGCGAATCCGTTCCAAGCCAGCTCCACGCGCTCGGCCATCCGCTGCCGGCTGCGCGCGGCCTGCTTGCGAGCCTCGGGCAGCAAGTCTGGCAGCGACTCATCGAGCAGCTTGCCGTACACGTCATTCGCCACAACGTATGGAAACATGCCGTTGGGCGGACCTTCGTTCATCAGAACCACGACGCCGACGTTCTTCTCCGGCAGGAACGAGACGTACGTCGCCGTGCCAATATATCCGCCGCCGTGCGTGAGAAACTGGTGGCCGTGATACGTACCGGTGAACCAGCCCAGCGAATAGCCTTCGCGAGTTTGGCCGGGAGGCCCTCCCTGCCCGTCTTCCTCATCGTCCACTTGCTGCTTGTGCACGTCGCGGAGCATGGCTTTCGAAATGAGGTCAGCGCCGCTCGGCGTCTTGCCCGTCAGTTGGAACCGCAGCCAATGGGCCATGTCCTGCGCGCTGGCACCCATCCCGCCGGCCGCGTGCATCACCGCATCGCTTTTCACCACCGAGGCCTTTTGCCACTTGCCGTTCACTTCGGCAATCGGCCACGCGACGCGCGGGTTGGCATACAGCTGGCTCGCATAGCACGTGGCGTCCTGCATCGCGAGCGGCGCGAACACCCGCTCCGCCAGGAAGTCCTTCCAGCTTTTCCCCGTCACCGCTTCGATCACGCGGCCTGCCAGCGTGTAGTTCAAGTTGCTGTAGGCAAACTTGCCGGGCGATTCGACAAACCCGAGCAGCGCATAGTAGCGGTCTTCCGTGATGTTGCCGAAGTAGGCCTCGGACATCGCGATCGGCTCGCTGTTGAGCCCGTGGCGATGACACAACAGGTCGCGCACGGTCACCCGCGCGGCCAGCTCCTTGTCGGCCAGCGTAAACCGTGGCAAATACTTCTTCACCGGGTCGTCGAGCTTAAGTTTTCCTTCGTCGGCCAGAATCGCGATACCCAGCGCCGTGAACGACTTCGTGACCGAGGCCAGATAGAACGGCGACCGCGATGTTACGCACTGCTTGCCTGCCGGATCGCACACACCCAGCGTGTCGAGCAGCACGACCTCATCGCCGCGCACGGCCAAGACTGCCAGGCCCGGAATGTTCAGCTCCTGCATCGCTGCCTGCCAGCGATCGTGCAGCGGCTGCCATTCGGCGGAAAGAACCGGCGCGGGTTCGGCGGCCTGTACGGAGTGAACGGATGCGATGAGTGCCACGAGGGCGAGAACGTTGGCAAGACGCATGACCTGGTTCCTTTGCAAGTGCGATCGATACTTGCCGACATTCTTCAGCGTGCCAGTCGCCGCGTCTTGAACGAACGCAACATCTTGCGGAGAAACCTTCTAATTCAAACCCGCCGCCAGCCGCCGCAATCGCGTCGGCGGGACGCCGAGCTTGCTGGCGAACGTGCGCGTCATGTGCGCTTGATCGGCGAAACCGAGCTCAGCCGCGATCGTCGCCAGCGACTGCTCCCCCGCCGTACACCTCCGCCAGGCCAGCAGCGTACGCCGCTCCAGCAGGTACTGCCGCAGCGAACACCCAAGCTGGCGGCGACAAATGCGGGCCAGATGCACCGGATGCACTCCGAGAGCGCGCGCGATCTCGGCAGTCGAGATGCGCTCCTCGAGCGAAGCGTTCAAAAGTTCGATCGCGCGCGGCCACCAGCGCGGCGCGGCGTCGCCCGTCTGGGGAATCGCGCCATCGATGGCTTCCCAAAAAGCCAGTTCCGCGTTCTCCTCGCTGCGCGGCCTGCCACTAGCAATCCCGAGGATCGCGCGCGCGAGCTGGGCTGCTTCGCTCCACAGGTAGTTCCAGCGGATCGCTCGCCAGTGTTCGTCGTCATCATCGCGCGCAGCGACTTGCAGGACGACGGCGCCATCTGGCCCGTAATGATCCGCGTGCCAGCATTCGGCCGGCTTGAACACCAGCGATCCGGCAGCAGCACGATGCGGCCGGTCAGGACCATCTTCTTCCAGCGCGCCGGCCAGGATCAGAGAGAGCCCTGCCTCGCGATGCCGATGCCGCGGTTGCCGCAGGTTGGGGCCATATCGCGCTGTGCGCACGCGCAGCGACCCGAACTCGCGCCACGGCGAGGCCACAGACACGGCCGACGGTTGGCTGGACACGGATGATTCCCTGCAAGGACAGTGATTGCGCAGTATCACCGTACCAAGTTCGCCAGGGGCGTGGGAATCTTGGTTTGCCGCGAGACTGGATGGGCGTGCTAAGCCACACCTGAGATCTCAGGCAGCATCCGATTTGCAACCCGACGCGTGAGCGAGGTGGGTCGTGGCGGCCGGCAATACATCCTCGCTCACGCGTCGGGCTATGAAAGATGGCCGAGAATCCTAGAACAGCCGCATCTGCCCCCTCGTCGGACGCGGCGGCGTAAACTGCGAATGATCAAATGGCGGAAATGCCCGGTCCAGCCCATGCTTCTTGCGAAAAACCTCGAACGTTCGGGCAATTCCCTCGGCGTAGTTCCCCTGTCCCCGCATCCGGGCGCCGAACCGCGATTCGTTCATCTTGCCGCCGCGCGTCTCGCGGATTAGTCCCAAGATCCGCTCGGCCTTTTCCGGATAGTTGCGCGTGACCCACTCTTCAAAGATCGGGCGCACCGCCATCGGCAGCCTGAGCAGTGTGAAGCTCGCCCGCCAGGCCCCGGCGTCCTTCGCCGCCGCCAGCAGCGCCGGCAGCTCCTGGTCGTTCAGCCCTGGAATGATCGGGGCCGTCATCACGCCGGTTGGCACGCCCGCCTCGGACAGTTCGCGAATCGCCCGCAGCCGCGCGGTCGGCGTTGCGGTGCGCGGCTCCATCGTGCGGGCCAGGGTTTCGTCGAGTGTGGTCACGCTCACGTGTACGTGAACCAGGTTCCGCTTCGCCAGTTCCGCGAGCAGATCGATGTCGCGCGTCACGAGCGCGTTCTTCGTGACAATTCCCAGCGGCTGCCGGGCTTCGAGCATCACTTCCAGACAAGCCCGCGTCAGTTTGTACGTTCGCTCGGCCGGCTGATAGCAATCGGTCACGCCCGAGAGGACGATCAGTTCCCCTTGCCAGTTCGGCTCGGCCAGTTCGGCCCGCAACCGCTCGGCGATGTCGTGCTTCACCAGGATGCGCGACTCGAAATCGAGCCCCGCGTTCATGCCCAGGTACTCGTGGCTCGGCCTCGCATAACAATAAGCACAACCATGCTCGCAGCCGCGGTACGGATTGATGCTGTAGCGAAAGCCAATGTCGGGGCTGTCGTTGTGCGAGATCACCGTCCGGCTGCGATCCGGCATGAACTCAGTCGGCACGCGCGTGACGATCGGCAGACCCTCGCCCGCGTCGAACTGCTCGAAGTCATCGATCTGATGCACGCTCTCGAAGCGATTGCCGGGACTGGCGCCCGCGGCGCGGCCGACCGGCGGAGGGATTTGCATTGTCATGGAGGCGCGTGTCTCCGGCGGACATTGCTGAAACTGCGGTACGGTACAAGTGTACAGTATCGAATAACTCGGGGCAAGAGCATGAATGTTTCGTCGCTTCCTCCGGGTGCCATGGGTGCTGCGCAGCGGTCACCCGTGCTCAGGCTAACTGATTGAACTTCGGATTGCGTGGCAAACTGCTGCGACCACGCCTAGAGGGCCCGCTATATTGGGCGTATGAGCGAAAGTCCGGCTAACAAGCGACTCTTTCAGCTGCGCCTTTCGACGCTGCTGGTTCTAGTCGCGGCGCTTTCTGCTGTATTTGCACTGAACAAAGCTGGCTTTGCAGAACTGGCGCTATTTGTGGGGCTTCCGTTTACAGCCGGAGTTCTCGTTGGCGAATTCACCCCCAGAAATTGGTCGCTGTTGGTTGCACCGTTGGGTGCAATAATTGCGCTCCCAATCTATGGCGCGATCTTTAGCTTCTTTGAACCAACCGGATACGAATCCACGATGTTGACGGGTGCACTCGGCACGTTGATTCTTGTCCCAGGCATGATTTTGTTTGGCTCAATTCCAGCAGTCGCCGGAGCCGCAGTATCCCGGCAACTAAACCGGTCGAGTCCTGAGAATCCAATTCCAGACTGACCCACTAACTGAGCACGGGTGAGCCGCGACGCGGCCACCCATGGCACCCTCGGCTCGACGCACGCGATTCTTCCGACAGCGGGATGATCCAGGTTACGAGCGGCAGCCTCCGGTTTGCGATGGCCGGGGATACCGTTACGATGACGCCCGCACCAGCACTCCCTTCCCCTGCACAGCTCGATAGCACGATGCCGAAGCACAAACCCGCAGCACCGACTTCCTTCCCTCAGAAGCTCGTCAGTTGGCTTCGTGAGGACCCGCTCGACGGCCTGCTCATCGCCTTCCCCGTGGCGATCGCCATGCGCCTGGCCGGCGTGGACGATCTCTGGATCTTCGTCGTCTCCTGCGTGGCGATCGTGCCGCTCGCCGGGCTGATGGGTCGCGCGACCGAAGCGCTCGCCCACACGCTGGGTCCCGGCATCGGCGGCCTCCTGAATGCCACGTTCGGCAACGCGGCCGAACTGATCATCGCGCTCGCGGCACTCTGGAAAGGCCCCCAGATGTACCCGCTCGTGAAAGCCTCGATCACGGGCTCGATCATCGGCAACGTGCTGCTCGTGCTGGGGCTCTCAATCATGCTCGGCGGATTCAAGTACGCCTACCAGCGCTACAACCGCACCGCGGCAAGCATGGGCGCCACGCTCCTGGCTCTGGCCACGATCGGCCTGATCATGCCGACGCTGTATTACTACGTGTTCGCCTCGGCGATGCCTCTGCCGCCCGAGGAGCTGGAAACAGTTGAGTTCCTCAGCGAAGAGATCGCGGTGGTGCTGGCCGTGGTCTACGTGCTCAGCCTGGTGTTCATGTTCGTGACGCACAAGAACCTGTTCTCGGGCGAAAGTCCCGCAAGCGAGGCCGCCGCCGCTCCGGCAGCCATTCCTGCCGAGACAGAACCTCACTGGGGGCGAAAAGCGGCCATGACCGTGCTGCTGGTGGCCACCGCCGGCGTGGCAATCGTCGCCGAGATGCTCATTGCTTCGGTCGAAACGGCGGCGCACGAGCTGGGGATGAGCCGCGTGTTCGTGGGCGTGATCGTCGTGGCGATTGTCGGCAACGCCGCGGAACATTCGACGGCCATTCTCGTGGCGCTCAAGAACAAGATGGACCTCTCGGTGAACATCGCCGTGGGGAGCAGCATTCAGATCGCCCTGTTCGTGGCCCCGGTGCTGGTGTTCGCCAGCATGCTGATGGGACACGAGCAAACGCTCGATCTGCACTTTACGCCGATGGAGATTGTGGCCGTGATCGCCTCGATTGCGATCCTGGCGCTGATCGCCCAGGATGGCGAAAGCCACTGGTTCGAAGGCGTCATGCTGCTGGCCGTGTATGCGATCCTGGCCCTGGCCTTCTATCACCTGGGCGACATCGGCGCGCCCGAGCTCACCGAGATCCCGAGGCACTAACCGGATGCCACAGGTGGCCGTGAGCGCGGCTCACCTGTGCTCGTTGTGCATCGCGCCGGCGCAGCGGGGTGGCAGCGACAACTTGTTGTCGGTGTGCGCAGCACAAGAGGGCTCAGGAAACGCGTGATCGAGAGTTGGCGCTCCCTTGTTCCTGCGGCCGCCACCCGATCCCTCTTGTGCCGGAGGCACCCTGACAAGCTGTCAGGGCCACCCAACGTGCCTCACTCACCCACCGCTACAGCCCGCGCAACCGCACCTCGCCCTGTCTGACTCGGTCGCCGCGCTCCCTTTCGATTGGAATGATCGCGCGGCGGCTGCAGGACGTTGCCCGCGCGCGACGAAAACTCGACAGAGTGTCGAGACACGAGAGACGCGTGCGAACCCGCGAGTTGCGCATTTATGCCGGCCAAAGCAGCCAGTCGACCGAGCGCGAATGTAGCGACCATGCCGACGGCGCTCGACCGCTACATCCGCGAGTCGCGCCGCCCGCTGGCCAGCCTGGCGTTCGTGATTCCGCTGCTGCTGCTCTATGAAGGCGGGATCATCATCCTCGGACCGCAGGCCGTGCGCAACGGCGCGGACGTCTGGCTCCGCCAGTTTCTCGACGCGCTCGGCTTCTCGCAGTACCTCCTGCTGCCGGCTTTGACGGTCGGCCTGTTGCTCGCCTGGCATCACGTCTCGCGCGAGAAGTGGCAAGTTTCGGCCGGCGTGGTCTACGGCATGCTGCTCGAATCGGCCGCGCTGGGACTGATGCTGGTCGCGGTGGCGCGGATCGAAGGCATGCTCGTCGCCAGCGCGCTGTCGGGCAGC
>JBGSKX010000329.1:0-2444 GCA_041741015.1 Pirellulales bacterium
TGCAGATAACGCCGTCACCGGCGCGCTCTGACTCCAGACGGTGTTGGCCGCCCGGACGTTCCGCGATTCACGTAAGGCCTTGGCCACATCGCGGCGGGTTTGCAGGTCCGAGCGCATTTCGGCCAACCGGCCACGCCGCGCACCCGATTCGCTCTTACTGACCGCGATGCTCGTGCTCGTCACGGAGCTGTCAGCATTGCGCCCCCGCAGCAAACCGCCGCGACGTGGCGCCGGAGCGGAGAGCACGGTCACGGGCGAACCGCCGGCACTCGTACTGGCCGACGCCGACGCCGAACCGCCACCCGCCGAAAGCACAGTCGCAGGTGCGCTCAGCTGGACGGCCCGGGGTTTCGGGCAGTCGTCGCAACCGCTGGTCACTTCACAAGCCAGAACCACGACCGCACCCGCGATCGCCGCACCGGCAATAAGCATTCCTCGCATCAGAGATTCTCCTCAAACAGTTTTCAAAGGTTCAAAGGGCTGACAGGATCTGTCGCCTTTGGGAATCACCTCCTGCCCCGCGGGTGGTCAACCCCGCGGGGCCAGGCATTTCCTACCGACTGGCGACCGACCGAATCGGCGGTCGGGCCGTCACACTTTTGGCCACGCTCTCGACCGCGGGAGTGCTCTGCGGCCGATAGACGATCTTCTCGAGATCGAGCGGATGCTTACTGCGGGTGACCGGGGCGCAGAACGCCAGGGCCGCCGACTCGTTGAGCACCAGGGGCGATTGCTTGGCCGGTAGGACGGGCGCACTGCCCGCCTTCTTGGCCGTAACTTGCTCGAGCAGGTCCTCGGCGGTGGCCCGAGTTTGCGGCGCTTGCGAAATGTTGCAGCCCTGCGAGCTGCCGACGTTGCAGCCGCCGCCGCTCACATTGCAGCCACCACTGTTACAGTTGCCACGACCGCGTCGGAGCAATTGGGCGCTGGCATCTTCGGCCACGGCCACCGTCACCAGGGCAGCCACGATGAGCGCGGCCACGAAACGGAATCCCTTCATAACTAGGTTCTCCTTCGCATCGAACACGGAACAAAACTACGGGCCGCTTCGGCGGCCCGCCTCTGACTTACTTGGTTTAGGGCTTGGTTTGGGGTGCCGGCGGCAGGTAATGCACGCCGGCGGCCAGCAGCCGCTCGCGCAGGCCGACCACGTTCTCGTGATCGATCCGCCGCACGCTATTTAGTTTTGGTTTGCCGTCATCGCCATAGGTTTGCACGACGAGCGCCGGGGTTTGGGTCACGCCGTAAGTGGCCGCCAACTGCAAGCCGCTCTTCGCGGTGCCTTTGATCTCGCCGGCCGCCGCGTTGACGTCGATCTTGCGCACCGCAAACCCCTCGGCGATCAGCGGGTTCAGCGTCCGGTCCAGGACCTCGCAGTAGTGGCAATCCTTCTGCGTGAACTCGATCGCGATCGTTTGCTCGGCATGGCAGGGAATGCCAGCGACCAGGGTGGCCAAGAGCACCAGGGCGGTGCGCATCAGGGTGGTAAAAATCATGGCGAACTCCTTTCCGGAAAGCCGGCAAAGCCGGTGTAAAATTCGAATAGCCCGCCGAAGACCGGCGGACCGCCGCGCGAACCGGCGCGGCGGGGCGGATCCTGCGCCCGCTTGACCAGCTCCAGGAGCTCATCGAGCGTCATCCCCAGGTGCCGCACCAGGTGCCGCTGGCCGACCCGCTCCCCGGCGTTCCACTGCTGGACCGTGAGCATCACGCAGGCGGTTTGTTGCGGCATGAGCACCCCGGCCGTGATGCTGCGCGTAAGTCCGGTGGGGTCTTCGCTGGCGGTGGGGCGGAAGAAGTCCAGGTCGGCGGCGGTGAAGTCTTGCTCCCACTCCGCGCGCGGAGAGTCCGTCTCGGCCCCCTGAGCCGGCGCAGCAGCGAGAGCAACCACAGCAACCACTTGAGCAATTGCCACCAGTGCATAGCTGAATCTCCGAACCATAGTCGTTACCGTCCCTTTTGAACCAAGAACATGATGAGTTCCAGCAGCGACACCGAGACGGCCATCAGCAGCAGCGGCCGCTGACGATTCACCAGCCACGCCCCAAACAGCCCGCCGACGAACAGATGGGCGACGGCCTCATAGCTTCCCGTTGCGGTTGGCAGATCAAGCCGCGGCTCAATCAAGAACCGGACGGCGGCGATCGCCAGCGTCGTTAGCAACAAGCTCGAACGGGTCGTGCGGGTCATCTTCTTTCCTCCAGCTCCTCGGCGTCCTCTGCGGTCCAAATCCCGCGTTCTACTCCATGGCGCGGGCGACTTCTTCCATCGCTCCGCGCACGTTGGCGGCAGTCGGCAGACGCCCCGCGTCGCGCAGGGCATCGAACAGTTTTTCGAGCTCATCCAGAAACGGCAGCCAGGCGGCGATCCGCTCGGGGCCCAGCGATTCGCCAGGCCGCACCAAGTAGGCGCGGGCGTCGGACAGGTCATTGCTGCGGGCGAAC
>JBGSKX010000330.1:0-9271 GCA_041741015.1 Pirellulales bacterium
AGCGCTCGTGGCCTCGGCTCTGCATGATGGGCGCCTCGACGCCGCCGCATGCGCTCGCCGCGGTCAAACACCCGTTTGAAACAAAAACAAAGGTTCCTGGAACCTTTTCACCACCACTTGGGATCGCGCTTTTCGAGAAAAGCATTGAGGCCCTCGGCGGCGGCTTCGGTTGTCCGCGAAGTGGCACTGGCGGCTGCCCCGGCGATGAGCTGCGTAAACAACGTCTCGCCGATCTCTTCGTTGAGCAGCCGCTTCGTGTGCCCAATCGCCTCGGGCGCACTCAGTGCAACCTCCCCCACGATCTCGCGCGAACGAGCCCAGATCTTGTCTTCGTGAATCAGTTCGTGATACAGCCCGAACGCATGCATCTCCGCGGCCGAAAACAACCGCGCCGTCAGCAGCAGCTGCGCAGCCCGCGAGCCGCCGAGCCGAAACGCCAGCAGTGGCGCGACCAATCCGGCGACGATGCCCCGCCGCGGCTCGGGAAAGCCAAACGTCGCGGCATCGCAGGCCACGACCAGGTCGCACGCCATCACCAGCCCTGCCCCGCCCGCCACGGCCGGTCCATTCACCGCGGCGATCAGAGGTTTGGGAAACCGCAGCATGAGCTCGATCACGTCGTGATAAAGCACGGCGTCGGCTCGCCACTGCTCGTGCTTGTCTTCCTGCTCGGCGGCTGAACGCATCTCGTCGAGATCCATTCCAGCACAAAACGCCTTTCCGGCGCCGGTCAGAATCACGCCTCGCACGCGGCGTTCCTGGTGCAGATCGTCGAGGGCTTGATGCAGCTCCCGGAGCATTTCTCGCGAGAGTGCGTTGCGTTTCTCCGGCCGGTTAAGCGTCAGCGTGGCCGTGTGATCGTGAACCTGCGTTTTAACGATCGGTTGCATGCTTCCTGCTCGAAACTGGATTTCGCGTCTCTAGTGCAAAGGCCGAAGCATGATATCAAGGCTATCGGGCCGCGGTACTTCGAGCTCCAGGATCGAGGTGCCGAGCAACTTGCCTTGCGTGTCGATCCGCAGCGATTGGCTCGCCCCGCCCCCCAACGCATTGTAAAGCAGGAAGTTGAAGGCAGACAGTCGCGGCAGCTCGAACCGGTCGACGCGCGTCACCTTCAGTTCGGCGAAGTATTCCTTCACCCGCTGCTCGGTGAGCACGTCGCGCAGGTAGTCGAAACCCGCCCAGGTGTAGGCAATCACGCCCACGTTGGCGTGATTCCCCTTGTCGCCGCTACGCGCGTGAGCGATTTCGCCGAGCTTGATGGTTTGCGTCACTGTCATATGCATTCTTCTCTTCTCTGGGTGCCACTGCTGGCTCGCCCAACAGTGTTCCTCTTTGATTCTTGTCTTGCTGCGTCAATTTAATTGGCGGCTTCTCTCAAGCAGGGGCAAGTGCAAGCCAAGACCAGGGGAGAGCACTGCTGGGCAAGCCAGCAGTGGCACCCAAAAATCTCACGCCTGCGTATTCCACTCGTCTACCTTCTTCACCTCGACGCTCGCCGTCACCAGCTCTTTCGGCACCAGCGTCGGCCAGTAGGCGAACACCGGTCGCACGGAACTTCGGCCACTCGCATAACCCGCCAGTCCCGGCGGACCGCTTGTAATCAGCGGAGCCAACTCCTTCGTGAACCGCTCGACCGCCTCGCGCCGCTCGTCGCGCACGCTCACCCGCAGCATCACCTCGCGCACTTCGCCGGCCGGCTTGAAACCTGGTGCCGACACGCCGGCGCCCAAGTACTCCACTAGCTTCTCGTCGTACTCATAGCCCGCGGTGGCCAGCCGCTCGAAGATCATCCGGCCGCAGGCCTCGGCTTTGCTCACCGCATCGCGACCACAAACCAGGAGCTGCCCGCTGGCTGTGAAACCACTACGATATGCGGCCGAAACCTTGTAGCTCGGCGGCGCTTCCCGACCCGTCGCGTTCTCCACGTGCACACGGTTCTCGCCCGCATCGCGCACCTCGAGGGTCGTGAAATCCACGTCCACGTCCGGCGTCAGGTAGTGCTGCGGATCGCCAATCTCGTAGAGCAACTGCTCGGTCACGGTCTGCCGATTCACACGTCCGCCGGACTCTTTGGTCTTCGTGATCGCGAACTTGCCATCGGCCTCGAGCTCAGCGATCGGATAACCCACGTGTCCCAGGTCGAGCTCTTCCCAATGGCGATAGAGTCCACCGGTCGCCTGCGCTCCGCACTCAATAATGTGCCCCGCCACACTGGCGGCCGCCAGCCGATTCCAGTCCTGCCAGCCCCAGCCGAACTCATGGACCGCGGGCCCCACGGTCAACGAAGCATCCGCCACGCGACCTGTGATGACGATCCGAGCTCTGGACGCGAGCGCCTCGACAATCGGCTTTGCCCCCAAGTAGGCATTGGCCGACACAAGCGAGAGCCTGGCCGTGTCCAGCGGCTCACCGGTGTCAAAGTTCTCCAGCTTGCAGCCGGCCGCTTGAAACTTCGGGAACTCGGCCAGCACCTCATCGCCAGACACCACGCCGATCGACACATCGCCGAGTCCGGCCTTGGCCAACACTGCCGACGCCGCACGCGCGCACGCAGCGGGGTTCATCCCGCCGGCATTCGTCACGATCTTCAGCTTCGGCTGATTCTCGAGCGCCGGCAGCAGGCTCTTGAGCACTTCCAAGAAGTCGCCGGCATAGCCCGCCGCGGGGTTCTTCTCACGCACCCGGGCCAGAATCGACAGCGTGAGCTCGGCCAGGTACTCGAGCGTCAGGTAATCCAGGTTCCCGTGCTCCGCCAGCAGCCGGGGCGCGTCGAGATTGTCGCCCAGAAAACCTGCCGCGTTGCCGATGCGAATTGCCACGCTCGTCCCCAGTTTGAAATCCACTCGAACAAATCGAAACTAAACCTGGAACACGCCCACCTTGAACGGCTCATCCGCGGCGTAACGTGTCGCCACCTCCAGCGACAGGATCAGCGCGTCGCGCGTCTTGGCCGGATCGAGAATCGCATCGACCCAGCCCCGCGCCGCGCCGTGCCGCACGTCGGTCGCCCGATCGTAGTTCCCCTTCACCTTGTCGCGTAGCTCGGCCATCTCCGCCGCATCCACGGCATGCCCCTGCCGTTCCAGGCTTTTCACCGTCACGTCCAGCAGCGTGCTCGTGGCCTGCTCGCCACCCATCACCGCATTCCGGGCGTTGGGCCAGGCGAAGATCATTCGCGGATCGAACGCCTTGCCGCACAGGGCGTAGTTCCCCGCCCCGTATGATCCGCCAATCAGCACGGTCAGCTTCGGCACCCGGCTGTTGCTGATCGCATTCACCAGCTTAGCGCCGGCCTTGATGATCCCATCACGCTCGCTGTCGCGGCCGACCATGAATCCGTTCACATCCTGCAGGAAAATGATCGGCAGCCAATCCTGGTTGCAGTTCATCACGAACCGGGCAGCCTTCTCGGCACTGTCAACATACAGCACTCCGCCGAACTGGATCGGCCCATCCGCCGGCCGCACCTGATGATGCTGATTGGCGACGATGCCGACAGGGAAACCGCCAATTCGGGCCGTGCCGCAAACCAGCGTCTTGCCGTACTCGGCCTTGTATTCGTCGAAGCTCCCCGAATCCACCAGGCAATCGAGCACGTCCAGCACTTCATACTCGTCGCGCGGGTTCGGGCTCACGATGTCATACAGGTCCGTCGCCGGCCGCTTTGGCGGCGCTGCCGACTGTCGCAAGAACGGCGCCGGCGGCTCTTTCGGATCCGGATGCACCTGCCCAACCAGCCGCCGCAGCCGCGCCAGGCAGTCCTCGTCGTTCGCATCGCGATAGTCGATCGTCCCGCTAACTTGCGCGTGCATTTCCGCTCCGCCCAAGTCGTCGCTGGAAACCACCTGCCCGATTGCGCTCTTCACCAGCGCCGGTCCCGCCAGATACAACCCCGAGCCGTCGGTCATTAGCAGCTTGTCGCACAGCACGGGCAAGTACCCGCCACCGGCGACGCAATTGCCCATGATCGCGGCGATCTGGCTGATGCCGGCCGCCGAGATGACGGCGTTGTTGCGAAAGATCCGGCCGAAGTCGTCCTCGTCCGGAAACACGTCTTCCTGCAGCGGCAAAAACACGCCAGCCGAATCGACCAGGTACACCAGCGGCAACCGATTCTGCATCGCGATCCGCTGGGCTCGCAGCACCTTCTTGGCAGTGGCCGGAAAGAACGCGCCAGCCTTGACCGTGGCGTCGTTGGCGATCACCACGTGCTTGCGTCCGGCGATGGTGCCGATGCCGCACACCACGCCCGCGCCCGGTGCTCCGCCCCACTCGTCGTACATCTCCCACCCGGCCCACAGGCCGAGTTCCTGCCAGGGTGCCCCCTCGTCGAGCAGGAGCTTCAATCGATCGCGCACGAAGAGCCGCTTTTTCTCGCGCTGCCGCTCGATGGCCTTCGGCCCGCCGCCCAGCGCAAGCTGGGCTTCGTCCTTCTCCAACTGTCGGGCTAACTGCCCGAGTGTCGTCCGCGTGCCTGTGGCCATTCGCTTGAATATCCCGAGATTTTGTCCGATGCCGCCTTGGGGGGCGCCGGCTGGAAAACGGTTCCCCCCGGCGGTGCGCAATTTTCCCAAGGGGGAAACTCAGAATTTAGCTTGCAGGGGAGCGCCAAGGGAAGCGCCAAAGAAGTCACTCTGGAGGCGCAAAAAAACCGTCCGGCTGGCATTCCGCAGCCGCAATAGTGCAGCGGCGATCGCACGAAGTTAAGGGTGACGCGTAGGGAAAGAGGCGGCCCCAAACGCGATAACCCCCACAAGCTGCACCCGCAGTGAGCGCGGCCGGGCATCGGAGCGAACCAGATCCTGCTGCAAAAACACCACGTCTATCGGCAGCAGGCGTTGCCTCTCGACAACACGCGCGGCGAATAGCCCGGGTTCGGAAACCCGCGGCTAGCGATCTAACTGACTCACACATCAGGACTTGCATCAATGTGCGCCGACTCCCCCCACGGCTTGGCACCTAAGCTGCTTTTCCCACCTCTCGACGCTGACCCTGAAGCTGCAACCTGTCCGACACCGAGGAGTCTCGACTTGGTCAAGAAAGTGCGAAAGCCCGCCCCGGCAAAGAATGCCACCCCGAACGGCACTTCCCACGCGGCCGCCGACGATGCCGCCGCGTCGCGCAAGGGCAAAAAGCCCGCCGCCGGAAAGCCGATTTTTGACGAATTCGAAGACACCGCCGCCAGCAGCAGCGAGGGCTTCGAAGACGAAGAAGCCGAGGGCTTCGAGCCTGCCGAGGAGGTCGCTGAGGCCGAAGACGCGCTCGACGAACTCACCGAAGGCTCGGTCAGCCACATCGACGATCCGGTCCGGATGTACCTCATGCAGATGGGCGAGATCCCTCTGCTCAACCGCGACCAGGAACTTGACTCCGCTCGCACCATCGAAAAAACCCGCCGCCTGTTCCGCCACAACATGCTGGCGAACGACTTCATCCTGCAAGGCGCCGTCCAACTGCTCACCAAGGTCCGCGACGGCAACCTCCGCCTCGATCGCACGATCGAAGTCTCGGTCACCAACACCACCGAAAAGAAGCGGATCCTCAAGCGGCTCGGCCCGAACCTGGCCACGCTCAACAAACTGCTGCACGAAAACCAGCGTGACTACCACTGCGCCATCCACCGCAAGAACTCGATGAGCGAGCGCCGCGCCGCCTGGCAACGGCTCGTCCGTCGCCGTCACCGCGCGGTCCGCCTCGTCGAAGAGCTGAACCTTCGCACGCAGCGATTGCAGCCCCTGCTCGACAAGCTCGGCGAAATCGCGGACCGCATGAACTCGATCCGCGAACAACTCGCCGATCCGGGCAGCTATCCGTTCTCCTCGACCAGCGAACTGCGTCGCGAGCTGCATCAGCTCATGCGAGTCACTGCCGAAAGCCCGGCCACACTCAATCGTCGCGTCAACCGGACCGAGTCGCTGCAGAAGCAGTACGACGCCGCCAAACGCGTCCTCTCGGCCGGCAACCTCCGGCTCGTGGTCTCGATCGCCAAGCGCTATCGCAACCGCGGCCTGAGCTTCCTCGACCTGATTCAGGAAGGTAACACCGGCCTGATGCGGGCGGTCGACAAGTTCGAGTGCGCTCGCGGCTTCAAGTTCTCGACCTACGCCACGTGGTGGATTCGCCAGGCCATCACCCGGGCCATCGCCGACCAGAGCCGCACGATCCGCGTGCCGGTGCACATGATCGACGCCATGACCCGCGTCCGCACCGTGACTCGCGATCTCGTGCAACAAAACGGCTGCGAACCGACCGTCGAACAGACGGCCGAAGCTGCCGGCCTGTCGCTGGAAGACACCCGTTGCATCCTCAAGATGGCTCGCCAGCCGCTCTCGCTCGATCAGCCCGTGGGCGATCACGACGACAGCTACTTCGGCGAGTTCCTCGAAGATCACCGCGAAGACGATCCGCTTTACGACTTCAACCAGGAGTCGCTCAAGAGCCGCCTGGCCGACGTCATGCAGACGCTCAACCACCGCGAGCGCGAGATCCTGCGGATGCGTTACGGCCTGACCGACGGCTACGCCTACACGCTGGAAGAAGTCGGCCGCATCTTCTCGGTCACCCGCGAACGCGTTCGCCAGATCGAAGCCAAGGCGGTCCGCAAGCTCCAGCAGCCCTATCGCTGCCGCGGCCTGCTGGGCTTCCTGGAAAAGGCCGAGCTGCCGCAAGTCGAAATCGCGCAGGAAGCCTAAACGTCAGAGAAGTGGGAAGAGTGAAGGCAGAAGGCTGCAACACGCCTTCTGCCTTCGTTCGTTTCATGAACCGCCGCGCGACACGATGCTCCATCGGGTAGCAGGACAACTTGTTGTGGGTGTGCGCAGCACCGGAGGGTTCCGGCAGGGCGTGACAAACTGGAAGCCATTGCTCTCAGGGAACGCGTCGCCTGATCCCTCTTGGGCCGGGGCCCGCTGACAAGCGAGTTGTCAGTGCCACCGGACTTGTTCCCCTCACTTGTTCCGGCTCAGCTGCTCGGACATCTGATCGCTGTAGCGACTCTCCAGCCAGCCGCCGATCGCCGACGCGGCCACGATGTTGCCCCGGTCGCTGAGCTCGGTCTGGTTCCGTTCGTACACCGCCTGCCGGCAGAGCCGCAAGTGCGGCAGCAGATCTACCAGCGGCACCGCGCGCTGCTGGGCATATCCGGCCAGCCGCCGCTGCGGCAATTCCACATCCACTTGCTTAGGCGTCATTCCCAATCGTCGCACAAGCGTCGTTCGCAATCCCTGGTTGAGCTGCAGTTCGCCCGGCACCACGACCAGCGCCAGTGGCACTTTCGCAGTGCGGCAGGTATCCACCGCTTCATCCAGTTCCGCGAAGGTTCGCTCCCAACGCTCGCGCATCGTGTCGTCCAGCGGCGTGCGGCAAGCCGCCAGATCGCCGCCAAGTTCGTTCAGAAACGTTTCGTAATCGGCCTGCGACTTCGTCGGGGTCTCACGGTCGGCCTCGGCCGATCCGAACACGACGCGTGAGAGCTCGAATCGCTTGCGATCGAACACGCTGCGCTTCGTCTGCGCTGGCGCCCATTCGCTGCACGCCGGCAAAACGGCCAGCACGACGTCGGGCATCGACTCGGCAAGTTCGGCGGCCAGCTCCGCGCCATCGGCCTCGGCCAACGACACTTTCAGTGAGATCACCTCAGCGCCCGGCACAGCCTGTTGAATCCGCCCGCAGAGCGCCGCCACGTTCGCGGCCCCGCGCGAGTCATCACTCAGAAGCGCCACGCGAAATCGTCCCCGGTCGACCTCGAACGCGGCCGTCCAGTCAGTCCCGACATCGAAGCCGCCGGCGTTGGCTTCCAGCCGGGCGAGCTCGAACGTTTCGGGGCTGTCAAACTGGTCGCCGAACATCCCCTGCATGCGCAAAGTGCCTTCGCCAATTCCCAGCAGGGCCACGCTCGCCGCGACCAGCCAGTTCAGACGGCCGGGGCGATGGGTTTCCAGCCAGCGGCGCCAGTCTTCGGTCACCTGGGGCGAAGCCGCCAATGGCAACAGCAAGACATTCTGCCAGAGCGCGACCGCCGCCAGCCAGGCCCAGCCGAGTCCAAAAATTGGTCCGATGCATAGCGCGATCAGGTATAGCACTGCCGCGCCGGAAAGCAGCGATTGCCAAAAGTGCACGCAAAAATACGTCCCGCGCACCGCGTGCAAGCATCCCTGCCGCCAGCGACCCGCGAGCACCCAGACCTGCCACGCTGCGCACGCCAGCAGCACAAACGCGGCGGGGATCAACAGCGGGCTGGACTGACTGGCAGTGGTCCAATTAAAGGCAGCGGTTGCGGCCGCGGCCACAAGAAGCAGCGCGATGCTCGCGCCAACAATGAAGGCGGCATACTCGCGGCGGTCGGTACCGCGGGCTGCCGAACGCAATGGTCCTGGCATGGTTACCTCCCTGTAAAAGGTCGCTCAGACAGGTTCTCTCAGGAACCGCTTGGCGACCAATCTCAGAGAGGTCTATTCGTAGGAGGCGCTCGGTCGTCAGTCTTTTGCGACGTCTTCCGTGACGCAACACCGCCCTAGGCAATTCCAGCGATATCTGAATCCGCTCGTCGGGTCAATCCCAACCCGCTGTGCGCTTCAGTTCGAACGGCATTACCCTGTTCTCTCTATCGAACGCTCGCGGCCGGTAGTTGAGAATCTCTCCCCTCGGGAGCTTTTCTCGTCTCGACCGCTCGCCGCATCTCGTTGTGGCTGCCAATCGATTCTCTCGGACAAGCAAACAAGTGTGGGCAGCCCCAGGCGCCGCCTCTGGTCCTCAAACTCTCGCCGAGCGCTCCAATCGGAACATTCAGCGGACCGCCTGTGCCGCGGCCGCAACAGCCATATGCAAGCGCCGTGCCAAACGAGATGGGTAGCAGCGACAACTCGTTGTCGGTGTGCGCAGCACAGGAGGGCTCATAGAACGCGTGATCCAGTCGCCAGGCTCGATATTCACACAGCGCGATATCCGATCGCTCTTGTGCCACCAGGCACCCTGACAACCTGGGTGCCACAGGTCGCCGTGAGCGCGGCTCACCTGTGTTCGCTACGCGTCACAGATGCCTACAACGTGAGACAAGCGGGGCGTTCACATCACGGGTGACTGGTCCGCAGCTCCCATGGCACCCTACGCCGTTAACCATCGAGCGGACTTGGGTGCCACCTATAGGAAGTCCTCTGTCAAGTGAGACCTTGGGCGCGAGCCCTGTTTGGTATCTCCTTGCTGAGGAGGGGCTTTTCAGGAGTGGCATTGGGAGTACGGTTTCCGAGGTGTTGCTTGGGTCGGGTGTAAG
>JBGSKX010000331.1:0-4186 GCA_041741015.1 Pirellulales bacterium
ATCACAATCGCCTTCCAGAGTTGGCCTTCCATATGTCGTCTCCTTTGGTGATGCTTGGGACGACGACTATGTTGAAGGCCAACTCCTTTTCGCGCAACCCCTTATGACCGATCGCGCAAAATCCTGTCACGCGTCGGGCTATGAGGTGCGTCTCCGACGTCTAAAGCTTCTCGTCTGGTTCACGACTTTCAGCCTACGCCTTTTGCTGGCCACATTTCAAGTGTGTTTCGCAGCCGTGTGGATGGTGATTCGCGATTCATCAATTGGGTGAAGCACTTGTGACGCAGAGAGCGCACACACGCCTCTGGCGATCAGTTTTCCCTTCAGTACCAAAACCGAGGGCGGAGAACCGCGGTGTACTACACGCCCGCGGACGAGAACTACCTGGCGGGGATCTATGACATCGCCGCCGCCAAATGGCTTGAGCATCAGGAACTCGACCAGCACCGGCAGAAACGGCCACCGGCTGGCGCTCCGGTTAGCACCGCCGAATAGCGAGCGCGCCTCATTCTCCCTGAACCGGCCTCTTCCTGGCCGCCTTCAGGTACTTATCAAAGAACCCCAGCACCACAGGGCGCAGGTCGCGCTGTTCGGGCTGCAGGTGGAAGGTGTGCGGGGCGTCCGGGATGATGACGAGCTCGTGCGGGACGTTCCCCTTGGCAAGCGCCGCGGCGAAGAGTTCGGAGTCGGCGACGTCGACCGTCGTGTCGGCGGTGCCGTGCAGGATCAATACCGGCGGGTCGCCAGCGTCGATGTGCGAGAGCGGCGTGATCTGGCGAGCGAACTTCTCGACGTCGGGACTGGCCGGGTCGACCAGCCGCTCGATTCGTGAGCGGTTGTGAGCCATCGGGCCGTACATGTCGACGACGGCCTGCACGCGGGTTGATTGGTCTGCGTAGGGGCCCGGCGGATCGAGGTCCGATCCCGTCAGCCCGACCATCGCCGCCAGGTGCCCGCCGGCTGATCCGCCGATGACGCCGATGTGATCCGTGTCGATCTGGTACTTGTCGGCGTGCGCGCGGAGCCAGCGGACGGCCGTTTTGCAATCGTGCAGGTTCTGCGGCCAGATTTTCTTCGCGCCGGGCTCGGCCGATTGCAGCAGGTAGTCGATGCTGAGGCACACATAGCCGTGCTCGGCGAGCGTGGTGCCGATGTTGATTTCGCGATTGGCGTCGCGGCGGCCACCGGTCCAGCCTCCGCCGTGAATGATGACGATGCCGGGGCGGAGTTCGCCAGGCGGGGCGGTCGGAGGGAGATAGAGATCGGCCTGCTCCGCGCGATCGGCGCCGAGGTAGGCGATGCCCTTTTCGATTTGAACGGCGTCATTCTGGACAGTGTCGTTGGCGAGACCCCAAGTAGGCCTGACGCAACCGATCGCAACAATTGCCCAGAGAAAAGTCAGACGATAGTTCATCACCGTGACGCCTTTGGAAACAAGTGAATGTTTTCAACCAATCTAACCCGCTTGAGTTCGAGCTTTCAACATAGACGGTATTGCAGTCGTTCGTTCGCGCGGGTTCGCGTACGTCACATGCGTCTTCGGGCCAACAGTGATTCAATATCGCGAGCACTATGCACGATGTGCGCGATTTTGACTTCCGTAGAAACGACCAAGTACAGGATGACGTAATTGCCTTCTGTCCAGAGGCGCAATCCAGGATGCAAATGCCCCCGCAGTGAGCCAAGTCCAGGATGGAGGGCAAGACGATGGAATTGATCGAAAAGCTACCGACCCGGAAGTGCCTCAGCCGTGAGTGCATTTCGCTTATCGCCTCAGGCTATGAGCGACCTCCGCGGCATTCACAAATACGTCGCGCAGTCCAATCGATCTGCAGCAGATCGATTGGTATTATTTCCTAGGATGTCGGCCAAGAATCGTTGCCGATCGTCTGGGCCGTAACTGTGCCCTTCACCACGCTCCAACTGAGCAATACCTCGCTGCAGCTTGCCGAGCACTCCCTGACGAGCCCGAAGCAATTCGATCGCTTCGGAAATTAACTCCTGCTCGCTAGCGAAGTGACCGCAAGCAAGTTCCTGCCGAACGAAATCCTGCTGTTCTGCTGAAATATCCATGCTCATGAGAAACGCACCTTCGACCTCGGTTGGGAGTCGTCCTTAGAATTCTATCACGCTTCGTACCGATCGGCCAAGTTGCGATAGTTCCGCAGCGTCCTGCCCTTGAGCAGGACGGCCAGCCGACGTCGCCGTGGCATAAGAATACGCTAAAAGACCTGGGTTACGGATGCTCCTACAATCATTCGAGTTGGTGAGAAACTCGGAGCCATAAAGCCCCTGGGAAAACCAGCCAGGAACCCGGTAGAATTGAGGGATGCCAAGGGCATCCAAGACTGGTGTACCGAGTTCCTGCCTGACAGATCAGGTGGGCTGCGTCAGTCATAGCTAAACCAACCAATCTCCATCGTTCGCGGGGCCTAGTGACGCTGCACGTCGCGCTGGCCGCGAGCGCTTGCAACTAACGATCAAACAGAACACGGGAATTGCCATGGGACGAAGTTTCGAGAACCGCAAGCACGCGATCTTCAAGACGGCGGCGCAGAAGTCGAAGTTGTATTCGAAGTACGGGACGCTGCTGTATGTGACGGCCAAGAGCGGCGTGGCCGATCCGGACGCCAATCCCGCGCTGCGGAACCTGATCGAAAAGGCCAAGAAGGACCAGGTGCCCGCGCACGTGATCGACAAAGCGATTCAGAAAGCGGCCGGCGTGGGGGGCGAGGACTTTTCGACCGCGCGGTACGAAGGATTCGGCCCGGGCGGCTCGCTGGTGATCGTCGACTGCTTGACCGATAACAACCAGCGAACGATCTCGGAAGTGCGGGCCTGTTTCACCAAGACCGGCTCGAAGCTGGCGGCGACGGGCGCGGCAGCGCTGTCGTTCGACCGGCAGGCGGTGCTGTCGTTCAAGGGAGACGACGAGGAGAAGGTGCTGGAAGCAATGCTCGACGCCGACGTGAACGTGACCGAGGTCGAATGCAAGGACGGCAAGGTAACGATCTTTGCCGCGCCGGATGAGTTCTTCAAAGCCAAGACGGCCTTGCTGGCGGCGTTTCCGGGCGTGGAACTTGAAGTGCAGGAAATCACGTTCCTGCCGCAAACCAGCGTCACGCTCACGGGAGACGACCTGGCAATCTTCGAGAAGTTCCTGGGGATGCTGAACGACTGCGACGATGTGCAGGAGGTGTATCACAACGTCGATCTGCCGGCGCCGGTGTAGGATGAACAGCTTGGCCTGCCGCGTTCCTGGGAGCTATAATTAGTGGTAGTTTGCGAGGACAAATCATGCATTACCAGTTTCCTCCCGATGTGGACCGTCTAATTCGCGACCGCATGGCAGCGGGCGGGTACGAGTCTGAAGACGACGTACTTCGCGACGCGCTCGCCGCTTTAGGGGAACGGGTGGACGATCTAGCCGCAATTCAAGCGGGAATAGCTGACATGGAGGCGGGTAGCACGAAGCCACTCGCAGACGTCGACGCTGAGATTCGAAGTGCGCTGGGATTCTCACCACGACGATGAGCTGCCAGGTTACCATCTCCCTGCGCGCGGCGGGCGAGTTGCTTGCGATTGCTCGCTGATGGTCGGAGAATCGATCCGTCGAACAGGCAGAACGCTGGTACGACGGGTTTATCGACGCCTTGGAAGCGCTTGCCATGCAGCCAGAGCGTTGTCCCTTCGCCCGTGAGAATGGTCAATGTTCTGTCGAACTCCGCCAACTGAACTATTCAATCGGCGGCCGGGCGACCCATCGGGCTGTGTTCTCGATTCAGGGAAAGTCTGTGACGGTGCTCACGATCCGACATGTCGCTCAAGAAGACCTGTCGACTGGTGATCTGCCGTAGCAGAGACAGCCTGCACTGTTGCCGATCTCGGCAGTATGCGCTGATGCTGCGGAGGGAATCCTATTCCTCGACCGGCTTCTGTGCCGGGCCGACCGGTTTCGCTTCGCGGAAGCCGGGCGGGTGATAGGGATCGCTGCCGGCGTGGGCTTCGCTGAGCATTTGGCGGACGATCATCAGGAAGGCCGTGACGATGAACACCGCCAGGCCACCCAGCACGCCGGATGAAATGTGCGCGAGCCAGACGGCCGCGGTCGTGGCGTCGGGATAAGCCGCGGCCAGGGCCACGCCGCCAAAGTAGCCCGCGGTAAGCGCGCCGGCCAGCGTGAGCA
>JBGSKX010000332.1:0-2311 GCA_041741015.1 Pirellulales bacterium
GCTCGCCGTGCTCGACGGCCACTCCGCTCGCAGCGCCGCGATGCACGACTACCAGGCTTTCCGCCAGTCGGCCGCCGGACTCGTCACCGCCTCCGAAGCGATGTTCGCCCTCGATCGCGAAAGCGCGCAGACGCACGACGCGTACGGCCGGCATCGCTTTGGCCAAAGCATGCTGCTCGCCCGCAGGCTTGTGGAGAATGGCGTCTCTTTCGTCGGCGTGCACTTCAATCACATGACCAAGTGCGACGGCTGGGACACTCACAAGGAAAACTTCCCGGCCCTCCAGGACGAACTCCTGCCGCTCCTCGATCAAGGACTTTCCGCCCTGCTCGCGGACCTTAAACAGCGCGGCCTGCTCGACGATACGCTCGTCGTCACGATGGGTGAGTTCGGCCGCACGCCCAAGGTGAACGCTGACGGAGGCCGCGACCATTGGGGCTACTGCTCGAGCGTGCTGCTGGCCGGCGGCGGAGTGCGCGGCGGAAACATTGTCGGCGCGTCGGACTCGATCTGCGCCTACCCGAGCGATACGCCCGTCAGCCCCGCCGATGTCGTGGCCTCCGTCTATCACACGTTCGGTCTCACGCCCGACACGCTGATGCACGACCCGCTCGGCCGCCCGCTCGCCATCAGCGAAGGCCGCCCCATCCGGCAGCTGTTCTGAATCGGGTGGCAGCGACAACTTGTTGTCGGTGTGCGAAGCACAGAAGGGATCCAGCACAGCGTTCCCAGGGGAAAGGCGTGGTTTCGTTCAACGCTTTACCTGATCCCTGTTTGTGCCACCAGGTTCCCTGACAAGCAAGTTGTCAGGGGCGCCCGGCCCTTCCTGCCCGCCATCACGCCAACATGCGTCTTACACCCGCTTCGATTACAATCATCCCCGACATTGTCGCCGCCGCTTTCGGATGGTTTCACCATGCGCTCGCCCATCGCCCTGCTCGCTCTCGCCGCGATCTGCCTACCGCTACTGACGGTCTCGCTCGCCGCGGCCGACGACGCCACTCCAACCTCAATCACCAGCACCGCAACCGGCCTCGCCGCGATTACCGTCCCCGAAGGTTTCGAAGTCACGCTCGCCGCGGGGCAACCGCTTATCGAACGCCCCATGCTCGCCGCGTTCGACGAACAAGGCCGGCTCTACGTGTGCGATTCGGCCGGCGTGAACCTCCGCGGAGCGGAGCTCGCCAAGAACCCGCCGCACACGATTCGCATCCTCGAAGACACCGACGGCGACGGCGCGTTCGACCGTAGCAGCGTCTTCGCCGACAAGATGCTCTTCCCGCAAGGCATCGTCTGGCACGACGGCGCGATCTACTGTTCGTCGCCCCCCAGCTTCTGGAAACTTACCGACACCGATGGTGACGGCCGCTGCGATCAGCGCGAAGAACTCGTCACCGGTTTCGCCAACACCGGCGTGGCCGACGACATGCACGGCGGCAGCCTCGGCCCCGATGGCCGGCTCTATTGGTGCGCCGGCCGCTTTCCGCACGAGATTCGCCGCCCTGGCGGCCCCGTCGTGCACAAGGGGACTGCGCCGCTCATTCTTCGCTGTAAGCCCGACGGCTCGGAGCTCGAAGTTCTCTCCGGCTCGCAAGGCAACGCCGTCGGCGTCGCGTTCACGCGCGAGGGGGACACCTTCTCCAGCGGTACCTACCTCGCGCCGAACTGGATGGGCGCCGAACTGCGCGATGCGCTCGTCCACTGCATCGACGGCGCGGAGTACCCTGTGCGCGATCGGATCCTCAACGAACACAAGCGCACGGGCGAACTCTTGCCGCCGCTCACGCACCTGGGCTTTGCCGCTTCAAGCGACCTGACGATCTGCCGCGGCGACGCGTTGGGCGAAGCCTCGCGCGGCCAGCTCTTCTCCGCGCTCTTCAACATGCACAAGATCATGCGGCACAACATCGTCGCGAGTGGCGCGACGTTCACCTGCCACAATGAAGACTTCCTGGTCTCGAGCGACTCCGACTTCCATCCGACCGACGTCCTGCAAGACGCCGATGGCAGCCTGCTGGTGATCGACACCGGTGGCTGGTTTCGCATCGGCTGCCCCACCTCGCAAGTGGCCAAGCCCGAAGTGCTCGGTGCGATCTACCGTTTGCGGCGCAAAGACGCCAAGCCGGCCAAAGACCCGCGCGGCCTGGCGATCAATTGCCAGGTGCTCGCCCCCGAGGCGCTGTGCGACCTCTTGAGCGACTCGCGATTCACCCTGGTCGATCGCGCGCAAGCCGAACTCGCCAAGCGCGGCGCAGAGGCGGTGCCCGCGCTCGCGCAACTCCTACCGGAAGTGTCAGCAAAGCAATGGCCA
>JBGSKX010000333.1:0-7064 GCA_041741015.1 Pirellulales bacterium
ATCGACGCGGCGGGCCTGGCCGAAACTGCTGCCCAAGCCCAAGCGCGCGGGGCGGATGTGCGAACCCAGGTGGTCGACTTGGCCGATCGCGAGCAAGTACTCGGGCTAGCTCGATTGGCCAGCGGTCTGCCCGGCGGCATCGACATCCTGATCAACAACGCGGGGATCGCCTACTACGGCACCACGCATGAAATGACGGCCGAACAGCTCGAGCGGGTGCTGGCCGTGAATCTGCTCGCACCGGTGGTGTTGACGCACGAGCTGCTGCCGGCGCTGCTGGCCAAGGCCAACTCGCACATCGTGAACGTCAGCAGCGTGGCCGGGCTGGTCGGCGTGACGCGGCTCTCGGCCTACAATGCCACGAAGTTCGCCTTGCAGGGGTTCTCGGAATCTCTACGGGCGGAGTACTCTTCGCGCGGGATGGGCGTAACGACGATTTGCCCGGGACTCGTGCGAACCAGGATCTTCGAAGTGGCGCTATGTTCGCCGGGACGACGGGCACCGCGGTTTCCTCGCTGGCTGACACATTCGGCCGGGCGGGTGGCGAGGCGGGCTGTTCGCGCGATCGAGCGTAACCACGGTCTTGTCGTCGTTGGCGCCTGGCCACGCGTGATCTGGTGGCTGAAGCGACTTGCGCCCAGCTTGTTTGTGCGGCTGCAGAGCATTCGCCGCGTCCGCAGGCAGTCCTGCGACGGCGCCGGCGATGCGCCGACGTGCGAGCCCGATCAGCGCCGGGCCGCATAAGCATTCCTCATCTCGCCGCCGGCCGCGCGCACCATGGTTGACGCTTCGCCCCTTTCGGGAGTAGCCTGTCGACATGGCCACTTCGAACTACGAACTCAAGGTCTGCGCCGGTCCCGACGAGCTGGCCGCCAAGAGCGCGCTGGCGATTGCACGCACGGCCTCCGAGTGCATTCGACACCGGGGCACGTTCACGCTGGTGCTGGCCGGCGGATCGACGCCCCGGCGGACGTACGAGCTGTTGGCCCGCGGCGAAGGGGGGCACAGCATTGACTGGTCGCGGGTGTTTCTGTTCTTTGGCGACGAGCGATTTGTGCCGCATGACGATCCACGGAGCAACTATAAGCTCGCCCACGACACGCTGCTTTCGGTCGCGCCAATCGGTGGTGAGCAGGTGCTGGCCGTGGATACGACGCTGACAACTCCGGCCGCGAGCGCGGCGGACTACTCCGTGCGCGTGGCCAAATTCTTCGCCCAGCCGCGCGGTACGCTGCCCGCGTTCGATATGGTCCTGCTGGGCCTCGGCGACGATGGACACACCGCGTCGCTCTTTCCAGGAGCCGCGGCCCTGAAGGTGCACGACCAGATCGCCACCTGGAGCCCGCCGGGAGTGTTGCCGCCACCGGTGGATCGAATCTCGCTGACAATGCCCGTGCTGAACGCGGCACACCAGGTGCTGTTTCTGGTCTCGGGGGCCGGCAAGGCCGACGTCCTGGCGGAAGTGCTTTCGGGTAATGCCAGTATCGAGGACCATCCGGCGGCGGGCGTGCATCCGAAGGCGGGACGCGTGAGCTGGCTGGTCGATCAAGAAGCCGCGGCTAGATTGCCCCAGAAAACCAGCGAGTAGGATTCACGCATGTCGGACGTTCGCCTCTCGGGGCATCTTGTTGATGTTGTCAGTGGCCAGGTTCGCGACGGCTCCGTGATCGTTCGCGAAGGCAAGATCGCGGCGATCGAAGTACATCCGGTGCCGCACGGGCTATTCATTCTGCCCGGGTTCGTCGACAGCCACATCCACATCGAAAGCAGCATGATGCCGCCGGCGTCGTTCGCCCAAGTAGCCGTGCGGTTCGGCACCGTGGCGACGGTCTCCGATCCCCACGAGATCGCTAATGTGTTGGGTGCGCCGGGCATCGACTACATGCTCGAGAGCGCCCGGCAGACGCCGCTCAAGTTTCATTTCGGTTGCCCCTCCTGCGTGCCCGCGACGAGTTTTGAAACGGCCGGCGCCACGCTCGACTCCAAAGAGGTCGCCGAACTGCTTGCGCGACCCGAGATTGGATACCTGAGCGAGATGATGAATTATCCCGGCGTGTTGCACGGCGATCCCGAGGTGCTGGCCAAGATCGCGGCGGCGCATGCGCTGAAGAAGCCTGTCGATGGACATGCGCCGGGGCTCAAGGGAGACGATGCCCGGCGCTACGCGTCCGCTGGGATTACAACCGACCACGAGTGTTTCACGCTCGAAGAGGCGCTTGATAAGATCGCCTGCGGGATGAAGATTCTGATTCGCGAAGGCTCGGCCGCCCGGAATTACGAAGCCCTCAAGAGCCTGCTTGCGACACACCCAGCCTCGTGCATGCTGTGCAGCGACGACAAGCATCCGGACGATCTGCTCGAGGGGCATATCGACGGACTCGTGCGCCGAGCCGTGGCCGATGGATTCCCCCTGATGAGCGTGCTGCGCGCGGCCTGCTTGCATCCGGTCGAGCACTACAAGCTGCCGGTGGGCCTGCTCCGGGTGGGCGATCCGGCGGACTTCATCGTCGTCGATGATCTCACTTCGTTCCGGGTGCAGGAAACCTGGATCAATGGTGTGCGGGTGTACGGCGAAGGCGTATCGTCGTTCGACTGGTTGCCGCCGCAGACGCCGAACCAGTTCGAATGCGCGCCGAAACGGGCCGAAGAGTTCGCCGCGCGCGACGAAGCCCGCTATCGGGAGGCGATCGTGGCGATCGACAAGCAGATCGTCACCGAGCGCGAGCAGGTGACGCTGCCGGTGCGGGACGGCCTGCTGCAGCCGGACCTGGCGGCGGACGTGCTGAAGATCGCGGTGGTGAATCGGTATCGCGATACCCCGCCGGCCATGGCATTTGTGAAGAACGTGGGTCTGAAGCGAGGGGCGATCGCCTCGACCGTGGCGCACGACTCGCACAACATCATTGCCGTGGGCGTGAGCGATGCGATGCTGGCCAAGGCGGTGAACACCCTGGTCGCGGCACGGGGCGGCGTGTGTTACGTCGACGAAGACATCGAAGCCGTGCTGCCGCTGCCGATTGCCGGGCTGATGAGCGAACTGCCGCCGGAAGAGATCGCGGCCCGCTATGCCCGGATTGACCGCCTTGCGAAAGAGGCCGGCGCCACGCTGACGGCGCCATTCATGACGCTGTCGTTCCTGGCGCTGCTGGTCATCCCCAAGCTCAAGTTGAGCGATCTTGGTCTGTTCGACGCGGAGCGGTTTGCGTTTGTGGAGTGAGACCCCGTCTTGCGTGTGTCCGTGGGCATTTGGCTCGGCGTGGTATCATTTCGAGATGCACAAGAGTCAAGACAAACCGCGAAATCGCTCATTTCGGTTCGGCTTGCGGTGGATGTTGATCGCGGTCGCCCTGTGCGCGTTCGGACTGACGATCGGATCGCAATGGCTGATCGTCCATCGTCGTCACAGTGCCCTGGACACGCTCCGAACAGATCCCCGCGTTCTCGATGTCTCGATGGAGAGCGACTACTTGCACGGCGCGGAACGCCTAAAAGATCGTGGCTTCCTCATACCGACAGTTCGTCGCTGGCTGGGCGACGAAGGCGTACTATCCGTCACGATCGCCGGAGAGCCGACCCCTGAGGAGCAAGAGCGAATCAAAGACGATTTTCCGGAAGCGGTGATAAAGGCCGGACCGCGAGCCGGAATAGGGATGTTTTGAGTCGACGTTCACGACGCTATTCTGATGCCGCTTGTTAGCGCGTGGCGCCGAAGCCGAAGAGCATCAGCGCGAACGAGAAGGCGGCGATAATCGGCCCCCCTAGAACAATTGCACTCGCAATCGCAAACTGCAGTGTGGCAAACTGCGCGATATCGACGCGCGGTAACTGTTGCAAGCAGGCAACTGCGCGCGATCGCTGCCATGCCAGTGTGAATCCCCAGATCGCCGTTGCGAACATCATTAACGAATCGGGCAGGGTCAATACATACAGGAAGTCCACCCAATCGGGAACGAACGAAAGCTGCTCAAGTTTGACCAGTTGGTAGATGATGCCGGCGGTAGCTGCGAGTCCGACGGCCAGGGCGCCGGCGAATCGCTCATGAAATAAACTTGCGCCCGGCGGCGATTCGAGCTGTGGACTGCTTGCAGGAAAAGTCGGCTCCGAGGGCTTGGCTGTCAGCCGAAATGCGAACCAGGTGGCGAATAGTACAACCAGAAATATGGTCACTACGGTCGGCGGCCAAGGGGGCGCCATTACTGATTGCTCAAAGTGAGGCGAGAGCGCGTGCAGCCCCGGTCCTGCGAGCCAGGTAATCAAGGCGCACTCAGAAAGCACCAAAACCCCGAGCGCCGTCGACAGGGCCAGCCGCCACCTGCGGACCTGCCACTTCTGCACGCAACCCGCAATCAGCGCGAGATGCATGAGGCACAGGGGCAGGCCAAAGCTGGCGCCTAGAGCAAAGAACTGCGCGCTGCGTGCCACATTGAATGGTTGTGGCCGGTGGTGAGTCGCCGCATCCACGCCGTTGAGCGCGACATATACCAGGAGCCACACCAGGAGACCGTTACACCAATAGGCGATCAGGGCAACTGGCAAGCACACGATCGCGGCAAGTGTAAGCAGTCGCCTCTGCGTCGGCTGCCGGTGGGAGGCATGCCGTTGGGACTGCCCCAAGCCAATGGCGATTTGCATGCTCAGCAAGATGAGCATGAAGGAAATTGTGTTCAGACTAAAAAGCAGGTCCAGGTGCGACCAATCCTCGTCCCCGTAATCGACCCACTCGGCGGCTGTGTAGTATCGCAGTATGATTCCAGTCGTCAGGCCTCCCACGGTCATTGCCATCAGCAAAGCAAACACCGTGGCGGACGGCCGATCCTCGGGAGCGAACTGCTGGCGCGCCTTGAGAGTCGCGGGCAATCGGCGAAGCAGGCTGCTGGCCAATGCTGCGCCTATGGCCACGAGGAAGAAGTCAACCGCGCCCCCCTGCGGCAAGCGGGCAACGGCCAGGCCGCAGCCGATTGCCACTGTCGCGAGCAGAATCTGGCCGATCGTGTAGCGTGGCACGGACGGTCTCACTATGTCCTGGAGTCGATTGTCTCCAGAATACCACGATCAGCGATTGCGGACCGCTAGCCGCACTATTCGAGCGGCGGATTCTCCTGCCGGAACCGCGCTGGCAATTCGCTCGGATCGAGCGGCATGATCGCGTTGACGCGCGAAAGGTTGACCAGCATCGAAATCGCCTCGGGACCGGCCGAGGGCCGAGCATGCTCGAGAAGCTCCGCACGAACCCACTGATGATCGACGAGCTCGTGAACCACGATCTCGAAGTCTTCGCCGTGCACGATGCATCGATAGCGATGGCCCACCGTGAGGAACGCGTCCTCACTCTGCTGCGGCGCACTGGCGCCGATGAGCGCGGTGGACGTAAGCACAACGACACCAATCGCGACGAGACCGAAGTTTCTGCTCATCGAGCGCTCTCCTGGCTTGCTAGCGATTCGTCTTCTTTTCGCTGGCCGTTTGTGTCTGTGGCCGAATCGCCCAGTACATCAGCTCGCCGAGCAGTTCGGCTTCAAGCCAGATACGCTCGGTGGGGCGCTTGCCCACCACGACCAGCTCGTGCAGGTCGCTCACGATTGATTGCACGTCGCCGATGTACGAGTGCCCCAAGAGACTCGTATCGACCATCGAGGCGTCGATTGTGTCCATCCCGCTGGCCACGATGAGTTGCGGTTCGGTTTCACCCAGCCGCTGGTAGTTGTGGAAGTAGCGCGACATCATCAACGCCCGATCGCGCGACGAGGCGTACAGCGTACAGTGTTGGGTGTTGTCCTGAATGTGCGGCAGCACCTGCGACTGGAATACGCGGCTGTCGATGTCCGGCGCGGCCAGCACGATCTCGCGGAACAGGGCCTTGTTCCTCACTCGCGACTCGGGCGACATGCTGCGCAGCGCTCCGGCCAGAACGCGGTTGCCCATGCTGTGAGCCACGATGTGAATCCGCTTGGCGCCGCTGCGGGTGGCCAGGTCTTCGAGCAGTTCGCGCAGGGCGGGAATCGAAACCTCGGCGTTCTGCTCGTCAAAGGTGTACTTCACCGGATCGGCGTACGAGGGCCAACTGAACGAGATCGGCGCGCCGCGGAATTTGAGATCCACCGCGAGCTGGGCCGTGCGAAACACGGCATCCTCGAACGAGACGTTGTAGCCATGGATGAACAGCAGCGAAGCGCCATCGGCCGTACCGGCCAATTGACTGTTGAGGCTCGCGTAGAACTCGTCCTTGTCCTTGTGCTCGCTCACCTTTTGCAGCGTGAAATGCTTCTCGGCGTTCTCCGGCGCTTGTAACACCCAGACCGAAAGCGGGCGGTTCAGTTCGCCGGCGACGCGATTCTCGGGCTTGGGAACCGAGATTTTGCAGGTGCCGTAGTTGAGGTTCGTCGGAACCGAACCGTAAAGTTCGCCCGAGAGTTCGTCACGCAGCTCGCTGCGGACGTAAGCTTCGAAGCCGGCCATCGAGACCAGCAGCATCACGCCGGTGACCACGGCCGCGGCAGCCCAGGCCCGGCGACCGAGCATGGGGAACACGACGAGCGCGAGCAGGATCAGGGCGTACAGCACCACCGCCGGTAGGCTAAAGAAGAAGCTCTTGAAGTAGGCGGTGAACTGGCGATCTTCGGCCGTGAGCCGCTGGCGGTTCGTGGCGTAGTGGACCGTAATGCTGGTCTGGTCCTCTGCCGGCGGGGGCGGCGCGGTTTGGGCAGCGAGCGTCGCGATGTCTTCGGGAGCGGAACTACCCGGCAGAGCTCGTCCGTCTGGCGCGGCAACCTCCTCATCGGGTTCAGAATCCGCTGCCGCGCTTCCCGGCGCGGCACTCCCAGGCTCCATCTCGGCCGTGGGACCGAACGGATTGCTGGGCGGCGCTGTAGCGGCTGTTGTTGGCGCAGGAGCGGTGGCAAACGTGGGCTCAGGGGGCGCGGCGGCAGCGGGCGCGGGGTCGCTCGGTTCGAACTCTTCGGAAGCGAACTCCTCGGGCGCCGCCATCATGGGCTGAGCCATCATCGGCGCTGCCATTGGGCCTGCCATCATCCGAGCCGTTTCGGGGGCGACGGTTTCGGCCAGAT
>JBGSKX010000334.1:0-2096 GCA_041741015.1 Pirellulales bacterium
CCGCCGGCCCGCGCACCGACGGGGGCAGCGGTCAACCCTGCGGCAACAGCCAGCCACGACCAACGAAGCGCACCGGAGGGCAGGCGGTCGGGATGCGAGAGCATTGGCACCCTGATCGACCTCCAGCCCCTCGAGCGAGAGCGCCTGCGGCTATCCAGCCGGTGTGACGGCAGCAATGAGAGCCTCGGACATCACCGCGGTGATGCTGTCGCCGACTTTGATCGACGGAAGCATCTTCTGGTACTCAGGGTTCTTGACCGTCAGGGTCCGCACCATCCCGCCGCTCGGATCAACCAGCGAGATCGTGTTCGCGGCCGGATCGACGCCGGTGACCTGGCCGGTAATAACGACCCTCTCCGCCACGCCCCCGGCCGGCTTCTCGCCCGGCTCCGCGCGCGCCACAGCGGCGGTCAGGACGTTGTCCGGCACCTTCGTGCCCCGAGGCGCAATAACGTAAACCACAGCCTCGCTGTAGCGAACGACAACGTTATCGCCCGGCTCTATCTGGTCGAAGTTCCGAACCTCGTTGCCGACCTTCATCGTCTTTCTGGCGCCCTCCGGGCCGACCAAGGTCAGTGTCCGATTGGCATAATCGACAGACTGGATCGTCGCGGTCGTCTCGACCGTTTCGCCCTGGCCGACGCCCGTCATCTCGCTCTTCTGTGCCTGGGCGGGCTGTAGGAACGAAATGATCGACCCTGCTGCAAGAGCGCCGACAACCGCCAGGGCCGTTCCAAGCCTGCGCGTGCCGGCCCGGTGCTTGCACATCTTCATAATCCGTCCTCATCCAATGGTGGTCGTCGCCACTTCGGTCGCCGCGCCGCGCGGAACTATAAGCTAAAGGCAGTAGGCCGCCAGTACCAGCGAGTTCGTTGCTCCTCATAGGGTCGCGACCTTGTGTTTTCTTGTCATTTCATGCCACATTTTTCATAGATGGCACGAAGTTCGCGGATCCAGGGCTTTGCGAATCCGTGCCATAGCTCGGCGCTGCGGCGAAAGACTGGGCCGGCGGGAACAAGGGGCTGGGCTAGGTATGCCTGAACGACCGATCGTGATCGCGCGCGTGGGCGCAATTGCGCCGTTCGTCACCTTCCTCGGCAAGATCGGCTCTCCCTGCGAGCGGCTGCTTGAAACGGCGCGCCTGGCACCGGACCTGCTGACGGATCCGGGCGCGCTGTTCCCGCTGCGGCAGGGCCTGCGATTCATCGACGCGGCCGCGCAAAGCCAGGGCATCCAGGATCTCGGACTGATCGTCGGGCAACGGACACAAGTCGTCGACCTCCTGCCGCTCGGCGGATTGCTTTCGCCCCACCAGACGCTCGCAGAGGCGATTGCGTTGCTGGTCCGAAATATCCGCTACTTCAACTCGGGCCAGGATCTGTCCCTGGAGTGCCGGGACCATTTGGCCTTCTTCCGCCACTGCCTGCCTTCGACGCCAGACCGCCACGCGGGCATCTTCTCCCTGATGCTGATGATCGACGTCATTCGCCTCGCTGGCGGGCCGCACTGGCATCCCGACGCCGTCTACCTGCCGCAGAGCGAAGCCGACCGGGCACACGCCTATGAAGCCGCGCTATCCGTCCCCTGCCGCCGCGGAAAAGACTGCTGGACCGTCGTTTTCGACGAAGCCATGCTCGAAGAAAGACTTCTGTATTGCCGGCCCGGGGCTCACTCGACCGACGAGATCGTGGCGGAGCTGCAATGCTGCGCCCCGGCGGGCGAGTTTCATAGCTCCCTGCGCCAGCTCATAGCGTCCATGCTGCCACTGGGCAGCCCCGCGCTTGGGGCGGTTGCCAATGTTGGGGGGCTGAGTCCACGAACGCTGCAGCGGCGATTGAGCGTCGCCGGATGGACCTACTCGGATGTTGTCGAGGATGTGCGGCGCGAGGCGGCTATGCGGCTGCTGCGGAAGAGGGACGTCAAGATCGTCAATGTCGCCTACGATCTTGGCTACACGGACGCGGCGAACTTCACCCGCGCGTTCCGCCGCTGGACGGGGATGTCGCCACGCGTGTTTCAAACCACCCAAATCCAAGGTTAGGCCGTGGGCCGCGGTGCTCCCTTCGCCCGCAGGCCACGCATGGCCGGCTGCGCGC
>JBGSKX010000335.1:0-8044 GCA_041741015.1 Pirellulales bacterium
GCGACGCCGCCGAGCGGAAGCTGGAGGCAATTGGCCCGGCCGTGCTCAAGCAACTCCCCGCCAGCGACGATGACCTCTCGGCCGAAGCGGCGGGCCGCGTCAAACGGCTGCGGCAGAAGCTGCTGCGGGCGCAAGCGATCAGCGCCGCCGAACCCACGCACATTACGCTCACCGCCAAGGACGAACCGCTCGACAAGCTGCTGGTCGAGATCGCCCGGCAGTCCGGTAACGGAATCAAGGATCACCGCGAAGCGTTCGGCCAGGTGATCGAGCCGCGGAAACTCAGCGTCGAGTTCGACAAGAAGCCGTTCTGGGCGGCGCTCGACGAAGTGCTCGATCAGGCGCAACTCACAATTTACGGCTACTCGGGCGAAGAGGGTCTGGCCGTGGTAAATCGCCCGGCCGGCGCTGCCCCGCGCGCCGCTCGGGCCAACTACAGCGGCGCGTTTCGACTGGAGCCGAAGCGGCTGGAAGCTGTGCGCGACCTGGCGGGCGCCGAGCAGGGGGGCCTGCGGCTGATTCTGGAAATCGCCTGGGAGCCCCGGTTGAAGCCGTTTGCGCTGCTCATGCCGCTGGCGGACCTGACGGCGAAGACCGATCTTGGACCGGCAACGTTGAGCAATCCCGAGGCGGAACCGGAGACGATCGTGCGGAGCGGCGCGACGGCAGCGGAACTCGACATGCTGTTCAACCTGCCGCCGCGCGAGGCGACGAGCTTCGCCCTCGTGGCTGGCCAGATCACGGCGATTGTACCGGGGCCGCTCGAAGAGTTTCGCTTCACCGAGCTGCCGATTGTCGCCGGCGGGAAACGACCGCGCGCCGTGCCGCAGACGCAAGGTGGCACAACCGTCACGCTCGACTCCTTGCGACCCAATGCCGACCTGTGGGAGGTCAACCTGCGGATCAAGTTCGAGGCGCCCAGTGCGGCACTTGAATCGCACCGCGGCTGGATGCTGAACAACGAAGCCCTGATGATCGACGCCCAGGGCAAGGAGATTCGTTCCTTCGGCATCGAGCAGACGCTGCAGGCGGAAGAAATCGGCCTCAAATATTTATTCGAATTGCCAGACGGGGCCGAGAAAATGACGTTCGTTTACCGCACGCCGCTGGTCGTGCTGGAACTGCCGGTGAAATACGAATTCAAGAATCTACCGCTGCCATAACGGGCACGCGCACTTAGGAAATGAGGACTGCCATGCTTCGAACATTGTCGCTGCTGGCGTTTGGGATCGCACTTGCAGGCGGTGGGCGAAATGCCCACGCGCAGCCGAACTCCGCGCAGCCGGCGCCCACGAAGCTCGCGGCCGATGAACCCGCGGCAGCGGCAGTTCAGCCCGCGGCGGCCGATGCGGGTCCGGTCGCGGCGACTGTTAACGGCGTATCGATTTACGCCGCGGAAGTGGACAGACCGTTCGAGGTGATGCAGAAGGCCGGCCAGTTGGGTAAGGAAGATCCACGCTGGATCAAAGCCCGGATGCTTTCGCAGCTCGTCGATCGCAAGGTTGCGGATCAGGCGCTCATAGGCGATAAGACGTTGTATACGGAAGAGGAAGTCGAGGCGCAGCTCAAGCAGCTTCGCGAGGCGGCCCAGAAGCAAGGCGCCACGCTGGAACAATTGGCCGCAGCCCAGGGCGTCTCTATCGACAAGCTACGGCAGGACGTCACGTTTCGAATTGCAACGCAACGGTACGTGCAAAAACAATTGAACACCGTTTTGCCCGATTACGTGCAGCAGCACAAAGCGGAGTTCGACGGCACCGAAATCCGCGCCAAGCACATCATGTTGCGCCCGGCCGGCTATGCCGATTCGCTCGATTCACTCAAGGCGCGAGCCAAAACAATTCGCGAGGAGATCGCCTCCGGAAACATCGATTTTGACGCCGCCGCCCGGAAGTACTCACACGCCCCCAGCCGCGAGCAGGGTGGCGACGTGGGTTTTATCCCCAGGCGCGGAGTAATGCTGGAGCCTTTTGCAGCCGCAGTTTTCCAGCTAAAGCCCGGCGAAATCAGCGAGCCGGTTGCCACCACGCTGGGCGTGCACCTGATTCAGGCCGGCGAAGTGAAACCCGGCACCAAGGACATCAAAGATTCCTTGCAACTGATCCAGCAACTCGTGGCCGAAGATGTCCTCAAACGCTTGATTAGCGACCAGCGCAGCCGGGCGAAGATCGAGTTCACGGGCGCGGTGCCGTACTTCAAGCCGGGCACCGAAGAATTGGCGACGCCGTAGTGCGTTAGCACATTCAGGACATTCTGGGCGCCAAGGTTCGCCGCGTCGCGGCCAACCGGTAACATGCCCGCGGCGTTAGTCCTTGGCCACGACGTTTTGATCAGGAGCCGGAAGTATTTCTGCCGACAGCATGAACCGAGGTTGCGGCGACGGTTGCGATATCTCCAGAGCCAGTTGCCCCAGCCCCTCGATCGGAGTCGTCCAACTGGTGGGAAAATGCTGGCTGATGCTTGAGCCCCACGACTGAGAACTACCGTGCGGCGTGAGTTGGGCGACCGCCAGTTCGTATCGCTGGGCGGCGCCTGCGCCGACTTGCACGACCGAAATGGCCGCGAGCTGCCAATGCTTGGGCCCTCGGACAAACAGACCGGCCGAACCGCCGGCCGCAAATTCGGCTTGCGCCGTGTCGCCTAGCGCGGACAGTTCCTTGAACCCGAGCTTCTTGAGCCGCTCGAAGTCAGGCGGCTGTCGTTGCAGTTTCTCGACCAGCTTCTCGTCACCGAGTTCCTTGGCGAGTGCTCTGAGCGACGAGCCGATTTGCGGTGAGTCTTTCGACAATCGCAACAGCAACACCGCATTCTCCAGCGCTTCGCGCGCTCGAACCTGATCCTTGCCGCGGTGATAGATCCAGGCTGCCCACTGCCAGCCCTCCGCTGTTTGTGGCGTCTCGGTTACAAGCCGCTCGAGCAGCCGCTCATTCTGTTGCGGTGTGAGTAGTTGCGCGAAGATCATTAGCGTGCTCAACTCGGCTGTGTCGTCGAGCAAGCGTTCGACGGCCGCCTCGCGCTCCTCGGTGGTGGCCCACTGGGTGTGGGTCACGATGAACTCGTGATCCTGCTGGGCCCTCTCGGCGTCAGGCAACTGACCGATCACGCCGGGATGATCGGCAAAGGCCTCGACCACGCTGTCGCCCTTGGTTGCCCGCAGGTAGGTCACTGGCTGGGCGGGTTCTTCCGCCTTATAGCCGGCGTCGACGAGCCGCTCTCGGAGCTCGGCGAGCGACTTGCCCAGCGGAGACTCGCCGCGGCATTGCCAGACGGTCTCGTTGTGCCGAAACAGGCCACTGCCTGAGAAAATCAGGTCGCTCGCAAAGCCTCCCAGCGGCAGTGCGGGCGGCGGCGCGTACTCGCTGAAGAACTCCGCCGGCAGATCCGGAAGGACGCCATTTTTGGCGACTCGGTCGTTGATCTCTTTGGTGATCGCGCCGCCGAACTGTTTGGCGATGTCGGCCGCGACGAGCTTGTATTTTGCCGCGGATGAGGCGACCTCACGCGTTGTCGACTGATGGTCGAGGTGAGCCACCGTATGCGAATCGATCAGCGGCGGCGTCATGTGATTGATGTAAGAGTGGCGGCTGTCGGTCAGGGAGGTTCCCCAACGGGCGCGCAGGCGGGCATCGACCTGGTGATCGATCAGCCCCGATTCGCTCAGCGACACCAACTCGAGCTGGATGAACAGGTCGGGCGCCCGGCCTGAAGTGGGTAGGGCGTGGCCCGGCGGAATGTACTTGATCTCGCTGAAATGCGGCACCTTTTTCAGCTCGGCGAGCAAGTCGGCGGCGACGCGCTGGCTGAGCGCGTCGGGCGACTTGCAAATCAAGAGCACGCTGCTGAAGCAGTTGCGGGCTTCACCACCATGTGAGCTTGAGTTTCCCGAGGTGAGATTATTTTTTGCCTGGATACGGCCGGCCTGAACTTGCAGCGTCGCGGCCGGCACCTCGCCATCGGGCTGAAACTCGCCGCTGGAGCTTCGCACAAGCGTCAGCGGCGAGTCGATCGTCGGCGCCGGGAAGATGTTCCAGACAATGAGCAGGATGCCCAACAGAACCGCGGCCGAGCCGACCAGCCAGCGAATCCACGCCGGATGCTGAACGCGAGCGGGCGGTACGGGAGCGACGGGTTGCTCGGGCATGGCGACACCAAGGTTGGTTGCAAGGTCGCAGTCGAGGAACGACTGGGGCGCACCCCGCCCCGGTGGTATTCGCCAGTGTAGCTAAACTCTTGGGGACCAGGCCAAGAAAATCTCTCGGCGCCTACTCGGCCGCCCCGCAACCGCCGCCGCCGGTGGCAAGTTGGCGAACCCCAAGCGGATCGCTGGGATCCGCGGCCAGGAGCGTCTCGATCACTTCGGCCGCCATCTCGGGTTTGCCGAGTTGCAACAGGCAATAGACCAGCGCCTTGCCAGACTCGTGAAACACCCGATTCGCCGCCAGGCGATAGGGCACGGGCGTGGCTCGTCCAATGGCTTTCGCTCCCAGTTGGAAGGCGTATCCAAAGTGTCCGCGGGCCAGCGGAAAGTCGTTGTCGCCGAGCGCGATCTCGCCCAGCAGATGGTGGGCTTCCATGCAATCGGTACACCCCTGGAGCAGCCACAGGCACTCGTCGCGGGCGACATCAAACTCGCCCGCCTCGAGCATCAGGCGAACTTCTTCGACATCTTCGCGTCGATCGCGCGCGCAGCGCGGCAGCACAATTTCCCAGGCTTTCTCGCCGGGGGGCTGACGCAAGCGGATCTCGCTCCGGGGCGTGCCGCCGCGCGCGACTTTCTGGCGGTTCTGGTTGCGCGCGGGGCCGCTCTTTTTGTGTGGGCCGTCGTGCTTGGTGGGCTTTCGTTTAGCCAATGCGGATGCCTTGCCGATGCGCTCGTTCGATGAGTGCGGAGAGTGGCGAGAGAGGTATGAGCCTAATCGACAGCCGGCGTTTGGTCTACTCATTCCCGACCCTTGGGGGCCATTCTACAATGCTCGCAGGCCTGCCGGAGCAAAGAGGATATCCGGACGGCCCCATCTCGATCTGCACATGGAATCTGCATGGCCCGGAAGCCTGGACAATCAGCGACTAGAACCGAGAAGTGTGCGCCTAGCTATGCCGAGGCAGTCGCCAGCGAGTTATTGCCGTGGTTTCGCCGGCACCAGCGCGAGCTGCCCTGGCGGCAATCGGCCGATCCCTACCGCGTCTGGCTCAGCGAGATCATGCTGCAGCAGACGCAGGTGGTGACGGTCATCCCCTACTTCGAGCGCTTCGTGGCCAGGTTTCCAACCGTGGCGGAACTGGCTCGTGCCGACGAGCAGGATGTGCTGCGGCTGTGGGAAGGCCTGGGGTACTATCGCCGCGCGCGGCAGCTGCTGGCGGCGGCCAAGGTCATCGCCACCGAGCACGAAGGCAAATTTCCGCGGACGCTCGATGCCCTGCTGGGCCTGCCTGGCATCGGTCGTTACACGGCGGGCGCGATCGCCTCGATCGCGTATGATCTGCCCGCACCGATCCTGGAAGCGAACACCGTGAGATTGCTCGCGCGGCTGGCAGCGATCGAAGGCGACCCGACGACCGGTGACGTTCAGCAGCGGCTCTGGCGGTTGGCCGAAGACCTGCTGCCGCGCAAACGGTGCGGCGAGTTCAACCAGGCGCTGATGGAACTGGGAAGCCTGGTCTGCACGCCGCGCGAGCCGAAGTGTGGCGAGTGCCCACTGCGCGAACTGTGCGCCGCCTTTCAACAAGGCCGGCAGGATGAACTACCGACGCCGAAAGCCAAGCAAGTGTTCGAAAACGTGCGCGAAGCGGCGGTGATCGTCGAACATCGCGGACGCGTTTTCCTCAGGCAATGTGCGGCGGGCCAGCGCTGGGCCGGCTTGTGGGACTTTGCTCGCTTCGCGGTCAGTGCCAAGCGCGGGCGAGCCTTTCAAGAGGAACTGACCAGCAAGGTTCGCGAGCAGGCGGGGCTCGACGTCGAGCGGCTCGAAAAGTTCACGACGCTAAAACATGGCGTGACGCGGTTTCGGATCACGCTCGATTGCTACCTGGCCCAGTGTGCTAAGCCGCCGCGATTGAAACCCGACAGCCAGTGGGTAAAGCCCGACGATTTGGTCGACATGCCGCTGAACACAACGGGACGCAAGCTTGCGCGGTTGCTGTTGGCTGAGAAGGCGCGACACTAGCTACGCGGCCGATTTGGGCGCCGTTTCTTCGGCCACGATCGACAGTCCGCCGCTGGCGCGCAGTTCGACCTTGTACTTGTTCCCCGGTTCGAGTTTCATGCTCGGCGCTTCGCCGTGCACTGCGCGGACACCAGCTTCGCGCGCCTTGGCCGGATTGTTGGCATACTGCCAGAAGTTCGCCCAGATGTCGCGCTCCAGCGGCGAGATCTCGGCCCCCTGGCTATACGCGGCCGGACGCGAACCGGCAGAGTCGAGCGCGAATCCCTCGTCCGGCGGCAGGTATTCTCCAAACACCCGGCGGAACAGACAGACCGACGTCGATCGTAGCGGATCGCCGGTCTCGATCAACGAGTCGTCGTACTTGATCACCCAGGCGTCGACGTATACCCGATCGCCTTCGAGCGTGAAGATCTTCTTCTCGCCGATCGGATTGCCGTCGCCATCCACCTCGACGAATTGAAACGTCGTTTGCGGGCGGGGGCCGTCGTTTCGCTGCTCGAGCACTTCGATCTGGGCTACGCGATGATCAATCTTCAGTAGTCGCATCGCGAGTTCCAGCCGTTCGTTCTCTTTCTCGAGCGCGGCGACCTCGGCCCGGGCTTCGTCCAGCTCACGTGTGAGCCGCGCGCGTTCGTGGTAGGTCTGATAGGCCATCCAGCTTCCGGTGCCCAACAGCGCGAGCACCAGCAGCGCGATCATGCTGCGAAAGATCGAGGCGATGTTGGAAACGGTGTTGGCCATGGAACGAGTCGCTCGCGTGAAAGCAGTGGAGGTGCACAAGCTAATGGGCCGCGTGCATTATAGAAAATCGGCGTACGGGCCGGCTAGCACAGGCTCAATCTATTCGATCGGCGGCAGGAGAATTGAGGCCGCGATGAGAATAATCAGCAGAATCGTCAGCCCCGCGAGGACCTGGAACTCCAGCGGCAACCGCCGCAGGAATGGGGGCATCAGCCGGATGTGGCGAGCGACGGCCAGAATCGCGATCCACCCCAGCGCCAGCCGAATCAGGATGATGAGGATCGCAGCGACCTCGTGCCGATTGGCCAACTCTCCGACATCGGGCAGCCAAACGCCCAGCGTAAGGCCCACCAGGGCAGTGAGCCAGAAGAGTTGCCTTAGCGGATACTGCCGGCTGCTGGCTTCAACCATACTGTCCGACTCGCACTCACTGGCCCAAAAGCTCATCCACCGCAGCGCCGATGTCCCGCTGCTTCATGAGCGACTCCCCTACCAGGATCGCATCCACGCCGGCTGCTTGCAGTCGCTCGACATCCGCCCGGGTGCGAATGCCGCTTTCGCTCACCAGCACGCACTGGTCGGGCACACGCTCCCGCAGCCTTAGTGTGTGCTCCAAGTCGGTCACGAACGAGCGCAGGTCGCGATTGTTCACGCCGATCAGCGTTGCCCCGGCGTCGAACACTCGCTGGAGGTTCTCCGGATCGTAAAGCTCCACCAGCGGTGACATCCCCAGCGCGACCGCCTCGTTGTGCAACTTACGCAGGTTGCAATCGTCGAGGCATTCAGCAATCAACAGCACGGCATCCGCGCCAGCGGCCCGGGCTTCATAAAGCTGATAGACGTCGAGGATGAAGTCCTTGCGCAGCACAGGGATCTCGACCGCGGCACGAACCGCTCTGAGGTATTCGAGGCTGCCTTGAAAATATTGTTCGTCGGTGAGCACGCTGAGGCAGCTTGCGCCGTGTTGCTCGTAGGTCTTAGCGATTTCCACCGGGTTGAAGTCGGCCCGGATGATGCCGGCCGAGGGGCTGGCCTTCTTCACCTCGGCGATGAGCTTGATCTTGCCGCCGGCGGCCAGGGCGTCGAAAAACCCACGCGGCGGCGGGGCCTGCTCGGCGGCGGCGCGGACCTCGGCTTCG
>JBGSKX010000336.1:0-9220 GCA_041741015.1 Pirellulales bacterium
TCGGCCGCCGGCTTCACCGCGTCCTGTTTTTCTTTTAGCGTCTTGGCTGCCGCTTCCTTCGCGGTTTGCGTGGTGGCGACCGCTTGCGAGGTGCTGATGACCTTCGCCTCGGCATCGGCCAGCGCCTTCTTGTCGTCGGCGGCACGGCCACTGACAAACGCCAACCGCCGATCGATCTGGGCTACCTTGAACTGCGCGGCGAAATCACCCTTCAGCTCGGCAATTGCCCGCTTGTCGGGCGAAGCCCAAACGGCGCCGTCCGCTGCGTTCCACAGCTTGGTCTGGTTGTCCGCGCCGGCAGAAGCAATTTGCTTGCCGTCCGGCCGCGCGGCGACTGCCGTGACCGCGGCGCCATGCGCGATCTCGCGCACTTGCTTGTTGTCGTCCAGGTTCCAAATGCGTAAGGTGCCGTCGGCCGAACCGGAGACCAGTTGCGGCTTCTCACCGGCGAGCACTGCCAGCCCCGCCACGGGCCCAGCATGCCCGGCGATCTCACCCGCGGCGGTAATCGCTCCACCGGCTTCAGCAGGCAGCGTCCAGCGACGAATCAGATTGTCGGCATGTCCGGTGGCCACCTGTCCGGCAGGCAGCACAACGAGCGACGTTCCCGCCGCCGGCGTTTCAATTTTGGCCAGCTCGGCGCCATCGGCTGCGTTCCACAGCCGCAGCGTCTTATCTTCCGAAATGCTGACGAGCTTGCCCTCAAGCAGCGCGACGCCCGTCACTGGCGCGGCATGACCGCTCAGCACCTTGGGGTCTTTCAGCGTTGCGAGATCCCACAGCTTGATCTCGCCCGAGGCATCACCAGTCGCCGCAATTTTTCCGTCAGCGCTCACGGCCAGCGAACGCACTGCCGGTCCGCCCGCGGCCACTTCAGCAACTCTTACATTGTCCGCGCGGCGCCAGAGTTTGGTTTCGCGAAAGCCACCCGACGCCAGCGTTTGTCCATCCGGGCTGAAGGCCAGCGAGTTCACCAGGTCCAGGTGTGCCACTCCACGGTTCTTGTACAGCTCGCCGCTCAGCAGCGCGGGGTCGGTCAGCCGGGTGACCAATTCACCTGTCGCCACGTTGTAGACGAAGATCTGGTTTGAGCGACCGCAGGCGACATAACGTCCGTCCGGCGTGACCGCGGCGGCATAGATCGGGTTCATGCCCGGCGGCAACGTTTGCCAGGCGAGCGTTGTATTCTTGGCCGCAACCTCGCCCTTCGCCCCCTCGTCGATCCAGAGCTTGATCAGGCCGAGCTGCTCGCTAGTCAGCGGCTTGGCATCGACGCCGTTATCGGCCGGCGGCATGATCGGCTCTTCCTGGTGCGCGGCCACCTTCAGCAGCAGGCTCTCGGCGCTCTTGCCGGCCACGACCGCAGGCCCCGAGAAGCCGCCCTTCAGAATCGCTTGCGGCGTCTCCAGCACCAGGTCGCCTTCGGCGTCCTTGGCGTTGTGGCAGGCCAGGCAGTTCTTCGTCAGCGCCGGCAGAACTTCCTTCTCGAAGTCGACGGGCGCCTCGCGCTTAAGTTCAGCGATCTCGATCGGCTTCGGTTCATCCTCGGCCAACGAGCGGCCAGCCCCAGTCACAACCAGACACAGTCCAAGCACGGCGAGCGCGGGCAAACGTTTCACGGGTAGATACCTGGGCGGGAAGGTTGGCGGAGTCTCTCAAGCGCCACGGCGGGAGCTGAGGCGCTCTTCGGGCTGCGGCCGATTCGAAGCGCTGGCTCCGAATCAGCCCCATCCCATCATAATTACCGATAGCTTCAGGTGGGCTAGCTCGTTGCTGTTTTCTCAGAGCCCGTGGCTCAACAGCACGGAACTAGTGATTGAACAGGAATTCCTTCGTATTCACCAGCGCCCAGAGAATGTCCTCCAGGGCCAGCTTTTCGTCCGGCGACTTCTCAAGGTGCTTCGCAGCCACGGCCAACTCATCGGCCTGCGGCTCGCGCGAATACACTCGCAGGTACAGCTCGCGGACCTTGTCTTCGCGAGCTCGTTCCTTCTCGCCGGCGAGCACGGCAGCGCGGCCGGTGTTCGACGACAGCTTGCCTTGCACTTCCGAGCTGTTCAGCAGGTGCAGGCTCTGTGCCAGGTTCGCTTCGCTCGACCGCTCGCATTCGCAGGCGCTCGAATTCTCCGGTTTGCCAAACACGGTCAGGAAGTACGAATTGAAGCCGGTGTCCGGCAGTTGGATTGCCCGCACGTTCTGCGGCAGGCCCGCGAACTGGGTCTTCGAACCGGTCACGTCGTCGATCGAGTCGAGCAACACCTCGGCCGGCAACCGCTTGGGATAGTAGCGCGAGTAGTTCTGTTTGTCGCCCGCGTTGTAGTCATTCGGAAGCGACGAAAGCTGATAGGTCTTCGACGTGCAGATCGTTCGCACCAGGTGCTTGATGTCGAAACCGCTCTTGATGAAGTCACTGGCCAAGGCGTTGAGCAACTCTTCGTTCGTCGCCGGATTGGTCACCCGCATGTCGTCCTCCGGATCGACCAGGCCGCGACTGAAGAAGTGCTTCCAGTAGCGATTCACCAGCGAGCGGGCAAAGAACGGATTTTCGGGATTGACCATCCAGTCGACGAGTTCGTGCCGGGGATCATCGTCAGCCGTGCCCTTCACGGGCTCAGCTCCCAGTCCCGTCGGCGGAACGTCCTGGTTGGTCTTGGGGTTCTTGGCGGTGGCAATGCCGCGCTTGTGAATCACGCGTTCTTCGCCAAACTGCGCGCCCGGCTTGCGGCCAAGCTGCGAGAAGAACGCCGCGAAGCCGTAGTAGTCCTGCTGGCTCCACTTCTCGAACGGATGGTGGTGGCAACGCGCACATTGAATTCGCAGGCCCAGGAACAACTGGGCCGAGTCTTCCACTTGTTCGTTCACGCTGTCGACCTCGCGATACCAGGCCACCGGCGGGTTCTCGCCGATTTCGCCCGTCGCGGTCAGCAGTTGCCGCACGAATGCGTCATACGGCACGTTCGCATGCAGGCTGTCGCGAATCCAGTCGTGAAAGATCCGCGTGCCGCGAGCGTAGGTCGCGTCCTGCCGCTTGTTCCGCAGGATCGAGCTCCACTTGTTCGCAAAGAAGTCGGCATAGTCCGTGCTCGCCAGCAGCGTGTCGACCCACCGATCGCGTTTGTCGGGCGACGTGTCGGCCAGGAACTTCTCCGTCTCTTCTGGTGTGGGCAACCGGCCGGCAATGTCGAGAGCCGCGCGGCGGAGGAACGTCGCGTCGTCGCTGATGTCGGAAGGAGGCACGCCGAGCTTCTTCAGCTTGGCGAAGACTTCCTCGTCAATGTAGTTCACCGGCGGCGGAGTGGATTCAACCGGAATACCCAGCGGAACGGTAGCACGAAACACACCGACTTGCCCCTGGTAACGCGCCATCACCGCCACGTCGCCGGCCAGGTCGAGCGTCTTCACCAGGCCCGTCGTGCTCACCTCGGCCATTTCCGGATTGTTCGGTTCGAACGTCACCATGCTCGTGACGTCCAGCGTCGAACCGTCCGTGTAGTGCGCGATCACGAGCAATTGCTGCTCGCCGTGTTGCGGCATCGTCCGCTCGTGCGGCAGAACTTCGATGCGTGCCACGGTCGGATCGCTGTCGCTGCCATACGGCATGCCTTGCAGCACCCAACGCCGGATCAACCGATAGGGCGTGGTGTCGACTTCCATCCGGGTGCCGCCGCCGTGTGGAACAGCGCCAATCGCCTTCAGCAGCAGCAGGCTCTTGTCCGGAGCGGCCGGGAACAGTCGCCGTCCGCGCCCTTCCTTGACCAGGTGCTCAAAGTCCTCGGTCGGTTCGAAACCCAATAGCGAAAGCTTGAACCCGTTCTGACCGCTCGCCTTGCCGTGGCAACCGCCGCCGTTACAAGACAGCTTTGTGAAGATCGGCACAATTTGATTCGGGAAGTTCACCAGTGGGTCGTTGCCGTACTGGCTGACGGTCACTTTGATCGTGCCGACCGGCCCCGCTTCGCTGGTGGCCGTGATCGTCGTGCTGCCGTCCCCCGCCGGAACCACATAGCCCGAGGGGCTGACTTCGACGACGCCGGCCGGGTCCGTCGTATAAGTGACCTTGGATGTCAGGTCACGCATTTGGCCGGTAGCATAACTGCCGGTCACGACAAGCTGTTGCCGCGCGTCCTGCCCCTTGAGCTCAAAGCCCCCGTCCACGGCCCGGCCGCATTCGATCGCAACCTCGCGAAGTTCGCCGGGGTCGCCCAATCCCGGTGGTTTGAATGCCGGAGCCGCAGCGTCAGGCGCGGCAGCATCAGGGGTGTTGGCCAGTGAGTTCGCGGCCGAAATGGCCTGAACCGAAAGCACGATGGCAGCAAGGCGAGCTATCCAACTCGTCATGATGCATCTCCTTCGAGAGTAAGGGGTGCAAGCTGTGGGCGGGAGGGTCTGCGGGGAGCAGCGCACTTCCTGGAGCGCTACTGCCCGCGATTATCCCCCAGATTTTCCCAACTTGCAAGCATATTTATCAGCCAAAGTACATATGTTCCTCCGTCGCAAAGCCAGCCGGCGCAAGACTCTGCGGCGCGCCAATCCGCCCGGAGTGTGCGCCAAACCGAGCTGATAGAAGCCTCTCAGCTTTTCCGCTATGCTCAAGCGCCATGAGCAACAACCAACCGTATTCGCGCAGCCCAGAGCTCATGTCCGCCGAGGACACGGCCCTGGTTGTGGTCGACGTCCAAACCAAGCTGATGCCGCTCATCCGCGGCCAGGCCCGAATCCTCTGGAATCTGCGCCGGCTGATCGACGGGGCCGAGGCCACGGGCGTCCGGATGCTGGCGACCGAGCAGTACCCCCAAGGCCTCGGTCCCACGGTCCGCGAACTTGCCGACCGGCTGGGCACGATCCCCAGCAAGATGGCCTTCAGTTGCGGCGGCTGCGAGCCGTTCATGGCCCAGCTTGGGGCGTCCGGCGTCAGCAAGGTCCTGGTCTCCGGCATCGAGGCCCACGTCTGCGTCCAGCAAACCGTGCTCGACCTGCTGGCCGCCGGCTACCGGGTTTACATTCCCGTCGATGCGGTCGGCTCGCGCTACCAGGTCGACTACGAGACGGGCCTGCGGCGGATGGAGTCGGCCGGCGCGACGCTCACCACCACCGAGTCGGCTCTGTTCGAGTGGTGCCAGGTTTCCGGCACACCCACGTTCAAGAAGATCAGCGTCCTGGTGCGCGAAGCTCCGCCGGCCGACTGACTCTCTTTCGGTGGCCTCCGGCTTTGGCGGGGGGGCAAACCTCGATCCCAATCCAATCAACTAACGATAACTCGCATTTCTCAATAAATCTCCCATGACCCAATCCGCCCCCGCTCTGAATCCTCCCGTCCGCATCCTGATGGGCCCCGGCCCCAGCGACATCCACCCCCGCGTGCTCCAGGCGATCGCCAAGCCGACCGTCGGCCATCTCGATCCGTACTACCTCGAGCTGATGAACAACATGCGGGTCCTGATGCAGGGGGTCTTCCGCACCAAGAACGAAATGACGCTCGCCGTCAGTGGCACGGGCTCCGCCGGCATGGAAGCCGCCGTCGTGAACATCATTGAGCCGGGCGACTCGATGATCGTCTGCGTCAACGGCGTGTTTGGCGGACGCATGGTCGATGTTGCCACGCGCGCCGGAGCGAACGTCACGAAAGTCGAAAAGCCTTGGGGCGAGGTTTTCTCGCCGGCCGACCTGAAAGATGCGATTGCCAAGGCTAAGCCCAAGGTGGTGGGCATCGTGATGGCTGAAACCTCGACCGGCGCCTGGCAGCCCATCGAAGAGATTTCGAAGCTCGTGCACGACGCCGGCGCGCTCTTGCTCGTCGATGCCGTCACGTCCCTGGGCGGTGTGCCCGTCGAAGTCGACAAGTGGAACATCGACGTCATTTATTCCGGCACGCAGAAATGCCTGAGCTGCCCGCCGGGCCTCGCGCCCGTCTCGTTCGGCCCCAAGGCGATGGAGATCGTCCTCGGCCGCAAGAGCAAGGTCCAAAGCTGGTATCTCGACCTGACGATGCTCGCCAAGTACTGGGGTTCCGAGCGCGTGTATCACCACACCGCGCCGATCAACATGACCTACGCCCTGTATGAAGCCTTGCAGATCGTGCAAGAGGAAGGGCTCGAAGCCTGCTTCACTCGCCACATGCTCAATCATAAAGCACTCAAGGCCGGTCTTGCCGCGCTCGGCATCGGCTACACGGCCGCCGAAGGGCACCAGCTTCCGATGCTCAATGCCGTTCGCATTCCCCAGGGCGTGGACGACGTGGCCGTTCGCGGTGGATTGCTCAAGCGGTTCGGCATCGAGATCGGTGGCGGCCTGGGCGACTTCAAAGGACAAGTCTGGCGCATCGGCCTGATGGGCTACGGCTCGCGAGCGAACAATGTCTACGTGCTGCTCTCAGCCCTCGAACAACTCCTGGCCGAGCAAGGCCACAAGTTCGATCACGGGGCATCCATAGCCGCCGCAGCGGGTGTTTACTCGTCAGCGAAGTAGAACGACGTTCGCCAGTCGACGTTTAGCCCGGAGACGGCGTATCGCTGCGCTCTGAGCGATACTTTGCAGGCCGTCGCACTTTCCATGCAAAGTACACCAGGGCGAGTGACGGCCACCCGAACAACACCGTATTGAACACGATCGTCGCCCACCTATCGCTAGCGCGGCCGATGTAGGACACCTCGATCAGCGTCCTGCTTAGAACCGGCATTGCCAACGCTATGGCCAGCAGAATCAACAACCACGAAACCAGCACGCGTTCATATTTGTTGAGTTCAGAAAACAATGACTTCGGCCGAATGTTTCGGGTCTCGGGAGTAGTGATTCGGAAAAGCATGACTCTATATTATCAAAATCATGCACTACCGCCCCGCCACGCTCGACGACTGCCAACTCCTGGCAGAGTTCAATGCCCAGCTCATCCGCGATGAAGGGCATAGCAACCCAATGACCGTCGCAGAGCTTGCCGAACGCATGCGATCCTGGCTGGCCAGCGAATATCGCGCGGTCATCTTCGCGGCAGAGCAGGGGCCCGAACCTCCGCAGCAGCCCGTCGGCTACGCGCTCTTCCGCGACGAACCAAAGCACATCTATCTGCGGCAGTTCTTCGTCGTCAGCGACTCGTTCCTCCAGGGCATCGGCCGCGCGGCTATCGATCATCTCGTTCGAAACGAATGGACCAGTCGCAAACGAATCCGGCTCGACGTGCTCGTCGGCAACGCCGTGGCTATTGCCTTCTGGCGATCGGTCGGCTTTGCAGACTACTGCCTGACCATGGAGCGGGATCTGTAGCGAGTATATCAAGCAGGATCGACGACCTCTCCGCCTTCCTCGCTCTTCACTCTGCGTACCTCCGCCCTCCGCGGTTAATTCACGCCGTCTGGCTCAGTCAATCGGCTCGCCGTCTTCAGCTCGCCGCAGCACGCCATCGCCGGCCGGCGGAGATTCCAGTTCCTGCCGTTCGATCGGCCGCCGGCTCTTGGTTGATACCTCATCCACCGCCGGGAGCGGCGCAACTTGCGGCAGGGCCTTTTGCAGCAGGGCCCCGTGCCCGTCGATCTCGATGTGCCAGGCCCCTTCAGGACCGTCGAGCGAGCCTTTGTTCTGCACCTGGTAACGCTTGAGCTGCGCGATCTTCTCGCGCGCAGGCACTTCGCCCGGCGTGTCGCTGCCGGGCGATCGGCCCCAATCGATTCGCGTGCCCGTCTTGGTAATCAGGGCGTAGGTGTACTCGAAGCCACTCTTGGCCGGCTTGCGCTCCAGCGGCACGATCCGCGCGATGCCCAGGCTATGCCACTCACTGCCGAGCGAAGCCGCCAGCTGCGCCGCGCCGATCACCGCCGCATCGCCCCAATGCTTGCCGTGCGCCGATGGTGGCTTGGTGTAGATCTCGCCAATCAGCGGATAACGTTCCGCCTCGGCCACGGTGAAATCGCGGTCCGGCAACAGCACCGCTTGCTCGTCGATGGGGAGCACTCCGCTGCCGTCGTGCAACTCGACCATCGCCACGGGCACGCGATACGTCAGATGCACATCGACGCCCGCGGGAAATCGTTTGCTCACCCGATCGACGCTGGCAACCCAGGGGTGCGCCACGAAGGCCTCGGCCAGCTTCACCGACAGATCGACATCGAGCACCGACAGCGGACCCAGCCGTTCCAGGTCACGCAGCACCTCGGACTTGATGCGCTCCTCCGCTTGCTGGCTCCCCGGATCGGGTCGTATCCACTCTGGCGGCGCGGGCGAGAGCGTAATGTGTTCGGGATGCACCTGGTACTGCTCGGCCGAGAGGACGTGACCGCCCACGTGCCTCCACACGGCCACGCACACGCTGCCGGTGAGCAGCACCACGATCAGCGCGCCGGCGACAAGCCGTAAAGATTTCTTCGATCCGCCGCCGGCCGTGCTCTCCTCGGTGGTTTTCTTTTTGGCCATCATGCCACTCCTGCCGCCGCAAGGCAGCGTTTTACCAAGTGATCGCACAGCGCCGGCATGTCGAGGCCGGCCCGCGCTGCTGCCAGCGGCGCGAGACTGCGCGCGGTCATGCCCGGAATCGTGTTGACCTCGAGCACCCAGGGCGAAGCATGCTGGTCAAACATCACGTCGACACGTGAAAGGCCGATGACTCCCAGCGCTCGCACCGCGCCGATAGCAGCGGCCTCGATCGCGTCCCGCGAGGCATCATCGAGCGAAAAGTCGAATTTGTATTCCGTAAGCGAGCTGTTGTACTTGGCGTCGTAGGAAAACACCGGCTCGGGAGACACGATCTCGATCAGCGGCAGCGGCCGATCATCGAGCATCGCGACCGTGAATTCGCGGCCGACAATGAGCGGCTCGGCCAGAACGCTGCCGCCAAAGCGGCGCGACTTGGCCAGCGCGACGGCAAGTTCCGCACTATCCCGCGCAATGGTCACACCCACGCTTGAACCTTGATCGTCGGGTTTCAGCACGACGGGATAGCCCAGCGTGGACATCCGCCGGGCGACGCTGGCCAACTTGTCGTCGGCGCCAATGAGCACATACCGCGGCGTCGGCACGCCTTCCGCTATAAAGCGCTGCTTGCTGGCCAGCTTGCTCATCGCCAGCCGGCATGCCTGGGGACCGCTGCCCGTGAAAGGCACGCCCAGCCGCGCGAGTTCCGCCTGTGCGCGGCCATCCTCACCCGCTCCGCCGTGGAGCGCAATGAAACAAACGTCGAAATCGTCCCACGCGATGCCGGCGATCGGCTGGACCGCGGGATCGATGAGCGCTACCT
>JBGSKX010000337.1:0-122911 GCA_041741015.1 Pirellulales bacterium
TCACGTGCCGGCGCACGCCGAGTTGCGTTGCCACGCGGGCGGCGGCGTCGAGCTCGGCCCGATGCCGCTGGCCATAGTCGAACGAGAGGGCGTAGAGCTCGTGCCCCTCGCGGCGGGCAATCGCCCCGCAAGTGGCCGAATCGAGGCCGCCGGAGAGTAACAGTACCGCGGGTTTTCCCATGCCGTGCACACGTCAAAGAAGCCTGACAAAACGAAACGAATCATTCTATGATGGCAGAGACCAGCATTCCAAGAAAGGATCGGACATGGCCGACGATTTCCGGCAGATTCTCGAGACGTTTCCCAACCAGTTTCCCCAGCGGGACTATACGATCGAGATCCGCTGCCCCGAGTTCACGAGCGTCTGCCCCCAGACGGGCCAGCCGGATTTCGGCGTGCTGACGTTCACCTACACGCCGGACGAGCGGTGCGTCGAGCTCAAGAGCCTGAAGATGTACCTCCAGAGCTTTAGAAACGAAGGAATCTTCTACGAGAACGTCACGAACCGGATTCTGGAAGACCTGGTGGCCGTGCTCGATCCGCGGCGGATGACGCTCGTGGCAGCATTCACGCCGCGCGGCGGAATTTCGACCAACGTGACCGTAACGCACGAGAAGAGCCGGAAGTAACGCGCGCCCGTTTGTCGCTCGTGCTGCCTGTTGGGACTTATCGTGCCGCGGCGCGGCGCAAACGGTCCATGATGGCATGACCCAGATCGACTTCCGGCACGGGGCGCGCGACGATGAAATCCAACCCTTGCGCATCCAGGCGTCTCAGGGCGGCAAACAGATTGGCGGCGGCTTCCCGCAGGCAACCCTGTTCGGAAAGCACTTCGATTGCCGCGAATCCGGCCGGCGAGGTCGGTCGCTGGAAACTCAGTAACCCCACTTTTACCGCGCTGCTGCCTGTGGGGAATCCATCCGCGCTTAGCACGAGTCGCGTCTCCGGCGCGTAGTGGCGAAGTAGTTGACCGGGCGATGCAGGCTGCGACTCTTCATGCATGCGGATCTTGAGCGTCCCTACGACGCGTTCGATTTCCTCACTGGTGATCCCGCCAGGCCGCAACAGCGCGGGGCAACCATCGGGCGAATCAACGAACGAAACCACGGTGGATTCCAGTCCGATGCGGCAAGGCCCACCGTCCAATACAACGGGCACTTCGTCTCCGAATTGCTCGACAACATGCCCGGCTGTCGTCGGGCTGACCGCTCCAAAACGGTTCGCACTAGGAGCGGCAATGGGAACACCAGCCGCTTGGATGAGTCTCCGAGCCAGATCATGAGCCGGACATCGAATCGCGACGCTCGACAATCCGGCGGTAACAATTTCAGGGATGCTTGGTTGCTTATCCAGAACCAGCGACAGTGGGCCCGGCCAAAACTTGTCGATTAACTTCATCGCCAGCGGAGGCACGGATCTGGCCACGTCCGTCAGTTGTTCGGGCTCAGCAAGGTGCACGATTAGTGGGTCGAACCGCGGGCGCCCTTTGACTTCAAAGACGCCCGCAACTGCTACTGCGTCCAATGCATTCGCTCCCAAACCGTAGACGGTCTCGGTCGGAAAAGCCACGAGACCTCCGGCGCGAATCAGGCGAGCTGCGTCAATGATGTTCTGGTCGGTCAGCATGAAGTCCGAAATCACGTAAGCAGATGCGTTGTCTAGTATGGCCGCGCTGCACTTCCGGCCTGCCACTCTGTGAACAGGGCGGCACACTCCGCTTGCAGCAGTCCGCCCTCGAGCTTTACCGAGCTGCCGCCCAGCCGGAGGATTTCGCTGGCGGGGATCGAGAGTTCGTTGAAGCCGGCCGACGTGGCGTCAGCGATCGTGGCGCCGTAGTAAACCGTATCGACGCGCGCCCAGTGCAGCGCCGACATGCACATGGGGCAAGGCTCGCAGGTTGTGGCGACGACAGCGCCTTCGAGGTGAATGTCGCTGGCCGCGCGACAAGCGGAACGCAGCGCGTTGATCTCGGCATGGGCCGTGATGTCGGTGGTCAGGCGGACCAGGTTGTGTTCCACCGCCAGCACGCGACCAGCCATCGCGATGGCGCAGCCGAATGGTGACTGGCCGGCCGCGAGTCCTTCGCGAACCTTATCGATCGCCAGCCGCATGAGTTCTTGGGCGTCCATGCGTCAGTTCTCCGCGGAATGCTGGCAACTGAAACACTTCACACTACTGCCCGATCTTGCTGAAGATCTCGGACATCACGTCGAGGTATTGCTTGGCCTCGTCGAGTGGCATGACCAGCGGCGGGCTGACTCGCAGGACCTTGCCGGCCAGCGGCCCGAGCAGGTGAATCGCTCGCCCCTGAGCATCGCCACGGTAGCAGGCCTCGACGCAGTCAGCCGCGACTTTCTCTGCGGACATGCCGCCGACGGCGGCCAGTTCGATGCCCCACACCAGGCCTTCGCCGCGAATATTGGCCACGCAGGGAAGTGTGGCGAGTCGCTCCAGCCCGCGCTCAATGACATCGGCCAATTGCCGAGCATGCCCCAGCACGTCGTGCGATTCGAACTCGTCGAGCGTGGCGAGCACAGCGGCGCAACCCAGCGGCGAGGCGCTCCAGGTGTCGGACCCGCCGCCGTAGTGCATGGCCCCGAAGATGTCCGCCCGACCGACGGCGGCGTCGACCGGAATGCCGTTCCCCAGGCCCTTGCCGAGTACGACGATGTCCGGCTCGACGCCGTAGTGCGTGAACGCGTACATCTGGCCCGTGCGGCCGAAGTTGGCTTGCACTTCGTCCAGGATGAAGATGATCTCGTGCTCACGGCAGAATCGCTGGAGCAGCTGCAAGTATTCCGGCTGCGGGTGATACGAACCGCCGCCACCGAGGTACGGCTCGGTGATCAGGCAAGCGATTTTGCCAGGGTGTTGGGCCGCGATCGCCTTGAGTTCATTTTCGTACGGAGTGAGATCGAGCTTTTCGCGCCGCTTGGCCAGATTCTCGCATTCGGTCGTCGGAAAGCTCAGAAACCGCACCCGTGGATCGCGCTCCGGATCGCGTTCGCTGCCGGTCACCGCGCCGGCCAGGCCCTTCTTGCCGTGGAAACCGTGGCGAGTGGCCAGAATGACGTTCGCGCCCGAACGCCGTTCGAGCGAAGCCCAGATGGCTTTTTGCACGGCTTCGCTGCCGGTCGCCGCCCAGAGAACTTGCTCCATCCGCGAGCCGCCAGGCTGGCTTTGCAGGCTTCTCAGCAAGCGTTCGGAAGCTTCGACCTCGAGCGGCACGGCCGCGTTGTACGAGGTGAGCGTGACGGCTGAGAAGAATTCACCGCTGGCGGGAATCTGCGAAAGTCCCATGTACTCCAGGATCCGTCGCCACCAGCGGGTTGGGTTGTGCCCCAGGTTCGCGACCAGCACGCCGGAGGTGAAGTCGGCCAGCTTCCGCCCCTCGGGCGTGTAGTGATACGAACCTTCGCTGCGTGCGAGCACGGCCAGGCTGGGCGTATAGGTCCGCTGGCTGAGCGGTTCGACCGCGTTAAGCCGCCTACGCAAATCGTTTGACTGATCTTCGCCCGGATGCTGGATGGCGGATGGCTTCTCGGATTGTTTCATGGTTACTCGAATTCGTTCTAAACTTTCCCGTCGTACAAGACTTCCGGCTCGGCCGCGCCGGGCTTGTACAGCACGAGGCCGCCACGCTGGTCGTTCACGTTCACGATGCAGTTGGGTGTGCCCGCAGCATGATGGGCAAGGATCGCTTCCATCGCTTCGACGGCGGCCACGGTCTGACGGTCGGCAGACACGTCGTTGTAGTTGAGGGTTCGCGCCGCGGCCAAGCGCTTGGCTCGCTCCTCGTTGATTCCGCCGAACTCGACCTGGGCCACCTCGCGCACGAAACGCTCGAGCACCTCGATGCCGTAGCCGCGCTGTGCCCGAGCGCCCCACGGTTCGAGGAATGTACCGTTGTAGTGGGTGTTGATCGTGGTCTTCAGCTCGTTCGGCGTGCGGCCTTCGACGGTGAGCTCCACGCCGCGTTTGCGACTGTGTCCGTTCCAGACGCCGTTATCGAAGCGGAACTGCACTTCCTGCTCGACATAGCCGGGAAAATTGTCGGGCGTGACCCAAGAGGTGTGGATGTCGAACGCCGCCTCGCGACCGTCGTCATACTCGTAGATCATCCGCAACTGCGTTGAGTCCCAGGTTGGACCATCGGCCGGACCGACGAGACCGCGCTGGCCGGTGCACTGCACGCTCTTCAAGCTGCCGCCGAACGTAAAGTCGATCAGCTTGATGTAATGCACCGCGACGTACGTGCCTGGATTGCGGCCCGTGATCCATTCGGCGAACTGGCTGCCCGAGATACTCTTGGGCTCGAGCAGGGTGCAGTACCCGTTATTGACGTGCTTGAGCACGCTGTCAGCCACCAGGGTGCGAAGCTTCTTGTGGTCCGGATCGAGCAGCTTGTGATAAACGACCTTGGCGAGCACGTTGTACTGGCTGGCCAGCGATTCCAGTTCGTCCAGCTCGCGGAGCGTGAGCACCGAGGGCTTTTCGATCAGGACGTGCTTGCCGGCCTTGATCGCGGCCGAGGCGGCCGAAAAGTGACGATCGTCGGGCGTGGCCACGCAGACGAAGTCGACGTTGGATGCGAGCAGTTGCTCGGTGCAGTTTGGCTCGACGAAGCTCTTAAACGCCCCGATCCGGTCGCCAGCGGACTTGCGGTAGGCTTCCGCCCGTTTGCCGGTGCGGCTGGCGACAGCGGCGAGTTCGACTTCGCAGACACCGACGCCAGGTTCATAGAGCGGCTGGCGGCGGACGGTCTCGAAGAATGGCCGGTAGGTTTCGTCGAAGATCATGCCCATGCCGACCATGCCGGCACGGAGCTTGTGGAGGGAGGCGAGGGGAGGGGGGCTGGTGCTGTTCATAAGCCCCCAAGATACCGCGAGCACGCGATGGGTTCTAGGATGCCCAGAAACCAGATCGAAGTGGTTTCGATAGCATGCGTCGACGGTGACTCGCTATTTCTTCTTCGCTTTCGCTTTCTTGGGAGCCGGCGACGGCGTGTACTCCAGCACTTGTCCTTCGGCCAGCAAGCGTTCGCGCAGCTTCTCGTAGGGCACGTCCTGCACGGCGACGTTCGCCTCGAGCGCAATGGCCGCGGCCGTGGCGGAGGAGTGGCCCAGAATCATGAACACCGGCTCCATCCGGATCGAACCGTAGGCGATGTGCGAAGCGGAAACGCAGATTGGCACCAGCAGGTTCTCGCATTCGGCCCGCTTTGGCACCAGCGAACCGTATGAAATCTTATACGGCTTGCCGCGCGTGCTGACGCCCACGTCCCCTTCGTTCTGCACATAGCCATCGGGCGTAACGTAGCGCTGCACGTTATGCGAATCGAGCGAATAGGAACCCATGCCGATCGAGCTTGGCGTGTCGCGCGTGCTGAGCGTATCCCCTTCGGTCATCACATACTCGCCGAGCATTCGTCGGGCTTCGCGCACATAGATCTGGTGCGGCCAGTTGCCGGTCTCGGTGAATTCGTCCATTGCCAGGCCCCACTCGCTGATCGCTTTGCGCACGTCCTCCGGCACGCTGGGGTCATTGGCCATGAAGTACATCAGGCCCTGCTGGTACTGCGTGTGCTCGGCCAGGATCTCGCGGCGGCGGTCGTAGTTCGCCTCGGGATAGTCGTAGTTCATGCCAATGTTGTCGGTGCTGAACGGGCCGTGATTGTTGGTGTCGGTTTTGCCATTGGGCAGCGGGTCGAATTTGTCGAACATCTGCCGCCAGCCGGTCGCAAAGACGCGGGCGAGCAATTCATACTGCTGCGGATCGTAGCCCTCCGGCTTGGGGAACGGCACGCGATTGGCCGGCACGTTCGTCAGGCACATCCGGTAGCAGTAGGCCTGGATCTTTTTGTCCCCCTGGCCGTTCTCGCCGGGCGGCTCGCTGCTGATCCGCGGCAAGAGGCCGCTCTGGGGGTCGCCGGGAACGACGTACGGATCGACCGGATCGGCAAAGTAATGCTTGTGCTGGCGAGCGTCCTTCTGCACGCCGTTCCACTTTTCGCCATAGACGCTGTTGGCTTCACGGCCGACGTGGTAACTCACACCGGCAGCCGCCATCAGATCGCCTTCGTAAGTGGCGTCGATGAACATCCGTCCGCGAAAAGTCTTGCCGCTCAGGGTGCGGATGCTCTGAATTCGGCCATCGGCAATCTCGACTCCACGCTCGCGATCGAGCCACTCGTCGCGATGCACGAGGATACCCTCGCCATCGAGCATCTCTTCGAACACGGATTCGGCCACGTGCGGTTCGAAGATCCACATCGTGCGCTGGGCGCCATCGATTGCAGGGGTGCCTTGCCCCTGGTTGCCGTAGTCCTCCCGCCGCTGCCAGCGCCAGGCAGCGGGCTGATCGTAGTGCTTCCAGACGCGGTGATAGAACTCACGAGCCAGGCCACCGATCGTATCCTTCTTGCCCGTGTCGCTGAAACCGAGTCCGCCAGCCGTGAGCCCGCCCAGGTGCTTTTCGGGCGCAACCAGCACGACGCTCTTACCGAGCCGATCGGCCTGGACCGCGGCCATGACGCCGGCCGAGGTGCCGCCGTAGATGACGACGTGATAGACAGGCTCTACCGCAGGCGCCACGTTGCCGACAAGCAGCAGGAGCCACGAACAGACGCCCGGTAGACGACGGCAAAGGGCAGACAACATCGAAGGTTCCAGATGATTGAATTTGGCTGAAATTTCCAGGCTTTCCCCCCGTAATCTTCCCCCGCGGGGGTGATGGGATCAACCGGGATGCATGAAATCAGCGGGCGAATGGCCGGTCCATTCCAGCGTATGGTCGAAACCGGGTTGGCTTGAACTAAGATATATCAGCGGCGACCGCGGTTGCCCGCACAGTACGTCTCTTCCTGGCGAATCCGCCCTTGGTTTGATACTGCTTGTTATGCCGGAAGTCCTGCCGATCCGCCGTGAGATGTTTCCGGAGCTACGCGACGGCGTCTTGCGCGAGCTGAATCCAAACATGTCTTCAGAACTTTGGGAGCGGGCGTTCGAGCTTGGCGACCCCGACGAACCGCGGGGGTACGCGCTGGCCGAGGGGGGCTCGCTCGTGGGATTGCTGGGGATGATCTTCAGCCGCCGGCAGATTGGCGGCCGAGAAGAACGCTTCTGCAACCTCCATTCCTGGTATGTGCAACCCGAGCATCGGGTGCGGAGCCTGGCACTGATACGTCCGCTGGCGGCGATGCGCGACGTCACGATCACGGACCTTTCGGCTACGAGTGACGTCCGGGCGATCTCGCAACGGCTGGGCTTCGTTGAACTCGACCAAACCGCGATTGTCCTGCCGCCGCTGGCATGGGCTAGCGACATCGAGCGGTGCGAAATGATCGACCTGGACGACGCGAACGATTCCGCGGCGAGCATCCTCAGTCCGGGGGAACGCGCAATCCATCGCGATCACGGGCGGATGGCTTGCGGTCAACTGCTCGTCTGCGATTCGGGGGGTTACTGTTACATCGTCTATTCGCGGATTACACACGGGGTACTTCCCAGCATTATGGCGACGACGCTCGTGCATCATCTCAGCGATCCGCCGCGCTTTGCGCGATATCACGCCACGATTCGTGCCCACCTGATGCAGCACAACAGTAGTCAATCCGTCGTCGTCGACTCGCGGCTGCTCGCCGGCGCGAACGTGCCCGGAACCTTGCGGATGCCGGCGATCCCGAAGATCTTTCGCTCGCAGCGTGTACGACCCGAGCAGATCGACGGACTCTACAGTGAGCAGGTGTGTTTTAAGCTCTCGACGCTGCCAACGCTTCGTTCGTTGCTCGCTGCCGCGGGGACCCTTTCGTCAGCAAAACTGGTGCGTGGAACGGCCCTGGTGACAGGCTGAACGCTGGGCGATTGTTGTGCGGCATGTGATCCGAGCACGTCCGCAAATCGCTGAATTTCTCGAGAAATTCTGCAGCGGCGCCGACGCAGTCGCGGCTTTTTCCAGGATTTTGGGTTGATCCTCACGCCGCGCGAACTACCATGAAACGCGCATCCTTCTGACGGACAACTTTGAGCCTGAGGTAACGCTAATGCGCGGACTTGCCACTGCGAAAGCACACGTTGCGAGTAAATCGTGCGCGCCCGCGGAGCGGCGTGCGGGACGATGGACGGACTTGGTGCTGCGGCAGGTTCCGCGCTTGGTGGCTTTCACCGCTTTGGCCTTGTGCTGCGCCGCGACCGCGCTTGCAGCGCCGGTCTATGTCGTCAGCGGCGCGCCTGATGACGGCCGCGGCATCGTGTACTACGGCACCAACAACGGCGAGCAGCGCTCGACCTGGTGGGGCGGCCAGCGATTGGTTCACGTCTCGCAGGATCCGCTGTTTGTCGACTATGAAGAAGTTGGCGTGTTCTGCATGGAGCCCTATGAGTGGCTGCCGTTCGAGTTCGAGCCGCTTGAGTACACGCTCGGCACCCTGGACGATTTTGGCCTGAATGCGATCCAGCAGCAGCGGATGCAACTGCTCGTCGATAACGCCTACTCGGTCCTGCTCGACGACGATCACCCTGCTCACTTCAGCGTTCGGGCAACGGCTTTTCAGGTCGCGATCTGGGAAATCCTGAACGACGGCGCAACCGCCACACCGCTCGATCTGACCGCCGATCTCACGCGAGTTGACGTCGAACCCGGCGACGATGACGAAATTCACGAGATGTTCGCCCTGGCCGGCGACTGGATCGACCAGTTGAATGCTGGCGCGTGGACCACGACCGGGCAGTATCAATTCCAGATGCTGCTCAGCGGGGAATGGCAGGATCTGGTTTACGTGGTTGAAGTACCCGAGCCGTCGAGCATGGTGCTGGCGAGCTTGGCACTGCTGGGCGTGATAGTGTTCCGCCGCCGCCGAGCATAGAACGCCGGAGCTCTGAAGAACGAAAGTGATTAAAGACCCCACGCCGCGTGCTTCGCGACGTGGGGTTTTGAGCTTCGACGTATCGTGATTGCCGATCGAAACTAGAGACTGTGACGACGGCGTTGAACGAGCGCCATGGCGGCGATCCCCAGCCCGGCCAGGACGATGCCTGACGGTTCCGGCACGTTCGACACGAGTTGCAAGTTTCCGGCGAAACCCTGGCCGCCTTGTTGATCCTGTGCTTTGACGGCGATCAGATTCAGCCCGGTGGTCAGATAGGGCAACACGTCGAGGCCGCTGACCGTCGTGGCCAGGCCGTTGCTGTCGTTGACCACCTGGACTCCGTTCACATAGATCTGAGCGTCGTCGTCAACGGTAAAACTGAACAGGCCGCTAATAGGATCGCCTTCGATCTCGAATTCCTTGCGGAAATAGACCGGGGACGAGCCAACCGTCTCGGTTCCATCAAACCAATAGCGGAGAAAGGGTGGGTTGGGGTGTACCACCTCGATCGCATTGCTCCAACCGGCCGAATTCGAGTCGTCGAACATCAGCGCTGAGTTCCAGCCGGGGTTCGCTGCTTCCCAGGCGAGCCCAACATTGTTGATTCCACCGCCGGTCAAGTCGCCCACCGGACCGATCGTTCGCCAACTGGTATTCACATAGACGGATGTGGCGACTAGGAAGTCCGCCAACGCCAGGCGGGGCCCCAGTACGACCGCCAATAGCGCGACCTGAAGAGTCATGAATCGAAGCACGAGCAGCTACTCCTTGAAAAAAAAGAGGGACTCCCCAGCGGGAGCCCCTCGTAGAAAGTCACAGCCGATTTCGAGGTCGCAAGAGCCTATCGCGTTCGGCGGCGATACCCGAAGAACAGTGCCGCTGCGCCAAAGGCGGCCAGCACCATGCTCGACGGTTCTGGGACGAGCACGCCCGCGATATTGCCGGTGCCCGCGGCGTCAAAGCCGGTGAGGAACCCGCCCGCGGAAGTCACATTGTTCAGATTCGCACTTGAAAGCACGATCGTGATCTGCTCGTTCGGATCGAAGGCCAGACCGAACGGCAGATCCTGGGCAAATAGCGAACTTGCCAGACCGGCCACTGTGATCGAAATTTCAGCTCCGGTGTAGAAAAACTGCATCGTGTCGATGTCGAGTGCCAGTCCCCAACCAGGCGTCTGATTCTCAGTCAACAGGTCAATGCCGAAAGCATCGCCGTTGCCCGCGCTGACGACGCCGCCGCCGCCCACGGGAATGTTCAGTACGTCCTTGATGTAGATGTCGGCAAAGACGTTGGTGTTCTGCGAACCGACGAGATTGCCGTCGATGTAGAACTCCAGGAGGCTCAGCGGGTCGGATTCGGCTGGATCGCCGCTGCCGGTGGTGTTATGCACGCCGGCGTCGAAGATGTTCGTGCCGTCATACTGCAGATCGAGACCCGAAATCTGAATCTCGAGGGTGCTGGCCTGCGCGGAAGAGGCGGCAAGCAAAGCCATCGCCAGCAGGGCGACAGGCAGGATACGCCGTACAAGACGGCTGGGATCGCGCAGCGCTACACGCTGCGAAGCAAAACTGCGTTGCGGATGCATGAAGCTACTCCTTGGGTGTTGGGGGCGTTCTCTGCACGCGATTGCATCGGGGCATTGCAGGAGGCTGAACCTGGAAATTGACCGGCTCCTGCGAGCCAATCACCAGGGCTGTTCGCGGATGAGAGTGCTCCGCAGTCGCCACATGCACCCAGACGAGTAAGCAAAGGTCCCCGACGAAGCGGGAAAACTTGGCTTACTTGGCGTGCATTAGCGTTTCCGAAGAGGTTCTCAGACCAGGGCGACAGCACCACGTTAATTTGGACCGGGCAAATAATCAAGCATTATGAGAAAAAAATACCCAAATTCCTTAACTCGGATAACCCCGAAGATCGGTCCGCTGGCCAGACCCGCGGCATCGAACGCGAATTCGCCGGGAAATCCAGACCAGCGACCGTCCTAAGGAGCTCTGTCGAGGCCCCTCAGGAACTCGACCAGCAGGGCGTTTACCTCGGCCGGACGCTCCTGCTGGACCCAGTGCCCCGTGTTTGGGATCAGCCTGACACCCTGCAGGCCTGGCACCGCCTTCTTCATGCCAGCCGAGAGCCCGTCGGCCGTCGCCCCGCGGATCACGACGTCCTTATCGCCCGCGATGAACAGAACCGGCACCGTGATCTTGGCTCCGGCGAGCTGCGGGGTGGTCTCCCAGTTGCGATGGAAGTTGCGGTAGTAATAAATGCCGCCGCGGAAACCGGCCTCTTTGAACTCGCCCACGACATATTCGAGATCTTCCTGGGTGAGCCAATCGGGCAGCCCCTTGGGTGCTCCGAGTCGCGGGATCCAGCCACCCGCGGCGCGTTTGGGGTCAGTTACCTCGGGCTTCTCGCGGGGTGAATCAGGCGAGAGATACAAGCGGCTGAGGATCGCCCGCGGATCGGCGTCGAACTCCTTCTCGGCGACGCCCGGCTCTTGAAAGTAGAGGATGTAGAAGAAGTTGTCGCCGAAGGCGGCCTTCAGGCTTTGCACCAGCGACTGCGGCGGACGACCGCTATACGGGACGCTCATCGCGACCAGAGCGCGGAAGCGATCGGGATGCAAGAGCATGGCGTGCCAGGCGACGATCGCCCCCCAGTCGTGTCCGACAAGGATGGCCTGCTTTTCACCAAGTGCGTCGACGATGCCCACCAGGTCGGCGGTGAGATGCTGGATGTCGTAGTCTTCAACCGCCTCGGGTTTATCGCTCTTGCCATAGCCCCGCATGTCGGGCGCCACCGCGTGAAAGCCTGCCGCTGCCACCGCGGGGAGCTGATGCCGCCAGGAGTACCAGGACTCGGGCCAGCCGTGGACGAAGATCACGAGCGGCCCGGAGCCGGCTTCCGCGATGCGCAGTTTGATGCCGTTGGACTCGATCGTACGCATGGTGGGCTCCGGGGACTGGGCGTTCGCGGGCTTGATCATCGCAACCGTGGCCAACACGGCGAGGGCGATTGCGAGGCGGCGGAAGTTGACGTGTGCGGTTAGCATTGGTTCTCCGACTTGCATGACCTCGATACCGAAACACCTCCGCCGCAGTGTATCTCCACGGCCAGCATGTCTCAACAACGAGAGTAGCCCCGCCAACTAAATCGCCCGCGCGCGAGCTGGCTCCGTCCAAACACAAGGCAAAAGCAGCCCTCGCCCCTTGTCAGCGGCCGCGCTGCGGGGACACAATGTGCCTCTTGTCGTGCGGCTCCGCCGAGCGGCGTACAAGTTCTCCGCTCGCTTCCTACGAATCAGTTTTCCAGCCCCCGAAGGTGTCATGGCTCAGAACGCTCAGGTTACGCTCAGTGGTTTCGGTGACGAAGCGGCCAACCAAAAGACGGCCGTCCAGCAGTTTGCCGCGTTCGCCGCGATCGGCCTGCAGTACTACAGCCTGCGGTTCATCGACGCCGGCGACGGTATCAAGAACGTGATGAAGCTGAGCAAGGGGGAGATCCAGACGATCCGGCACCTGGAGGATGAGTACGGGCTGAACGTGGCATCGATTGGTTCGCCGATCGGCAAGGTCAAGCTGCTCGACGTCGAGGACGGCACCAAGAACGCCTTTGTGCCGTTCAAGAAATACCTGGACAAGGAAGTGAAGAAAGCTTGCGATCTGGCCCATGCGTTCGAGACCAAGCTGATCCGCGGTTTTTCGTTCTATCACCCCAAGGGGACCGACCCCTGGAAACACGTGCCGCAGGTGGTCGACCAATTGGGGCAGATCGCCGAGATGTGCCTGCGGAGTGATCTGACCTACGGCGTCGAACTCGAGGCGAACCTGGTGGGGCAGAACGGCGAGATCCTGGCCGAGATTCATCGACAGGTGAAAAACTCGGCACTCGTGTTGATCTTCGACGCCGGGAATCTCACCTGCCAGGGCTACACCGCCGCCGAGGTGCTCGAGCAATTCCGCTTCATGAAGGCGGGGCTCGGCTGGATGCACATCAAGGACTATCGCCATCCCGAGGCCAGCAAGCGGCAAGCCCACATCGATGAAGAGACGCTGAAGCACTTCGTGCCGGCGGACATCGGCGACAGCGGTCACGAGATGATTTTTAAGGAACTGCGCGAGATGCTGCCCAAGCTCGACGCCAAGCTTCGCCGGCGCGGGATCCCCGGCTTCATCATGGATCTGGAGCCGCACGTGAAAGCTGGCGGACAGTACGGCGGGTTCAGCGGCCCAGACGGACTGGGCGTCGCGCTGCGATCGCTCTGCCGGGTGCTCGACTTCTCGAAGATCGACTACCACCTGCGCGACTTTGACGACATCGTGGCGGACCGGGGCTTTTAGCACACCCCCAGGACTACTCGGCGGCGGCGGATTCGCCAGCGCGTTCTTGCTCAGCGGCGGCGATTTCAGCTTCGGCCTCTTTGCGAATGGCTGCGATCTCGGCGTCGACTTCTTCGAGCATCGCTCGGAGGCCTCCCTTGCGGCGGCGACGAATTGTGGCGACGACTTTGTTGGCGGCCCAGATGCTGGAGCCCATCCAATAGATGCCGATGATCAGAATCGCGACTCCGGCACTCCGCATCACGGCATTTCCGGCCATGAAGACGACAAGAAAGGCGACGGCGAGGCAGGCGGCGCTGATTGCCAGCGTGACGTAGGCCTGGTCGAGCGAGCGCCGCTGACCGTGGGTGTCGATGGCGCTGCGTGCATGACTTAGGCCGATCTCGCGCAGAACGTTCATGCTGGTCTTTTCCTCGGGAGCCTTACGGCGGGCAATCTCCATCGGCGCCGTCGCCACGTCGACCACCTGCATCGAAGGAACGACACCGACGGGCTCTGCGGACTCGGCCGGCGGCGCCGGCTGTTCGTCACACTTCCGCCGCTTGGGAAGCGTCCGCTCCACGACCGGCGGCGTGGTCGGCTGTCCACCGCGCAGGCGGTCCATGAAAGCCGCGATGTGCGACTCCATCGAATCGTCATCTTCGGAGGGGGGGCGACTACGCAGCGTCTCGGCCGATGGGGCACGCTCGGTCTCAGCTTCACTCGGAAACATCGACCGACCGCTGCGGCGATCGGGCGAAAACTCGCTGAATGCTGACTCCTGCTCGCCTCGATCTTCGAATGCCGGCGACGGTGAGCGCAGGGGGGTTCGGCGAGCTCGTGACTCGAGCTCCTCGCGCTCAGCATCCAACTGGTCGCGGGCTTCGGCGAGTTCCCGGGCGTCGGCGTCCAGGCGGTCTGCCGCCCGCAGTCTTTCGTGAGCGAAACTCTCGCGTTCCTGCCGCAAGGCCTCGCGTTCAGCGTGCAGCTCCTCACGCTCGCGCTGGAGTTCGGCTTCGGCAGCCAGGACGGCCTCTCGTTGCGCGGCAAGGGCGGCCACTTGTGCCGGATCTGGTTCCCGCGGCGCCTCGCCGTGGTGTGGTTGTTCCGCCAGGGCCGCTTCACGTTGAGCGAGGACTGCTGTCCGCGCGTGAAGCTCAATTTGCGACTGTTCGAGCTGGACCAGCGTCTGCTCATGTTGGGCGAGGGCCTGCTGGTGCTGTTCCACGGCTTTCTGATGCTGCTCGGCAAGCGAGGCTTGGGCAGACTCGCGCGCCGCGAGTTCGGCTTCGCGCTGGGCGAGTTGCTGGCGCTGGGCAGCTTGTTGGTCGTCGAACTCGTTTTGTCGCGCGGCGAGGGCCTGGGCAAACTCCTGCTCCGCGGTTTCACGCGAGATGGATTGCTGCAGGGCGAGCTCATTCGCCCGCTGGATCGCGGCCTGTGCTTGGGCCAATTCCTCAGTGCGTGTCACCAGCTCTTGCCGCAGCAATTGCAGCTCGGCCTGCAGGTCGTCGGATGGCTCGGCCACGACGGTGTCCGTGCTGGACGGGGGTGCGTGCAGCCGCTCTGCCAGTTCCAGCTCGCGCGCCGAAAGCTCAGCTGCCAAACGTTCAAGCTCGGCGGTTCGCTCGCCGAGCCGCTCCTCTTCAGACTCGTGCAGCGCGGCGATCGCTTGTCGGGCGGCGACCAGTTCGGCTTCGTAGTCGGCCAGGCGCGAGCTGTGCGATTCAAGCTCTTCGCGGCTTGCGGCGAGCACCTCGTTTTCGGTCGCGATTCGTTCACGCGCCGCGGCAAACTCGGCCTGCGAAGCCTGAAGTTCCTGATGGGCGGCTGTCAGCTCGTGATTGGTTGCCAGGCGCTGAGATTCGAGGGCCACACGCTGGCCGGCCAGTTCCTCCTCCGCCTGGCGAACCGCGACTTCCGCTGCGGCCAGCTCTGTTTCGCGCGCGTCGAGTTCCGCGGCCCGTCGGTCGAGTTCGGATTGACGCTTCGCCAGCTCGTCGCTGCTGGCGGCAAGCTGGGTTAGCTCCGCCTGCCGCAGATTCAGAGCCTCGGCCGCCGCGGTGAGCTCCGCTTCGCGGCTGGCCGTGTCGCGGGTCCAAGTTTCGCGGACCTGCTGATGGGCGAGTAGGGCGTCGGCGTGAGCAGCCTCGCGCTGGGAGAGCGCGCGCCGCTGGGCTTCGTGTTCCTCGTGCCAGGCTTGGCGCTCGGTCTCCAGCTCAGTCCGGCGGAAGTCGAGGGAGGTTAACTCCGTGGCCAACTGGCTTTGCCGGCCGTCGAGTTCCGCTTGCAGCCGCTGGAGTGTCGATTCCCAGGACTGATTCTGCTCCTTGACGCTATCGAGTCGCTCGCGAAGCTGAGCCGCCTCGGCCGCTTGTTGTTCAGCAATCGGCGCGGCTTGCTCGAAGCGATCGATCTGGTCGCGAAGCTTACGCACCTCGCCCACGAGTTTCCGCACGCGCGAGCGCCAGTGACGCGGACGCTTTGCGGTTTGGGGCTGAACAGGTTGCGACTGAGCTTCAAACGGTCGGGGCGCCAACGGTGCGATGAGGCGCGTGGTGGCGCTTAGGTTCGAAGGCTGGCTACCGGCCGGTCGGCGGTCAAGAACGACCGTGCGACCGGCGTCGAAAGGGTCCACGGGGGGGCCCTCCGATGGCAAGACCTCAAATTCGATCGGTCCGATCGTAATCAAGTCGCCGGCCTCCAGCACGGCGTCGCTCACGATCTCCCCATTCACACGGATGCCAGGCGCCCAGGACCGGAGAACGGTACCGCCGGGACCTCGGAGCAGCAGGCAGTGGACGGGCCGCACGCCGCGAGCCCGCAGCCGGAGCGTGCAGTTGGGGCCAGAGCCGATCGAGCACTTGCGGTTCGACAGGCGGACAACCTGACCGTCGCGGGCGGTGCCCACAATCCTGAGCAGCAAATCGGCGGGAGGCGTGCCGAGCACCGACGCGGTCGGTTCCATGCTAGCGAGCAGTACCATGATTCAGCTTCCGATGGCGAGCGACGTTTTAGGGGCAGGGGACGCGGGGGCGTCCTCAACTGCTACCTTACGTCGTGAGGCCGTGTTGGGGCGGAAAGAGCGTGAACGCAGCTCGGGCACTGCCGCGGCCGGAAATCCGAATTGGAAAGAACGGCTGTATATCTGCGCGGATTCTGCCGATTATCCGGAGGGCGAAAGTGACGCAGGGAGAACGGTGGCTCGCGGGCACTTTTGTGGACAGAACGTGACCGCACTTGACGGACGGGGGCCTTGACCCTCGTAGCCGACGGTCGCGGTCCGCGAAAGTGTCTGGCCGAGATTCGACCGCGGACCGACCGGGCGGTAAGTCACCGAACTGGTTGGCTGCCGCTGGTGGGCAGTCCGGAGACGGCGGAAAACACTCGACAAAAGCGTGAACTTCAGGCGGGTCGAGGCGTCTAAAAATCCATCCGGATTTTTGTGACCCTCGCCAAACTTGATGCGTACTATATTCTGGTTGCGGCAAAAATGGCGGCAATCAGAGGCGTCGTGAAATACGACTTTTTCCAGGAACTTGCAGGGAAGTTGGCAGCGGCTTGCTGGGGCCTCAAATCCTTCGGCCGCACGTAGACAACCGGACATAGAGGTGAAGGACACATGGCACGCAAAGACGCAATCCTCAGCATGCGGCAGATTCTCATCATGCGCCGCGACGCGCTCCGCACGGCGCTCGCCGGCGACTTGAGCCTGCTCAAAGAACTTCGGGCACAAACGGCCGGCGACGTGGTCGATGCGGCGCTTGACTCGGCGCAGGACGAGATCAGCTCGCAACTGGCCGAAGTGGAAAGCCGCGAATTGGCCTCGATCGAGAATGCCCTCGAGCGAATGCGCGAAGGCAAGTACGGCGTATGTGAAGGCTGTAGCTGCTCGATCCCGATGGCTCGGCTGAACGCCCTGCCGTATGCGACGCTGTGCATCGAATGCCAGCGCGAGCAAGAACGCTACGGCAGCCACGGCGGCAGCGATGCCGACTGGGGCCGCGTACACGATGGCTCGGGCGACGGCGACATGTCGATCAACGACATCGAGATCGACGTATAAGAAGTGTAAATACGCCTGCCCTTGTACTGCGGAACAGGACGAGGGGTAAGCGGAATAAAGAGAGGCAACAGCGTAAAGTGCACTGGTAAGGCAGGCCGAGCGGCCTTTAGACCTCAAGCAGGTTTGAAGTGACCGCCGGCGAGCCGCCAGTGCATTTTCGTTTGATAGAATGCTGTTCAGGCGACAGAATCGCCCTGAAAAGTCGCCGTCGGCCGATCGTGCGTTGCCAAGTGCGTCGAGGCGACTTATCGTTTAAATGCAGGCGGATGTGCGGTTGGTTGCCGGCAGCTTGGATCGCTCGACTGGCCAATTCTTGTTTACCGTCTCGTGGAGTTTCGCGATGTCTCGTCTGGTTCGCACGACCGTGTGGGGTCTCGTCGCCGCGTCTCTCATGCTGCCGGTCACGTCTGGCGTCTATGGCCAGGAAGGAGAATCGGCCGAGCGAGCCAAGCTCTACGAAGACCTCGGCCGCGAATCCACCACGCTTGCTCATCAGAGTAATGTGCTGAAAACCGTCGCCCGGCTCGTACGTCCGACGGTCGTGCACATCGAAGCCGACAAAGTCGAACGGGCGAATGCCCTTTCGCGAGACAGCCACGTGGAGGAGGCCGGCAGCGGTTATATCGCCGACATCGGTGGCCGCCCCTACGTGCTCACCAATCGCCACGTCATCAAAAATGCCGCGAACGATGCCATCAACATTCGCCTGGCCGACGGCCGCGTGCTACATCCGACGCGTGTCTGGAGCGATCCGGCGACCGACATTGCCGTCATGGAAGTCGAGGCCAAAAACCTGGTGCCGGTGCGATTCGGTGACAGCAACCGGATCGAGATCGGCGACTTCGTACTCGCGGTCGGCAGTCCCTTCGGGCTGAGTCACTCGATCACGTTCGGCATCATCAGCGCCACGGGACGCCGCGACTTGATCCTGTCGGAAGATGTGAAGTTTCAGGACTTCCTGCAAACCGATGCCGCGATCAACCCCGGCAACAGCGGCGGGCCGCTGATTAACTTGCGCGGCGAAGTGATCGGCATGAACACGGCAATCGCCTCGAGCTCGGGGCACAACGAGGGGATCGGCTTTTCGATTCCCGTGAACATGGTCAAGTTCGTCGCCACGCAGCTCGTCCAGAATAACAGCGTGACCCGGGCTCAACTTGGCGTGCAGCTCGACCACAAGTTTGATCCGGGCCTGGGCATCAGCGTCGGCCTGAAGCGTTCGCAGGGCGCCAAGGTATCGAAGATCTTTCCCGGTTCAGCCGCGGAAGTCGCTCAAATCCAAGTGGGCGACGTGATCCTTGAGTTTGCCGGCATCCCGGTGGACGACGACGACCACCTGGTGAACCTGGTGGGCATGACCGAGGCCAACCGCGAAGTGCCAGTCACGGTGCTGCGTGGCGCTCAGCCACTCGAGCTCAAAGTGAAGCTTGGGACCGCCGCCGATTCGGATCGGCTGGTTCCGAAGAAGTAGCAATATCGCCTACGGCGATGCGACCTATTCGGCGCCCGCTCGCACTAAGCTGGTGCTGCTTCGGCCTTCTTGTCGTCGGCGGGCGGATGATGTGGGGCCGGCTTTGGAGCGAAGACCAGTACGGTCACGGCCCCCGCCACCACGACGATCAGGCCCGCGAAGAACATCGCGTGCAGGTCGCCCCACTGGCCGGCCTGCGTCACGCTGACGAAGGTGTTCACGACCGGTGCTCCGCCGAACACCAGCGGCATCACGAAGATCGGCTTGCCGCCAAAGTTGAAAGCCATGATGATCCCCAGCGCGCCGATCGCGCCCGCGGCGCCGCCGGCCAGGCTCCAGACGGTGCCCGTGAAAGTGAATCGCCCGGGCTCTTCCCATTGGAGCAGGATCAGGCAGGGAATGATCACGGCCATCAGAAAGTAGGAAATACCGACGCAGATGAACGGCCGCAGTCGGCTGCCGGCCATTGCCATCTGGCCACGGTGCAGTGTCGGACCGTAAACGCCCCAGGAAAGGGCGGTCATCGCCGTGAACAGAGTGACCATGCCCCAGCGTTGGGCTTGAGAATCATTGGCGCCAATCGCCTGCTTGTGCGGTGTTGCGCCGCCGACGGGGGCTTCCGCTGCCGTGGCTTCAGCCGCGTGCGCCGCCGCGGGTGCGGGACCATGCTGCGGCCGGAAGATCAGTACCGTCGCGGCGCCGACAATCACCAGGATCAAGCCGGAGATGAACACCGGGTTGATCTGTTTGAACGACTTGCTCCAGTACATCGTGAGGAAGGTGTTTACGACCGGAGCTCCGCCGAACACCAGCGGCATCACGAAGACCGGACTGCCACGGAACGCGAGGGCCAGGATGATCCCCAGCGCACCCAGTGCACCCGCGGCTCCCGCAGCCAGACTCCAGATGATGCCGGTGGAGCTCCAGTGGCCGACTTCCCCCTTGAGTCGTAACGTGACGATCGGGGCGAGGACCGCGATCAGGAAGTAGGCGATGCCGACGCAGATGAACGGCTTCAGCGAGCTGCCTTCCATGCCGGCCCGGCCCACGGCGAGCACCGGGCCGTAAACGCCCCAGCAGAACATGGCGACAAAGATCGACAGCAGCAGGGCGGCGAGGCCTTTCATGGCGGCGGATGCTCCGGAAGGGGGCGTTACCAATGGCAGGGGGCCATTATCCGCTAGCCGGGCGAAGCACGCTAGGGGAAGATTGGCCGTGCGGTTCTACTGAACCTTACCGCCGGCGAGTTGGACCTGCTCGCGAATGAACTGCTGCATTTCGGCAGGAATGCCTGAGAGGGGCAGGGTGACAAACTGTGCTTTCGAAAGCATCACGAGCCAGAACTCGGGGAAACGCCAGAGCTCGGTCACGGCGTGCCACTTCAGCGTTGAGCTACCGAGGTCCGAGGTGACGGTGAACAGCTCGCGGTTCACCGAGAGAGTCGCACTTGGCGACTTCAGTCTACGAAAGCGTCCGAGCGTGTGGCGGTAGTGCGTCACGAAAATCGCGATTACCAGCAGAGTCCCGAGGATGACGACGGCGGCCAGCACGACCAGGTACCAGTTCATGCCGTACAGGCTGGCGCCAATTGCGATCAGCGCAGCCATTGCGAGAAGCACAAGCGGGAACAGGACTCCGACCGTCCGGCGCCAAAAAGCAAAGACCACCCGGCGCATCAGCGATTCGGTGTAGTGCAGTGTCGTTGCGAAATCGGCCGGGGCGGATTCTGGCATTCGAGGAATTATGCCAGCCGCGGGGCCGCGTTGCGACCGTGGCGATTAGTTCCAATTCGAGAACATCCGCCGGTAGATCCGCGGAACTTGCGTCCTGGCGACCGCGTCTTCATAAGCCCGGCGATAAACCTCTTGTTGCCAGGCCGCGGCGACGGCCACATGCAATGGACAGACGACGAAGCCCGCTGGAGGCTGCGGCGCTTGCGCGGCAGGCCGTGGTTCGGGCTGCGAGGGAGGGAAGAAGGCATCCATACGATTCAGATAGCGCGTGATGCGATTGGCAGACATTGATCTGAGAATCTCCTTCGCCGACTATCGGCCGACAGCAGCTAGCACCTGTGATGATTCGCGACCGCTCGTTCCAATTCCACCGCCATGCGGCGATTCGCGTGGGCGAGGCGACAAGCTGCTGTCAGCAAGGCCATGCTCGATGGTTACCTTCACGATCATGTTTATCGACTAATGCATGCTGGCACGCCGCATGGGATGTCATGCATTGCGCCAGTATTCGCCGCGCTCGCGCCCTACACGCGGTTTCGGCGGTAGACTCTGCCGCGCAGGAAGACTCTACGTAGACCGACATTCCAGTGCTCAAGGCAGCTGCTTATCGGGTTGCTTCTACGTTCAGCCTCAGCCCGCCGAGGTTTTTTCTTTCTTGTCGTCGGCAGAAGTCTCGTTGGCGTCCTTGTCATCCGCCTCCATGCGCGTGCAGGGAATGTCCAGCCCGTTCTGGTGGATCACCATCTTGGTGAACTTGCCAGAGTCGTCAGCCTCGAAATCGAACTTGGCATCGACTGGCCGGCAATAGAAATTGGTCTCGCTCGTGGGATAGATCCCTATGCGCGGCTGGCCCGTGAGCTGCACGAACAGTTGGTCTCCCTTGCTGGTGACCTCGGCGACCACGGCCGGGCTCATCCGGTACTTGCCGACCAGGGGCTCAAGTTTTTCGGCGGGTAACTTCATCGTCTTGGGGAGCGAGAACGGTTTTACTTCGTCGCCCCCGAGCAGCTTTAGCAGGCGAAAACCAAGCTGCGTCACATAGTCGCTCGAAGAGCTGCCAAGCACGACGACGCCGATCTTCTTTTCCGGTTGCATGCCGATGAATGAGCTGTAGCCGCCGGTACCACCGTTGTGCCAGACAATCTTGTTCGCACGCTGCAACTGCCAGCCGAGTCCGACGTCGCCACCTTCGTTTTCGGGATTCTGGAAGTGAATCTGCTGCGAGAGAGCGATTGCCTTATCGAGCTTCGACTGCTTGAGGCCCAGGTTCGCCGCAACGTACTTCAACATGTCGCGGCTGGTGGAGCGAATGGCACCGGCGCCGGCCAGCGTGGGGATGTCCCAGTTCTTGGCCGGTTGGCCGTCGCTGTCGTGCCCCTGCGCGAGCCGCGCAAGGTCGTCTTCGTCGAGCGTGATCCGCGTCTGGGTCATGCTCAAGGGACCGGTGATCACTTTTTCCATCAGCGATTCGTAGTCGTAACCGCTTTTGAGCTGCAGAATATGCCCGAGCAGGCCCATGCCCAGATTGCTGTACTCAGACTTTTCACCGGGCTTGCGCTGCAGCTTGTGGCGCATCAGAAACTGTCCCATCTGGGCGACGCTGTAGTCGGCGTAAGGGTTTTCCGGATCCTGGGGCGCGAAGTTTGACGGCATTCGCGGCAAAGCAGAGCTGTGCGTGGCGAGATCCACCAGTGTGATCGGGCGCTCCTTGTTGACCGGCACGAGCAGGGTCATACCCAGATGCTGCTGGGCCTTGTCGTCCAGGTTCACGGCACCCTCTTCGACCATCTGGGCCAGGATGATCCCGGTAAACGTTTTGGTGATCGAGCCGATTTCGAATACGGTCTCTGGCGTGGGGGGCGAGGGATTCTTATCCGAGATCGCGCCGTAACCAAGTGTCTGCTCGCCCTTGTCACTGATCAAGCCGATCGCCAGGCCCTTGATCCAGCCGCCCTCGACGAGCGGTTTTACGATCTCGTCGACCTTGGCCTGCGGGACGAGCTCCTCGGCCTGAACCGCAGGAGCGATCACCAGCAAGAGCACAACGCACCACCACGCTCGCACGTTCCGCAGGCCACTCATGGATTGGCTCCTCGTTGATAGTTCGCTTGGCAACCCTGTTAGCTCATCTTTCTCACGATCCAGTCGCCCCACTCAGCCGACAGCTGCGAGATCGCAAACACCAGCCGCGCCTTGGCGGGCACGACCAGTTCCGCCTCGCGCCGCCCACAGGCCTTCACGATCCGCTCGGCCAACCAGTCCGGCTGAATCAGTTTAACCTTTGCCCCACCGCCGGGCTTGCGCGCGCTTTCCGGGATGTTCGCAGTCTTGTCGCTGGAATAGGTTCGCGGTTCGTCACGGGCTATTGGCCCCGGCGAAACCAAAAGCACGTGCAATCCCTCGGGACCGAGTTCCAGCCGAAGCTGGGCGGAGTAGGCGCTGACGGCGAACTTTGTGGCAGAATACGCGCCCATGTAGCGAGCGGCTGTTTTGCCGGCCAGCGAACCGATGTTCACCAGCGAGCCGTGTGACGCGAGCAAGTACGGCATCGCGGCCCGAGTACATCGCACCAGGGCCGTGAAGTTCAGGTCCATCAGCGCGGCAAACTCTTCGGCCGTCGTGTCGATGACTGCGCCCCGGGCAGAACTGCCAGCGTTGTTCACGAGCACGTCGATTGCGCCAAAGGCCTCCACCGTGCGGGCGATCATCTGCTCGACGTCGGCCTGTTTTTGGATGTCAGCCTGAACGGCGAGGACTTCGGCGCCGAGCGATCGGAGTTCTGTTGCCGCGGCTTCGAGCTTATCGGCCGAGCGAGCTGCGATGGCCACGCGCGCCCCGCACCGGCAAAACGCTCGCGCAATGGCAAGCCCGAGGCCGCTGGAGCCGCCCGTGATGAGAACCGCCTTGTTGGTCCAGTGGGACATGCGAGCTGAACTTTGTGCAGATGACAACGCTGGGAAGAAAGAAACCCAGGGAACGCATTCCCTGGGCTTTGGGGTATATCAATGCTCCGTGTTGGATTTAACTATCCCACCGTGTACGGCGAACGCTGTGCGCGCGTGAGCATGGCGGTCGCTTCGCTGTCGCCGACAAAGTATTCCTTCGCGGGATCCCAGGTGAGCTTGCGGCCGAGGCGAATCGAGATGTTGCCCAGGTGACAGGCACTGACCGAGCGATGTTGGCTTTCGACATCCGAGATCGGCCACTTGCCGTGCATCCAGGCTTCGAAGAAGTTGCCCATGTGGTCGCCGTAATGAGCTGTGTTTCCTTTATAGAGCTCCTTAACCTGCTCCATGATCTTGTCCTTAAGGGCCGGATCGGCATCCTGCTCTTCAATTGGTTTGCCGGTCAGCCGGCCGCGATTCACATAGATGCGGCCCTCGGTCCCTTCGATCAGCAGGCCTTCATCTCCTGGCGGCTGAGCGCGCATCAGCACCTTGATGCCTGCGGGATACTCGTAGTCGACCGAGACGAGCTTCGGCGTGTTGTATCCGCCGGGGATCGTGGGCAGTGCAGTCTTGGTGCCATCGATTGTGGTGGGACCGGAGTTTTCAATGTTCATCACCCAATGTGCGATGTCCATGTGGTGAGCGCCCCAGTCGGTGGCAATGCCGCCCGAGTACTCGTACCACCAGCGGAACTGGTAGTGGCAGCGTTCGGGGCAGTAGTCGGCCTGCGGCGCCTGACCGAGCCACATGTCCCAATTCAACCCTTCCGGCACGGGCTGTGTCTGGAATGGTCCGCCTTCGGCCGTCGAGAGCGGCAGGCTGACGGTGATTGTGTGCAGCTTGCCAAGCCGTCCGCTACGGGCCGTGGCGACGGCGCGCCCGAACAACTCAAACTGATCGCCGCGCTGCTGCGTGCCAACTTGCATCACCTTGCCGGTCTTCTTCACCGCGGCCACAAGTTGCTTACCTTCGTCGATGGTGAGCGTCAGCGGCTTTTCGCAATACACATGCTTGCCGGCATCGAGGGCGGCGAGCGCGATCGCCGTGTGCCAATGGTCGGGGGTGCCGATCGTCACGGCTTCAATGTCTTTACGATCGAGCAGCTTGCGATAGTCTTCAAAGATCTCTGCGTCCTTGAAGTGTTCGTTCTTGGCCCGCTCGGCGTGCTGACGCTGCACGTCGCACACGGCCACAACGTCGCCATATTTGCTGGCGCGGCGAGCGATGCCGGTCCCTTGACCGCCGGTGCCAATGGCGCCAACGAGCGGACGATTGTACTTCGATTCATCCCCGCGAGCGCGGAGCGTGCTCCAGAAGGGATTGGCAGCCAGCGCCATGGCGCCCGCCGAAGTCTGAACGAATGCCCGTCGGGTGATCTGCTTACTCATTGCGATTGGTACCTCGCTTGCCCCCAAAAAAAGAAGAACGTTGCGAGCACAAGTTTAACCGCCCCACGCGGCCGCTGCCAATCGGCCGAGGAGCCTGGATTCCCACGCTACTTTTTCGCGGAAAGTGGCTCGAACTTCGTAATCTCCCAGTGAGTCTCGAAGTCCGCCCCCAACACCACCCGATCATATTTGCGGGGATAACCGTACGTCGGGTCGAACTCGGCACGTTGAATCACCTCGGAGGCCCCCGAGGTGTTGAAGGACTTTGCGGGCGACTCGGCCATCTCGAGTTCTTCGGCAATCGTGTCCATCATGCCGGGAACGGTCCAGTAGTACCAGGTGCGCTCCTGGCTAGGGACCACGCCGTCGCGCTCCATCTTCGTGGCCTGGCCATCGCGGACCTCGACGTGGATCTTCCCCGGCCGATTGCCCGAGAGCGCCAGGTCGAGGTTGTAGTCCGTCAGTCCGCTGGCGTTCCAGCGATCGGCGGCGGCTTCGTATTCGGCACGCGAGAGCAGCGGGGTGGTATTGCGATTGAGAAACGCATAGGTGAGCAAGCCTGCGGCGACCGCTATGGCACCGAGCAGCGTGCCCATGATCAGGGCCGCGGGGCGAAAGCGGCGCGGCTGATCGTCCGAAGTGTTCTCGGCTTGGTGTGAGTCGCTATCGTCCGAATTTTTCATGCTGGCTTACGTCAAGTGTGATGTCGGTCGCAGTTGTTACGCGTCATGCGACTGGCCAAATCTTATCGCGCGCGGTAGGCTACGGCCAAGCGAGGCTCCAGGCGGGACCGATTAAAACGTTCGAATTGTCAGCTACCTGGAGGACGCAACGCGCATGGCCGATGCCGCACGCCTGAAGAAACGCGCTCGCACGAAGATTGTCGCCACGGTTGGCCCCGCCTGCCGGACTCCCGAAAAGCTCGCCGAGCTGGTGCTTGCCGGCGTCGACGTCTTCCGCCTGAACATGGCGCACGCCAGCCGCGATGAGCACGCCGAATCGCTGGAAATGATTCGAGCGATCAGCCGCCAATTGCGGCAGCCGATTGCCGTGCTGGCCGATCTGGCCGGCCCGAAGATTCGCCTTGGCGAACTGCCCGATGGATTGCTCGAATGCGAGAGCGGCGCCGAGTTTCGTTTCATTCGCGGCGAGGTTTCTCACGATTCACACGACCTGGTCACCACTTACGAACCGCTCGTCGACGAACTGGCCGTGGGCGACACCGTGATGCTGGCCGATGGTACGGTAGGTATGAAGGTCGTGGAGAAGGGGCCCGACTTCGCCCGCTGTACGGTCACTCAGCCCGGCACGATCCGCAGCCGCCAGGGCTTGAACCTGCCCGGCGTGAAGCTCAGTGCCCCGGCAATGGACGACGACGATCGCAAGAACGCCATCTGGGCGGCTGAAAACCAGATCGACTTTGTAAGCCTCAGCTTTGTGCGCCAGGCCAGCGACGTGCGCGAACTGAAGGAACTGCTTCGCAAGCGCGGCTCGGCAGCGCGGGTCATCGCGAAGATCGAAAAACCCGAGGCGCTGGATCACCTGGACGAGATCGTGGCCGAGTCGGACGCGATCATGGTCGCCCGCGGCGATTTGGGGGTCGAGATCGATGTCGCCCAGATGCCGGTCGTACAGAAGCGGATCGTGCTGGCCTGCACCGTGCATCAGAAGCCGTCGATCATCGCCACGCAGATGCTCGACAGCATGCAGAACTCGCCGCGGCCCACCCGGGCGGAAGTGACCGACGTGGCGAACGCGATTCTGGATGGCGGCGACGCCTGCATGCTCAGTGGTGAAACGGCGATCGGCAAGTATCCCAAGCAAGCCGTCGAGATGATGAACCGCATCGCTCAGGCGACGGAGGAGCTGTTTCGCGACAACGCGCCGCGTCCGACCGGCGAGTTCCACGCCGAGGGTCTGCACCCGATTACCGCGGCCGTCGTCTACGGGGCAGGGCACATGGCAGCCGACCTGGATGCCAAGCTGGTGGCCGTCGTCACGCACTCGGGCGCGACGGCGCTCGCGCTCAGCAAACAGCGGAGCTACGTGCACACCGTCGGCATCAGCGACAGCCCACGCACGCTACGGCAGATGTGCCTGTTCTGGGGAGTCATTCCGCTGAGCGACGTGACGGTCGACGGCTCGGGCTCGACGATCGAGGCGGTGACCGAGTGGGGCTGCGCGAACGGCGTTTTGGTGAGCGGCGACTACGTGGTGCTGATCGGCGGACTGGGGCTGCACGTCGGCTCGCACAATCAAGTAATTGTGCATCGGGTGGAGTGAAGGCGTCCAGAATCAGAACTCGAATTCTCACTACTTCTTCAAGTGCTCATCGAAGAAGGCCCACATGTCGGTATGTTCCTGCTGGCGAAAGTGGCCGGTGAAGCCGTGCTTCTGGTCCTTGTAGAGATTCAGCGTGTGACGCGCGCCAGCCGCCTTCATCGCTGCGTCGAGCTTCGTCGCCTGCTCGACAGGCACAATCGGATCCAAGTCGCCTTGCAGAGTGAGCACCGGCGGATCGTCGCTGGAGATGTATGTCAGCGGACTCGCGGCCTTGTAGGTATCGGCCGCTTCCTCGGGCGTGCCGTTCAGGAACAGGCGAAACAACCAGTGCAGGATGCTCTTCTGATGTGCGGAGGCCATCTCGGTCGGACCGAACACATTGACCACGGCCTGCACGCGGCTGGATTGTTCGGGATTGCCGCCGTCGCCTTCGAGTTTCGCGTCCGCATCGGTCAGCCCCAACATCAAGGACAGATGTCCGCCCGCCGAAGCTCCCGTCGCGCCGATCCTCTCGGGATCGACGTGATACTTAGCGGCGTTCGCCCGCAGCCAGCGCACGGCGGCCTTAACATCGTGAACCTGAGCCGGAAAGGTTGGAGTCGCGGTCGCGGTGTCCTTCTGCTTGGCGTCGAATTTCATCAGCCGGTAGCTGACCGTGGCGGCGACGTAGCCGCGTTTGGCGGCCTCTTCGATCGAATCGCGGTACATGCCCCGATCGCCCAGATACCAGCCACCGCCATGAATGAACACGATCGCAGGGAAGGGGCCATCGCCGGCAGGTCGCGCGAGATCGAGCTTGAGCTCCTGGCCGTCCGGGCTGCTGTAGACGAGGCCCTCTTCAAGGATGACTTTCGGTGCGGCTACGGCCGGCGCATCAATGGTGGCGGCTTCCTGCGCGATTGCCAGTCCGCTCGAAACGATGACCAGGAATGTGGACAAGGCGACAGACGACATCCGCGGTGCGAGGCGTTTCACGGTCGGGTTCCTCAATGATCGATGCGGAAGCGAATGATGGCGATAAGCGACGTGCCGCTAATCTAGCAGGCGTACCCCGCTGCCCCAAATCGCCTTCGGCGGCAACCTATCGGGGATTCTCGCCTTCGCCACGGCAGCCGGTTCTGCTCTGCACCCGAACCAGCGAGCAAAACGCTTGACGACGCTCCAGCAGGGGACTAGTGTCCGAACTACTGGGGGGCGTGGCGCGTACTCCCTGAGGTGCTCGTACGGATCCTGAGATGGCGGTCGAGATTGCGCAGATCTTCGCGTCCGCCCGGGGATGTGCCCGTTCCTTAACTAATGGCGACCCGCAAATGGACGCCTCGCTGACACCGCTGCCTCGCGAGTCCGCCGTAAATTCGACGGTTTCGGTGCCGCAATGGTTGCAGTTGGCACGAAATGGCTCCCATTCGGCGCTCGGGCAAGCGCTGCAGGGAAGTCGGGATGTGCTGTTGCGAGTCGCTCAGCGGGCACTCGATGACAAACTCAGGTCCAAGCTCGGCGCCTCGGATCTGGTCCAAGATACGTTTGCCGACGCGCACAAGGGATTCGGTCAATTCCGAGGCAATACGCCCGAAGAATTTCAGGCGTGGCTCTTGAGCATCCTTTCGCATCGGCTGGCGAATCATGTTCGGCACTATCGGATGACACAGCGTCGCGACGTGCGGCGAGAAGTCGCGGTCGAAAGGGGCGATGAGGCTTTGGCCAGCGTGCGGGATGTTTCGGCGACTCCCGCCACAGCGGCCCTGGCCGAAGAGGATCAAAGGCTGGTGCATACCGTGCTGGAAAAGCTACCGGAGTCGGCGCGAGCGATCATCATCGAACGTACCTGGCAGGGAGCGTCGTTTGCCGAAATTGGCGCGCGGCGGGGGATTTCTTCTGAGGCCGCCCGCAAGGCCTGGGCTCGCGCCGTACGAAAGATGCAGGGATTTCTCCAGGACCTCAGGTAATCGGGCCATGGCCAATCGTTCCCCGGACGATGCCCACTTTGCCGAGCTACTCGCGGCGTACGAGGTGGCTCTCGATCATGGCACGGTAGGGGAGTTGGACACCTCGGTTCTCGACGCCGACTTGAGTCTGTTCGACGAATGGCAAGGTGCGAAAGAATGCTTGGAGCTGCTCGCACGCGTCAAGCAGCATTGGTCGCCACTCACCGACGAAACACCCTCGCTGGGCCGTAGCAGTTTTGCCACCCTATCGCCCGACGAAGCCCCGCGCCACCTGGGCCGCTTTCGCATTGTGCGTGAACTGGGCCGGGGAGGCCTGGGCGTCGTCTACCTGGCTCACGATCCGAAGTTGGGGCGGCAGGTAGCACTCAAGGTGCCGCTGCCGCACGTGCTGGCCAGCGCCAGCATGCGCCGCCGCTTTGTTCGCGAGGCCGAAGCCGCCGCCCGCCTGTCGCATCCGCACATCGTCACCGTGCACGATGCCGGTGAAGTCGACGGCGTCTGTTATATCGCTGCCGAGTATTGTGATGGACCGACACTGCGCGATTGGCTGCTTGGCGACCGGCGCGACATCAGCCCCCAGACCGCGGCCAGACTCGTCGCCCAGCTGGCCTCTGCCGTGCAGCACGCGCATGGGCGCGGCGTCCTGCACCGCGACATCAAGCCCGGGAATGTTCTCCTGACTGGCGCCGCGCACGATGTAGCCAAGCTCACCGACTTCGGCATGGCGAAGCTCATTGAATCGAACTTGGATGAAACTCATAGCGGGATGCTCATCGGCACGCCGGCTTACATGTCGCCCGAACAAGCGCGCGGTTCCGTGGCCGATCTGGACGCGCGGACGGATGTCTATGCCCTGGGGGCGATCCTCTACGAACTGCTTACCGCTCGCCGGCCGCACGAGGGCGACACGAACGTTGACATGTTGCGGCGTGTGCTGTTCGACGAACCGGTGACACCACGGAAACTGCGATCCGAGATTCCGCGCGACTTGGAGGCGATTACGCTCCGGGCGCTGAACAAGCAACCGGAATTGCGATATGCCACGGCCGAACAACTGGCGGTCGATCTCGCGCGTTTTCTGGCTGGCAAGCCAACCGAGGCCCGCCCGTTGCGGCCCAGCGAGCGCGTTTGGAAGTGGGCTCGGCGACGACCGGCGCTCGCGGCGCTCTATAGTGTGCTGCTGGCGACAGCGGGTGCACTGGTGGTAATCGTTGCCAGCTACAATAGCCGCTTGCGCGAAGAAGTTTCTCGCGCAGATGCGGCCTTGGCGATCGCCAGTCGTGAAGCCGCCGCCACCCGGCAAATGCTGTACTCGGCCGACGTGCGGTTGGCATACGAAGCGTATCGCGCGGACAATATCGATCAGACACTGACAACCCTCGATCGACAGGCACCAAAGTCGGGTGAGAAAGACCTGCGCGAGTTTACGTGGTACTGCTTACGAAGCTTGTGTTTTCCTGATACGCCCATGCTGGTGGGCCATACCGGCGCCGTAATGGCCGTGAGCTATTCCCCTGACGGCCGGCGAATTGCCACGGGAAGCGACGACGGCACGGTCCGCTTGTGGGATGCCACGACCTGCGCTGAAATCCATCGACTGGATGAACTCGCGCTGGACGCCGATCGTCCTGAAGAGCGCGCGCTTGCACCGGAACTTCGCGAGGTTGACTGTGTGGCGTTTTCGCCGGACGGCAAGGTGCTGGCGTCCGGCAGCAAGCGGGGACGAATCACCCTCTGGGATCTCGAGACGGGTCGGCGAATCGCCCACCGCTCGGCACACCGCGAAGATGTGCTTTCGATAGCGTTCTCTCCTGATGGGAAGCAACTGGCCAGCGGCGGGCAGAATCAGACCGTATGCACCTGGAATGCCGTCGACTTAACTCCGATTCATGAATTCACTCAGCCCAAGGGAAAGGTCCGCGCGATCGCTTACACGCCTGACGGTCGCTTTCTAATGGCAGGGGACGAGAATCGAACGCTCAGCGTTTGGGAAACGGCTAGCGGCAAGCCGCTCGAAGGAGCCTCGATTCACGCAGAAAAGTTCCTCGCCCTGAGTATCCGCGCGGATGGAAAACAAGTGGCCGCCGCGGGCCGTCGCGAGAAGGTCGCGACCTTTGATTTGGTCGACGGGCGGTTACAACTGGCAGAGGAATTTCCAACTGGGGACGCGGAATGGATTCAGGCCCTCGCTTACTCGCCGAGCGGTGACTTGATGGCAACCGGCGGCAAGGATTGGATCGTTCGTGTGATCACTTCGCGCAACCAACCGCCGCGGAAGCTCAAAGGCCACCGCGGTCGGATCTGGTCCGTTTCCTGGTCGCCCGACGGAAGGCGACTGGCAAGTGCTTCGGATGACAAAACGGTTCGCATCTGGAAGATTAGTGGATCAGAGCGGCCATTTCCTGATCGGAAAGCGTTAACCAGCGAGTGCACGCTGTTCGGAAGCCCGGAAAAATTGGCGGTCGCCTACCGCGATGGTTCCGTCCTGCTTTGGGATCTTCGCGCTCAGCAACTGCTGGCAACCGTCCCTACCGAAACGGACCTGCACGCGGCGATTGTCTCCCGCGACGGTCGTTGGTTGTTAACCCGAGATGGAACGCATGCGAAAACGTTGATTGACCTTGCATCGCAGCAGCTTTCGTGGCACTTGCCGCAGTCGGAAACCCCCGGATCGGCCATGGCGTGGATGCGCGACGGTGACGGGTTTGTCTTCGCCCGCAGTGAAACGGAGTTGGTGCTGGCCGATCCGCATACGCGTCAGTTGGGAATGCGCTACCAGCACCCCGATACCGTGCGGAGTCCTTGCTTCTCCCAAAGTGGAGAATTGATGTACACCGCCGGAGACCAGCTTAGCTGCTGGGAAGTCAGCTCGGGCAGACTCGTTTTTCAACTGCCACTGAGCGCCACTTTCGCGTGCCTGTCAGAAGATGAACGAGTTTTGGTCGTCTCCGCGGGCTCGACGGTGTATCTTTTCGACTCGAAGTCAGGCAAAGAGTTGGATCGACTAGTCACGAACGGGTCTGAATTGACGCGAATGGCCGTCAGCGGCCCTACGCTGGCCGTAAGTCAGGAAGATCCCAATGCAATCGCATTCTGGGATCTGCGAACACGTCAATTGCTTGCTAAAGTCGAGCTCGAGGCCTGGCGGCCAGAGTGCCTGGCATTTTCTGCAGACGGTAAGCGACTGTTCGCCACCGGGTACGTCGGAAGTAGCCTGGCCAGAGGCGAAGGCCGCGTTTGGGAGTGGAATACCCAGACGCGTGAAGAAGTTCCCGGAAAGGCGTCCCCCTAAGAATAGAGCCCCGCCTGCGAGTTTCGCATTCGCGCAAACCCAGGGTCGCTTGGTTTCGCTCAGCAGCGTTCACGAGGGGTACTGGTTGACGTAAAATAGCAAGCGTCACCCAGCGGCGGCTAGAAAGTTTTCTAGCGTGCGTAACAAGTTCGCCGCAATTCCGCCTAAACAGGTGTCGGAATGTCTCATTCGACGGACGGCGAACTTGCGAATCTGCTCACTGCGGCCAAAGCCGGCTGTGGCGAGAGTTTGGGTAAGTTGCTCGATCGCTACGCGAATTACCTGAAGTTGTTGGTGGGGTCGCGGCTCGATCGGAGACTGCAGTCCCGGCTGAGTGCGTCGGACGTCGTGCAGCAGGCGTTCTGCGAGGCTCACCGCGACCTGCCGAACTTTCGCGGCTCGTCGCCTGTCGAATTCGTGGCCTGGCTCCGGGCGATCGCCGGGAATAATGTGCTGGCGGCGATCGAACAGAACCTTCAGGCCGAGAAGCGGGACGTTCGGCGCGAAGTTCCGATTGGCGGAATGGCGCATCAACTGGAAGAATCGGCCATGCAGCTCGAAAAGCTGCTGGCCGCAAGCACTGCCACCCCGAGTGAAGACGCCGTGCGAAACGAACGCGAACTCCTGTTGGCCGACGCGCTGGCCGAGTTGCCGCCGGATTACCGGCAGGTGATCGTACTGCGGCAGGTCGAAGGTCTGCCGTTCGAGGAAATTGGCCAGCGGATGGATCGCTCGAGCGGAGCGGTCCGGATGCTGTGGCTGCGGGCGCTGCGAAGTCTGCGCGAGTTGCTGGCCGGAATGCAGGCCAGCGGAACGTGGGTGTGAGACAAGGACGAAAAAGCTCTTGGCACAAAGGCGACAGGTAAGGTAGCAAGCAACAAGTTGCACCTGGAGGCAACTTATGATGTGGAACCAGCGTTTAGGAATGGATTCGACCTGTTCGGCTGGAACGCCGCTCGAACGCGAGCTCGCGGAAGTGCTCGACGCCTATCTGGCGCAGCTCGAGCGCGGCGAGTCGGTGGATACCGCCGCGCTCCTGGCCGCCCATCCCGAGATCGCCGCGGAGCTGAAGCTGCACCTGGAGGACGTCCAGTTGTTGCAGGGTGCTGCATCGCGGATGCGGCTGATTCAATCCGCGGCGGATGCGCCCAGCGGACCCCGGCAGGTCGGCGAGTATCGCATTCTGCGCGAGATCGGCCGCGGCGGGATGGGCATTGTTTACGAAGCGCATCAGAAGTCGCTCAACCGGCAGGTTGCGCTCAAGATGTTGCCGTTCGGAGCCGTGCTCGATCCCCGCAAGATCGCTCGCTTTCGCAACGAAGCCCAGGCAGCCGCGCAGCTGCACCATCCGCACATCGTGCCGGTGTTTGCCGTCGGCCAGGAGCAGGGCGTCTACTACTACGCCATGCAGTTCATCGACGGGCAGTCGCTATCGCAGATTATCGACGAGATGCGCGAGCGTGAAGAAAGCCTTGTTCAAGGTTCCACGCGCGGCGTCACCGGCATCACTCAGCCGATAGGACGTGAGAGCGCCGAGACTCTCAGCCGTTCGCGCGGAGCCGACGACTTTTTTCGCACCGTCGCGCGACTTGGCAAGCAAGCCGCCGAAGCGCTCGAGCACGCCCATCAATTCGGCATCGTCCACCGCGACATCAAGCCCTCGAACTTGATGATCGACAATCTGGGCCAGCTGTGGATCACGGATTTTGGTCTCGCCCGGATGCAGTCCGACGTCGGCGTCACGCGGACCGGCGATTTGATCGGCACACTCCGCTACATGAGCCCCGAGCAGGCTTCCGGACAGAGCACGCTCATCGATCCACGCTCCGACGTCTATTCGCTCGGCGTCACGCTCTACGAACTGCTCGCGGGTGAGCCGGCCTTTGGCAACGATGACCGCGCCACGCTGATCAAGCGGGTGATCAACGATGAGCCGGCGCCACTACGCAAGCTCAATCGCGCGGTGCCAGTCGACCTGGAAACGATCGTGATGACGGCGATGGCCAAGTCGCGCGACGACCGCTATATCACGGCGCAGGCCCTGGCCGAGGACCTGGAACGATTTCTGTCCGACAAGCCGGCACTTGCTCGTCGGCCGACCGTGGCCGATCGCGCGGCCCGCTGGGCGCGCAGGCACCGACCGCTGGTGAACGTGGCGGCTGCCGCGCTGGTGTGCCTCACCTTGGTTTCAGCCGTCGGGCTCGGCTTGCTCGTGCGCGAGCAGGCCCGCACAAAAGCAGCACTTGCGCAAGCGGAGCAGAATGCCCTGCGGGCGCGCAGCAGCTTCGAACGGGCCGAGAAACACTTTCGTCAGGCGCGGGTAGTTGTCGATCAGTTCGGCGCGGGGCTGGTCGATCGACTGGCGGAGATTCCGGGCGCCGAACCAGTGCGCCGACAACTGCTGGCCGATACGCTCACGTACTATCGGGCGTTCGTGGCCGAGGCGTCCGGCGATCCTTCGCTGCAACACGATCTGGCCGTTGCGCATTTCAAATCGGGCGTGCTCGCGGCTCGCCTCGGAGCAACGGCCGACGCAATTACCGAGTACCAGGCCGCGCAGCGAATCCTTTCCGCACAGGTCGCGGCAAATCCGTCAGACGCCGAACTGGAATCGCAGCTCGCGCTCGCGCACAACAACCTCGGCCTGCTGCGGGCCGCCCGGGGCGAGGCGCCATCAGCGCGAGCGGAGTACGAAGCCGCGATTCGCATCAAGCGGCGGCTGGCCGACGCTCATCCTTTGGAAAGCAGCTACGCCAGCCAACTGGCCGAGACGCAGGCGAATCTGGGCATGCTGCTCAGCGAACTGGGAGAGGGGCCGCAAGCCGAAGTGGCGCTGCGATCAGCCGTCGAGAACCTGCGACCGCTGGCCGATCGGCCAGATGCTGAAGCCAAGTACGTGCGCAACCTGGCGATTGCCTCGAACAATCTCAGCTACGTGCTGCGCCACGACGATCCCAAGGCGGCCGAGCGCTGGGTGCGTGAGGCGGTCGCGCTACTCAGGCAGCTCTCGGTCCGCTACCCGGCCCAGACGGGCTATCAAGACGATCTCGCCCTTTGCTACAACAACCTGGCCACGATCGCGCTCGCCCAGGATCGACCGCTGGAGGCGATTCCCTGGCACTCCCGCGCGATTGCCCTGCAAGAACAGCTTGTCCGCAAGTCGCCGGCCGTCGTGCGGCATCGCAGCGAACTGGCGACGAGCTTCAACAATCTGGGGGTGGCGTACTGCCGTGTCGAGCGGGCCACCGAAGCGGATGAGGCTTTCGGCCGCGCCCGCGAGTTACTCGGCACGCTGGTCGACGACTATCCCGACGTGCCGGCCTATCGCAATTCGCTGGCGGCGCTGGTGAACAATCAGGCGCTCGCGCTAGCCGGGGCGGATCGCCATGCCGACGCGCTCACGCTGTATGACACGGCCCTCGAGCTGGAGCGGGAGTGCTTCGAACGATATGGTCGCACCCCGGCGCTCCGCTCGATGCTCAGCAAGATGTATTTCAATCTGGCGCAATCACAGGCCGCGCTGGGGCGCTGGTCGGATGCCTCCGCCACGGCGCTCCGCCGCCGGGCCCTGTGGCAGGGCGACGCCGAGCGGCTGGTGGGAGTGGCAGCCGAACTGGCTGAAATCGCTCGTGGCTGGCAGACGACTGGCGAGGGTATCGCCGCAAAAACAGAGTTAGCTCGACTCGAAGATGAGGTGGTGGCCACGCTCGATCAGGCTCGTGAACAAGGACTGCCGAAGCAGGTCGATCTGACCAGCGACGAGCGGTTTGCATCGCTGCGTGATCACAAGCGTTTTGCCGAACTACTGGGCAAGGTCTCGAGGTCCACGGACGGCGGAGGAGAACAGTAATCATGGCACGTCGCAAATCGACCCGGCGGTCGGCTCACGCACACCGCTGCCTGCACCTCGAGTCGTTCGAATCGCGGTTGGCTTTGGCGGCCGCCGAGATGCCGACCACCGACTTTCAATTCGACGGTACAATTCTCGATCGCTGGATCGACGAACAGGCTGGGTCCGACACGGTTGTGATCGCTCCGGCAGTTCCGCGTGAAATTCCGCCCGAGGCGATCCAGAACCTGCTGACGATCGTGGGCTCGCTCGAGATGCGTCCCTCCAGCACGATCACGATTGACCGCGTGCGCGACTGGCTCGATCGTCGCGGCGTCGAGTTCAACTTCACAATGCCCGCGACCGATGGCGGATACATCGACCTTTCGGGCCCGGCCGACTTCGGCAGACCCGATGATTTGGGGTCGTACGAAGAACCCGGCTCCGGCGAGTTGTTCGGGTCGCCTGGCGGGCCTGCGACTCCTGGCGAACTGGGTTCGCTCGATGAAACCATCACCAGCCCGACTTCGCAGGCGCCCATGGAGCCCAGTCAGGGCGGAGCGCAGGGAACCGGCGAAGTGCTCGAGGCCTGGTCTTCGCTCGGCCGGCCGGCTGTGATCGCGATCAATGTTACGGCCGCCGAAGGCACGGGCACTGCGAACGTCAAATACGCCCACGCAAGTGAAGGCGGTGGATGGATTGCGCTCGAGCCGATCCTGGCGCAGTCGGAGGCCGACGACATTGAATCGCTGCGGTTGGCATCGCCCGACACGAACGAGCCGACGCTTGGCGCCGCGTCGGTCGATCTCGATCTTACGCGCGACGATGGTCTGGCCGGCGAATGGGCCCGGGCCGCGGTGTTCGAGATGATCGGCGGCGACCCTTCGGAGGCCGAGCCCGCCGGGCGTGCGGCCTCGGGCCGGCACATCCACCTGAAGCAGGACGATCCATCAATTTCAGACAGTGAAGAGCCCTCGAACACACTCGGCGCGGCGAGCCTGCCGTCGCAAGCGGTGCTCCTGCTCTCGGGGCAGCGGCTGGCTCGACACCATGGCCGACTGGGTGAAGGCTCGGGCCGGCGCGGCACTTGATAACCTATTCGACTCCGAAGAGGGCGACGCCAGCGGCGCGAGCGGCGGCTGGCGCGACTACGCCGGCGCGGGAGCGATTCTGGCAGCGATCGCACTCGAACGGCTCTCCGCCAGCTATCGCGAGAATCGACAGGACGCCGACGAGGCGCGCAGCCAGAAGTTGCGAGTTCGCCGTGCGGAGTTCACCAACCGGGTCTCGCTGCGACTCAATCCGATTGAGACTCGCTAAGACCGGCCGGCCATCATTCAGACGGCACGCAGCAGGTAGAACTCATAGCCGTACGACTCGCCAAAGCGGCGGAACAGGTCGATCTCGATTTCGGTTTCTTCAATCACACGCTGCATTACAGCGCTGGCCGTGGGGCGCAGTTGCTCGATGCGGAGCCGGAGTGGCCCGTAATAGTTTTCCCACCAGGCCGCTTGCGGCAGGCGCTCGATGCCGAGAACCTCGTAGCCGGCCGTTGCCGCGCGGCGGGCGTTCTCCTCTTCGCTGCCAGCCGAGGGATACCCTGCAGCCCAAAACTCGCGAACCTCGTCAGGCAGCGGATCGACGAACAGAGTGAGTTCCGAGATCACCGCCAGGCCGCCGACCGGCAGCAGCGGTCGCCAGGTCTTCAATGCGCCCGCGAACGTGAGCTGATACGCCGCCCCCTCGGACCAGAGAAGGTCGAGCGAATCGGCCGGCCAGTCGAGCGCGCCCATATCGGCTTCGACGGTGCGGATCAAATGCCCAAGCCCACGCTCGGCCGCCTTGCGGTTGAGCTCGTCCAGAAACGAGGCGGCCAGGTCGACCGCAATCACCGGAGCCTGCAGTTCTTCGGCGAGTACAAGCGCCGCCGCGCCACTGCCACAGCCCAGGTCGGAAACGCGCGGCTTCTCGGGCAGCGGAGGCAATTTCTCGAGCATTCGTCGGGTGAAAGCCGCGTCGCCGGGGCCTTGGCGCTCAAGGCCAGCATGCAATTCCAAGAGTGCCGCAAGTTCTGGAGTCATAAGCGGAGCTGCAGGTGGGTTCGTAAACCGTGAGCCGGTCGCGGACAAGCGTAGCGGCAGGACATTTTACGTCCTCCGCGGGTTCGCGCACACTTGGTAAACTCATCGCAGCGGTCATGAACCGCGGCCCCCGCGACGACAACCTCCCGGCTATCGACACGAAATGAATCGGCGGAACCAAACTGACGGCGGCCTTCCGATGGAACTTGAGTACCTTCGCAAGCCGGCGCTCGCACTCGTCGACACCGATCGGCAAATCGTTGGCTGCGGGCAGGTTGACTTCGGCGTGCTGGAGCGAGCTATTCGCGAGCAAACGCGCGGGCTGTCAGCAAAAGAGGCAATATCGCTTCGCGACCGGCACCGAACGCTGCTGCGCAAGTGGCTGAACGAGCGCGACAGCAGCGACGATCGGCTGGCAGTGGGGATGCGGTTCGTGGCGATGCTGCTGGCGGATGAGGGTTAGCAGCGATCACGGCAGTGTTGAGTCGAAGTACAGGTCCCGCTTCTCACCGCGGCGAGGATCGGGCGTGGCGGTGCGCAGCCCGCCATCGTCGTAGCCGTCAATGCCAACGCTGTAGAGCAGGTAGCGGTCGCCGTCGCGGCGATAGATGAAGGGCGCGTCTTCGTATCGGCACAACGGGTCGAGCGGTAGCGCCGTAAAGTACTGCGGAACCAGCGAGTCGAGCGAGTCTGGCGGCGAACCGTGCTCGATTGCGTAGGCGCGAATTGCGGCTTCCGTAGCCGTCAGGCGGAGCAGGCACTGGACCTTGTCGCGAGTATGATGAATTGACCTCGTCTGGTCCTCACCGAACTGCCGTCGAAAGGCGGCGTCGGTGAGTCGCTCGAGCCACCCTCGTTGCACAGCGACAAGCAGCTTCTCGCGCTCCTCAAATGCATCGACCGGCTCGCGTGTGCTGTCGAGCAGCTCGATCGTGTACGCGATTTCGCGAAGTGAAGGGGGATCGAATCGATCGAGATGCTCGGCCAGTTCCGTTTGCGCGTTCTGCGCGATGGCACAGGTCATCAGATCCTCGCTGACGAGCCCGCCCGTTGCCGCAAGATCGGCCAGGCGCAGGATGTCCAGGCAGTCGCGAGCGGCCGCGTCGGGGCGACCGGTTGCCAGTTGATATCTGGCATCGGCCAAGAGGAGCCAATGCCAGGAGCGCGTGGCCACCATGCAATTGACCTGCTGGTTGCCGGTGAGATTCGGCATTGATCTCATCCACGGTTTCTCCAGCGACTCACGGATCAAGCGGAGCGGCTCAAGGTTGTCCCGCACCAACTGGCCGCAAGCCTGATCGTCCGCGGCTTCAAGGTCTTGCAACGGAATCGCCTGCCAATTGATCTTGCGATCGACGGTCTCCAGGTCATCCACGCCATTGAGTTCTGGCAGTTCGACTTCCGGCATCGTAAACGGCGGCAAGATGGTTCGATAGGCATCAGCCACGCCCCAGGCGACGCAGGCAGAGCCGACAACGACCATGACCCGACTGGGCCAACGAAGCAGCCGGGAAGCACTTTTTTGCGAGAGCGACCGTTCTGCAGGTTCCATCGCGACGGGAGCGGGCCACCAACTCCAGCCCGACCATTGCAGCAGCAACAACCACGCCGCCGTCGCAGCAGATTGGGTGCCCAAGAGCACCAGGGCCCAATCCATTGACCAGACCACTCCCGACGGTGCCCAATACCGATAGGGAAACGCTCCTTCCTTGGGATCTCCAACGAGCAGCAGAACGATCGCCGATAGCGAAAACGGCAGTGCGATCGCGAGCCTTGATATGCCTCGGCGTCGACCTGTCACGAGTACCGCACCGCTCAGTGTTGCAAACGCAAACCCGGCGCCAGAGACGATCCAGCGCCACCACGTTAGCACGGGCGTTGGTGACAACTGCACGGGCTGGAAGCGAACGATCGCCATCACCCCGCCGGTCAACGCGAGCACCATGATGGCATCGCCAATGCCGAATTTCGGCCTGAGTGGATGTCTGTTACCCGCTCGCCGTTGGCCGAGAGACTTCCTCGCCACTTCGCAGGCGATGATCAATCCCGCCTGGGTGCCGAACAGCAGAACCGGCTCGCGGCCGCCCATGGGCACCAGCGCGGCCAGGGCCAGCGCTAGCGGTGCAACATGCCAATACCACCGGAATCGATCAGCGGCGGCCCACAGCGAGAGCCAGCCGAAAAGCGTCGCGGCCAGGATGCCTGCAAGCAGGACGCTTTCCAGTACGGGGGAGTAATGCATATTCCTACTTTAAAGTCGCCGTGACTCGAGTGCACGGAAAACCCGCGTCACTGGGCGGATAGCCGTGTTTTGGCCATCCGCGGCTCAATACACTTCAGTCGACGCATCATGGAACAAGTCGCCAATGCCTGAGTTCGCCGCGTCAATGAGTGTGGCACGCTGACCGCCATCGTCGACGCCGTTGCTGCCGACGCTATAGAGCAGGTATCCGCCGTCGTCGGACCGCCGAAACACCAGTGGCCCGTCACCGAACGGGTCGGTGGGTGTTTTGCTCAGATATTCAGGAACAAGCTCGGCGAGGTCGTCGGGCAGGCGTTTGTGTTGTGCCTGAAAGGCCCGGATGGCAGCTTCGGTCATTACGAGGCGCTGTAGAGCATCGACGCGCTTGCGGGCCTTGGTGGCTGATTCCAGAATCCAATGCTCCGGCCCGGTCTCGACGTGCTCGGCCCAATAGGCGAGGCGCCCGATCCAGCCGCCGCTTGCCTTGTCAAAGAGTTCATCGCGGGCCAGCACCTCGGCCAGGGGTTCGCGGATGCCGTCCAGCACATCCAAGTTTGTGGCAACTTCGCGCTGCAAAAGCGGGTCGAGTCGATCGAATTTCTCCGTGAGATTGAAAATTCCAACTCCGATGATGGCATCCCCAACAAGGTCGTCGATCAGCAAGCCTCCCTGACCGCTGAGAATGCCAAGCTGCACGATATCAAGATAGTCTTGCACGGCCAGGTCGGGGCGGCCCAAGGCGAGCTGCCTTCGGGCGTCAACGACCAGAGCGCGGCAACAACTCCGTGCCGCTTGAATTTCGTCTATTGAAGTCGAGCTGTCGTAGTAGTCGACGTGGCACAGCCACTGCTTTTGAACCGCCGCGCGGAGCAGATCGAGCGCTTCGGCATTTTGCTCGACGAAGCGCACGCAATCTGCATCGGAAGCGATGTCGAAGTCCTGGTTCGGGATCGAACGCCAGTCAAGCTTCTGATCGATGACAACTACGTCGTCGCGGCCGTTGGGGCTGGGTAGAACAACATCTGGAAATCGCGTCGGCGGAAGTAACTCCCAGTAAACTTCTCCGACGAGCCAAACGAGCAATGCGCTGCTGGCTAACAGGGCCGCGCGACTCGACCAGCGAACGGCCAACCGCGCCTTCGCCCAGTGGGCGGGTGGGGGTTCTGGCTCGGTAGGTCGCACCGGTTTGCGCCGCCACCAATGCCAGCCGCTCAGGCGCAACAGCAGCAGCCACGCGACTGTGAACAGCATTTGCCCCGTCGCCAGAAGTCCGGCCCAGTCGCTGGCGCTCGCGGGGCTTTGCCCGACTCCGAAAACGAACGGTTCAATGGCTTCTCCGAGGTTTCCCAGGGCGATGAGCTCTTCGCCAGCGCCCGCGAGGACAAGTACCAGGACGATTCGCAAATACCAGCGCAGCCGACCACCGACCAGCGCCATGGCCGCACCGGTCACCGCGCAGAAGCCAAGTCCCGTGATGGCATACCGCCACCAGGGAATCAGGTTTGCCGACTCTCCTGACGGTGGAGCGGATCTGGCAATGGTCAAGACCACCGCTGCGAGCAGGATTGCCAGCACGCCATCGCGGAGACTGAACCGCCAATGGTTGGCCAACGACGCAGGATCGACATCCCAACCGCGCCAGCGAGCGAGACCCGCGGCCGCACAGGCGAAAAGCACCACACCCGCGGCCTGGGTGCCGAAAATCAAGATCGGCTGGTGACCTCCCATGGGGACGAGCGCCGTCAGCGTCAGCGCGAGTGGCGTGATATGCCAGTACCAGCGCACACGTGCCGCAACGGCCCAGAGCGCAAGCAAGCCGTAGAACGTCGCTGCCAGCGATGCGGCAAGCATGATGATCAAGACACTGGGAAGGCCGAGATACATGCAGCTACTCTAGGCAATATCCGAATTCATGGCATGCTCGATGGCTGGAGCACTCGACAGTACGTGCGTTTGAAAGTTGTCGGTCGCGTCATTCCCGCGGCGCGTGCCGGAACACAAAGAGCTGCTTGTAAAGATACGTGTCCGGACCGGTGGGCCAGGGGAGGCCGGAGAGCAGAGCGATGAGCTCTTCGCTCACTAAGCCGTCGACCGCGGCCTGCACCTCGGCGCCGCTCGAGCAGGTGGCCATCACGAACATCGAGTGCAGCGTGAACCGCGGCGGCTGGTCCCAGGTGCTGGCGATCTGCTTCAGTCGCTCGAGCAGCGCGCGATAAAACGGACTGCCGGCCGAGAGACCCGCGGGCATCTTGCCGCGAATTCCGACACGACCGGGGAAAACGTCCCAGCCGGCGAGCTGCTGTGGCTTGGGTTGCGCGCGGCGGGTTTCCACTTCGGCACCAAGCGCGCTCATGAGCGGCCAGACGGCCAGAGTATGCCACTCGGCGATCGCGTCTTGAATCGCCTTGGCCGGATCGGCGCCCACGCCCAGCGTGCCGACGCGGAAGCGATCGCCCGAGTCGCCGTTGACGTGCATCTGAATATCCAGCGGGGCGAGCATCTGGTCGCCTTGCGGGACGCAGCCGTCGAAGCTGATCGCGAGGCCCAGGCGATGCTGGCCGATCACCAGTTCGCCCTCATCGACCGTATAGGGCATGCCGGCTTCGTCGAGATGATGCTCGAGGGTGCCGAGCGCGGATTGGTAGAGGTCGTCGATCATCACTATGTCACTATGTCCTGAGAAGTAGGGACTGAAGTCGTTTCGCCGCTGAGGACGCAGAGGAGAGACGAAGAAAACAGGGGAGAACCACGGATGAACACAGATTAACACAGATCAGCAAGAGACGGCACAACGAGGGCCCCGGTTCAGGATTGACACTCGACGGGGGAGGCCAGATAACGATTGGACTCAATCGGATCCCAGGAAGGGCATCAATGATCTCGCGCCGTGCACTGAATCTGCTGGTCACCATCGGCTGCCTGCTGCCGATTGCGCTGGTGATCGTTCTGGGCGTGGCCCGGCTACTGCTGGCGATGCAGGACACGGCTGGAGCCGCGGTGCTCGATCGGATCGCGCTGGGCACGGGCATCGTGTGGGGAATCGACCTGGTGACGCTGGTCCTGGCGCTGGGCATCAGGGCGCTGGATGCGGCGGAAGAGCGGAAGGAGTGAGCGGCGCGGATCCAGGGGAAGGTATGCCCCTGGCTTTAGGAGGACGTGATGGACTACACGCCGTGCCACTCGATGTCGGTGTTCGGGAAGCTGAGGATGAAGTCCTTGCCGAAAGCCTGAGACGCGGTCGAAAAACCGTGCGGCACTTGCTTGGCGAGTGTCTTGTGCAGCGCAGCCACGGCAGTGACGGCCGTGAGTTCATAGCCGCTGAGCGTTTGCAGCGTGGCCCAGACCGCGCGGCCCTGATCGTCGCTCACCCGGCCCCAGAGTGACGACTGCGAGTTCTGCCGCACTTCGTCGGTTGGCCCTTTGACCTTCTTGGCGATCCGTTTTTGCACCAAGGCTTGGATCGGCTTGAAACTCAACAGCGGCAGCAGGAAGCGAATCCGGCGGACTTGCTTCACCTGTTTGGGCGAGGCCGAGGTGTAAACTTCGATGTTCGGAATGCCGGTCGAGTAGTACGCACTAGCCACGTCGCCCCAGGGTATCGTCATGCAGTGCAGCGTGCCGGTGCGGAAGGGGACATCCATCGTTCGCCAGGCGGTCGGCACATCGCGAATCTGGCCGTCGATCCGCACCTTGCCACCCTTGGGCAGCGCCTCGAACATGGTCTTGGCGGTGCCGGCGCTCAGTCCGCCTGTGCCGGCGAATGCCAGTTGCAGCACCTTGGCGCCGGGGAGTTTCTCGGCAAGCAGCGCGGCCAGGCAATCGCTGGGGACCACGTCGAAGCCGACTGCCGGAAGCAGCGCGACGCCGGCGGCCTTCGCGCGCTCACTCCGCTCCACTCCGGCGAGAATTACATCGACTTCTCCCGTGATGTCGAGATAATCGGCTCCTACCGCGATGCAGGCGTCCATCATCTGCCGCGCGGTCTGCGAGAACGGTCCGGCACAGTGCATGACGGCCGAATAGCCGCGGATGTGTTCGGCAATCTGAGCTGGCTGGTTCAAACCGAAGGAAACGCATGGCAGGCCGAGTTCATCGGCCAGCTTCTTAACGGCTTCGTGGTTCCGCCCGGCGAGCGTCGGCCGCAGGCCTTGCTCCAGAGCACGGCGCGCGATCAAGCGGCCTGTATATCCATTTGCGCCATAGATCATTGCCCGCGGCGAGTCCGCCATGATGTCGCCCAAATTCGAAAGAAACTGCCCCGCCCGATCAAATGCGAAACGCCTTACGAGATGATCTCGCGGCGGCGGTTGAGATAGTCCCAAACGACGTAGCGATCCAGCTCGCGACCGGCGGCAAAGAACACGCGACCACGTGTGTTCTCGGCCAGCCGATATGCAAACTTAACATCCTCACTCGTTTGTGACCAACTGTCGAGCAGAAAAATATTGATCGTGATCCCTTCCCGCTGGCAGAGAGCGCCTTCGCGCAGGGTGGCTTCCTCGGTCGTGCGGTGCGGGGGATAGATCATGTGCAGCAGCGGGCCGTCGAAGTGGGCGGTCGGCAAACCGTCGGTGATCAGGATGATCTGCCGGTTGGGCGTGTCCTGCGTGGCCAGCAGCCGGCGACCTTGCTGCAGGGCATGCTGGATGTTTGTGAAATGCGGCGGGATGTAGTACTCGCTGACGTCCTCGCGGCTCATGTCCACCCGCAGCCGAACGTAAGGATCGAAAATCGTGACGGGCTTGGGCATCATCGTGGCGAGGTCGCCGCGCGCGATCGGTTTGGCAAACGTGTGCATGTCTATGAACTGCAGGAAATCGCCAGGATACTCGCGGCGGATCAGCCCATCGAGCGCGAGCGCCATCCGTTTCACTTGCACATAGAGCCCGCCGTAGCGCATCGAACCGCTCATATCGAGTAGCAGGACGGTCGCGCACTTGGGCGTGTTGCGCGTGCGATGGATCTCGATGTCTTCCTGCTTGATGCGGACCGGCAGGCCCGGGCCGCCGCGGATCAGGGCATTCACGATCGAGCCGGGCATGTCCATGTTGGCGATCGAATCGCCGAACTCGTACTGCTTGGTGCGCTGCATCTCGACGGCGCCTTCGCCGACAATCGGCCCCTGATGCCGGCCGGTGCGCGAGGGCTCCAGATTGGCAAAGATCCGCTCCAGCAGGCGGCCCTGGAAAATCTTGTAGGCCTGCGGCGTGAGATGATAGCCCTCGGGTCCGCGCTCCAGCCCCTGTTGCTCGGCCATTTGCCGCATGATCTCTTCGATCTTCTTCTGCATCTCGCGGAGCTTGTCGACCTCGCCCGGCTCGGTGAACTCGCTGAGCTGTTCGAGGTCGATGATCGCGATCTGGGCTGTCTTCGAGGCTTGTTCGAGTTGTTTAAGAAGCTCCTCGATCGTGTCGAGCTCTTCCTTGACTTCGAGCGCCTCGGGCACGCTCATCGGCGTGTGGCCGGTGAACTCGTACTTGGCGGCCATCTCGTCGACCTGGTACTTATCGCCCAGGATGTCGGCTAGCTGCACGAGCTGGCGAGCGAACTTCGAAGTGTCGTCGCCCGTCTGATACCAGAGGCGTTCCAGTTCGCGAATCTGCTCGTTCTTGAAACTGCTAGCGAAGCGCTCGCGCAGGCTGCGGGGAGGCTTCATGGATTGGCCGTAGTCGCGATAGGCTTCGGCCGCGTCCTTCACGACGCGCTTGGTTTCGTATTTCTCCAGGATCTTCCGCTTGCGTTCCTCGAGGATCGCCTTGAGGGCTTCGATGCTGGGGCCGAAGCCGGCAATCTGGCTGGGGTCGAGATGGATCGCCTTGGCCAATTCCTCGTCCGTCAAGTCGCGCATGCTGCCGTACATCAGCAGGTGCTCGAACGCAGGCGAAACGAGATCCGGCGGCGGCTGCGTGGGGCTGGGCAGCTTCGTTGGATCGAATCGCTGGTAGGTGTGGATCACACCGCCGACGGGTTTGGGCATAACGCACTACTTGAAGGCTACTTGATCTCGTAAACGATACGGCCGCGCTGCTGGGCGCGGGAGATACGGTCCGAAGCGTACAGCCCGGCGAGGACGAATTCCACGCACGAGGCACGCATGGCCGGATCGCTCGAGGCGTTCACCTCGAAAGCCTTCTCCCAGGCCGGCGGCACGCGGGCGAGGCGATCGGCGTACTGACTGCTGGGGAGCATGTCGCCAACTTCGATCTTTACGCCTTGCGAGAAGATCTCGCTGATCTCTTCTATGCCGTGCCGGTCGACGTACTCTTCGAACACGGTGCGGATCGCTTCGGCCAGGATCGCGTCGAGCACTTGCCGCTCGTTCATCTGGTGGCTGCCCATCAGGTCGAGCTCGAGCTTGCCGAGCGCGGAGCTGTAGAGATGTCCCAGGTCGCTGATCCGCGGCACGGCCGGCTTCTCGCCCAGCACCGCCGCCCGCTGCCGGGCGCTGGCGACCATCGTACGATAGTTCGCGATGCTGAACCGCGCGCTAACGCCCGACTGCTGGTCGATGTACTTCGACTTTCGCGCGGCGATGCTCATCTGCTCGATGATCTCGCGCATGAAGTAGGGCACGGCCACGGGGAAGTCGCCCCCCAGGTCGAGGCCGGCCTCCTGCTCCATGATCTGGATACCCAGCTCCCGCTCGCGGGGGTAGTGCGTGTGGATGATCGAGCCGATGCGATCCTTGAGCTGCGGAATCACCTTGCCGCTGCGGTTGTAAGTGGCGGGGTTGGCCGAGAACAGGATCAGCACGTCGATGTCGAAGTTCACCGGATAGCCGCGAATCTGCACGTCGCGCTCTTCCAGGATGTTGAACAGTCCGACCTGTACCAACTCGTCGAGCTCCGGCAGTTCGTTGATCGCGAAGATCCCCCGGTGCATCCGCGGGATGAGCCCAAAGTGCAGGGCTTCTTCGGCCGACATGCTGGTGCCGCCGGCGAGCTTGGCCGGATCGATCTCGCCAATGATGTCGGCGAACTTGGTGCCCGGCGCAAGACGTTCGGCATAGCGGGCCTTGCGCGGCCACCAGGCGATCGGCACGTCTTCTTCGCTGACGCTGGCGACCAGATCCTTACAAACGCGCGTAATGGGATGGTAGGGATCGTCGTGCAGCGGCGCTTCGGGAATGTCGATGTAGGGGATTTCGTCGTCGAGGAAGCGGACCAAGGCGCGCATCAGCCGGCTCTTGCCCTGGCCCTTTTCGCCCAGGAACAGCATGTCGTGCTGGGCGATGATCGCCAGGTTGATCTCGGAAATCACCGTGTCGTCGTAGCCGACGATGCCGGGGAACAGCTCTTCGCCGCCGCTGAGCTGGGCGATGAAGTTGTCATAGATCTCTTGCTTGACGCTTTTTGAAGTCCAGCCGCTCGCACGGAGCTCGGCCAGGGTAGCGGGGCGGGTCGTGGTGGTCATCAGGCGTGTCGAATCCCTGGGGCTGAACGTTCGCAAAGGACCGCGGATCGGGCCAAGGGATTATAGCGCGCGGGGCGAGCAGGCCAAGCTTTTGGCGGGCGGGCAAAGTTGAACGCAGCTTGGCTGGCCGTCGGGGCTACTTCTCTTGCGAATGAATCTCGCCGCCGGCGCGGGTGGACATGGCGCTCCACAGATGCGGTTCGATCTCTTCGTTGATGAACCGGACGCTGCCGTCTCCAAACAGTACATTGCAGCCGCCCGGGTGGTCGGCGACCATCGAATCGACGTAGCCGTGGTGGTGGTTTGGGGGATGAATCTCTCCCTCATCGTCCTCGTGCTCGTGCCCCTCCTCTCCCTCGCCGTCGTGGTCGTCGTGGCCGTGCTCGTGCTCGTGGAAGTGGTCCGGCCCGCTGTGGACGTTGATCTGCGGAGCGGCGCTCTCGCAATGAGCATGGGTGTAGTAAGCCGTGGGGCAAGTGACCGAGCCGGGGAGGATGGCAACCCAGGTCGAGTCGCTGTGCGAGGGGGTCTGCTCGCCCATGAAGATCGTGTGGCTGGTGCCGTCGGTGATGTCCTTGATCCGCAGCTTGCTATCGCGGAACAGCGGGCCGTTGGCGATCTGTGAGAGGTTCTCTTCCGTGTGCTCCCAGACGGCGATCTGGCCGGCGTTGGCGACGTACGTGGCGCGAGCTAGCTCCGCCAGCCGGTTGCCGTCGTGATCGCGGACTTCGTAAGTCACGGTCTGGTCACTCACCGAGGGGCAGAGATAGGCCCCAATCACCTGTTTCGAGGCGGCGGCGTTGTTCGGGTGCCAAGCCGGCAAGTTCAGGTCGAATTGCTGCTGCTCGTTGGATCCTTCCAGGTAGGGCAGGATCTGAAACAGGCAGGTCCAGCCGGGATTGGCGTCGCCGGTCTCCGGATTGCGATCGCCCATCTGATCGCTGGGCTTGGTTTCATAGGCCGAGGGAAAGCGCCCGCGGGCGTCATGATGAGAGATCATCGCGATGCCGATTTGCCGCATGTTGCTGCTGCACTGGGTGCGGCGAGCACTTTCGCGGGCGGCTTGAATGGCTGGCAGCAGCAGTGCGACGAGCACGCCGATGATGGCGATGACGACGAGTAATTCAACGAGTGTAAATGCGGTGCGCGTGCGTGACATCGCTCGGCAACCCTCCCAACATGCTGAAGACACCACCGGACGAGCGCGCAAGCAAAGGCGCAACACCGGCGGCAAGGAACAAGCAAGTGCCGCTAAATTGTGGCGGCGGGAGGAGCGCGCGACTGGGCCAGACGCGCGGCGAGCGAACGAGGCGCGGCGGCAGGGCTGGGGAGCGGATCAGGCGTGACGTCTTCGCTGAGCTCGACTTCGACGGCGGTCGTGGCGACGACCGGTTGACCGGTCACGCGGCATATGAAGCAGTCGTGATCGTGAGCGGCTGTCGCGATCAGGCCAGTCGAGGAGGCCGTCTCGTCGGCGGGCTGCGACACGCAGTGATGCGCATGGGAGCAAGTCTCGGTCGCTGAGTGCGCATGCACGTGTTCGTGCAGCAGCGAGCCGAGCGAATTGACGGCCAGAAAGGCCGCCAGAACGACCAGCGTCAAGCGACGAGCTCGTGTGAAGGGATTCATGCGCGCGGTCCGACCAAGGACAGATACTTGCCTCACTTTACCCGCGGGAGGCCTTTCCCGTCAATTCCGGGGCCTAGCAGCCTGGCTGGCGATTTCCTATAATCCTCGGTTTGATACCCGTCGCTAGTTCGGCGGGTTTTTTTCATTTACCGTTTTCATTTAACCATGTTGCCGGGCAGTCGGCAGGCAGCCGAATTTTGGGGGCGAGCAGGCGGCTCCACCCAGGCCGCGGCAACGAACGGATTGACCACGAGCGTGAAGCAAAATCCCGAGGCTACGATTGCCAACCGCACCGGGCTGGTCGCCGATGAGAAAGTGCTCATCCTCGACTTCGGTTCGCAATATGCCCAACTCATCGCCCGGCGCGTCCGCGAACTCCACGTCTACTGCGAGATCGTGCGACACGACATCACGGCCGAGCGCGTTCGCGAGCTAAACCCCCGCGGCGTGATTCTTTCCGGCGGTCCCTCGAGCGTCTACGAAACCGGCGCTCCGCAGGTCGATCCCGAGATCTTCAAGCTGGGCATTCCGGTGCTCGGCATCTGCTACGGCCTGCACCTGGCGTGTAACGCATTGGGCGGCAAGGTCGATCGAGCCACGAAGCGCGAGTTTGGCCGGGCGAGCGTGCAGATCACCTCGCACGCCGACTTGTTCGAAGGCGTTCCCGACCTGATGGAAGTCTGGATGAGCCACGGCGACCAGGTTGCCGAGCGCTCGGGCGGATTCGTCACGCTGGCCGAAACGCGGACCTGCCCCGTGGCAGCCGTCCGGCACGAGACACTACCGGTCTATGGCTTGCAGTTCCATCCGGAAGTGACGCACACCCCGCTGGGCACCAAGGTGCTGGGTAACTTCCTCACCAAGGTCTGCGGCTGCCAAGGCACCTGGCGGCTGGGCGACTTTGCCGATGAAGCCGTCGCCGCGATTCGCGAACGCGTGGGCCAGGACCGCGTGATCTGCGGCCTGTCGGGCGGCGTGGATTCGAGCGTCGTCGCGGCACTGCTCTACCGGGCGATCGGTTCGCAGCTTTCGTGCATTCTGATCGACAACGGCCTTCTGCGGAAAGCGGAAGAGGCGTCGGTCATCAATGAGTTCTCCGGCCACTTCAAGACCGACCTGCACGTGGTGAAAGCCGAGGCGCGATTCCTGTCGGCCCTGGCCGGCATCACCGATCCACAGGAGAAACGCAAGCGGATCGGCCACGCGTTCATCGACTGCTTCAGCGAGGAAGCGGCGAAAATCTCGGGCGCGAAGTTCCTGGCCCAAGGCACGCTCTATCCCGACGTGATCGAAAGCGGCGCGGCCGTCGACGGCCCCGCGGCAACGATCAAGCTGCACCACAACGTGGGTGGGCTGCCCGAGGACCTGAGCTTCGAACTGATTGAGCCGCTACGCGACTTGTTCAAGGACGAGGTTCGCCGGCTGGGACTGCAACTGGGACTGCCCGAGGACATTGTCTGGCGGCATCCGTTCCCGGGACCTGGCCTGGCGGTCCGCTGCCTGGGCGAAGTGACCAAGGTGCGGCTGGACACGCTCCGCGACGCGGATGCGATCGTGGTCGAAGAGATCAAGGAAGCCGGGCTGTATCGCTCGACCTCGCAGGTCTTCGCCGTACTATTACCAGTGCAGAGCGTGGGCGTGATGGGCGATGCCCGGACCTACCAGGACACGGTGGCCGTGCGAGCCGTGACGACCGAGGACTTCATGACCGCCGACTGGAGCCACCTGCCGTACGAGCTGTTGGCCCGGATTTCGACGCGGATCATCAACGAAGTGCAGGGCGTCAATCGCGTGGTGTACGACATCAGCAGCAAGCCTCCCGCCACGATTGAGTGGGAATAGTCTCGGAATCCATTCGCCGAGCATCCTAATCCGGTTCGCTGCCCGAACAATTGTGGCTTCGCAGCGCAAACAACAACTTAGGCAACCTCTAACCCAGCATTAGCACTTTCATGGGTCAGCATTACATCTATCAGATCACGGATCTCAACAAAAAGTTCGGACAGCGCGAGATCCTCAAGAACATCAACCTGGCGTTCTATCCGGGCGCCAAGATCGGCGTATTGGGCCGCAACGGTTCGGGCAAAAGCACGCTGCTGCGGATCATGGCCGGGCAGGACACAGAGTTCGAAGGCTCGGCCGTGCTGACCAAGGACTACACGGTCGGTTACCTCTCGCAAGAGCCGCAGCTCGATCCGAACAAGGACGTGTTCGGCAACGTGCAAGACGCCGTTGCTCCGATTCGGGCCCTGCTCACCCGGTACGACGAGATCAACGCCCGGTTTGCCGAGGACATCAGCCCCAACGAGATGGAAAAGCTGCTGGCCGAACAGGCCAAGGTGCAGGACCAGATCGAACTGCACAACGCCTGGGAGTTGGATCGGCAGGTCGAGATCGCGATGGACGCGATGAACCTGCCGCCGAGCGACTCGCCGGTGACGAACCTTTCGGGCGGGGAGCGGCGCCGCATCGCACTGTGCAAGATCCTGCTTGAGCGGCCGGACCTGCTGCTGCTCGACGAACCGACGAACCATTTGGACGCCGAGAGCGTCGCCTGGCTCGAGCGCCACCTGGCCGAGTACACCGGCACCGTTGTGGCCGTGACGCACGATCGCTACTTCCTCGACAACGTGGCAGGCTGGATTCTGGAAATCGACCGTGGCCGCGGGATTCCGTTCGAAGGCAATTACACTTCGTGGCTGGAGCAGAAACGCAAGCGACTGGAACTGGAAGAGAAGTCCGCCAGCGCTCGCCAGAAGACGCTCGCCCAGGAGCTCGAGTGGATTCGGATGGCCCCGCGGGCTCGCCAGGCTAAGAGCAAGGCTCGCATCAAGGCCTACGAGGAGATGTCGGCCGAGGAACAGCAGTACCGCGATCAGGAAATCGAAATCCAGATTCCCAAGGGAAAGCACCTGGGCGACCTGGTGATCGAGGCCAAGAACCTGAGCAAGGGTTACGGCGATCAACTGCTGATCGACAATCTTTCGTTCCGCCTGCCGCCGGGCGGCATCGTAGGTGTCATCGGCGCCAACGGCGTCGGCAAGACTACACTTTTCCGGATGATCACGGGCCAGGAAACGCCCGACAGCGGTGAGATTCGCGTCGGCAGCACGGTGGAGCTCGGCTACGTGGATCAGAGCCGCGACGCGCTGAAGGCCGAGAACACGATCTTCCAGGAGATTACCGGCGACGTCGAAACGCTGGAAGTCGGGAAGTTCAAGATGAACGCCCGGAGCTACGTGGCGCGGTTCAACTTCATGGGGGCCGACCAGCAGAAGATCGTCGGCACGCTATCGGGCGGTGAACGGAACCGCGTGCACCTGGCCAAGCTGCTGCGGTGTGGCTGCAACGTGCTGCTGCTCGACGAACCGACGAACGACTTGGACGTCGATACGCTGCGAGCGCTCGAAGAAGCGATCTTGAATTTTGCGGGCTGCGTCGTCGTGATCTCCCACGATCGCTGGTTCCTGGATCGCGTCGCCACGCACATCCTGGCCTTCGAAGGAGACAGCTACGTCCACTGGTGCGAGGGCAACTTCCAAAACTACGAATCCCAGCGGAAGGAACGGCTGGGGATGGAAGCCGACCAGCCGCACCGGATTCGGTACAAGAAGCTGCAGCACTAAGATCTCGAATGGCCCGCGCGCTTGACATGTGCACTGTTGTGGGCTTATTCTGGGGGGCACTCACACCTCTTTTGGGGAATCTGGTGCCGCTCGTCTAAGCATCTGCGTCGGTCACATCCTCAGGCCTTCCAAGTGCGCCGCAATGGCGGTGCAATTTTCCCTCGTGTCATTTCGGGAGTCTTCATGCGCGCACACGTTTATGTCTGGTTCATCGCCTGCTTGGCGCTCTGTTCCGCGGCTTCGGCCGCGCCTGTGATCGTCAACTTCAGCGGTCGCGTGGATGGGAGCGGGACGGCTGCGGTCGGTACGCTCGCCGCTGCGTGGTCGAATTACTACTTCGATACTCCGAGCAGCCTGACCATCAACGGCCTGAGCTGGAATCCGCAGGTGCAGCCGGTGCTCGACGCATCGGGCTCGCCGCTGCTCCCGGCAACCTTGAGCGGCTATCGAGCGAACGTGGTGAGGACCGCGGGGCGAGACAGCGTGGCGGCCGAGATCGTGGGTAATCAGCTATTAGTGCACGTGGACGATACGCCAAACGGCGACGACCTGTACGAGTTTCAGGTGGTGCTCACCGAGCGACCGGCGACACCGCCGCCAACCGTTGAGCTGCGGCTGCAAGGGATGTTCGACGGCAGCGACCGGATCGTTATCGATAACGCGGGGGCGACGCTTCAGCACCTGCACTGGGCGCCCCCCACGCAGCTGTCGCTGAACGGCGTGGCCTGGGATGCGAGCTTGCATCCGCAGCTACCGAACAGCGGCGCGACCGAGTTTCTGTCGACGCCGGTGCTGTTCGGTTCGGCACAGTTCACAAAGAATGCTGGGCGGGACCTGGCGTCGTACGAGATCTTCGATGATCGGATTGAGCTGATCTTTGCTGACGCGCCGGCAGGGGATGGACTGTATGACGTCACGCTGCGGTTTGCAGCCGTGCCGGAGCCGGGTTCGCTGGCGCTGGCCGGATTGGCGGCCGTTGTATTGGTTCTCTGGCGACGTAGAGTTCTGAAAACGACTTCTCGCTCGCGAGACATGCCATGATCACGATTCAGGAAGTGCCAGGCACCAACGTCATTGAGCTCGTCATCGACGGGCCGGTGAGCGCCAGCGAATTCGACGAGATCGTCGCGCGGCTGGAAGCGGCGATTGCCACGCACGGCAAGATTCGCGTGCTGGAACTCGTCAAAGAGCTGGGCGGCGTGCCGCCATCCAAGTGGTGGGACGACCTGAAGTTCGGCTACCGCCATATGCGCGACATCGAGCGGGCCGCGATCGTAGCCGAGCAGCGGTGGCTCGAAGTCTTCGCGAATCTCGTAAATCCGTTCTTCTCGGCGGAGATGCGGTACTTCAAGCTAGCAGAGATCGACAAGGCACGAGCGTGGCTGAGTGAGAAATGATGAAGAATGACGGATGAGAAGGCTGGCGATGCCTCCGGCCTTCAGTCCATTCCCAGATCATTGACGAAGCTGGCCTCGGGCCGAACCAGATCGGCCGAGACGCCCAGCGTCTCGGCGATGAGCACTCGCAGACGTTCCCAGGCGATCTCACGAGACTGGGTCGCCGAAACGTTCCAAATGCCCGGATTCATCCCGACCACGGTTTGTGCAAGACCGCCTGCTGTTTCCCACGCGGGATTGACTTGGGTTTGCCAAGGAATAACCAACAAACTCAGCAATCGGGTGACCAGCACGACACCCCCGAAAAGCGTCACAACGGCGAGCAAGACTTGGTCATTTGCAGCCATCACCATGGCGGCGATCAACGGCAGGCCAATGATCGCACTCATCTGAGCCTGTTCTAACATCGGCGGTAGTTCCAAGGCCGGCAGTTCCGTCTCCGCGGCTTGACCAAGTTGCTTCCAAATCGCACGCCGATGTTGCCTGGGCAACATCGGCTCGATGGGAGCGTCTGGCCGGAAATCCGACCGCAAGGCCACCGCCGTCGCCATGAAGGCTCGGCGCAAGCGATAAAACGAGGCAGCTGTGGCACAGACTGGCGTGGGCGCAAACGTGACGCGTTCGCAAATGTAGTCCCACAGCCCACCGACGGTCAGAATCTGCTCGGCGTCGCGGTCATTGATCGCGATGCCGAACTCTTCCTCAACCGCCATGACGAGTTCAACACCGTCGAGTCCCATGGTTTCGCACCACTGCGATCGAATCGAAAAAGGGATGCGTTCAGTTTAGCGGCCTGATCGCATCCCTTCGAATTTGCACTGTCGGTCTTTCGACGAGCCTAGGCACGCCGCAGCTTCCGCCGGGCGGCGAAGCCCAGGGCCAGCGCGCCAAAGCCGCCCAGGACAAACGTCGACGGTTCCGGCACCGGAACCGTGGCCACGTCGATCAACAGGCCTGCGCCCTTGATGCCGCCGCAATCCCAGGTGGGATCGGTCGGGGGCTCGTGGCCCCCGTGGCCGCCACCCCAATCATTCCAGTCGTCCCAACTGCCGCCGAACGTGAGCGGGCTGGCCTGCGGCGTGCCGGCGATCGGGCCCGCAGCAGCGATCGCACCTGTAGCCAGGTCAATCGTGTAGAGCGTGTTCTCAACGAGCCCGGTGCCGGTGACCAGTGTTTGGCCAACGACGTAGCCGATGCCGGTCTGGCCGGAAATGTCCATGCCGTGAATCGACTGGATGTTGCCGAGCGAAAGGCCCACGGAGCCGACCGTTTCCAGCTTACCTTGGTTCTGCGGCGATTGAATCGTCAAGACGTTGAGCGACGATTCCAGATTGAAGAGCGTGCTGGTGGACGCGCCGGGATAGCTGTTGGTGTATGCGCCCGAAACAACCACCGGGCTGGTGCCGGCGTTCGGATCGCCCCCGACAAAGTTGAGCAGCGCGTCGGCCGCGATCGCAGCTCCCGTGTTCGGGTTCACACGGATGTTCTTGCGTTGGTTGGTGAGCACGCGGATGTTGTCGTTCACCGGGTCGAAGTCGAACGACTTGACCAGGTCGATCAGCAGCAGCGAGTTACCCAGGCCCGTGGCGGCGCCGGTCGCGGTGTTGATCTTGAAAAAACGGTTGCCGCTCGAAAACCCGTATAGCTCGCCGGTCGAAGGCCGGAAGTCGATGCCGATCAAGGAGTCGCCTCCGAGGCCGGTGATACCCACCGCCGAGTTGATCGAGCGGGTCTGGCTGTCAAAGGTCACGAGCTGCTGGCCTTGGGTTAGACCGTAGAGCAACTCCGCGCGAGCGGAATTGGCGAGAAACAGGGAAGCAATGGCGATCGCGAGGCCCGCGAGGCAACGGGTAGATGTCATGGTTTGGTTCTCCCAGCAATTTTCGGCGTAGTCGTGCAGTGTGTGAGTCGTGGAATGGTTCGGTTGGGCTAAGGTCGTCGGTTAGCGGTTTCAAAACACCGAGCGACCTGATGACGCGGCGGCGTGTCAGCAACTTGTGAACTGTGCGCGCAAGCGCGCGCACATTGGACGCATTAGCGAAGGGTCTCGATTGGGGGATGGGCCGCCAGACGGTTGAGGACGCGTTGTGGCTAGCCCGGGCTTGCGAGAAAAGCAGACCGATTGACGCGGCGGCGGAACTCCTGCGTTACAGCACGCTGGGAGACTTGGCACCCGGGTCAATTTGTCCGTCGGCTAGGCTAGCAGTCCTCATCCATTGAGAAGGAGAATGGCCTGCGGAGCGCGGCGGCAGGCAAACTTGGAGCCTGAGGTATCCGCCTCCGCTGAGGCACGCATACCATACCACCCCTGCAAGGATTTTTCCATGCGTCGCGCCGTAAAATTTCAGAGCCCCCTCGAAAAAATCGACTGCGGCAGCTAGCAAGGAAATGATCGCCGACTTGGAGCCGATGGTATCCCAGCGCCCTCGATGATCCGCCTGAGCCGGACCACGACGGCAAGCGTGATCCGCGATGGACGCCCAGAAATGGCACTGTCCCCCGCGGGGCTTAAGACCGAGTGATCGTGTACCGCAGGGCGAACGCGACTTGACCACGCGAGTATCGGAACCCTATATAGAAATCCAGGTTTATGCATTCATCCGGTGCCACCGCGAGAACGATAGCAGCGGCCGGCCCATTCGAGATATCACTCAACGAGGAAAAAGACCGTGTCGATCATTCGCGTTGGAAGCACGAAGCAGTATGCCGATGGTTGGGAAGCCGCGTTCGCCAAGGGCAAGAAGAAGACCGCTGCGGCCGCCAAGAGCGTCAAAACCACGACCAAGAAAACCACCAAGTCGGTGAAGAACGCCGCCAAGGGCGCGGTCAAGAGCGTCAAGAAGAAGGTCAAAAAGAAGAAATAGTGCGGTCGAGAATTCTCGCGACTTGCCTCGGTCGATCATTGGCCTTCCAATCGAGACCTCAATCGTGAGCAATCTTAGGCTCGCGACAGGAATTCCCCCGTGCGCGTGTCGACCTTCACCGTCTCGCCCTCGGATAGATATTCCGGCACCTGGATCTCGAGCCCCGTCTCCAGCTTGGCGGGCTTGCTGCGGCTGGTGGCCGAGTTGCCTCGCACGCCCGGATCGCACTGAACGACCTTCAGTTCGACGGTCATGGGGACTTGCAGTCCCACGCACTCATCGTTGTAGATCAGGGCCTGAACGCCTTCGAGGCTCTCGGTGATGTAGGGGGCCTCGCCGGCGACTTCCTCCAGCGTGAGCGAATACTGGTTGAAATCTTCCTGGTCCAAGAGGTGCATGTGTGTGGCATCGGTGTACATCAGCTTCACCGGGCGGCGCTCGAAGTCGGCCTCGGGCAGCGATTCGCCCCCCTTGAGCACGATGTCGACCTTCTGCTTCGTAACCAGGTTGCGAGCCCGATACTTGTAAAGTGTCGCCGCTCCGCGTGCCGAAGGGCTCTGCACGCTGGTGGTTTCGATGATGCAGGGGGCTTCACCGTAGACGAGCACCATGCCATTTTTGATGTCTTTCGCGATCATGGACTTTCCATCTCTGTGAGTTTGCCCCAGCAGGCTCGGCAGAATCCGCGCTACATCAACGTGCCTGATTGCGGATCGATGCCCACGCCGCCCGTGAGTTCGACCATTGCGTCCAGCACGATTAAGAGCGCACTCGGATCAAGCATTTCGTCGGCGTCGTCTTCGGGAACGTCGTCCGACACCTGCTCGAAGTGCAACAGGTCGATGCGGGCGTCGAAGGTCTTGAGCCGGGCCAGTTTCTTGCGTTCTTCGGGATCGAGCTGAGCATCGGCAAATTCGGCTTCGAGCGACTCGATGCTTTCGGCAACTTCTTCGCCCGCCACGTAGCTGATGTCAAGCGCGGCGTAGTCGTCGGGCGAAAGCACCGTGATCGACTCGAAGCGATCGTCCTCGTCGGCCGTGGCATTGGAGAGCTGGAAGCGTTCGCTCAGGCCGTTCAGCATCTTCTCGATCCGCTTGAGCGACGGCCGGCGGCTGGAATCGAACAGCACAAAGTACGTTTCTCGCCACTTATACTCGTCGCGTTCGAACATCGACATGCGTTACTGCCCCCAGTCGTCTTCCGGCGGACCGAGGCCGCCTTGCCAAGCCTCAAGCGCGGTCAGCATCTGGTCCCGCTCCTGCGGGCGAGCCCAGACGCTTTCGCCCTGCTCGAGGCGAACCTCGTACTGCCCCTCGCGCTCGCAGTCCTCGGAGCCGCAAAAGTGCGGCGTCGACGAGACCCACATCACGCGATAGAGCGGCACATGTTTGTCGTCCACGATGCAAAAAATCGACATCTTTAGTGATCCTCGACGAACTCTGCGAGCACGCGGGCTCGCACCGCTTGGATTATACCTGTCCCAGTTCAATGGATCGGCGGGTGGCGGCCTCGACCGCGGCCATCAGGGTGCCGCGTAGGCCGCCGGCTTCGATTGCCTCGAGCCCCGCGATCGTCGTTCCGCCGGGACTCGCCACGCGATCCTTAAGCACGGCTGGATGCTCGCCCGTTTGCAGTACCATCTGGGCCGCCCCCAGCAGCGTTTGCGCGGCCAGGGCGAGCGCGACTTCGCGTTTCAGCCCCATCCGCACGCCGCCGTCGGCCAGGGCTTCGATCATCACGTAAGCGAAGGCCGGCCCCGAGCCCGAAAGTCCCGTCACGGCATCGAGCAGCGACTCTTCGACCTCGAAGGCGACTCCCACGGCCGAGAGCAGGGATGCGACGAGTTGCATGTCGTCGTCGGTGGCGCCCGAGCCGCGGCAATAACCGCTGGCGCTTTGCCCGACGAGGCAGGGAGTGTTCGGCATCACGCGCACCAGGCGTGCGCCGGGAAGTGCCGCGGCGAGTTTCTCGAGCCTAACTCCGGCAGCGATCGAGATCACGAGCCTTGACTGGGCGTCCGCTCGCAAGTCAGCCAGCGCCGCGGCGATCTGTTGCGGCTTGGTAGCCAGCACGATCACGTCGGCCGATTTGGCCAGGCTGGCGTTGTTGGCGACCACCTTCGCGCCGGGGACCGCCTCGAGGAACGCCTGGCCCGCAGCCTCGACCGGATCGGCTGCGCAAATTCGCGCGGGCGCAACCAGCCCTGAACGGACGAATCCGGCGGCCAAAGCGCGAGCCATTTGGCCGGCGCCGATAAACCCGATCGAAGGCGAATGCATGCGTCTGGAAACTGCGAAAGGTCGTGAAGCGGACGGCTGCCCCGGTGGAGTCGCGTCCCCTGCGACTAATCTAGGTTCGCGAGGCCGGGGCCGCAAGGAAGCCAGAACCGCTGGTTGCGGCAAATCGCGGAGATTTCGCCAACTTGCCCATGCGGCCGGCACCGGCGAGGTGGTCCTTGAATCGGCCTTTACAGCTCGGTGAGAATTTGCGATGGTTCCCGCCCCGCAAGGCAGGCGGACCGCGGCCCGGTTTGCGCGCGGCCGGTGCGATGTTGTTTTGCGGGCAAGGAGACTCATCATGCGACTATTGGCCGTTGTGCTGGCCGTGTGGCTGGCGGCCGGCTCGGCCGCCCGGGCCGATCTGCCTTCGCCATTTGCCTGGCTTCGCGGAAACGAAAGCTCGACCGCGACCAAGACCCTCAAGGGGACGGGCAAACGCGCCACGGCGGTGGTTACCCAGGTGGCGAACGCGCCCAAGCGACTCGTCACCGGCACCAAGAACATCCTGACGCCTAAGAAGACGTCGTCCAAGAAGCCGAAACAGGGCACGGTTCGCAAGGAGGATTCGAAAGCTGCCGAGCAGGGGTTCCTGGGCCGGCTGTTCAATCCTCAGCCCGAGACATCCCCCGCGACGGTAAACGAATGGATGGCGCTCGAAAAGCCTGAATTTGGCGGGACTCGCTCGATCCGTTAAGAGGCACCCTGAGAATGCGTTTTACACCTCACCTGACGGCAGTCCTGCTTGTACTTGGTTGCCTGGCAGTCATTGGGTGCGCGCAGCAATCGGCCCCGCCGCCCGCGACCATTAACGAGTGGATGAAGATGGAACAGGTCCGCCCTTAAGTCCCGGTGAACCCCAGCCAACGAACCCCATGCGACGCTATTCGGCGCAAATCGTTCTCGTGATCCTGACGCTGCTCGCGGCCGGCTGCGCAGGCCCCTTGGCCGGACTCGGCGAGAACGAAACCGACGAGGTTATCGAATCGGCCGCCGCCGATGAGTCTTTTCCCGACGCGGCCGAATCCGGGATTACCTCGGGCTCGCTATAATATCCAGAGGTCTGTTACCCGATGCCCTCGCTCCACCCTGAAGCCCCTCGCCCGACTGATCGGCCCCGTCGAACTCTTGCCATGCTCTCGAACACGCCGCACTACGTTCGCTGGTTTGCATTGCTCGCGATACTTTCGCTGTGCGTTGGCTGCGACCAGATGACCAAGAGCATCGCTCGAGACCAACTCGCCGATCAGGCAGCTCCGCTGAGTTATCTGTCGGACACGTTCCGGCTGCAGTATGCAGAAAATCCTGGCGCGTTTCTGGGGCTAGGCGGAAATTTACCACCACAGGCGCGGTGGCTGCTGCTTGTCGTTGTGAACAGCCTGGTGGCGTTGGGGATTGGGATCTTCGTTCTGGTGCAGACATCCATGTCGCCGCTGAAGACTCTGGCCTGTGCGCTGCTGCTCGGCGGCGCGATCGGTAATCTGATCGATCGTGTGCGGTTTGATGGGCTGGTGATCGACTTTATGAACCTGGGGATCGGGCCGTTGCGAACCGGCATCTTCAATGTCGCCGACGTGGCCATCACGATCGGAGCTATCCTCTTGATCCTGCCGCAGCTTGCGCCTGCGAAGTCGACCGACGTGACACCTGAAGCCACCGCCTAGCTGCAGGCGTTTGTCACGTGAAGAGCAGCTTCACGCCAGCCACGAGCACGACCGCTGTCATCAAAAATGGAGCATGCGCGGTGCCAGATACCGGCTCCCCTCGCGGCCAGAAAGATCGGCACCGTTAGAGCCCGAGAGTGGTCCATAGTCCGGGTGATTCCAGCAGCGAGAGGCGACTTCAGTCCGGAGCTCTGTATTCGCTTGAGGCACTCATGGGAGTGCATTGTCACTTGGGCGAGGCTATCATGTGACCTTCCGATGCGGACTCGCTCGGCAAAATTCTCCTGCTGAGCACGGCCTGGAGCACGAATAATTTGAACTCGCGAATCCTACCCCTAGTTGGGATGCTGTTCGTCTGCCTGTTTGTCACCCCTGGCTGGGCCGGGGCCGATGAGCTCGACGAGCTCCTCGCGCAGGCTCACCCCTGGGCTCGCTTCGGCAAAGGCGCCTGGCGACATGTGCGAATCGTGACGGAGAACTACGACGCCGAAGGCAATCCCACCGACGGGAGCCTGACCGACAACAAAACCACGGTGACGGATGTTACGCCGGAGCGGGTGACATTGCAGGTGGAGGTCACGGTCGAAGTGGCGGGGCAGACGTTTCCCAGTCAGCCACAAGTCATTGAACAAGGATACGCTGGAGAAACGCTGGGCAAGATTGCACCCGCCAGAACACTGGAACCGCAGACTCTGACGATCGACGGCCGCGAGGTGCGTTGCGAAGCACGAGAACTCGACATCTCTGGGGGAGTCACCAAAGAACAAACCGTGATCCTGTTCGCCGCGGGGCACGAGCCGGCGATTCTTCGCCGCCAGAGCACGCTGCGCGAAGCGGGTGACGGCAAGGAGCTACAGGAGATCACAAGCCAGGTGATGTCGCTGCACATGATCCGGCACCTCGTGCAGCAGGAAAAACCGCAAGGCGTCTATCTGGTGCGCACCAATCAGAAGAATGATCGCGGCACGACGATCACCTGGAGCTGGCACGCACCAGAGGTGCCGGGCGAAGTGGTCGACGAGTGTTCGCACAAAACCGACGCCGAAGGCCGCGTCATGCGCCGGACCACGCTCGAGTTGATCGGATACGGTCTCGGTGAAGTCAGTGAAGAGCAAACCGACGGAATCGGCAAATTGTCACCGCGCCGCACCCGCCGGCAGCAGCGTCGTACCCCCTAGCGTTCCAGATTAAATCGCAAATCTGGCAGCGCTTCAGATCGGCTCGCAAATCTCGTAGCGGGTCATTCCGTTGATCTTCTGCGGCAACTCTTTCACCTGGCAATCGACCCGGCACTCGGCGATCGAGGACGAGTGAGGTTGCCACTTTCCGCCAGCGAACACGAAGGTTTGCTTTTGACCATCCTCGAGGACGATGAACGGCTTGCCATAGCTGATTTGCACTTTGCGCTCGGGCACTCGAATGGCCGGCGGCGGCGGAGCCGACGAGCGTGCCTTCTGCCGCTTGTTCTGATGGTGGGGGCGTCGGCCCATGGTTGATCCTTGTGGTTGGAGCGGCTGAACCGCGGCGGGGGCTAGTGTCTGACTAAAACGCAACGGCCGAAGACAACCCACAAGGAGTCGCCTTCGGCCGTTTGTGATCGAATGCGAGACTAGCGGCGACCGTAACTTCCACCACCGCCACCACCGCCTCCGCGGCGACCATAGCCGCCACCACCACCACCGCCACCGCCACCGCGGTCTTCACGGGGCTTGGCTTCGTTGACGGTCAGCGGACGGCCGTCATATTCCTTTTCGTGCAGTGCGGTGATCGCGCTGCGGGCTGCATTGTCATCGGCCATTTCCACGAAACCGAAGCCCTTGCTGCGGCCCGTGTCGCGGTCTTGAATGACCTGCGCGCTGCGCACCGAACCGAATTCGGTGAACAATTCTTCCAGGCTGGAACTCGTAACGTTGTAACTAAGATTGCCGACGTAGAGTTTCATGCTCATCGTCATCTCCAAAAAAAATCGCGACCCTAAAAGCTTCCGGGTCGAGGCGGAAGTGGCCTGCAAGTGGTGGCCCGCCAAGTGGGAGAGGCGAAGGAAGCGCGAAAACGCGAGAGGCGTTTGCTCGAACGTCGTCAAACCGACTGCTAGAACTATAGCTGATCGAGTGCTGGTAGCTAGAGCAATCATGTCCCCGCGCGACTATCGGCCGCTCGACTTGCCGAAGGGCAAGAATCCCCTATCTGGCGCGTCACTATGGGGTTGCGCGGATCGGAGCGATGGGGCATTTCCGTTGTCAGGAGTGATTAAGATTTTCTCCAATTGTTTTTCGATTGAATCGCGCGAAGGTCGATCTGGCCGGCTCCGAAGCTGTTATTTCTCACATTCGCGATGAAAACACGGGTTTCTCGTATCGAGCCGCGCGGCCAGCGGTTACACTAAAGGACGCACGCCACCTAACGGCCGAACCGAACTGCGAAGACACCTTTCGGCCTGCAATCTCATTCGCTTTCTACGCCGCTGGAGTCAAGTACAAGCGAGCGGAAGCGACTCTCGATCTGCGGCGCGATTCGCCAAGCCGTGCGAACCGATCCGCCGAATGTTTGGACGACTCTGCCCGTCGACTGGGCGGAATTCGGCCGTCGACTGCCACGCTCGTGCTCTCTGGACAGCGTGCTGTGTTTTGCGGCAAGTGGTCATCGTGCTGCACCTGCGCCAGCGTGTGACGGCCGTCATAGTTTTTGTGTTGTCAAGGTAAAGGAAACATCATGAGCGAACGCAAGCCCGTGCCGTATAACCCCGCCTCGAACGTGCGCCGCTGCCCGGTGTGCGACAAGCCCTCATACTCGGCGTCCGGAGTCCATCCGCAATGCAGCCTGGCCAAGGCCGACGCGGTTTCCCGAGCGGCTCGCAAGGCGGCGGAAGAAATCGCTCCGCCGGCGCCCGTTCAGCCCAAGCTGAATCGCTTTCAAAAGCAATGCCCCAAGTGCAAGCGGGTGGTCGCGCCGCGGCGTTTTCGCTGCGACTGCGGTCACAATTTCGATGCCTCCCTGGCGCGAGCCGGAGCGAAAGCATCGACCTAAACGCCATTCGTGGGATCGAACGAATTTCTTGTTCGACCAAGCTCCTCATGGAGTCCGTTCGATGGCCATCACTCCCGTCTCTGACAAATCGATTACGCGGCAAGTGGCCGGCAAGATCGCCCAACGCGGGCTTAACGCGCCGTGTCGTATTCTGGTCGACACGCTGAAGGGGCAGGTCACGTTGAGCGGCACGGTGCAGTATGCACACCAGAAGCTAACCGCCGTGCAGGCCGCATCGGGTATCTCTGGCGTCCGCCGCATCATCGACAAGCTGACTGTCAAAGTGGCCCCTCGCTACTAGTCAGTTCTCACACAGGTCCGCGAGTTCGCCATGGAGGAGAACGATCGGGACGATTGTCTTGCGCAGCAGCGGCGTATCGTAAACGAGGCAGCCAAGCTGGTAGAAGCCTCGCGCGCGCTTTGTCGCGATGCCAAGCAGGCCCTCGAGAAGTCGCGAGATCAGTTAGACATTGAGCCGCCTGCCAAGCAGAATTGAGCGGGAAACCGCCCGGATTGCGATTCGCTGCGACGCCTGTCTCAACCTTGAACGTTTCTGGACGAGGCGTCTATAATGAGACTCCCGATCGAGGGGGGATTCGTTTTGTCTCGCGCGCGAGTCTCAAACGCTTCATGTCCGATTCTTTCAACGGCTATCACGTTTGGCTGGGCATCCCGCTCACCGAGCAACCGCCCAATCATTACCGACTGCTGGGTATCTCGATCTTCGAGTCCGATCTGGACGTGATCGATCATGCAGCCGATCGGCAAATGGCCCACGTACGCACGTTCCAGTCCGGCCGCAACGGGGCACTCTCGCAACAGATTCTGAATGAGTTGGCTAGCGCGCGGGTGTGCCTGCTCAGTCCCGAGAAGAAAGCCGAATACGACAACGCCCTGCGGCAAAAAATGTCGGCCGCGCCGATAATCGCCGCAGTCCCCGTGGGAAAAGCCTTGCCGGTAACGCCCGTACCGCAACCGGTCGTGCCGCTGACTGCCAAACCTGTCGCTGCGCAGGTGGCGGTACCGATCGCCGCAAAGCCCGCGGAGCCCATCGCGGGCAATTCAGTCGTGCCGCAAAAACCTGCAGTGACCGGCGCGGCGAACATTCCGCGGCCTGCCACCTCGAAGCCTGCAACTGCCGAACGTATTTCAGACGATGACGAAGATCCGTTCGGATTGCGCGCTGCTTCGGGCCGCCGACCGGTCGCCGCCAAAGGAAGTGGCTCGTTATTCGAGGACGCCGAGATCGCGGGCAGCCCAAAGATCAACGTCGACCTGGCCCGTCGGCCAATGGGCACGGACATCTTCGTGCAGAGACTGGCGATTTACGGATTCGTGGCCGTGACCAGCCTCATCATTCTAATGGTGGTCTGGAGCACGCTGACGAAGAACTTTGGTCGGCCAAGCGAGTGGTTCAAGGCCCCGGTGGCGTCCGAGCCAGCGCCTGAGGAGTCCAAAGATTCTGCGCCCCCCGCGCCCGCGCCAGGCGTTCAACCGGCACCGGCACCGGCGCCCGCGGCAGGCGGGTAATTCACTTTCGCTTTCTGTAACGAAAGCACTCCGGCGTGTGATCGTCGACGACGCCCACGGCTTGCAGCCAGGCGTAGACGATCGTGGGACCGACGAACTTGAAGCCTCGCTGTTTGAGTTCTTTCGAGACCTGTTCCGAGAGCGGCGTTTTCGCAGGTATCTGGCCGGTCTCATTGCGCAGCGGTTTGCCGCCTGTAAAGGCCCAGACCCACTTGGAGAAGTCCTCGCCCGCATTTGCCATCTTCAGATAGGCCTTGGCACCGCCGATCGTCGCTTCAATCTTGGCTCGCGATCGGACGATACCCGCGTCCGCCAATAGTCGTTCAATGTCTTTCTCGGTGAAGCGGGCGACCTTCTCCGGGTCAAAGCCTTTGAACCCGCTACGAAAGGCGTCTCGCTTCTTGAGGATCGTGCTCCAGGATAGGCCGGCCTGAAACCCATCGAGCATGAGTTTCTCCCACAGCGCGCGGCTGTCACGTTCGGGTCGGCCCCACTCGTCGTCGTGATAGGCCTGCATCAGAGGGTCATTGCCGGCCCAAGAGCAACGTTGGCGCATCGATTGTCCTCAACGGAAACGGGAAAGCTGCCATTCTACTGAAGCGAGGCCGTCGGTTTAGCCCCATCGCCCTCGCCCCTAGAGATCGAACGAGACAGCCAATTGCCATTCGCCCCAAAACCCTGCATAATCCAGGATTCTCGCCACGGTTCGAAGGAGCGCCCCCCGATTATGCAAGACAAATTTGGCCCCCCCGGCATCACCTTCGACGACGTGCTCCTGGAACCGCGTTACAGCGCCGTGGTCCCCTCGGAAGTCGACGTTGCGACTCAGCTCACGCGCAAGATCCGCTTGAACATTCCGCTGATCAGCTCGCCGATGGACACGGTGACCGAGCATGAAATGGCGATCGCGCTGGCCCAGGAGGGCGGGCTGGGCGTGATCCACAAGAACATGTCGATCGAGCGGCAGACCGAAGAGGTCGACAAGGTGAAGCGCAGCGCGAACGGCATCATCACCGATCCCGTCACGCTACCGCCCGATGCCAGCGTTGCTCGCGCCCGCGAGGTGATGGACCAGCACAACGTGTCGGGCGTGCCTATCACGACAGTCGGCAAGCGGCTGGTGGGCATCCTCACACGCCGCGACCTGCGTTTCCTTGAGAACTCGGAGTTGAAGATCTCTGAGGTTATGACCCGCGAGCCGCTCGTGACGGCTACGGGGACCGTAACGCTTGAGGAAGCTGAGAAGATTTTGATGGCAAAAAAGGTCGAGAAACTTTTGCTGGTTGACGAAGATTACACACTGACCGGCCTCATCACGATCAAAGACATCGACATGATGAAGCGGTTCCCGAATGCCTGTAAAGATGGGCAAGGCCGCTTGCGGGTCGGGGCTGCTGTCGGAGTGCACGATTACGAGCGTGTTGAAAGCTTGCTAGCAAAAGACGTCGATGTGCTCGTGGTCGATAGCGCCCACGGACACTCGACCAATGTGATCGAGACGGTCAAGAACCTGAAGCGTCAGTGGAAGATCGAAGTGGTGGCCGGCAACGTGGCCACGGCCGACGGCTGTCGCGACTTGATCGCGGCCGGAGCCGACGCCGTGAAGGTTGGCATCGGCCCCGGTTCGATCTGCACGACGCGGGTGATCTCGGGAGTTGGCGTACCTCAAATCACAGCGATTTACGAAGCGGCCCAGATCGCGGCCAAAGAAAACATTCCGATCATTGCCGACGGCGGCATTCGCTACTCGGGCGACGTGACGAAAGCCCTGGCGGCTGGAGCCCACGTGGTGATGATCGGCGGATTGTTTGCCGGGTTGAGCGAGAGCCCCGGCGAGCAGATTCTGTATCAGGGACGGAGTTTCAAGGTTTATCGCGGGATGGGTTCGCTCGGCGCCATGATGCAAGGCTCCAGCGAACGCTACCGCCAACGGGGCGCCGAACGGAAGCCTGGCAAGCTCGTGCCCGAAGGGGTCGAGGGCCGGGTGCCATTCAAAGGCCCCTTGAGCAGTTTCGTCTATCAACTCGTGGGCGGACTCAGGGCCGGAATGGGCTACTGCGGCACGCAAACGATCGACGAACTGCGAACGAAGACACGGTTTATCAAAATCTCCACGGCTGGAGTACGGGAGAGTCATCCGCATGACATCGCGATTACGCAGGAAGCGTCCAATTACAGCACGGCTTCAGGCGACGATTTCTAGCCTGTCGGGCCGACCCTTGCGGCGCATGAGCAAAGCGGCTTGTGTGGCCACACTGCTGGCGGCCCAGCTCGCAGGGCCACAGCTCTCGTGGGCGCGGGAAGAAGCCTTTAAACCTGTGCCCAGCGGTTCGGCCGCCGCGGTAATCTCAGACAGCAGCCTGCAGTGGCGGGCCCGCGGATCGAAGACCGCTCCGGTGACGCCGGCCAGCGTTACTGCGGAGCATGCTGCACAGAGGCAGGCCGAGCCGGCGGTTCTCAAGACCGCCGAACCGGCGAAATCGACTTCGAAGCTGGTTACAGCGAGCCGTTTCTCCTCGAAGCAAACGCGCTCGCGTCTGCGCGACTCGGTGATGCAGGTAAACAGTTACCAGGATCCCGAGGCGCCACCCTTCGGCGATGAGCCCGCCACCGAGCCGGCGATGCCCAATGAGCTGCCCGACCCGCTCGACACACAGAATGAAGCTCCGGCTCCGCCCGAGGGCGCGCCGCCGGCGATGCCTAACGATCCGGCCCCGCCGCTGCCGGGCGAAGGCGCGATCGAGACGCAACCGCAACCGGTCGACGAGCTGTTTCGCGACGAGCCTATTGCGGAGCCGCGCCAGCCGGCCGAGCTTACGGCGCCCGAGCGGCAGCAATTGCTCGACCAAGGGCTGAGCACCGATCCGGGTGGGCCGGGTTGTGTAAATCAGAAAGACGAGTGTCAGCGCGCCATTCAGGATCTGCAGAAGCGCGACATCACGACGATCACTGTGGGCCTGTTGATTGAGGGCGAAGAAGGCACCGACTTCCCGTGTGATTGCTTGATCGGTCGCGACTTCAACGCTCCCAAATTCGCGGGCCGCGATTTTGCCCCGACGCTCTTCACGTGGAAGGCGGCGGGCACATGCCATAAGCCGCTGTACTTCGAAGACGTGCAACTCGAACGGTACGGTCACTCGTGGAATCCAATCCTCCAGCCGTTCGTGTCGGGTGCCCACTTCTTTGTCAGCGTGCCGCTGCTGCCCTACAAGATGGGCCTGCGTCCGCCGAACGAATGTGTGTACACGCTGGGCTACTACCGGCCAGGCAATTGTGCACCGTACATGCTCGAGCCAATTCCGCTTAGCCTGCGAGCCGCCGTGTTCCAAGGCTTCGGGACGGCAGCCTTCGCCTTCTGGTTCTGGCCGCCGAACTAGGCAAGAGGCTGCGCGAGTCTGATCAACGTGCCAAAAGAATAAACCGCCAGCGAACAGGAATGTCCGCTGGCGGTTTTTTTGTGTGGCTGGAATGGACCGCAGCAAAATCGCCGCGAATGGTCCGCTGGCTTACTGGCCGTAGATGACCGTTCCGCCAGTTTGATACGAGCCGCCGTAGGTCGTCCCGTAGGAAGCTGGGCTCTGGTAGACGTTGCCAGGGTTTGCTCGTACGGATCCGCTTTGCACTTGGCCGTGTTTGCGGCGCACTGCGTTGCCGTAGAAGTGGCCCGGCCGCGACGGACGCTCCAGAATTGGCATCGAGCGAATCTGCTCGCGCGACAGGTTGGCGTTGTTGCGGGCAAACGCATAGGAAGCCAAGGCAACCTGCGAAACCAAGAACAACGCAATGACACTGATTCGGATCATGGGTGAGTAGCTCCTCAAAAGCACGTGCATTTTCACGGACATGTAGAGGTAAGCCTGACAGCCGATCGACCACACGCTGCGAGGCCTCTGTTAGCTGGCATCGGCGAATCGAGAAGTTTCGCTTTCGTTCAATCGCCTGTGGGAATGCTCGATTCGGCCCGAAGTGAACCGAAATTACCAGGAAAACGGCTCTTGCCGATGCGCCAGCCGGGACAGTCGATACAGCTGGAAATGCCGATCGATCGGCTGCAAATGGCACCCGGTTTGCAACACATGACAGGAGGTCAATGGGAGCAGCGGGAGCAGCATGCCCGGCGGCCGAGTTATCATTCTAATCGCGCGACGGAGAGGTGCAGCATGAACACGCATCAGCACACGCGACGTCCGTTCGAATCCCCGCGGCCGAATTATAAGGCCCTGGGGGACGACAACTTCGCATGGGGCATTGTGGCCTTCGCCATGCTGCTCTTCGCACTGGCAATCTGGGCTTTCTTCTCGCTTGGCTGGTATCAGCCAAACATGAATGCTCCGGTGGATATACCGGCGGTTGAAAGCCCCGCCCAGCCAGTTCCGCAGACGGAGCGGGCCGCATCGCCGATGGTAACGCCTTCGGCGTAGCCGCTATAAACCAAAATCAGCTTTCTTGAGCCGCGCGAGCGTTACAATGCTCGCGCGGCTTTTTCTTGCAATTTCGGCCGGCATAGCGGGCGCATTCCATGAACATGACAAGGGTGATCTCGCGGAAACGATCTCGTGAGCTGGATCGCCGCGCGGTCGAGGAATACGGAATGACCGGCGTGATGTTGATGGAAAATGCCGGGCGAGGCACGACAGACGTTTTGTGCGGGTTAGGCGTTGGTGGCCCAGTCGTCATCGTCTGCGGCCGCGGCAACAACGGCGGCGACGGATTTGTGGTAGCAAGACATCTCGACCTGCGCGGCCACGAAGTGCGCGTCGTACTGCTCGACGATCCCAGCGGGCTGCGCGGGGATGCGGCGATCAATTTTCGGGTTATCGAGAAGAGCGCAATCCCGCTGATGCGGTGGGACACACAGCTGCTGGCCTCGGCCCTACGCGATGCCGCCTGGATCGTGGACGCGATGCTGGGGACCGGCGCCATGGGAGATCCCCGCGAGCCGTACAGCACGGTCATCACGACGTTGAACGAGTCCGGTGTGCCCATTCTGGCGGTCGATGTTCCCAGTGGCCTCGACTGCGAAACGGGAACGGCTGGCAAGCCCACGATCCGGGCTCAGCACACGTGCACGTTCGTGGCGGCCAAACCCGGGCTGCTCGTGGCGAACGCCGCGGCTTACGTCGGCGAGCTGCACGTCGTAGATATTGGGGCACCGCGACAGCTGGTGGAAGCACTTGTTCACAACGCTTCCTGAAGCGTTCGGGGGTCGATTCGTCTGGCGATTGCAGCAGATCGCGACGTAGAATCCGGGCGTGCGACGACGACGGTGACTCTCCGAGCAGAGTGAGTTCCGAGAGGTCTCGGCGCCGCTGACTGCAGAGCAGTACAAAGAATTCGCCACGATTCCCGAGGAGCCGCTCATGCAGGTCACGAACCGCGTGACCAAAGAGTCCTACGTCGTGGGAGAACCGAAGTCGAAGCGAAAGCTTGAGTAGGCCTGCGTTCGTCAGTTACTCCGCCGGGGGCGGCTCGTACTCAAAATCCTTCCATTTCATCGGGCGGCGGAAGGGTTCAATGCGAAGCGTGACTTCACCGTTCTGAAAGATCCGCACCGTGCCGTTTGATTCACTAACGGCTACAGCCACAGCGTTCGTTTTACGGCTGATCGCGGCTGCTGCCCAGTGCCTGGCGCCAAGCCCTTTGGGCAGCGTGATGTTGTCGGCCGGCGCGTCGATGTAACGCGCGGACGCTTCCACAATGCCATCGGCCGAGACGATGATCGCACCGTCGAGTTGCGAGACTTCCTTGACGCCTTCGCGCACCCGCGGGTCATCCAGGTTGCGCTCATCGCGACTGTAGCCGCGCACCGGGTCAAAACCCACGGGATGGCTGCTGGCCAGCACCTTGCGCGAGTCGCCGACGACGAACAGCGCGCCGACGGGCTTCCCTTCGCGACCTTCGCGGCCGATCTCAACAGCCATGTCGACCACGGTCTTGAGCGTGTCGAGCGGGACGCGCGTCTCAAGTTGCCGCAGATCGCGCGAGGTGAGCTGGCCCAGGTGTTCGCCCAGGTGGATCAGGCTGATCGAGTCGACCACGCCCCCTTCAAAGCCGCTGTAGACCGCGACGACCAGCGCGCCGGTCGCCAGCAGATCGTCGGCCACGGCCTCGAGGATCGCTTGCGTGAGCTTCTCGTGGACCGGAGCTTCGGGCATTTTGAGAATGACCGTGGCGAGTCCGGCATCGCCCGCCCCCTCGATCTGTGCAGCAAAATCGGCCGCTACCAGGATCTTCTCCGTGCCGGCGTGTTCCTTGAGGCGGTCCCACTCGGTCGGACCTTCCAGCAAAACGAGAATGGCGTCGGCCCCGGCAGCCTGCGAGAGCCGGGCCGCGGCGTCAAAAACCGTCTCGAACTGGTCCGTAAAGTGAAACGTCTTCACAGGATGCGTCACCGACAGTCGGACTGCACCGGTCCCAGTGGAGACCGGCAGAGCAGAGGAGGAAGGTAAACTAGCCATGGCACGGCAACCAATCGTAGGATTTTTTACCTCAATCAGCAACGGCAAGCGATTCGATGCCGCGCGGGATCGATGAGTCACGTATTTATCGTGCGAATTTCCGCGCTGGTAACGACGCGACCCAGGACCGCGCCGTGCAGCCCTGGGTCGTGAAGTGAGGATCGCGTCGGGGACGCGGCAGATTATTCCGAGGTCGAGCGACGGGCTTCGAGCCACTTGGCCGACGATTCTTCGACGAGCGGCGAGGTTCGCATCGGCACCTCGTCCTTAAACACGCGCTGTTCATAGATCAACAGGGCGTGCAGGGCATGACCCAGGGGGCCGATTTCCCAAGTGTGACCATCATTGGCCAACATCGTCGAGGCCAGGTAGTCAACGGCTTTCACCATGCGCGGGTCGCGCAGCTCTTCGTCCGAGAGCGAAAAAGAGATCCACTCCAGGATGTGCCCAGTCGTCTTGATGCGGCGGTCGACGCTGGGATCGTTTCCTTTGCGTTCGAACCAGGCGGTGCTGAAGCTGCCGTCGGGATTCTGGAGGCCAAACGTATAGCGGTGGTAGTCCCGCAAGTAGATCTGGGCCCGCTTGAAGTCGCCGGTGATCTCCTTGCCCTTTTGCGTACGCTTCTTGACCGCGTAGGCATAACCCATCAGGCGATGGGTGCCTCCGCAGGCCGCGCCGCGGATCGGGGCTTTCAACTCCTCGCGCACCAGCCGTTCGATTGACCACTTCTGGCCGTCGGGCGTGGTCCACGTGGCGTCCGGATCAAGATAGTGCGCCATCGCAATCAGCTTGAACGTCAGTTCTTCGCCGGCGACGCAGGTGTCCATCTCGCGGTTGATCAGGTCAGAGAGCGTAAACTGCTTGCCTTCAACCATCATCGGGTAATCGCTGCGCACGTGCGACTGCGCCAGAATCGCCAGAAACTGTCCCCCATGGCCTTGCACGCCCACTCCCCGGCTGGCGTCGATCTTGCCACGGTTGATCAGCAACATGCGCTGATCGCGGCACGGGTAGTTGTAGCACATGTACCCAATGGCGTTGACCTTCTCGCCCGCGGGTCCCTCCTTGTAAATCTGCGTGTCGACGCCGAAAGCGATGATCGCGTGCATCACTTCCCAAGGCGTATTGAGCCGGGCGCTTTGATGGCGCGGATAGTTACGTGCCAAGACCGTGCGAACCTTGTCGCACAACTTGATCATTTCTGGTGACAGTTGCTCTGCCGGATTGGCCAGCGCGGGAACCGGCACGGCGGGCTCCGCAGCGTTACCCGGGGCTGGGGCGGCTGCGTCGATCGGCGTGCTCTTGAGCGCCGTCTTTTCCACGGCGGCGGGCTTGACTTCGTCAACGGCCGGATCGGGGCCGTCGCTGCTCAGACTGCCAAAGAGCAACAGCTCGCTGGCGGCCGCAGAAAGCGGATCGCCGCCGGGCAGATCGAGCAGCAGGCGGCGAGCCTCGCGAATCGGCTCCGTCGCCACTGGTTCGGCAGCGGCCGTTTCGCCCGACTCAGCCTCGATAACGTCATTTGGCCCGAAAAGCATTGGCCCGGTAGGGTCCATCGCACCTGCGGGGGCAGCGGCCCCGGCCAGCGAACCGACCCACAGAGCGCACCGCAAGCCTGCGCCCGAAAGTCTCCGTCGAATCATGTATCATCCCCCAAACGCTGCGTGCTCCCCAAGGTGTGGAGCTGGAGCGGTCATTTTTCCTGGATAAGCCCGGCAAGATCAACCGCCTGGGAGGGCGGCACGCTTGCGCGAGGGTGCCAGCACGATCTGGACGGGTATTGATATCGGCCACGAGCAGCGTCGCACTGATGTTCGTCGCGATTGTTTTCGGCGTTGTAATCCGCCGGAAATTCCCAGTTCGACGAGCGTGGTGGGCGTGGTGTCGATTGAGGAGAGGCTGCGGCTTCTGCGGCGCGAATCGTGCGACCTAATAGATCGTGCGACGCAGCTTTTCGGCAAAGCTTATCTCGGCCGCGTCGGTCTTGCCGTTCGTTGCCAGTTCACGCCACGCTTGCACATTCGTGCCATAGTCGCGCCCACTGACCGCGGTTAAGGCATTGTAAGCTTCGGCCTGCATGGCGGGGTCGCCATCGGCCAGAGCTTCGGCTAGCGGAGCGAGCGCCTTCGAGTCGCCGGCCTTGCCAAGCGCCGCGACTGCTGACATCCGCACATCCTCGTTCGTCTCGCTTCCCAACACTCGCGTCAACTCGCGCACCGCCACGTCGCCGCCACGCTCTCCCAGGCATTCGCAAGCCACTCGGCGGGTGTCAATTTGCTCATCCGTCAGTGCGCGGACCACGACTTCGTCGGCCGCCGGCTGCGGGAAGGCGGCAATCGTCCGCAGAATCTCGCGCCGCACCCAGTGATCGCTTTCCGTGTCGTACTCGCGGGTGAGTTTGGCCACGGTCGGTTCCTGTTGATTGGCCGGCATCTTCTCGGCCTGCAAAGCAAGCTTCCGATAGTCCTTCACCCGATCCTTTGGCGTCTTGATGCCATAGATCTGTTCGGGCGTCTTGCGGAACGGCTTGACGAAGAAATCGCGCGTCGCAGCCGCAGTGTCAGCGCAGCCGCTGACCGTGGCCATCAAGGCGAGCATCGCGAGAACCAGGCTGGTTAGCCGGCCGGACATGGCAGCTCAGAATGGAGAGTCGAAGGGACACGGACCGAAAGGAAGCGGGCTTGTAGCAAAACGCCATGGCTCGTTCCAGGGCAGTTTCTCGACGCTTTCCGCGGGAAAACGACTACTGGGAACGCTAGCAGCCAAACGGCATGGGGCCGGCAGCCGGCGCCATGTTATGATCGAGGTTTACGCATCTCTCCCATCTCCCAAAGCGTCGGCGACAAGGTTTGCAAGTGTTTCGGCCGTGGTTCGTCATCCTGATCGCCCTCTGGGCCGCTCCACGGGCGATGGCTCTCGAACACGTGACGTTCCGGCATGAAGGCGCCGAGCGCGAGGTCGTCGGCGAAGTCCTGGTGACCGCGGCCGACGGTGGCATCCTGCTGCTGGCAGCGGATGGTGTGATGTGGGCGATCGAACCCGAGGACCTGCTGAAGCGATTTGATGATGCGGCCAAGCTCTCGCCGCTGACGCCCGAGGAAATGGGCCGTCAATTGCTGGCGGATCTGCCTGCCGGATTTGACGTCTACACGACCAATCATTACGTGATCTGCCACGACACCTCGCGCGAGTATGCTGCCTGGTGCGGTGCACTGTTCGAGCGACTTTATCGAGGTTTCACGAACTACTGGTCGCGCAAGGGGCTGAAGCTCGAGGAGCCGAGATTCCCGCTCGTAGCGGTGATCTTCAGCTCCCGCGAGGCGTATGCCCAGTATGCGAAAGCAGAGCTCGGCGAGGCGGCGGACTCGATTGTCGGCTACTACAGCTTTCGCACCAATCGGATCACGATGTGCGACTTGACAGGCGTCCAGTCGCTGCGTGCCTCGGGCGATCGCCGCTCCAGCGAAGCGCAGATCAATCTGATGCTGTCTCGTCCGGAAGCCGAACATTCGGTGGCCACGATCATTCACGAGGCGACCCATCAGATCGCTTTCAACAGCGGACTGCAGACCCGCTTTGCCGACATCCCCCTGTGGGTCAGCGAAGGCCTGGCCGTATTTTTCGAGACGCCCGACCTGGCGAGTGCCCGAGGCTGGCGCACCATCGGCGCGTTGCATCGAAACCGGCTCACGCAGTTTCGGCAATATCTGGCGACTCGCCCCTCAACCTCGCTCAAGACGCTGATTGCCGACGATAAGCGGATTCGCGACACGCGAACTTCGCTTGACGCCTACGCAGAGGCCTGGGCCCTGAACTACTACCTGCTCAATCACCACCCCAGGCAGTACGCCGAGTATCTGAAGCTGCTCTCGGCCAAGCCGCCCCTGGTGTGGGATGACCCAGAAACGCGTTTGACGGAATTTCAACAGGCATTCGGGAAAAACTTGAGCCAGCTCGACGCCGACTTTTTGCGTTACATGCAGCGGCTGAAGTAGAGCATCGCGGGTCGTTGTCGAACGGATCACAGGCTTTCAACCGATGCGGCCGTGTGGCTATAATCGGTAGCATCCTTCCGCTCCCGCCGAAACTCTCGCAAGGATCCCACCTCATGGCCGATCGTCCCTCGGATTCCGCCGCCACGCGTCGTTCGTTTCTCAAGTCGTCTGCACTGGTCGCCGGTGGCACCCTGGCCGCGGGCATGTTCGCGCCGCGCGTGCATGCCGCGGGAAGCGACGTCCTGAAAATTGGCCTGATTGGTTGCGGCGGACGGGGCACGGGCGCGGTGGGGAATGCCTTCGCTGCTGACCCGAACACTCAGTTGACGGCGATTGCAGACGCCTTCGCCGATCGCACGGACCGGGCCCTTGTCCAGCTTCGCAAAGAAAGCGCCGAGCGGGTCAATGTTCCGGGCGAACAGGTATTCACTGGCTTTGACGCGTTCGAGAAACTGCTGGCGACGGACGTGGACGTCGTGATCCTGGCGACGCCGCCGCATTTTCGGCCCAAGCATCTGAAGGCGGCCATCGCTTCGGGCAAGCACGTGTTCTGCGAAAAGCCGGTCGCCGTCGATGCTCCCGGCGTCCGCAGCGTACTCGAATCGTGCGAAGAGGCAAAGAAGAAAGGCCTGACCGTCGTTTCAGGACTTTGCTATCGGTACGATCCGCCGAAGGTCGAAACCATCAAGAAGATTCATGACGGCGCAGTGGGCGAAATCCACACCATGCACGTCAGCTACAACACGGGCACGCTCTGGCATCACGGCCGCGAGCCGTCGTGGAGCGACATGGAGTTCCAACTCCGAAACTGGCTGTACTTCACCTGGCTCTCGGGCGACTTCAATGTCGAGCAGCACGTACACAGCCTGGACAAGGCCGCCTGGGTGATGAAGGACGTGCCGCCGGTGCGAGCCACGGGGCTCGGCGGTCGTCAGGTTCGCACCGGTAACGATTTCGGCAACGTGTACGACCACTTTGCCGTGGTGTACGAGTACGAGAACGGCACCAAGTTATTCGCCAACTGCCGGCAAATGGCTGGCTGCTCGGTGGACGTGTCCGATCACATTGTCGGCTCCAAGGGCAAGGCCGAGTTGATGCGGGCCGTGATCGAAGGCGAACAGCCGTGGCGCTATCGCGGCGAGAAGCCGAACATGTACGAGGAAGAGCACCGCGCAATGTTCCAGGCCATTCGCTCGGCAAACCCGCTCAACAACGGCGATTACATGGCCAAAAGCACGATGCTGGCGATCATGGGCCGCATGGCCGCGTACACGGGCCAGACGCTTACCTGGGACCAGTGTATGAGCTCCAGCGAAGATCTCTCTCCGGCCAAGTACGAATGGGCCGAAGTGAGCCTGCCGCCGGTCGCCATGCCGGGACTGACACGGTTTGCGTGAAAGCGGAAACCAAAATCGAAAAACGTCGCGTTAACAAAGATGTCCCGGGGAAGGTATTCCCCGGGCTTTTTTGTGGAGTCGCTCAGCATCGAGTGGCGTCAGCTCGCGCGGAGCTGCGCCTCGATGCGGCGGATGGCTTCTTCGAGGTTCAGCGCCGCCGTGCGCGGTTGCTCACCGCCGGTGGCCATGAGGCTTTCGATCTTCTTCTGCGCCGAGATTACGGTGCTGTGGCTGCGCTTGCCGAAGAAGGTGCCGATCTCCGAGAGTGGAGCTCGCGTGTACTTGCGGGCCAGATACATCGCCAGCATGCGCGGATGGCTCACCACGCGGCTCTTGCGGTCGGACTGCAGCGAATCCGCTTCGAGGCCAAAGACCTCACAGACTGCCTTGGCAATGTCCAGTAGCTTCACCACACGCTGCTGATCGATCAGGTCGACGAGCGACTGTTCGGCGAGCGTGAGCGAAATGGGCCGCTCATGCGCGAGGCTTTCGGCCTGCAGGCGTTTGAGTGCGCCGATCAACTCGCGGGCCTGCGATGTGAGCGTGGCCGCCAGGTAGGCCTGCACGTCCTCTGGCACCTTCATGCCGAGTTGTGACGCCTGATTGCGGACGATTCCGAGGCGGGTCGCGTACTCGGCCGGTTCGAGCCGGCAAACCATCCCGCCCGAAAGGCGCGAGGTGAGTTCGGGGCCGAGCACCTTGAGGGCGGCAGGCGAGCGATCGGCAGCAAACACGAGTTGCTTGCCGCCTCGCAGGAGCACGTCGATGGTGTGCTGCAGTTCGCCGATTGTAGCTTTCTTGCCGGCCAGGAAATGCAGGTCGTCAATCACCAACAGATCGAGCTCGCGATACTTGGCGCGAAAGCTGGCCATGCCGCTCTTGTGCAGCGCATGCAGGAACTGGCTTGTGAACTGCTCTGCCGAGAGATAAACGGCCACGGCCCGCGGCTTCGTTCTGCGGAAGGCGGAATAGATGCCTTCGAGCAAATGCGTCTTGCCGGTCCCGGCAGGACCATGCACGAAGAGCGGCGAGTATCCACCCGGCTGCATCAGGGCCATTTGCGCCGCCTTATGTGCGAGGCAGTTCGACGTGCCGACCACGAACGATTCGAGTGAGTTCAGCTTACACCGGAGCGGCGTTTCAGCGCCCGGAGCCGAACTCGTTGGAGAAGCCACCTGTTTGAGGACGACCGGCGCGGGGTCCGCAATCAGCCTGAGCTGGGCGGGCGCGGCAGCAGCGATCGGCGGAAGGGCCGATGTACAGTCCGGCGCGGCATGCACACGATTTTGCGTCTGGCCATTCGACGTGACTCCGGAGGAGGCTAAAGAAGCTGGCGTCTCGACGCGAAACTCGACGGCCATCACACGGCCGCAGACCTCGGCGGCGCTGGCCTCCAGATCCTTGCGAAAGTTCGATCGGAGCCAATCCTGATAGAACAGGCTCGGCACGGAAACTTGTAGCGAGTCGCTACGCAGCAGAAGCTGTGTGGTTGGGCCGAACCAAACTTCGTAGCGGTCAACGCCGACGCGTTCGGCAAGTCGCGCACGAATGGCAGAAATGTGTTCTCGATCGTCCGTGATCACCGCCTGCGCTCCCGATGCCTGCGCGCAACACGACCATCAAACCGCTGAACCTAAGAACACGCGCTCGAGACCTGACCGGCCTCGGCCTACCTGATGCGTTTGATGAGTGTTACTTATTGTCGCTCGCGGTTCATCCGCCTCGCGACGTTTCGTTGTCACCCGAGACGCCGATTGTACGGTCGCTAGCAACGCTGTCAAAGGCCCCGCGCGGCACCGCGCCGAGTTGCGCTTGATGCGAGTGCGTCGGCGGCCGCAAATCGCCGAGAAATGTTTTGGTCGCGTGAGCGCAAGTCGCGCTCAAAAAAAATTTCACACTCAATTTTCGCGCGTGGAAAACCTGTTCGCGCGCCGCAGCGAAGCGCGCAGTGGACCGCGCAAGCCAAAGTCGGAACGAGACTTGCGCGCGCCGCGAGATTTCCGCGGGCTCCACGCCCGTGTTTCTCCGCCGCAGGGCGCTCACAGTGCGCACCAGAACACGCTCTGCCTGTTCCATTCGATAAAACCGCACGCTTCGTACACGGCCAGCGCGGGCGCATTTTTCGCATCCACGGCGACTGCCAAGCGCGACCGTCCTGCACAGCGCGTCATCCACTGCGCATGCCGCACAAGCTGAACCGCGAGCCCACCGCCGCGCGCCACCGGCACGACGCCCAGGTACGTCAGTTCCCACTCTGGCGAATCCTGAACCTCGGTGAGGATCAGACATCCCACATCCTGGCCACCACGGCTCGCCACGAGCCAGCGAGCCGGCGCGAACGGTCCGGCGGCCCGATAGCCGGCCAGGACGTCATCGATTGCGCGGAAGCCTTCGATCTGAGGGTAATCCAACGAACCTTCGTAAGTGCGGCTCACGACCGCGCCAATCCGCTGCTCGCCGACCTGGCTGACGTCGTGCAGCTCGACATCCAATGGTGGCAGCTCGGCAGGGAACTGCAATTGCAAACTCACTAGCAGCACTAGGTCTGCTACATGCCTCAGTCCGCCCAGGCTCAGAAGCTGCGCATCATGCCCCTGTGAATCCGGTAGTAATGCGTGCAACACTTGGCAGCCAGCCTCCCGGCAGAAGCTCCGAGCTCGCTTAATCAGCTCGACAGCCGTCTCCAGCGGTTCACCCTCGGCAAGCCGGGGCGGTGCGAGCATTGCCGTGCGTCCAGCCTGAACATGCAGACGCATGGCGCCCACCAGCCGCCCTGCACGCGATGCTCCCCACATGGTCGAAACTAGGCTCCCCGTGCTGGCGAGTTTGTATTGCCGCGGCCGCTCCGCCGCGACCAATTCGGGCCAACAGAGTGTAAGCGCCTCGGCTTGGCGCTCCGGTGCAACCTGGGCAAACAGCAAAGCTGGGTCGTGCGGGCGATTCATACGGAAGGAAAGTTTGGCAATCCTGCGTCGACTGTTATGTTGATGGAGGCGATTGTTGCTTGCTCGCTTCGCAAATCAGGTGGCTTCCATGATTCGCATCCTGTTGCCGGCCATGACGATTATCGTGTCCCTCCTGTTCGCCGCGTCCCCGGCCCAGGCCCAACCCATTCTAAAACGCGTCGAGGAAATGCTGCGCGATCAGTTGGGCGGCGCGCGACCGGCCGACGCTGCCGCCGAACGAGGATACCTGGGCATGATCGGCGATGATACACCCGATGGCACGGGGGTCGTCGTCCTCGAAGTCTATCCCGGTCAGCCGGCAGCTCAGGGAGGGCTCGCAGTGGGCGACGTCATCACCTCGGTCGATGGCCGGCAGATCCGCACGATGGATGAGCTCGTGACAGCCGGGCTCGATAAGCCTGTGGGAACGAAGCTGGCCATAACCATCAGCCGCGACGGAGAAGCCCGTAAACTGCAGATCACCTTGGGACGGCGCCCCGCGGAACCGGGCGCCCCGGCCAACGAACTGCCGGCTCCGGCTGCGATGCCCAATCTAGTTCCGCCCAGCGGGCCGCGCCTTGGCGTTCGCAGCGTGGTCGTGACGCCGGACGTGCAACAACAGCACAATCTGGCGGAAGCGGCCGGAGCGCATGTGATTCACGTGGCGCCGGACTCTCCGGCAGCAAAAGCGAACGTGCCGCTGGGAGCGGTGATCACGGCCGTCGACAAGTTTCCGATCAAGACGCCCGAGGAACTGGCAGACGTGATTCGCAGCTCCAGCGCCCCCACGGTCGAACTGACGTATGTTCATGCAGGCCGAACGCAGAGGGTGACCGCTGATCTAGGGCAAGCGGCCGACGCGCCCCCGGCACTCGTGGAAACACAAGCCCGCAAAGCTCAAGGTCCGGCACTCGTTGCTCCGAACAGTCCCTCATCAACGCCGGCGGCGACGACGACGCCACCACCTCCGCAGCCAAATCCACCGACGCCCGCTGCCAAGGATCGGCTGGATGAACTTCTCGATCGCATCGAAGCACTCGAACGCCGCATCGAGGCGATCGAGACCAGGCAGAGCAGTCCGTAGTCGGACAGTGGCTCAAGACCGTTTGAGCGCCAACTCGACTGCGAAGCGAGAGTAAGGTTCGTCGGATCGCAGCACGCTCGCGCTTTGCACGCGCAGCTCGCTGACAGGTTTGCCATTCCATTTCACCTGGTAGAGCTGCAGGGCGGGGTCACCGGTCGGCTGCGGCAGGAAGCTGTATTGCTGCATCACGAGCCCCACGATCTTGCGGGGATCGCCGGTCGTACCGCGAAAATGAATCAGCCTGACGCGCTGATCATTGTCGAAGTAGTACGTGAGCGATCCGGCCAGGTCGTCGTAGCCCGTACCAGTGACGAGCGGGACGCGATAGCCTTGCATGTCGAGTTCCGCCAGGCCCACGGTCACGCGAGGCCAGCGCATCATGATCCATTGAGGCGTGGCGTTGAAGTTGATCACGTCCGACAGGTTCTGTGCGGCATAACCCTCAACCGGCAGCTTGCTTGGCTGATGCGCTCCCCCCAGCGAATGACCGGCCAGCGAGGCGTGAATGCCGGGATCGTGCGAGACGCTCGCCGAAGACAGATCTGCCGGAGCGGCCGGATTGGCCGGCGCCGAAGTCGTCATCGATGAAACCTTCGACTTGATCGTCGTCCACCACTCGGAGCCGGTGGACATGACGTACGGCACGACCACCGCGCTGAGCATCACGCCAGAAAACATGAATTTTCGCAACATGGCAGGCATAGGCATGCGTGTCTTAGATCGATCTTAGACTCGTTTGATCCGTGGCGCCTGCCCGGGCGCAGGCACGCTCTATCCGAGGTCATCGACCGCCGCGGGCGAGGAAGATCAAACTTTGAGACGGTTTGCGCCATACGCTACGCAGTAGTGCAAACCGCTAGATCGCGGGCGTCTCCTACAACGCGTGCCTTCCGACTCGCGCCGGAGCGAACAGCCGCTAGAGGTCGCAGAGCTTCGCGCCGGGGCGGGATCACAGCCGGAGTATTCCCTACGGCGCAACCTGTGCCGCGATGGCGACTGCGGCCAGAAGCAACAATCCCCCCAGGAATGGCAGCCAAACGCTGAGCCGCTGGCGGGCGGTCGTGAGACGAGTCGGCTGCGGACCGGCGGACGCCCTGGCAGCGCTAAATGGTTCGGCCAGGAAAGCAGATCTGCCCAGCGGCTGGGACAACACGTCGTCGATCGCTTCGGGACGCGTATCAAGCAGCGCGGCCGCATACTCGGTATCGCTGAAATAGGCCGCCCGTTCGCGCCCCATTTCGATACCCAGCGAAGCCAGCATGTGCTCAACCTTTTCGGGTGAATAGCGCCGTCGCAGTTGCTTGACGTGCGATTGGAACGCTTCCGTCCGAACCGCTTCACCGACAGTCGGCCAGCGCCGCACGAGGTGCCGGGGATTCTGTGCGAGAACACGATGCCGACAGAGCGCCGCGATCTGGTCGAGCCCCATTTCGTCAGCCTGCACACTGGCCAGGATCAACAGTTTCGCCCGCACGAGCGGCTGTCGGCGTAGCCGGCTGGCCCGGGCGAGGTGCAGATACATTCCGAGCAAATGGTCGGCACTCGCCATGCTTCAGCAGCCTGCGTGATTCCGGAACTCACCAATTCGCGATCCCACGTCGTTGTGGGACTGGCGACCATATGGTAATGATCGGGCTTGCCGCAGGGAATTCAAGGGTACGAGAGAAAGTTGTGGACATTCAAGTCGCCCGCTGGCTGGTCGGTCCCGAAGGCGCGAAGGCGATTGCCATTGCCGCCGAACTCGCCGGCGAACTGACCACGCGTCTCAAACGTCTGCGCGAGTTTTTATCGGCTGAGCAGGCGGCTGCCGCGGTCCAGCAATGCGACTTGCGCGAGCGGGCGCGGGCAAAATTTACCGCGGCCGAGCGGATGTTCTTCACCCCGCTCGGATTGCAACAGGCCACCGACGAAGCCGTTGCCCGCTACAAGGCCCAGCGGTTTGCAGGGCATGCGCGAGTTTTTGACCTGTGCACCGGAATTGGCGGCGACCTGATTGCGTTGGCGGCTTTCGCCAATGTGACGGGATACGACCGCGACGAGGTCTCCGCCGTGTTTGCGGAAGCAAACGCGGCGGCGGCGCGACGCGATGGCGTCATCGTGCGCGGTTGTGACGTGACATCGCTTGACCTTAACGAATGCGATGCCTGGCATCTTGATCCGGATCGTCGACCGGAAGGGCGGCGCACGACGCGCGTCGAGCTGCACGAACCTTCGGCCGACGCGATCTCGGCGATGATTGCGCAGAACGCTAATGCCGCGATCAAGCTCGCGCCGGCCGCCGCCTGGCCAGACGCTTGGACCACTGCGGCCGAATGGGAATGGATCAGCCGCGGGCGCCAATGCCGGCAGCTTGTGGCCTGGTTCGGCGCGCTCGGCCATGCGGCCGGGCAGCGACGGGCCACCGTGCTGACCGAAGACGGAAAGCTGGCCGGCTCGATCGTGGGAGACGCGGACATTCAAACAGCACGAACAGATTCGGTCGATCGCTTTATCATGGAACCGGATGTCGCCGTGCAGGCCGCACAGCTCAGCGGAGCGTTTGCCCACAAGCACGGTTTGATGGCGCTCGCCAGCGGCGCCGCGTACCTTACCGGGCCGCAAGTGATCGACGATCCGCAGCTCGCCTGCTTCGAAGTGGAAGACGTGCTGCCGCTGGATCTCAAAAAACTCAAGAGCATGCTGCGCGAGCGCGGCGTGGGTCAGCTTGAAATCAAGGTACGCGGCATCGAGCAGGATCCGGTTGCCGTTCGCAAACGACTCGCGCTCCAAGGAACGCTTGCCAAAACTCTGTTGCTAACACGAGTTGGCGAACGACATATGGCGATCTTGGCTCGCCGCATCAGTTCAGACAGCCCACGCTTCTGAACCGACGCAAGCGAGCCAGCAGGGTGACTACATGACCGGAAAGTTCGTCGTCACCGCTTTGGCAATCAGGATGTAGACCGGAATGCCGATCGTCACGTTGTAGGTGAACGTCAATCCCAGAGACGCGGCGAGTGGTAAAGTCGGGCTGGCTTCGGGAATCGCAATTCGCTGCACGGCCGGCACGGCAATGTACGAGGCCGCGCCGCACAGGACTGCGAAGAGCACGTAGGTGCCCAGTTCGAATTGCGTGCCCAGAGCCATCGCGTAGAGGTGAGCAATCGTGATACCAAAGGCGGCGAACAAGTTTGGCGCCAACAGTCCAAACAGAATAAACCGCCAGCCGGCAGTCTTAAGATCAGCCAATCGCTTGGACGCGGTAATGCCCATCTCCAATAGGAACAGGCACAGGATTCCCTGGAACAGCGTGACGAACAGCGTGTCATCCGGCGCGGTGACGGCGGCCCCTTGCAGCCGGCTGATGAAACCGATGGCGATTCCGCCAAAGAGCAGATAAATTCCAGGGTTCAAAAATACCTCGTGCAACAACTCCCAGCTAACGCCGCCCTTGGGAGCGTGGCCCGCCTCGGCCGGCTCGCCCTCGATCTTTTCGAGTGCCATCTTGGCTTCGAACTCGATGTCCTCCGCGTCGGAATCACCTGGTCCGCGATGTCGGTCTGCGTCTTCTTCGTCAAGGACAGTTTCGGAATCCATTTCGTACGATTCACTGTAGTCGCTGCCGTAGCCGCTCGAATGTCCACGTGCCGCACCAACGGTCACTCTCGAATGGCTTACCCGGCGCGAGACCATTTGGGTGGCGGTAGCGGCCTGGTATCCTGGCTCGTCCCAGGCGTTTCCCTCTTCATCGAGTCCTTGTTGACGCAGCCTCGAAACCAGCAGCAGGGCGACCAAGCAGCCGGGAATCTCCATTACGGCCAACATCACCGGCATGTAGGCGTCGAAGGCGATGCCCGCAGCCGTGAGCACGCCCACACAGGTGACGAACGTGCCAGCCGAGTCCGAGCCGTAGTAACCGGCAACCGTGGCCGCGTCGATCTTTCGCAGTCTGGTGAACCGCTTCAACATCTGATACGCCACGGTGCCCACGATCGCGTTGGTGACAAACCCGATGGCCATGAAGCCAAGGGCCTCGCCCAACGAACTGATCGGCAAGCTGGCGAGCTCCTCGCCCCCGTGCCAGCCGATTGAGATCAGCAGGTACATCGTGAGTCCCTGATAGATGACGTACGGGAACTCGAAGGATACCCGCAGCACGGGCACCAGGAATCCCAGGTAGAAGAACAACAGGAGCGGTTTGAACAGATTGTGGGAAACGTTGTGGACGAACTCATTGAGCAACGCGACCATTTCGGCTCCTTCAATTCTCTAATCAGTGTTGGTTCAGTTGATGCACGCGTGTGGCGTTGACGCGGCGAATTGTTGAAATCAGAGCGGCACAGCCGCTGCGATCGGTTGGTTAGTTTTGTTTCCAGCCGCCGCCCCTTGCGGCGCGGCCAGAGTCTGAACGCAGCGGCCATGACATGCGGTTTTGCAGTGACCCCGGAATCGGCTGAACGGCCAGCGACGAAGATCGCCAGCGGGCACCACACATCGCGAGCAGGAGATAGAACGCGCCCACGAGGGCAACTCCCTGAGCCGAGTGCAACGCCGCGCTCGTCGCGCTGCAGAGCGCCATTGCACCCGCCGCTACCAGGCATCCGGCGCTCGTCGCGAGCGACAGCCGAAATGCATCGCCCTGTCGGTTCCAGTAGGAATTCGAATACTGCTTCAACACGTTCGGAGACTCCCTGAAGGAAACGTCAGCTTCGTTCACCCGTCGTGTGGCAATTTCGCAACTGATGTGCCCGCGTCCGGCAACTGACGCTCTTGTAATGCAGTGCGAGCGCGGCACGTTCTACGCATGGAAAGGTGGTCGCCGAGGCGAAAGGGCGCTGCCCGATCAAAGGTACGTATGCGTTGGAATCACGTTGATGCGAATCCTTCAAGTAACGAACGGCCCGCCGAACAAGCGATCTGCACAAGCGCGAACAGGAATTTCGCAAGTGCGCACGCAGCTCGTGGTGCGCAGATCCTCTGGTCATTGCGGACACTTCGCGTTCAGGCAGGGTGAACAGAAACTGTTCGCATTGCTCACCAGCGCGACTAGAAGCTGCTCAAAGCGCACACACCGGCCGCTTGCAGATGCCGCAAATCACCCAGGCAGGAAATGAAACTTTCGCAAGGTCCAAAACCTGTGCAGACAGAATGCCGCCACCATTCGAGAATAAAACGTAGAAGTGGGGCGGCCGCGTGGACTGGAGTCTCGATGCTTACCCGCCAACCCTACAAGCGAAGTGCGACATGCCACGTTTAATTGTCGTCGACCAAGAGGCCGAGCTGCTGGCCGCCTGTCGTAACAGCCTGCAATCGCTGGACCTGGAAATCGCCGCCTGCACGGGCGCGAGTGACGTGCTGCGAGCAGTGCAGGGCCAGAGCGTCGACGTCGCAATCGTCGATCTCAGTCCGCCGAACCTCGCTGGGCTGGAAGTCTACGAGCTACTGCGACGGGCGCTGTCCGACGTACCCGTGATCGTTACTTCCGCGACGTTCAACACGCAGACGGCAATTGAAGCCATGAAACGCGGCGCGTTCGATTACCTGGTCAAGCCGCTTGATGGCGACCGCTTGCGAGGGGTCGTCCGCCGCGCGCTCGAACTCATGCAGCTGAGCATGACCACGGTCAGCAACGTCAGCGTCGCTCCCGGCACCGTGGAAGCCGCCGGCGAACCGATGATCGGTCAGTCACCCGCCATGCAAGAAGTGTATAAGGCCATCGGCCGCGTCGCCTCGCAGGATGTCAACGGTCTGGTGCTGGGCGAGAGCGGCACCGGCAAGGAACTCGTGGCCCGCGCGGTGCATCACTATAGCCGTCGCGGTGAACGACCGTTCGTGGCGATCAACTGTGCCGCGATTCCCGAGGCGCTGCTCGAAAGCGAACTGTTCGGCCACGAAAAGGGCGCATTCACCGGCGCGGAACATCGCCGCACTGGCAAGTTCGAGCATGCCCACGGCGGAACGGTGTTTCTCGATGAGATCGCCGATATGTCGCCCGCCACGCAGGCCAAACTTCTGCGGCTGATTCAACAACAGCAGTTCGAGCGTGTGGGCGGTACGGAGACGGTCGCCACGGACGTGCGTATCATTGCGGCGACGAACCGCAACCTGACCGAGATGGTGGCCGAGAGCACCTTCCGCCAGGACCTGTTCTATCGAATCAATGGCTTCACGATCGAACTGCCCCCTCTGCGTAAACGGCCAGGCGATGTGGCCTTGCTCACAGATCACTACATCCAGCGATTCAATCGCGAGATGAGCCGGCATGTCCGTGCCGTCGCGCCCGAGGCGCTACACTGGTTGCAAATGAATGCCTGGCCGGGCAATGTGCGCGAGCTGCAGAGCACAATCAAGTACGCGATGATCAAGGCGGCGGGAGACGTCTTGACGCTGGGCTGCTTTCCGCCGAATCCGCTATCAGAAGCACCCCACGTGCCGGACACCGAGCGCCGCAGCGAGCTTTCGTCGCTGGAGAAACTGACTCGCGACCTGTTGCGCAGCCAACCGGGGACGGCCTATCGCAGGATCTCGGCCCTGGTGGACGAGGTCGTCGTGCAAGAATCGCTGGCATACGCCAATGGCAATCAATTGCAGGCGGCCGCGCTGTTGGGTATCTCACGCACCACGCTGCGGGCCAAACTCCGCAGCATGGGCCTGACCGTGCAAAAGCAGATTGCGATCGACCGCGAAGCAGGCTAGCGTTTATTTACGCTGGGGAGCGGACGGACTTTCGGCGGTCTTATCGGCAGCCGGTTCGGACGGAGCGTCGTCCGACTTCGATGCGGATGCGTCGCCTTCACCCAGCAGAGTCTCAGTGACTCGCGTGACGTAGTGCATGCTGCTCGCGGGACCATTGAAGCCGACAATATGCTTGTCGAGTTCCAATTGCTGGGAGACGATGCGGCCGGCATCAAGATCGAACTTCACCCAGCCGCTCGACATGCGCTGCACCAGCTGGGCTTCGATCGAAGGATCGTTGATCGGCGTGAGCACCTGCGAGTCGAGGGCAACGTGAGCAATGCCGTCGGTGACACTTTCCAGAGTGAACTGCTGCCGAGTCTGCACTTTCTTGAACGAGCCGTCCTGAAGCGAGACCTCCACTTCGATGGGGGTCGACCAGGTTGCTCCGATCGCGATCGGCTCTTCAGGCAACGGCATCGTGATCTGCGTGGAAACATTCATCGCGCCCTTGTGGGCGATCTCGCGCTTAACGATCGTGCCCCGCGGGTCCATCGTGACGATCGAGAGCGGCACGCCAACGCTCCGGGCAACTTCTTCATATCCGGGCGGCGGGGTCTCGTCGGTCTGACTGTTGTAGCTAATCTCCTGGCGACCGCTGGCCTTCTGCCACATCTCGATGTTGTCGACCAGGTGCGTGAACGTCGCCACGCCGGCATCGTCGACGCTTTCGATCTTCCAGGTCTTGGTCGAGCAGCTCCGCGTTTCGGCGGTCTGCGTGGTGCCCTGAATCGTGGTCCGGACGTTGGCCCGATGCACGACCTCGGTCATGACGACTTCGCCGGGCGTAAAATTATAGCGGAGCTCGTACTTCGCGGTGCCGGCGGGTACTTCGGCAGCAAGCGATTGGATCAGGCATAGAACCAGCAAGCCGGCGAGCGCCGGGGCGAAGCATCGTTTCATCACTTCCATCCTTGTCAGTGAGTGATCTGTGGTCAGCGGCTAGTTCGCGAGAACTAGCTACTACTCTTCTTACCCGCCAACCGGCCGCCCCAACCAAGCTTCTCTCGCAGGGTGCCGTAATACGTGTGGCCGGGAAAGGCAACCAGCTTGAAACAGGCCTCCGACCGTTCGATTCGCACGCGATCGCCCGGCTCGAGCGTGGCGAGCGTCCGACCGTCGGTAACGACGGTAGTGCCCGGGTGCGGCTCGCGCACTTCCAATTCGTACACCCGTTCCGCCGAGTCGACCACTGGCCGAACCGTCAGCGTGTGCGGGCTGATCGGCGAGATGACGAAGGCCTGCAACTCTTGCCGCAGGATCGGTCCGCCCGCCGAAAGGCTGTGCGCCGTCGAGCCGATCGGAGTGCTCACGATCAAGCCGTCGCAACTATAGGTAGTCGCTAATTCTGAGTCAACGTAAAGATCGATGTCGAGAATCGCGAAGGGGGGGCCAGCCAGCACGGCAACTTCATTGAGCCCCAACCACTCGGCCACGACTCGCTCGCCGCGCCGGACCGTGCACTCGTACATTACGTGCTGGCGGATCGGCAGCTCTGCTCCTCCGACCTGGCCTGCTGCGATCAAAGGCAGTTGGGCGAGGAACTCGTCCGGCGACAGATCGGCCAGGAAACCCAGCTTCCCCAGGTTCACGCCTAGCACGGGACGCTGGCGTCGTCCCATCTGATGCGCCGAGCGAAGCATCGAGCCGTCGCCCCCGAGCACGACCGCCAGATCGAACTCGAGCGCCGATAGGTCCTCGTTTGAGCCGAGATCGCGCACCAGCACCTTGGCGTACTTGTCGATTAGTGGCGCCAGCCGTGCGGCTTCGGCCGCCAGTTGCTGCTGGTCCATGATGGCCAAGAGCAGCAAGGTTGGCCGGCGGCCGGTAGATCGCTCGGTGCTGGCATCGGCTGAGTTCATGCAGAAATCATAGGTTACCGGGCAGGGGGGAAGGTAGTGCCGAGTCCATACATTCGACCGACGAGGAGGCGGACTGGGCGACCGATTGGCCAGTTCGCGCAAACTCTGCGGCCGCTCGCGGATTCCGCCCATACGATTTCCGGCCTCGCTAGAATCCGGGTAGCTCCTCACCTCCAGCGTCAACGCGTCGCGGCAGCCGCTCGAGGGTCTTTCTGTTTGGGCCAAGCCTGGCCTCGCGCTGCCACCGCTAGCGTTCAACTCTCCTGGTGAGAACGCTCACATCTTCGCGTGTTCGGCGTGTTTCCTGGGCCATTCACATCTCACTTGGGCCTGACCTCTACAAGGAGCCGTGCCATGCTGCGCTACAAGAGTCGTTGTGCGTTTACGATCGTGGAACTCTTGGTCGTGGTGTTCATCATCGCCATCGTGATCTCGTTACTCCTGCCCGCCGTGCAGTCCGCGCGCGAGGCAGCGCGACGTTCGAAACTTGCGGGCTACGAACGTGAAATGGAGATGGAAGCCGCAGCGCAGGCAGAAGCAACACCTTCGCTCCCAGCGGCACGACTCACCGTCTATCAAACCGACGTCACGCTCACTCCGCGACTCAGTATCGGAACCGCTGCGCCCGAGTCGATCTACGAGGCTCGCTTCAAGGGGCAGATTCGCGCCGCACACCCCAGCGGTCAGGAAGGGGACTGCGAGATCGCGCTGCCGCTGCCACCGCAGATCATCTCGCTTTCGGACCTGCGGATCCGCGTGGGAGCTGTCGTGAGTGAAGACGTTGTCATGTGCAATGGCCGATTGCTGTGGCGTGGAAAGCTGCCCGGGGAGCCTACCACGATCGACGTGAACTACGCGGCCGTCGGCAAGGGGCTGTACGAACTTGCCGTCGCTCAAAGTGGCATCCTCGATGGTTTCGATGTTGCGCTGACTGCAAATGGCTCGGACGTACGACTGCTCGAGCTTTCGCTGCAACCAACGAGTCTTAACCGCGCGGCCGGCGCCAGCACCTATCGCTGGAAGTACGATCACCTGCTGTTCGGTCAGCCGGTGCGAGTCGACGTGCTGGGGATCGCGCCGATCGATCGGCTTGGGGAACTCACCTGGTTGGGGCCGATCAGCGTGCTGGCCTTTGGCCTCTTGGTCGGTCTCGTCGTACAGGCCGCGGGCGCCACCCGTTTTGATGTGTGGATGCTGCTGCTGACGGTAGGCACCTTCGCCGGAGCCTATCCACTGATGTATTTCGCTCAAGAGTACATTTCGCTGGGTCTGGCGGTCGTCGCCAGCGCGGCGGTGGCAATCGCCATCATCGGCGTTCGGGCGGTCACACTGATGGGCTTCAAACACGGTATCGCGGGCGTCGTGATCCCCGCCGTGCTGATTATGAGCGTGGCACTTGTGGCGGCCATCTGGCCAGCGCTGCAAGGACTGATGCTGACCTGCCTGGCCTTGGGATTCTTCATCGCGGCGATGCTCCTGATGCCCATGGTGAACGCCGCGGCGAATCGGTTCTGGATCTTTAATCGTCCGCAGATCGAGCCGGCGAAGGGAGAACTCGCCGCGGGCGGGGCCGGGGTGTGAGCAAGGGGGAAGCGGCGTAAGGGGTGGCTCTGGCATCACCGCGAGGAGGTCGGAGCCACCACTCGCCGTTGCGTCCCGCCGCAAACACTGCCCGTCTGGAGTTGCCGTGCCTGGGTTTGGCTGATCTAGTACAATTCCCACGTGCGGTCGAGGCGAGCCGCGCGTACTTGCGCCCCACCACCATAGCCTCCCCCCAATACAGCCTGCCTTCGGAGAAGATTCTGATGCTTGCACGCCCTTCGCGTCTCGCGATTGCTTGTGGAATGTTCCTAGTCTCACTGGCCAGCGCCCAGGCCGCTTCGCCTGAGAAAGATTGGCCGACCTTCCGCGGTCCGCAGCGCACCGGAACCTCACCGGATACGGGGCTGCTCGCAAAGTGGCCCGAGGAAGGTCCCGAGCTTCTGTGGCAAACCGCCGGAGCGGGCCGGGGCTACTCAAGCCTGGCGATTGCCGGGGGCAAGATCTACACGCTGGGTGACGCTCCCTCCACCGGCGACGACACCGACGAATTTCTCGTGTGCTTCGACCAGGCGAGTGGCAAGCCGCTGTGGAAGTTGAAAACCGGCGCCCCCTGGACCGAAGGCCAGCCGGCGTGGCAGAGTTCGCGCAGCACGCCGACGGCCGATGGCGACCGCGTGTACGTGGTGACTCCGCATGGCGTCCTTGTGTGCGCGAAGACCAAGGGCACCGAACTGTGGCGACGCGACCTGATGAAGGAATTCGAAGGCAACAAGGCCGACGGCTGGGGCTACAGCGAGTCGGTACTGGTCGACGGCGACAACGTGATCTGCACGCCAGGCGGACCCAAAAACACCATGGTCGCCCTCGACAAACGGACCGGCGAAACGCGCTGGACGACATCACGTGAAGGCGATCGCGGTGCCGGGCACTCGTCGGTCGTAATCACGAAAGTAAATGGTGCTAAGGTATATGTGCAATCGACCGGCAGCGGCGCGATGGGGGTTCGGGCCAGCGACGGCAAGCTGCTCTGGACTTTTGACATCGACCAGACCACGGCGGTGATTCCGACGCCAATCGTCCGCGATGACCTGGTGTTCTTCGTGGCCGGCTACGGCCGCGGCGGCGCTCTGCTCAAGCAGGTGCCCGGTGCCGACGGCAAAGTGACCGTCGAAACGGTTTACCCGCTGAACCCCGACTTGGGTAACAAGCACGGCGGCGTGGTGTTGGTGGGCGACTATCTCTACGGCGATTCTGAGGATCGCGGTATTCCCTACTGTGCCGACCTGCTGACCGGCGAGGTGAAGTGGAAGTCGCGCGGAACCGGGCGCGATTCGGCTTCGGTCGTCGCCGCGGACGGACATCTGTACATTCACTTTGCCGATGGCACGATGTCACTGGCCAAGGCTTCGCCCGAAGCGTTCGAAGAAGTTGGCACGTTCAAGCTGCCCGGCAGCGGCGACCGCCCGAGCTGGTCGCATCCCGTGGTGGTGGACGGCAAGCTGTTCGTCCGTGAAGGGGATGCGATCTTGTGTTACGACTTGCGGGGGTAGGCTACAACGTCGGCCCGATGTTCCAGGGCACGAACTCCTCCTGGCCGATGCCGTGCTGCTCGCTCTTGGTCCGCTTGCCGCTGGCGACGGCGATGATCTCGTCGAAGATTTCCCGCCCCACGGCGTCGACGCTCTTACCGGCCAGAATCGTGCCGGCGTCGAGATCCATGTCGTCAATCATCCGCTCGTACATCCGCGTATTCGTCGCCACCTTGATCGATGGCGTCGGTTTGCAGCCAAAGCAGCTGCCACGCCCGGTGGTGAAGACCATCATCTGCGCGCCGCCGGCGACGATGCCCGTTACGCTCACCGGATCGAGCCCCGGTGTGTCCATCACGACGAAGCCGCGTTCCTTTACCTGCTCGGCATACTGATAGACTTCGGTCATCGCGGTGCCGCCTGCCTTGGCGATCGCGCCCAGCGACTTTTCATAGATCGTCGTCAGGCCGCCTTCCTTGTTGCCAGGCGAAGGATTGTTGTCGGGCGTACAGCCGAACAGACCCGTATACCACTCCCACCAGTGAATGCGATCGATCAGCTTTTGTGCGACGGCGGGCGTGCGTGCGCGGCGCGTGAGCAACTGCTCGGCGCCGTAGATTTCGGTGGTCTCACCCAGGATCACGGTGCCGCCCGCAGCAACGAGCAGGTCGCTGGCCACGCCGAGCGCGGGATTGGCCGTGATCCCAGAATTGCCGTCCGAGCCGCCGCAATTCGTCCCTAGCACGAGCTCGGAGAGCGGAACGCTCTCACGGCGTACGTCGTTCGCTCGGGGCAACATCTCGGCCACGAGCTGGCAAGCCGCTTCGATTGTCTTGGTGGTCCCGCCGACATCCTGCATGCTGAGCACTGGCGGACGATTCGCCTTGCCGCTGCTGCCGCCGATCTGCACGAGCTTCTGATCTTCCATCAAGTAGCCGAGCGTGGCGGTTTCACAGCCGAGGCCGATCAGGACATATCCACCGATGTTCGGATGGCGTGCGATCCCACCCATAACGCGATTGAGTGTGGTGTGGCCCTCGCCGCCGAACTGCATGCCGCAGCCGGTGCCGTGCGTGAACGCCACCACGCCGTCGATATTGGGAAAAGCTTTGAGGGCCTCGGCGTTGAACCGCGCCGCCACGGCTTTGCTCACCGTGGCCGAGCAGTTGACTGTCGAGATCACGGCAAGGTAATTGCGAGTTCCCGGTTTACGGTCAGGACGCTGATATCCCTGGAACGTGTGGCCGGAGAGGGGCGCGGGATCGGGGGGGACTTCGGTCGACGCGGCGTAATCGCGGGCGAACTCGCCGGCCGTGAGATTGTGCGTGTGAATCCACGAGCCCGGCGCGACATCCACCGTGGTAAAGCCGATGATCTGACCGTACTTGAAGACTTGCTGTCCGGCGGCGAGCCGCGTGAGAGCGACTTTGTGCCCCAGCCGGATGGCCTCGCGAAGTTCGACCGTGTAATCGCCGGCCGAGACGATCGTACCTATTGGCAGATCGCGTGTGGCAACGCAGACGTTGTCGGCCGGATGAAGATAGATGATGTCGACAGCGGGGGCTTTGAGCATGGCGTGGGGGCACTCGAATCGGGAGCGGAAGGTCATTCGCAGCGATTCAGGATAGTGCTCGCCCGCACCAGACGCAATTTAGCGCCCGGAAAGCGAGTGCCGCGGGAAGGCGAGACCTACTGCCGCGGGGGCGGCGGCGTCAGGCCGGCCGAAGCTGAGAAGTTGGCCGGAGGAGAACTGGCTTCGAAGTTCAGGCTATTCAGAAAGTTGCGCGAGGCGATGTATTGATTCGTTTCGTACTGACGGATGAGCGACTTCAAGGTGGCCAGCATCGCATTGATTGAAGTGGTGATCTGAGCATGAGTCTGCGGGCCGATAGCGCCATGCGCGAGCGCACGATCTGCAAACAGCTCGTCGACTTTCTGTCGGTCCGTCGCGTATACCTCGTTGAGAAGTCCGGGCGGCCAATTGATGCGGCCAGTCACTGGATCCAACTCGCTGGGAGAAAGGCGCTGCGGCGTCCCGGCCTGAGCCAGTCGAACCCAGGTTTCGGAGTTGCCGGCGGGGCGGCGTTGCGAGTCGCGATATGCCTGGTTGATCCGCCGCTTTTCGAAAAAGGTTTCGGTCCAGAGCTTGCTGTTCTCGATGCGGCGGCGTTCGGCCTCGGTCATGTTGATTGCCGCGGCCGAAGTGTCCAGGTTGAATTGACCTTGCGAACGGATCGCATTTCCGAGTCCGGTGTAGTAGCTGCCGGCCGCTGTGGAGCCGACACCCCAGCCGCCCATACCCCAACCCCAGCCACCCATTCCGCCACCACCCCAACCACCGCCACCGCCGTAGTAGGGCGGATAGAATTGCCCGGGCTGATAGGTTTCTGGTGCCTGCCTGACCGTGCCTTGTTGAGCGACCGCCGGCGAAGCGAGAGCCAACGCCGCGAAAACAATTCCGGCTGCAAACCCACGGGTTAGCGACATCGGTTTGCAAATCATCGGAAAACTCCCTGGCGACAGGCAAATCTGGAAAACAAATGATCGAAGTGCGATTCACCGAATACAACGACTTCGACGACGGCCCCGAAAACTATTCGTATTCTAGGCGCGCGTTAGCGCCGAGGCACGTCCAGGCGACCTATAAAACTTGTATACATCGCCAACTGGTGAGGTACAATAGTTGCTGACGTTCAAGGCCGATGAACCCGCGTTTTCCAAGGGTTTTCAGCCGCTGCACGACGTTACAAGTCACCCGACACTGACAATTTAAACAGCTCCTTACTCACGCGCGGTCTCGGACCGGATCCCCGGCCAGCGCGGCTGCCTTGCGTGGGCGCCCTACGCGTCCCGTTTCCTTAAGAACTTTCAATCAGGCGTGCCATGCGAAGTCCTTTTGGGTTTGATGTGCGGATTGTGTCGTTCGTTCTTGTGGGCGCTGTTCTGTTCGGCGCATTGGTCACCGGTGCCTTCGCGGCTGACGCCGAATCGGTCGACAAGCTAATCGCCGGCCTGAAGTCGAACGACGAGAAAGCCAAAGTCGCCGCGATTGACGCCTTAGGCCACATGGGACCCGGCGCCGCCAAGGCCACTGAAGCGCTGGCCGCACAGCTCGGCGACAAGTCGGCTACGGTTCGCGCACACGCGGCATTCGCACTCATGGAGATCGGGCCTGAAGCCTCGGCTGCAGCGCCGGCTTTGGCCAAGGCGCTCAGCGATTCCGATTTTCACGTGCGTCGGATGTCGGTCGCCGCGCTCGAACGCATTCATCCCGATCCGAAACTCGTGATCGAGGCTCTCGGCAAGGCACTGTCCGATGCCGATCCCTCGGTACGCATCGCGGCCCTGCACACGCTGACCGAATACAGCGACTCGGCCGTACCGGTGTTGTCAAACGCGCTAGGGGCGGAAGACACTCGTTACTGGGCGGCCCTGGCGTTTGGCGAACTCGGCCCCAAGGCCAAGGACGCTGTACCAGCGATCGCCAAAGCACTCGACGATAAACGGCCCGAAGTGAAACGCGAACTTCTGATCGCGCTGGCTCGCATCGGTGCGGATGCTGCATCGGCCGTGCCCCAAATCACTCCCCTTCTGGAAGACCAGGACGAATCCGTCGCCCACGCGGCGGGCTTCGCACTCGGCAGCATCGGTCCCGGCGCCGCCAGCGCCATCGACGCTCTCCAGAGTGCCAAAGACGGCAAAGATCCGCTGGAAGCCTGTATCAACTGCTGGGCGATCGCCCGCATCCAGCCGGAAAATGAACAAGCTCGCACGCATGCCATCGAGATGTTGCTCGAGACCGTGAAGGACAAAAACCCCCGAGTGCAGAGCGCTGCGATTCGCGGCCTGATGGACCTCAAGGCGCCGCCCAAGCTATTGGTTCCGGCCTTGGCCTATGTCGTGCTGAACGGCGAAGAACCGGCCGTGGGCGAGGCGCTCGGCGGACTGTCCGTGATGGGCGATGCCGCCGCTGAAGTGCTCGACGAGGCGCTTGCTCGCCCGGAAGCTCGCGGGCGAGCAGCGATGCTGATCACTTATCTGGGCGATAAAGCCAAGGCGACGGTGCCAGCCCTCGTGGGAGCGCTCGCTGACGAGAATCCCGACGTGCGACGCGAAGTGCTGTTTGCCCTGGCTGCGATCGGACCGGATTCGGCGCAGGCCACGCCGATTCTGGAAAAAGAACTCACCGACCCTAACGCCGCCAATCGGGCGGTCGCGGCTTACGCACTCGGAAAGATCGGCCCGGGCGCCAAGGCGGCGCTGCCCAGCTTGCAAGAAGAACTCCGCAGTGACGATCCATTGGTCCGAGTGGCCAGCGCATTCGCCCTGGTGAATATCGCTCCGCAAAGCGAGCCGATCGTCCGCGCAGCGATTCCGGTCCTGGTGCAAGGCTTGCAAAGCCCCGTCGCCGCCGCGCGGCGAGGTTCGGCCGAAGCGCTGGGCATGATCGGCAAGCCGGCTCGGCAGGCCGCCGAAGGCGCGCTCAAGGCCTCGGCCAACGACCCTGACGATACCGTTCGCAAGGCGGTGCTGGCAGCGCTCGAGCAGATGGGCGTGGTGGTGGACGCACCCGCGGCAAAGCCTCCCGTTCCGCTCAAGCAGCGGTAGCAGGAAACTCGCCGTCCAGAGCCGGTGAAAACCTTAACGGGACAAGGCACTGCCGTGCCGTGCGAGTATCCCGGTAAGGATATCCGCCAGGCCATTTAATTGCCGCACGCGGGGCTTGCGCTTGCCCATCGCTTATACTTAAGCAGACGCGACGTATGCCGTACTGCTAACTTTGCAGGGCGGTCCCTGGCGGTGGAGCACCGTGATGGCAGTCGGAAGCCACGGAACAAAAAGCGAATCGGGCGCGGACTTTGCCGCCAGCGGTGCGCAGTTCGTCGAATACGAAGCGTTCATCGAAGCTCAGCTCCGCAAGACACGCAGCCACGTGCGCGGCGTCGACATTGCCGCCGCCACCATGGTGCTGTTGGCCGGCACGGTAGGCTACTTTTTCGTGGCCGTGCTCATTGATCACTGGCTTGTCAGTGGTGGACTCGGCTTTTGGGGACGCACGATTCTGCTCGTGCTCTATCTGGCCGTCGCAGGCTGGTGGACCATCTCGCAGATCATGCCGCTGCTCTTGCGGCGAATCAATCCGCTGTACGCCGCGCAGACGATCGAACACAGCCGCCCCACTCTGAAGAATGCGCTGGTCAATTTCCTGCTCTTTCGTTCCGACCCACAGGCGGTGCATCAGCGTGTGTTCGAGCAGATCGAACAGCAGGCGGCCACGAGCCTGGTTGGTGTCGAGGTGGAATCGACCGTCGATCGCTCGCGACTCGTGACGATCGGCTATGTGCTCGTGGCCCTCGTGGCCTTGGGCGCGATCTATGCGATGGTCTCTCCAAAGAGCCCGTTCAAGACCGTCAGCCGGGTGTTCATGCCCTGGGCCGACATCGCTCCACCCACCAGCACCGTGATCGACGAGATCGAGCCCGGCAGCACGCAGGCCTTTCGCGGCCAGCAGATCACGGTGAAGGCGCGCGTGCAGGGGCTGCCCGATGACGAGCAGGTGTTCCTCTATTACACGACCGCCGACCGGCAGATCGTCGACCGCGCGGTTGAGATGGCGCGTCCCAGTGGCGATTATCGGCACACTGCCGTACTGCCGGCGGGAGATGCTGCCCTGCAGCAGACGATCACCTATCGCATCGAGGCGGGCGACGCTCGCTCGCGCGACTATGAGATCACGGTCGTCGCAGCGCCCACCATCGTCGTGCAGGCCGTCGAGTACAAGTATCCTGCCTACACGGGACTGCTCGCCCAGCGGCTGGAACATCAGGGCGACCTGAAGGCCATCGAGGGCACGGAAGTCGTGCTCGAGGGGCTCGCAAATCAGCCGATCGGGCAGGCCTATGTCGATTTCGATGCCAACGGCTCGCTCGATTTGACAATGCGCGCCGATGGTACGACCGCTCGGACCAGCTTCCGCCTGGGAATGAGCGAAGATCGCAAGAAGCCCGAATACGAGCTTTATCAGTTGATCTTCAAGAACGCGGAAGGGAAGCAGAACCCTCAGCCGGTGCGACACCGGATTGAAGTGGTGGCCGATCTCGCGCCCGAGATTCAATTTGTCGAACCGACGCGTGAGGAGATCGAGATTCCGCTGGATGGCTCGGCCGGGTTGGAGCTCGTGGCCAGCGATCCTGACTTTGCCCTGGCTGAGGTCCGCCTGGTCGTGCGACACGGCGAGAAGCCGCTTCTCGACGAGAAGTTGCTGAACGAACCCTGGCGCGGTCAGTTCGTGAAGAAGCTACGGTTCTCACCGAATGACCACAAACTCGCAGTCGGCGAAGTCGTCGAATACTACGCAGTGGCCGTGGACAACAAAACGCCGCGGCCAAACCAGACCGAGACCTCGCGGCGGCGAATACGCATAACTTCGCCGACCGGCCGTGAAGGGGGCGATCAGCTCGCTCAGAAAAATGCCGGCGACGAGCAGGGCGACGGCGATCGCGCCCAGTCGCAACCCGGCGGCGATAGTGATCGCCCGCGCGAAGAACAGGCTCCAGCGGCAGATCAAGAATCACAGGCCAATGAACCGGGGGAGACCAGTTCGCCTGAGGATTCCGCCGCGCGCAATGAGCGCGAACCGGTGCCAGCCGATGAGCCGCAGGACGATCCGTCGGACGACCAGCAGGATCAGCCGAGTGACGCGCGCAATGATTCAGGCAATCAGCGTGGCGATCAGAAATCCGCGGACGATCGCCAGGATCAGGCCGGCGATCGGAATGAGCCGCAGCCCTCCAGCGCGGAACAACAGGCCGGCGACGATTCCAATTCAGGCGAGTCCTCGGACAGCGGCTCACAGCAGGGCAGCAAGTCTGACGACAAGCAGTCGGGTGAACAACAAGATCGTGCACAATCAGACAAACAACCCTCTGGCAGCGAACAGGGGGGCGACGAACAAGGTGCATCGGGCCAACAACAGGGAGGTTCGGCGGGTCAATCCGGAAAAGAACAAGGTAAACAGAGCAGCGATCAATCCGGCGCAGGTCAGTCCGGCGAGCAACAACAGTCCGACAACGTGGCCAGCGATGGCACCAACGACGGCGATGCCATCGAACGTATTCTGAAGCATCGTGATCAACAGGATCCGAATGCCGGTGGCGAGGCTGGTGAAAAGTCCGCCGCCCAGGATCGGCAGAACTCCGAGCGATCGGCTGGCGATAAGGCAGACGCCGACAAGCCGCAAGGCGAGCAGCAGGACGAACCAAGCAACGGTCAGCCTGGCCAAAATTCCTCCGCCAGCAAACAGCCAGGGAAACAACAAGGCAGCCAGCGTGGCTCCGGCCAGGAGCAAGGAAGCAAGTCAGACGCAAACCACCCCGCGCAGAATCAAGAGGGCGGTGACAACACCGACGACAACCAACAGACTGGTCAGCAGCAGAAGGATAAGGCGGGCGACGCCAAGTCAACCTCCGGCAACCAGGCCGACAAATCGGAACAAAGTCAGCCCTCGGACACGAACGAGCAGTCGAGCGATCAACAAGGTGCGAGCGATGCCGGCAAGCGCGCTGGCGAACAGTCAGGTTCGAAGGCAGGAGAAAAGCAACAGCCTGAACGTACGCCGGGCGAAGGCCAACAGGGAACCGAGAACTCAGCGGGCAATAAGGACGGCGGAGAGCAGCAGGATCCAAACTCGCCCGATGGCAATCAGGGTCAACAAGGCGCCACGCGCGACAACAACACCAGCGAAGATGGTTCGCCGCAGAATACCGACACGAAGGGGCAGGGCGGGCAATCCAAGGACGATCCCACCCGGGCTCCCGACCAGCAGCCCCAGCAAAGCAGCGAGCAGCGTCCCGATGCGAAGGGCGGTGACGGGCAGCAGGAAAAAGGCGAGTCCGGAGCCGGCAAGAAATCGAACGACAACGCAGGTTCGCCCAGTCCCCAAGAGTCGAACCAACCTCGCGAAAAATCACAACAACCCGGCAGCGAAAACTCGCAGGAGAAGTCCGAGGGAGACGAACAGTCTCCTTCCACCAACAAGCGCGAGTCGGACTCCAGCGGCGAATCGGATGGCGATCGATCCGGCGGCGGCGAAAAGGGAGGTGGACAGAAAGCAAATCAATCGGGCACCGGCGGCGCCGGCCAAAACACCGCGGCAGATGAAGGCGCCGGTCAATCGGACGAAGCCGGCGACGGCGAAACCAGCGATCGCGCGGGCGGTGACCGCGAGTCGCAGAACGAGACCGGTCAGCAGGGTAAGCAACCGGGACAAGGCTCCGACACGAAGAGTGGCCAGGGACAAGAGCAGGCGGGTGGCGATCAGGCCCCCAGCCAACCGACGGGCGAGCCTTCCAATGACCAAAAAAGCGGCGGCGAAGGCGGCGGTACGCCCGGCGGCGAGCAGGGCGGGGCAGATACGCCTAAGGGCGCCGGCAACTACGCGCCGGACAAGCAGTGGAAGCCAGGAGTCGATCGCGCGGCCGACCCGAACCTCGAGTACACCCGTAAGGCAACGGACCTGGCGCTTGACCATCTCAGGGATCAACTCTCCGACGGTCGCGATGACAGCGAATTGCTCAAGCAGCTGGGGTGGACCCGCGAAGAGGCGGATGCGTTCATCCAGCGGTGGGAAGCAATGCGCGGCCAGTCGCAGGCTGCCGGGCCGAAAGGTGACGCCGCCCGTCGCGAGCTGGACGAAACGTTGCGAAGCCTCGGGCTGCGACCACGTGGCAGTGCGATTCGATCGGGCGGCAAGGCCGAGGATCGTGCGGCCGGCCTGCAGGAATCTCGCCGCACGACGCCTCCACCCGAATACTCAGAGGCCTTCAAAGCCTATACTCAGGGAACGTCTCGCGGCGGCAAATAGTCCCTGATTTTCGGCCTGGCGGTGGGGCTGACGGCAAACAGGGCCGACGGCGCGTCGCACAGCCGCTGTTCAATGTCCCGCCGGAAATAGACATGCTTGAGCGCACCAGCCGATTTCTCACCGCCTTTCATCCCAAGCGCGTTCCGCACCGCTTTGCCGACGTGATCATCATCGGCGGCGGCCTCGCGGGCTTACGGGCGGCGCTGGCGGTGCCCGAGTCGCAGTCGGTGCTGGTGATCACCAAGGGGGGGCTGCGGCAGTCGAACAGCAACTATGCGCAAGGCGGCATCGCCGGCGTGCTTGATCCTGAGGATCGCTTTGAAGATCACATTGCCGACACGCTGAAGGCGGGCGGCAACCTTTGCGATCCGTCCGTGGTTGAATTCGTGGTGCGCGAAGCGCCGGCCCGGATTAACGAGCTGATCGAGTGGGGCACGAACTTCGACCAGGTCGCCGGCGGGCTGGCGCTCGGTCGCGAAGGCGGGCACAGCCATCACCGCATCGTGCACGCGCTGGGTGATGCGACCGGCAAAGAAGTAATGCGTGCCGTCATCGATCGCACGCTCGCGCGGCCGAATGTTGATGTTTGGGAACACGCCTTCACGCTCGACCTGCTCACGCACGAAGGTCGCTGCCGCGGAGCCCTCGTCTGGAGCGAAGAGTCGGGCCAAACGCTAGTCTGGGGCAAGCAAACCATTCTTTGCACCGGCGGCACGGGCCAGATCTATCGCGAGACGACGAACCCCGAAGTTGCCACTGGCGACGGCCTGGCAATCGCCTATCGCGCCGGCGCGGAACTGCGCGACATGGAGTTCATGCAGTTCCATCCCACGGTGCTGTACATCGCCGGCAGCAGCCGGAGCCTGATCACCGAGGCGATGCGCGGCGAAGGCGCTCGGCTGGTGGATCGCAATGGCCATCGCTTCATGCCCGAATATGACGAGCGCGCGGAGCTCGCCCCGCGCGACGTCGTGAGCCGGGCGATCGTCACGCAGATGGAACGCACGCGGCATCCAAACGTGTATCTCGATCTCACGCATCTTGACCCTACGATGGTGCGCGGCCGATTCCCGGGCATTGCAGCCACGTGCGCGGAGTTCGCCCTCGACATCACGCAGGACTGGATACCCGTTCGCCCCGGCGCTCACTACATGATTGGCGGTGTGACCGTCGACCTGGAAGGACGCACGACGCTGCCGGGGCTGTGGGGTGCGGGCGAGTGCACCAGTAGCGGCCTGCATGGGGCGAATCGCCTGGCCTCGAACAGTTTACTCGAAGGCCTCGTATTTGGTGCCTACGCGGGCGAGGCCGCATCCCGTGCGGCGGCCGACATGCCAGATGATTTTCGCGCGGTGCCGCTGTCGAACGCGGAGGTCGACAACGGCGTGGAACTGTTGGATCTCGCCGACATTCGCAACTCGCTCAAGAGCGTGGTGTGGCGCGGAGCGGGCGTGCGGCGTAGTAGCGAGTCGCTGGTCGAGGCGGCCGAGAATGTCGATCGCTGGTGCGAGTACGTGCTGGCCCGGCAGTTTGCCCATGTGCACGGCTGGGAGCTGCAGAACATGCTCACGGTGGCGCGAATCGTGATCGAAGCGGCGACGCTGCGGGAAGAGACGCGCGGCGTACACTACCGTACCGACTTCCCCGCAACCGACGACGCTCACTGGCAGCGACGAATCGCGTTTCGGCGAGCGGAGCGATGATTCAGCCCGCCGTTGACCAACCTCCACGACCAGCACTCTTAATTTGTACGGCGGCCGTCATCCTCGTGGTCGATTGGTCAGTTCCCGTCCTTACTCACGGACTATCTTTGTCCGGTGCCGTGAGGTTGATTCTGTTAGCGTTTTTTACAGCGCAGATCCCTCTTCACTCGGCATGGGTGGTCTTCGGACCGGGCAGTTTGCTGGTTCGCATCGTGGGACTGCTTCCCGGGATGCTGATCGGACTGCTGTACCTGGAAGCGTTTCCGGCGGAGATGGAACGCGATGTCGTCGCCTGCAAGTGGGGTGCACTGTGGATGCTCACTATCGCGGTATGGCTTGGTTTTGCGATGCGCGGAATTCGGCTGGTGCGCGGCGGAAATGCCGATGTAGACGCTGGTCTGATTCAGGCAAGCCAATTTGGGCTCGTTCACTTGCTTGCCGCGACCACTGTATTTGGAGTCACCACGTCGATCGTGACGCAGGCAGGTAGAGCAGCAAGACACCTTCAAGATCCAATGACCTGGCTGTCGGCCGCCCTCATGGCGATGTTCTGCATTTTGCTTTTTCCAGCCATGTTGTTTCCGGAGCGTTCCACGCGCACGAACTTGGCGTTTTGGTCACCGATCACAATCGTGATTCTGGTAATGCTCTTCACGCCAGGAGAGACGCTGCTGGCGGTTGGCATCACTTTCGGAGTAGTATTGGCGTTAGAGTTGATAGTCCTAACAGCCGCACGATTGGACGGATACCGCTTGCAACCTGCCTAACGCCAAACTCGTGCCTTTGTCCTCATCCCAGGTGTGTTTGATCAATCCGTTCCGCCTGCAGGGTGGTGTAATCGGTGCGACTGTTGCACGTCGGTATCGGCAGCTGCCCAAAAAACTCCCCGTACCCCCGATCCCTTTCCGGACCGGATGCGTAGTCTGGACAGGGAAGCTACGTTCGTAGTACCCTCTAGAACGCTTTGGCATGCCGCAACCGTCCCCAAATTGGAGGGGGCACCCGGCGTTTGCCCGCCGGGCCCGCTTCCTGTTGCGGGGCTTGGCTTTCCGGAAAACCAACGCAACAGGCTCGTTTCCCCCCGATAGTGCACGCGGAGTGAATCCACTGATGAGCGAACAGCCTTCGAACGCCAGCCACGGCCCGGCCATGATCGAGGCCGTCGGGTTGGCCAAGTACTACGGCGACTTTGCCGCCATCGAAGATGTTTCTTTCAGCATTCCTCAGGGCCAGGTGGTGGCCTTCCTCGGCCCCAACGGCGCCGGCAAGAGCACCACGATGAAGCTGCTCACCGGCTATCTGGCCCCCAGCCGGGGCGTCGCCCGGATCGCCGGCCACGACATGACGGTCGACCGGATCGCCGGATCGTCGCGGCTCGGCTACCTGCCGGAAAACGGTCCGCTATATCCCGACATGACGCCGCGGACGTTGCTCGAGTTCTTTGCCGATGCTCGGGGCATGACAGCCCAACGCAAGCGGCAGCGGATCGAGGCCGTAGTCCAGCTTTGCGATCTCGGCTCGGTGATCGGCAAAGCCATCGGCAAGCTCTCCAAGGGTTATCGTCAGCGCGTCGGCATGGCCCAGGCCCTGCTGCACGAGCCGGACGTTCTGATCCTTGACGAACCGACTGCCGGTCTCGACCCGAACCAGATTCGCGACGTGCGCAACACGATCCGCACGCTTGGCGAGAATAAAACCATCCTGCTCTCGACGCACATTTTGCAAGAGGTCGAGGCCATTGCCAGCCGCGTGATCTTCATTAACGAAGGCCGGCTGGTTTACGACGGATCCGTAGCCGGCCTGACAGCTTCGGGCGAATCGCTCGCACAGCGCTTCCACGAGCTCACGGCCCACTAGCGTTCGATTCAACCTGACGCCGGGCGGATCGCGAACTTTGCATTCACGCCGCAGCGTCCGACAGACCATCCCTCACCAGGAACTAAGCGGAACCACTAGCTATGAACTTGCACGTCGTCGGCGCCATATTTCGCCGAAACTTCATCAGCTACTTCAGCAATCCCACGGGTTACGTGTTCATCTGCGTGTTCGTGCTGTTAAGCTCGTTTGCCGCCTTCTGGCCGAACGAATTCTTCAACGCGAACCTGGCGAACCTCGACCAGTTGAACAAGTACCTGCCGTACATCCTGCTAGTGTTCATTCCGGCCATCACAATGAGCGTGTGGGCCGAAGAGCGCCGGCAGGGAACGGACGAGCTCTTGCTCACGATCCCAGCGGCTGACTTTGACGTCGTGCTGGGCAAATACCTGGCCGCGGTGGCGATCTACAGCGTTTCGCTGGTGTTCTCGCTGATTTCGAACTGGCTGGTGCTGTTGACGCTGGGTGCACCCGACCTCGGCCTGCTGATTGGCACCTACTTTGGCTACTGGATTGTCGGACTGGCGATGCTCGCGATCGGGATGGTCGCTTCGTTCCTGACGGCCAACCTGACGGTCGGCTTCATTCTGGGTGCACTATTCAACGCACCGCTGGCCTTCGCCGAGTCGATGCCTGACTGGCCAATTCTGCGTCCGCTGAAGCAGCTGAGCATCAGCGAACAATTTCGCGATTTTGCCAGCGGAGTGATCAGCTTTGCCAGCGTGGGCTACTTCCTGGCGATCGTGGCGGTGATGCTCTATCTGTCGGTGGTCCTGATCGGACGCCGGCACTGGCGCGGTGGAGCCGAAGGCAACAAAACGATGTTGCACTACCTGGTGCGTTTCGGAGCACTGGCCCTGGTGGTCGTGTGCCTGAACATCTTCCTCACCCGGCACGATACTCTGCGGGCCGACGTGACGACCGAGGGCATCAATTCGCTGGCGCCGGAAACGCGCGAACTAATCGCGAACTTGAAGCCGGCTCGGCCGGTTACGATCGAGTACTTCGTGAGCCCCACGGTACCTGAGTCTTACGTGCAGACGCGGCTAAACCTGCTCTCCACGCTGCGCGAGATCCAGGCTCTTGGCGGCGATAAGATCCGCGTGATCGGGCACGAAGTGGAGCCCTTCAGCGAAGACGCCACCATTGCCGAACAGCAATACGGGATCGTGCCGGTGCCGGTGGAAGGCCGGGCGCGCGGCACTTTCACACGCGATGAAATCTTCATGGGTCTGGCGATCTCTAGTGGTCTGGACAAGATCGTGATCCCGTTCCTCGATCGCGGCATCCCTGCCGAGTACGAACTGGTTCGCTCGATTGCCACGGTCAGTCAGGAGACTCGCAAGAAAGTAGGCGTGCTGCAAACCGATGCGCAGCTCTATGCCAGCTTCGACATGCAGTCGATGACGCCGGGGCGGAACCAGCAAATCATCGAAGAGCTCGAAAAGCAGTACGAGGTCGTTCAGGTCGACCCGGCCGGCCCGATCACGGAGAAGTTCGACGTGCTGCTCGCGGTGCAGCCTTCTTCGCTCGGTCCGGATCAGATGAAAAACTTCATCGCGGCTGTGAAGAGCGGCCAGCGGACGGCGATTTTTGAAGACCCGTTCCCGCTGTTGAACCCAAACATTCCCGGCACCGCCGCGCCGAAGATGCCGCCTGGCGGCAACAATCCGTTCATGCAGCAGCAACAGCCCCCGCAGCCAAAAGGGGACATCACTGAATTGTGGCGGCTGTTGGGCGTCGACTTCGACGGCGACACGGTTGTCTGGCAGGAATACAACCCCTTTCCGAAGCTGCAGGAACTGCCGCCCGAATGGGTCTTCGTCGATACCGGCTCCGGCGCGACCGAGCCGTTCAATCTCGACAGCCCAATCACGCAGGACCTGCAACAGGTGCTGTACCTGTTTCCTGGCAGCGTGCGGGGCTTGAACACTTCGACGATGAAGTTTGAGCGGCTGGTGAACACGAACAACAAGACCGGAACCGTTCGGGCCGACCAGATCATGCAGCGGAGCTTCATGGGCCCGCCGCAGTTCAATCCGGACATCGCTCTGCTCCGCAAGCGGACGGGCGACGCCTACATTCTGGCCGCCCAGATTCGTGGCAAGGCGCCCAAAGACGAAATCTCGGCCGAGGACGCATTGCAGGGTCTGCCAGGCGGACATCCGCCGCTCAACGTGCCGATGTCGGACCAGGAAGCCAAGGTCGAGGATGCACCGGCGGAGAAAGCGGACGCCGCGAAAGAAGCTGACGCCGGCAAGGAAGCGACCGCTGCGGAGCCGGCAGCGGAAGGTGATGCCGCCAAGGACGCCGCCACAACGCAGCCCGCGGCCAAACCCGAAGACGCCGAGATCAACGTCGTGCTGGTGGCCGACATCGACTGTCTGTTCGGCGAGTTCTTCAATCTGCGTTCGCGCGGGACAAGCCCAACCGACGAGATTGAGTTCCAGTTCGACAACGTACCGTTCGTGCTGAACGTGCTCGACGTGCTGGCCGACGACGACCGGTTCGTCGAGATTCGCACCCGCCGCCCGCTGCATCGCTCGCTGCACAAGCTGCAGGATGCGACGGCCGGGGCCCAGGACAAGGCCGCCAAGGCTCGCGAAAAGTTTCAGAAGGACTTCGACAACGCCCAGCTCAAGGCCCAGAAGGAATTCGAGGCCAAGATCGACAAGCTGCGGCAGCGAGAAGGCATCAATCAGCAGCAGGCGGCGATCGACATTCTGGCCGCACAGCAGCAAGGACAGCGCGAACTGGACGTCCGGCTGGAGACGCTCCGCAAGGAACGTGACGAGGCGCTCAAGAGCGCCCAGCGCGAACTCGACCGCGAGGTCCACGCCCAGCAGGATTGGTACAAGTTGTGGGCAATTTTGCTGCCGCCGATTCCGCCGCTCATTGTGGGCTTGATCGTGTTTTTCAATCGCCGCGCCCGCGAACGCGAAGGCGTCTCGCGAGCCCGCTTGCGATAGGCATTTCACAACGGAATTAATCCGCCGCCGATAACCGGCAGCGTATTCGTCATCAGGACCTGTAGCCATGCAAGACAAAGAATCGAAAAAGACGCTGATCTACGTGCTCGTGGCCGGCATGGCCCTGCTCGTGGCCTGGGAACCGTGGCGCCCCGCGCCGGCGGACACCAGCGTTCCCGAACGTGTGGGCCAGAAGCTGTTTCCCGACTTTAGTAATCCACTGGCGGCCAAAAGCCTGGAAGTGATGACCTTCAACGAGGCCGACGCAACGCTGCGCGACTTCAAGGTAGCGCAGCAGAATGGCGTGTGGTCGATTCCCTCGCAAAGCGGCTACCCGGCCGATGCCAAGGAGCACATGGCCAAGGCGGCCACGGCGCTGATGGACATCAAAATCCTGGGCGTGGCCAGCGATTTGCCCGGCGACCAGAAAGTCTATGGCGTCATTACTCCCGACCCTGCCAAGCTCAAGGTCGGCGAAACCGGTGTCGGCACGCGGGTCACGGTGCGCGACGGCTCGGACAAAGTCCTGGCGGACCTCGTGATCGGCAAACCCGTCAAGGACGCGCCTCAACAGCGGTACGTCCGTGAAGCGGGCCGCGATGCGATCTACACGGTGGCCGTGAGCACCAACGAGTTCTCCACAAAGTTTGGCGACTGGATCGAAAAGGATCTCTTGAAACTTAACGCCGCGGACGTCAAACGGGTTGAGTTGAACGACTACTCGTCGCAGGCCCGAGCCACGCGCGAGGGGCAGTTCCTGGCGCTCGACCAGCGCAGCGAGATCGACCTCGGTTTCGACGACGTCAAGAACCAGTGGTCGCTGCTCGAAATGAAGGAGTTTGACGCCGAAGGAAAGCCCACGACGATCACGCTCTCGGACACCGAGGAGCTGGATGCCGAAAAACTGAACGCATTGAAAACGGCGCTGGTTGACCTCAAGATCATCGACGTCGAGCGAAAGCCCAGCGGTCTGAGCCAGGACCTCAAGGCCTCGGAAGAGTTCGTGAAGAACCGCGAAGCCGCGGTTTCGTTGCAGCAGCGAGGTTTCTTCCCGGCGTCCACGCAAGACGGCGGGTTGCAAATCTATTCCTCCGAAGGCGAAGTCATGGCCTCGACCAAGGACGGCGTGAAGTACATCCTGCGCTTCGGCAACCTCGCCGACGCGGGCACCGACGGCGAAAAGCCGGCTGAAGGCGACGCCGAGAAGAAGGACGGCGAGAGCGAAAGCACCGGCCCCAGCCGCTATTTGTTCCTCACGGCGCAGTTCGACGAATCCATGATCGCGAAGCCCGAACGGCTGCCGCAGCCCGGCGAAGCCAAGCCGGCGGAGGAAGCATCTACGGACGTGCAGCCAGCCACCGAAACTCCGGCCGATGCTCCCGCGAGCGACGGGCCATCTGATGAAGCGAAGCCGGTTGAGGATGCATCCGAAGGTGATAAGCCAGCGGAAGAAGCGGCGGTTCCCGAAACCAAGACCGCCGGCCAGGAGCCCGCCACTGCCGAGGCCGCTGAAGCTGCCGAGGCCGCTGACACTGCTAAGGCTGAAGAGCAGCCAGCCGACGCGGAGAAGTCGGCCGAAGCCGAAAAGAACGAGCCCACGGCCGAAGAGGCCGAGCGACTGGCGATCGAGAAGGAAAACAAGCGGCGTCAAGATGAGTACGACGCCAAGGTGAAGGCCGGCCAGGACAAGGTCAAGCAACTCAACGAGCGGTTCGCCGATTGGTATTACATCATCTCGGACGACACCTACAAGAAGATCCACCTCGGCCGTAAGGACATTATCAAGGCCAAGCCGGTCGATACCAAAGAGGTTGGCAACCTCAAGGAATTGAACCAAGGACTCGAAGCGCCGGCCGTGCCCTAAATTACAAAGTCGTTGACATGACGGAACAACCCGAGCCCAGGGAAATGTCTTCCCTGGGCTTTTTATTTTTCACGCGCTATCAATCGCGGGCTACACCTGGGATCCCAGTTCCCGCAGCAGTTCGAGCGTGAAGATGCCTGTATCATGGCCGTCGGAAAACTCGATGTTGTAAGCGTAATTGCCGACAGGATTCATGGCCTGGATCTTCAGCGGCTGGGCCTCGGCCATGGAAATCACCTGCAGTCCGCCGCTGGGCTGGGGCGGGGCCTTGCGTTGTTCGCGGCAACTGGCACAAGGACATGCCTTGCGCAGCTCGCCGAACGCAATTTCGCGCACCACACCATCGCTCCAGGTGATGACAAGCTTCTTGCCCTCGGCAACTTCGAGCTTCGTGGGTCGGGGATCAGACATCGGTCTTTCTGCGAAAAGCGTGAAGGTGCGGCGAACCGAGTTTTACCGCCACTCACTCGGTTGTCGCAAGCGGGTCGCGCAGAATAAAAGAAGCCACGAGCGGCAGGCCGCCCATGGCTTGATTGTGAATCATCCCGCGTTTCGTTCGATTAGGCTCAGGTCGTATGCCCATTGCCGGCATGCACCAGTGGCACGTCCACAACGTGCTGCGAAACGAACCAGACCTGCATCTCATTCAGGCGAATGACGTCGCTGACCAGCAGATCGTTCGTCCCGTCGTCGCCGCTGTCGGCCGCTTGTTTGGCCATGCTGCGGGCTTCCAGCAGGATGATCTCATGGGCTTGGAGCAGCCGCGAGATCTGCACCGGAGCCTCCTCACGGCCTTTCGGCGGGCGTGGAATCGATGTCGTTTCGGCCACGTCCGGCGCCATCGCGATCGAAACACCGCCGAGCAACTGAATACGCTCGGCGATTGAGTCGATCAATGCCGTCTGTTCGCCAGCATGCTTGTCGAACAGCTCGTGCAATTGCAGGAACGTCGGGCCGGTCACCTGCCAGTGATGCTTCTTGTACATGTCGCGCAGCGTGATGCTGTCGGCCAACACCTGGTTAAGGTTCTCGCAACTCGTGCGGCGTTCCTTCTCGCCGAGCGCCAGCGGCATCTGCACCACGTGACCGTACTGCTGAATCTCGTGCGCCTTCTGGCCAGTGATCGGGGTGGCCCGGCTCGCATCTTTCGTGGTCGGCATGAATCTCTCCTTACGTATTTGTCATAAACACTAAATGGCAGTGTGGGTTCGCATTGCCCTAAAAAGGTGCAAATCTCGCGCCGCCAGCGATGACGGTCGCATTCCAGCACCTCGGGCAATTATAGGACTGCGGTCCAACCGGCCAAGAAAAATGCGGTGCAACCAGAGTGTGCGAATCAGTACCTGCGCGGTGCCGATTTGTGACGTTTCCGCTAGACATCCTCTTCTGTGAGGTCTTCGCCGTAGCCTGGCGGAAACGGGTTGCCCGCGGGAGCATCCCTGAGCTTTTCGTCCGGCGGCCCGAGGGAGCGCACGTCGGCCGGCGTACTCTCCGCCGGGGATGCAAGTGGTGGTGCTTCTGTGGCCGCTTTATCGTCCAGTTCGTGCAGTACGCCGAATTCGCGCAGCCAGAACTGCACTTCCGCCTCGCTGATCGGGCCCGTCGGTTTTCCGGCGTGCTTCTTCGCGCGGGAGCGCTCGATCCGCAGGCGAATCACGTCGCCATACCACACGTCACTGTCGATGGCTTTGGCTCGGCGGCGCCGCGCGGCGCGATGCAAGCGATGATCGCTTGAGACGACGGTCAATCGCCGCGGCGAACTTTCGGCCTCGATCAACTCCTCGATCACGGTATCGGCATCCAAGCCCTTGGGCGCAAAGCGAACTGTCATCCCACGGTGCAAGATCGTTCGCGGCAAGCCAGGCGGTGCCTCTCGAGCATCGAAGACCACGATCGTGCGCGAGAGCTGCTTCTCAACCAGCGATTCGGCGAGAAAGTTCAAGAGCGCATTGCGCGAACGTTCGAGCGAGCCCGGCCCGATGCCGCGTCCGAGAATGCCGCTCGCGTGCAGCAGGTTATAACCGTCGATGAGCAGCGACATCGTGTTCTCGAGCGTGCCCCGGTAATTCAGCGAGCGGACGAGCGGAATCCGGGCGAACCGATCTACCGCGCCCGCACCGGTTGGCGACTCGGGTGATCGGCCCCATCGGCTTGAAACTTAATTCGCCCGCCGACGATGACGGTGTCCGCGCGGCCACGGAGTGTCCAGCCGCCGAACGGCGTATTCGTGCTCTTGGAACGGAATTTCGCCGGATCAACGGTCCAGGCCACATCGGGATCGATGATTGTAATGTCGGCGTCGGCGCCGATGGCCAGCGTCCCCTTGGGGATGCCGAGGATTCGGGCCGGATTGATCGTCATCTTGGCGATTGCCTGTGGCCAGTCGAGATGCCCCGGCTCGATGAGTTGTGTCACGACCAGCCCCAGGGCCGTCTCCAGCCCCACGATGCCGAACGGCGCTTGATCGAGCTCACGCATCTTTTTTTCGCGGGCATGCGGAGCGTGATCGGTGCAGATGACGTCGATCGTGCCGTCCACAAGCCCGGCAATGCAGGCCTCGACGTGCGATTGGCCCCGCAGCGGCGGGCTCATCTTGAAGTTTGAATCGAACGAGCGAAGGCATTCGTCCGAGAGCGTGAAGTGGTGCGGACAGACTTCCGTGGTCACGCGTACGCCGCGTCCCTTGGCCCGGCGGATCAAGTCGATGCTGCCGCTGGTCGAGACATGCATCATGTGCACGCGGCCGCCAGTCGCATCCGCGAGCGCAATGTCGCGGGCGGTCATCACATCCTCGGCCGAAGCAGGCATTCCCGGCAAGCCGAGGACCATCGAGACCAGCCCCTCATGCATCACGCCGCCCTGCGTCAGCTCACGAACTTCTGCGTGATTGAGAATGGGCTTATCAAACATCTGGCAGTATTCCAGGGCACGCCGCATGAGCTCGGCGTCGTAGACCGGGGCCCCGTCGTCGCTGAACGCGACGGCGCCGGCCTGCACGAGTTGGCCGATCTCGGCCAATTCCTTACCTTCGCGATTCTTACTGACACACGCGACGACATACACATTGCACTGATCGGCCCGCGAGGCGAGATGCTGGATGAACTCGACCGTGGCCTGAGTGTCGATCGGCGGTTCGGTGTTGGGAATGCAGGCAATCGACGTGAATCCACCCGCGATTGCGGCGCTGGCGCCGGTGAGGATCGTCTCGTCCTCCTCGCGACCCGGCTCGCGGAGGTGCACGTGCATATCGATGAGGCCGGGTGCAACGATCTTGCCCTGGGCGTCAACGGTGCGCACATCGCCGGTGGCAATCGCATCGAAGGCGGCGATGCGGCCGTTCTCGATCAGCACGTTCGTGATCCGATCGATTCCCTGGCTGGGATCGATCACGCGACCACCTTCGATGAGCAGCGAACTCGAGTTTGCCACGCGGTTTCCTTTCGAACAATCCCTTGGGAATCAACCCTGGCCCGTGAGTTCACCTTGTGCGCCAAGCGTGAGCCAGAGCACGGCCATGCGCACCGCCAGTCCGTTGGTAACCTGGTCGAGGATGGCGGAGTGCGAACCATCGGCCACGTCGGCGGTCACTTCAACACCGCGATTAATCGGCCCCGGCGCGAGGATCAGAATATCATCCTTGGCCCGCTCCAGGCGCTCGCGCGTCATGGCATAGAGCAGGGCATACTCTCGAATGCCTGGGAACGGCCGGGTCGACTGCCGCTCAAATTGAATTCTTAGCAGATTGAGCACGTCGCAGCGGTGCAGGATCCTGTCCAGATCGTAAACCACCTCGACGCCGAACTCTTCCCAGCGCTTCGAGACCAGCGTCGATGGACCGCAGAGGATCACATGCGCGCCAAGCTTTTTCAGTCCCCAGATATTGCTGCGCGCCGTGCGGCTGTGCGAAATATCGCCCACCAGAGCGACGGTGAGACCCGCGATGCGGCCCAACCGCTGACGAATGGTGAGGATATCCAGGAGCCCCTGCGTGGGATGTTCGTGCGGCCCATCGCCTGCGTTGATCACGGACACGCCGAGATTCTGAGCGAGCAATTGCGCCGTGCCGGGCGTGCGATGACGAACCACCACGGCGTCGATCCCCATGGCCTCGATGTTCTTGGCCGTGTCAATGAACGTTTCGCCCTTGGAGAGGCTCGAGGTCGAGGCCGCAAAGTCGATCGTGTCGGCCCCCAGTCGCCGCGCACTGAGCGCAAAACTTGTGCGAGTGCGCGTCGAGTTCTCGAAGAACAGGTTCGCCACCGTGCGGCCGGTAAGGATTGGCAGCTTTTGCGTGCAGCCGGCCGTGGCTTCTTTAAACTGCGTGGCCGTGTCGAGAATGATATTTAACTCTTCGGCCGACAGGCTTTCCAAATCCAACAGATGCCGCCGGGTCCAGGCGGCCGGAACCGCTCCAATATCCCACACCTCGGTGCTCATGCGGTTACCTTCCCATTGGCTTTCTTCACGCCGCTCGTCAAATTCTAACGCACACCTCCGGTGCTGAAAAGCAACGCACGACCGCAGTTCCAATTTGCCCAAGAAATGCACGTCTTTTACGTCAACGCATCGTGCGACAATTGGCCCTATAATGAATCCATGTCCAGCAATTTGCAGGTGCGAGTCTTGATCCGGGTTCATGATCCAAAGTTGCGTGAACGGGCAGCCGAGGCGCTCCGCGCAGGCAGTTTTCGGATCAACATCGAATCGGCGAATGCCCCGAGCGACAATGACTGCCAGGTCCTCGTCACGGATCAAGCTGTCGACGAGCACTTCACCTGGGGCCGGGCGGAGCAGGGGACCTTCGCAACCGTTGGCCTCGGCGTCACGGAGCACGTCGATGTCGACCTACCTGTCGACTTCACCGGCCGAGAACTCAGAATCGCCGTCCGGCTCGTGGCGCAGATGGCCGAACTGCGGGCCGAGCGAGACGAGCTAGTCGAGGCACACTCGGCTGTCCGTCAGCTTGCCGAGACGGATCCGCTCACCGGCTTGCCGAACCGCCGGGCCTGGGAGAGGCGAATCCCGGCGCTCCTGGCTCTGGCGGCGCGCACGGCTGAGCCAGCCTGGCTGGCACTGCTCGATTTGGATGGATTCAAACAGATCAACGACCGTCTCGGTATGAACCGCGGCGATCAAGTACTTAGCCAGTGTGCGCAATCGCTGGCATCCGCGCTGCGGCGGGATGATCTCGTGGCGCGATTGGGCGGCGACGAGTTCGGTATCCTCCTGGTCGCAGTCGGAGAAGACCGAGTGCTGGAGATCTTCGAACGACTGCGAGACAGCATCGCGAAAGGTGGCGAAGTGACGGCGAGCATCGGCCTGACTCGCGCAGACGCCCGAGCGAGCGAAGCGGCCCTCTTAAGTGCCGCGGAAGTCGCGATGCGGGTCGCCAAGCGGGCAGGTGGCAACCGAGTCATTCTTCCGAACTAGGAATCGTTGGTCGAGCGATTGCTTGTGCCAACATTTATGACTCGACAAACCGTCGGTGCGAATCTCGTGCGAATCGCAAGCTGGGCTGTATTTTTCAACCACCCGTCCGCTTTCGTCACCAAAAGGCGTCTAGAGAGATAGTGCCGCGAATCGCCCTCATTTACGAAGGGAAACGCTAATGAGACACACCCTAACTTAGCTATTCTTCGCCGGCGCGATGATACTCCCTATTCACTCCACTCTGGCCGCGCTGATTACTGTCGATACCGTGCCTGTGGGCAACCCCGGAAATGCTGGGATGTGCAGCCCCAAGGCGTCTTCGGTGCCGTTGCTCATGAGTACCGCATCGGTACTTATGGGGTCACGAATGATCAGTATGCCGCCTTTCTTAACGCCAAGGCGGCAAGCGATCCACTGAACCTCTACACCGTCAACATGGCCACGAACCCGCGCGGCGGCATTGTCCGCAGCGGTGTGAGTGGCAGTTACACGTATGCGATCAAGCCCGATATGGGCAATAAGCCGGTCAATTATGTGAACTGGTTTGACGCCGTTCGATTCTCAAACTGGCTGCATAACGGGCAGGGTAGCGGCGATACGGAAACCGGGGCTTACACGCTCCTGGGCGGCACACCTCTGCCGTCAAACAGTGCCTCTATCGCTCGCAATCCTGGTGCCATTTGGTTCCTGCCCAGCGAAGACGAGTGGTACAAGGCTGCGTACTATCAGCCGGCCTTGCTGGGTGGCGACGTCGACGACTACTGGGATTACCCCACGGCGACGAACACGCTTCCCACAATCGCAACCGATGACGCTACGGGCAACATCAGCAATCCCGGGGCCAACGTCGCGAACTACGGATCGGGCGCCGACTGGAACGCCCAGCACGGAAACGTCACCACCGTCGGCAGCGCGGGCCCGCTGAGCACCAGCTACTACGGAACTTACGATCAGGGCGGCAACGTGCTCGAGTGGAACGAATCGCTAGTCAACAGCCCCTTGCGAGGCATGCGCGGCGGCGGCTGGGGACTCTCCGGTGTGCCCCTCGCAGCCGACTTTCGGTTTCAGATCAGCCCCCTGAGCAAGGACGGGGGCACCTTTGGGTTCCGAGTGGCAACCGTGCCCGAACCGTCGACGCTGGTGCTGGCGGGGCTGGCCGGACTGGCGATGCTGATCGGTCGCCGACGACGAATGTCCTGAAACGACGTTTTCTCGTAACGTTTCTGAAACTGCAGCAATCGCTGCATGTTCGCGCAGCTCGGCGCTCGTCTGCACGCCTCACGGCTTGAGTTTCAGACAGCAGATCGTTCTCCGCAGCGATCCTCTGGTGCCCCCCTGCCGTAACTCTGGCTTTACCGCTCAGAACCACCCGATTAAGGTGGTTTTATCGGACGACTTACGGAACACGAGTCGATCCAGAGTTCCGTTTCATCGATGAGAGGCCTCCACGCATGCGTTTCCCGCAGCGGCTACTCGCCGCCCTGTTGTCGCTGCCCGGCGGACTGTTGTTCGCCAGCCACTCACAGGCGGATTTCACGTTGGTCGACAATTTCGAAGCGTATGTCACCGGCAACCCGATTCACGGGCAAGGGGACTGGCAGGCCGAGCGCACTGGCGATCCGGTTTCTGCCGGCGTGACTGTCGATCCGTTAAATCCCCCGAATCGCGTGATGAATATTGGTGACGGCGGCTTTGTCGGCGGCCGCCTTGGTCACCGCGAGACGATCAACACCGATTCTGCCCTGAAAATTGCCCAAGGCACGACCGCCACGCTGTTTTTTCGCCTGGCCTGGAACACAAGCGAGGTCGATCTGTCCGTTGGCATGACCGACGTTAACAATCCGATCAACGACGCGATCTTCAACTCCTTCACCCAGTTCGAAAGCCAGTTGCAACTCGCCTTTTCTCCGGGCTTCGACAAACTTGCCGCCCGCGATGGCGGAAGCTTCGACACGCTGACCACCGCTGTCTCTCCGCTCGAGTGGTACAACGTCTGGATGGTGATCGACAACGCGGCGGACATGACACAGATATACTTACAGGGCGGAGCGTTCGCCGCACCAACACTGCTCGACGCTGGCGGACAAACTTCTTTCGCGTTTCGAAATGGGGTCGCAGGCAACGACCTCGTCACGTTCTTCATCGCAACTGGCCGCAACACGGATAATCTGCCGCCGAATCCCACCGAGAACATCGGACCGGTCTATTTCGATGACCTCTATATCGACACGACGGGCGTCAATCTGGCGAACCCGGTACCGGAACCGGGCAGCATCGTGCTCGGGCTGCTCGGCGCGTGCACACTCGCCATAACGGCCTTTCGCTGCCGACGTCTGCGTCAATAATCCTGCCGCCAGCGGAGATTGAAGAGCCAACTCATCGCCGCCAGCAGCCCCCCATTGAACAGCACGTAAAACCCGATGAACCGGGCGAGAAAGCCCCAGTCGGGCGGCACGTATTCGATCTCCACGATACGCGCGTCGATCGGCAACTTGAATGCGGTCAGGAAAGGGCTCGCGAAACTCAGGTCGCCAATCCAGCCGGTCGCCACTTCGCCTGGGAAGAATGTCTGGGCAAAGAACGTCACCGCCACAGGCAGCGTGAACAACGTCACGATTGCCAGGTAAGTCGTCATCAGCGCGATTGATGTCTTGTGAAACATCACTGAGCAGAACAGGGCGACCGTGGCCGTCGTCAGGCAGACGATCAGCACGACGACGAAGTAGCCGAGTACTGCGGGAAGGTTCGTCCAGTAGGCACTGACCATCACGGTCGCCAGCACCACAGGCCACATCAGAAACATCGTGAGCACGCTCGACACGCGTAGTCCTGACAACAGTTTCGGCCACAGAATCTGCCCCGGCGAGAGATTTGTCGTCAGCAGCAGATCGAGCGTCTCGCGTTCGCGTTCGCTGGTTACGCTGCCGGCCGAGAATACCGGCCCCACGAGCATGTTGAACAGAATCACGTAAGACATGTACCATGGCGCCAGATACGGCCAAACGTACAGAAACAGCGCCATCAGCGGGATCGCCAGCAGCATGCTGACCTGGATCACCACACGGAGCATCAGCGTCCCTTGGCTGAAAATCTCGCTCCGCATTTCCTTGTCGAAGACCGGATTCGCGCCGTCCGGCAACAAATCCGTGCGCTTCGTCGGCGCGAACAACCAATCAGGAAACTGATCGCTCTGAATCACCAGGCCGACCGCCTCGCGGGCTTCGGTCTCGAGGTCGACAACTTCTTTCCCTTCGCTGCCGACGTCCGGCGGATGCAGGAGCCGCGCCGTGATGTTGCGAAACAGGCCCACGCAGATCGCCAGGCTAACGATCGGCAACACAATCAGGGTCAGCAGCAGCCGGGCCTCGCCCTGACCTTCAAAGAGCATCCACAGCGCGACGCCAGCCAGCGACAGCGGGAGAATGATCAGGTATGTGACAACCAGCGCCGAGGATGTTCGGGCGAAGTAGCTGCTGGCCCAAAGGCTGATCATGCCGAACGTGAGCACCGAGAGCACAAGTCCCAGGTACATTGCCAGGACTTCGTAAAGAGAAACGCCCCCCAGCGGCAGGCAGAGCATCACGATCGGCAGCGACGCCACGATCAGGAGTAGCAAGTGGCAGAGCGAGGCGAGCAGTTTACCGAGCACAATTGCGCCCGGCTTCAGCGGGCTGGCCAGCAGCATCTCGTAGCTCTTGCGTTCCTTCTCACCGGTGATCGAGCCTGCCGCAAAGCTCGGCGCCATGAGCGAAGCGAGCAGATACTGACCGAGGAACACCAGATTTACCAGCCGCCGAGCGGCTTCAGGATTAGTCGTTAGATCAAGCTGTCGTTCCTGCGGCCACGCCAACAGCACGACCAGCCCTAAGAGCCCTAAATATACGAAGAGCAGCATGAAGGCCCGCGTCATTCGCAGGTTCGTGACTAGCTCGCGCTGCAGGACCGGGTTTTCGAGAACGTACATGCGGGCGTTACCGGACGAGACCCAACGTGCCGGCGCCCCTGACGCCTGCAGATTAACTCATCATATCGTAGCCGGAGCGGATGTGCTGCCTGGAGTGGATTCTCGGGCGTCGCTGGCTATCGGATCTGGCCAGCGGGTGCGGATGGCCGCGATCACGGCCACGCCGCCCACAGCCCAGACCGCGACGATGCCTTCAATGATCCACAGGTGCAAGGGCGGTCCGAGGAAGCCGTGCGTGTGAGCTAAGGTCGCGACGCCGTCAATCGCGCTCTTGTAAACCAGCGCCCACCAAAACCAGCGGGCGAGTGGCACACGTGCCGCATAGAAGATCATGCCGCAGGTTGCCAGGTGCCCCAGGCAGGTAAAGAATCGTTCGGAAATGGGGGCCAGTTGCACGACCAACCGGTCGGCCTTGGTGAGTTCCGTTAGTGCCACTTCAGGCAGAACGTCAGGAGAGAACATTCCCAACAAGGCGGCCGTGAGCGAGCCGATGCCGAGAAGGAGCGCTTCGATGGCGCCAAAACCGATACCAAAGGCGACGACGCGCGACCAGGTTACAAGCGCTAAGCGCGTATAACGCAGAACGATCCAGACAAGCAGCACTTCGGTCAGGCCGGTCATCAGGCCGCCGTACAGAAACAACAGGATTGCTTTCCAGGGTTCCGAAAGTTCAGCGGTTGCATTCAGTACCACGGGATTGACCGGAATCGCAAACGCGAACTTCACCGCGACCGTGACCACCCAACCGAGCATCCCCAGCAGCAAATATCCCCAGCCCAGGCGGCGGAACAGGGCGTAAGCAACGAAGCCTAACGCGACGGCGATCATCCCCACACCGCCCAGGAGCGCAACAGGGGAAAGTGCCATCGGAGGAGACTCCGTTGAAGAAAAGCAAAGTCTGGCTATCGCGTGCCAGACATATCGTATTCTATTTCTCTACCCGGCTAAGGAATCTTGGAGGGCAAGACACTCGTTCCAATCCACTTCGCGACTTCAAGCACATCCGAAGGAAGATGTGAGCTCGGTTAGATTGCCGTTTCAACGAGCTTGAGCATCGCCGCGAGCGTGCTCAGATAATCCTCGCTCGTCAGCCCGTCAACGGTCGGCTCGGCAAGTCGGGTGCGGCCATCGACAGCGCCGGCGGCAACCAGAGTCTCCAGCAGAAGCTGCTGCCCGGGGGGCTGAAGCCTGGGGCTGGTGAGCTTCTGCCCACGAAGATTCGCAACGGCCAAGGCCAGAGCATACGCACCCCAGTTGCTCGTCCCGGCGAGCAGCGCCATGTCCGCGGCCACGCGACAGGTGATCTTGCCGGCTGGGCCCGTGGCGATCGCGGCGACCAGGTCCTCCCACAGAAAACGCCCCATCCCAAGCTCGTTGCCGCCATCGCCAATGGCAATCGTCGTGATCGGCAGATTCAGCTCCGTGATGAGCTCAAACAACCGATGCGTTGGCGCGACGTGCACGTCGAGTGGTTCGCCACGCATGTTGTGGCACCGATCGCGGTCGGCTTCCGGCACCGCGTTCTGAAAAGTCTCCAGCGGAATCGGCACGGCGCGCCGCTGGCCCTGAAACGATTCGACCGTGTGGCTTGGACCGGGGCGTTCAATGGCGATGAAGTGACTCCATGGCGAACCGGACCGACGCATGAATTGCGCAAGCCAGCTTTCGCACTCCGCACTTGAAGCAGAATAGATCGGCAGCGGGCAGGCGTGCACGATGCCGGGATCGATCCCCATACTGGTCGCACCGGCCTGAAGAATTGGCGCCGCAGCCGGATCGGTCACGATTGCCACGCTGACTCCGAGCGACTGCAGGACTTCGGCCAGATATAGCGCGCCGGGTGGTCCATCCGTTTCCGCGGTCACGCGATCGGCGAGGACAATTGGAAATCCTGTGATGACGGCCACGGCCCGGGCGTGGGCAGCGAGTTCCCGGCTGCCTGATTGAAGCGCACCAGCATCGAGTGGTTCGCCCGAGTTCAAGAAGCTGGCGAGCCCGCGGCCGCCGGGATCGCGATGCGTCAACGATTCGAGTTCGTGCCAGGGAATTCTGGCCGCGGCGGCAGATAGTTGCGTGCTCGTTAACGGTCGGTTCGACGAGTCGTTGGGCATCGGAAACGTTAGGGCTCGAAGGTCGCGCGGCGAATTGCTACGATAATACCGCGATGGCAGCGCGAGCCGCGTCGGCGTGGGATGAAAAACTTTGCCGCCTACTCGAGGTGGCAAAGCGAGCGCGTCTGCGGTTTACCGACTAGGGACTTAGCAAAGACGACCCGACAATCGTCGAGAAGCGTTGCGAATTAGCCTGCCACCCCCCACAGGGCGGTATCAACGGTGCAGTATGCCAGCCGGCGCATCTTGTTGATAGGAAAAGGGGTGGGTTGACAGCGACCGGGAAAGTGAGTTACAAATTGAGGTAGATCGTGAAAAATGTCACAATCCTGCCAGCCGCAGGATTGTCGGCATTTACAGGGGGCTTTTCTCACCGGGCACACGCACTTCACAGGCGACCCTGCCGGCTCGAAGCTTCCCACCTCGATCGATCTCTCGCATGACGTTGATAGCAGCAGTCACGCCTCTAGGGTGTAGGGCATGGCCGAAAAGAAAAAGTTGTCCGTAGCCGAGATTCTGGCCGCGGCGCGTAAACAAGATAGTGGTGGGGCCGCGGCAGATAAACCTGCCAGCGAGCCGGCACTCGAGGCCGCTGCGTCAGAGGCTCCGGCCGCGCCGCAGCCATCGGCCGCGAAGCCAAAGCCTGCAGCCAAGTCGGGCGGAGCTCGCATGAGCGTCGCCGAGATGATGGCCGCAGCTCGCGCTGAAAAGGCCGCTGGTGC
>JBGSKX010000338.1:0-5965 GCA_041741015.1 Pirellulales bacterium
GTCGTCACCGCAGGCGCGCATGACGTCGAACCAGCGCCGGGCGATCGCGCCGAGCTCGCCGGGGTGGTCGGAGAACCAGGCCTCGACGGCCGGGTCGCGTTTGCTGGCGGTGGGGAAGTGGAAAAGCGAATTCAGGTGGAATTAAAGACTCCCGTCCCCTTTAATTCGTCCCGACCGGAAAAAAGGAGTAATTATCGTATTGAGCGGGATTACAGGCATGGAAGAAGCTGATGCAGTTCGAATAGCGGTTGACTATCTCGCAGAGATTGGGTGTCCGAACGTTCGATTGCTTTCGGCCCAAAAACTGGATTATGAAACGGACGTCTTTCATTATCTACCTAGTCCAAGCCACCGTTTCTTTTGGTTTATTTGGTTTGAGATGGTAGTGCCAAGAGACGACGACACCGTCAGCGATGGATTCACCATGATTGTCGACGAAGCAACGTCAAAGCCCTGGATTACTGCCGACTATGTCGAGTTCCTGGAGAATCAGCAGAAAGGTTCAAGCAGAACTGAGTAGCTTGGTTGGCGCCCCTGAGGCTTGGGCTGGAATGCCCCGTTTTCTGGTCCAGGGGACCCCTGCGTCTGTTGATTTGCGAACCGAGCGCGACGGTTGCCGTGCCGATCGTGAGCAGCACGAGGGTGGAATTAAAGGGTGGATTAAAGACTCCCGTCCCCTTTAATTCAACCTGACTCTCCGCCGCCGGCGCCAGCAACCGCTCCACCAAGAGTGTAGGGAGAATTGGGAGTTGGGTTTGAATTGATCCCAAGGGCATCGTTGAACCCTGCTTGTGCGATGTAGCCGCCTTGGACATTGGAGTGCATCCCGGCAAGATGCAGGGCCACTGCAAGAGCCACTGCGGTCATAATTCTGGTCATTGACGGAACCTCCAGCGAGACTGAGAGTTATTGGGGAAAGTGGGGGGCGCTCTGAGTATAATCCTCGCAGATGGTCAATTCCGAATTGATCCGCCGTGCCCTCTCCCCGGCTATACTGGCCGTATGAGCGATAAGCCGCATACAGGCACCCGCATGTGGAAGGCCATCAAAGCTCTCGTACATCTGGTGTGGACGCGCTGGGTGGTCGAGCCCCTACTCGGACCACCATTCCCACGGAAGCCAGACTGAGCCAGTCAATTCTCTCTGGCTTTGCGGCTATTCCTGAAAATCCCATTTCAGACTGACGCACGCTCGAATTCCCGGTACTGCGTCAGATTGAAATTGCGCCCGTCCCTCCTGGGATGCCCCCGGCGAGCCAGCTAGTCCGTTGCCTGCTGTAGATTCTGGCTCAGTAAACCAAATCCTTCAATGTCCGCTTCATCGGCGAATCGGCTGTCAATCTGAAGGCCGGAATAGCCGCTGCCTGTGGCCGAAACCTGCGCGGGAGAGTCCCACGCCGAGGAGCACTCCTCGCATTCCAGCATCATCCCTTGCGTATCAGCACGGACTTCGAAAAACACACGGCCCTGCTGACATATCGGGCAGTTCACGTACCAAAATCGGAGTCTAAGGCTTTGCTTGGTCATCCTTCCGATTCTACCCTCTGCTGAATCGCCCTGTCCCTGCGGCTATACTGGCCGTATGAGCGAAGCCCCCAAAGCGATCGACCGAGTTATTGAAGTGCTGCAACTCTTTGCAGAACGCCCCACGACGTATGTGCGTACGGTTAACTCGGAAAGTGTGTTCAGTTTTCTATGGGGATTGTGCTTTGGTTGCACCGCGTGTGGCGTCCCCTGCGGCTGGCCTGAGTTACTCGGCTTTATCGCTCAAGCCCAATTTGCTCGTGGATGGGAGCCGACGGGTGGGGGCATAGGAATTGAACCGCAAATGCGCGCCTAGGGGATGGATGAAGACGCGATCCTCCGAGAGCATATTGCCATTTTTGTCGCCGCGTTCCAGCTTGCGGCAGAATCGGCAATTTCAGACTGACGCACTACCAAATTCCCCGAGAATTTGACCATCCCCCGTAACTCCAAGTATACTAGAGAGTTCCGAGCGGGAGCGCCGGAGGTGTGGGGGCATCGATGCCCCGGATACTGAAGCCCTGCGATACTGCCGGCCAGCGTTCTCTGTTCCCACGGACGAGCGCGCGGCCAACCAAGTCACTTCTGGCCCAAAGCTGAGAATTCGCACCACGATGCGCAAGCTGCTCTTCGCTCATTCTCCCGTCGTTCGCGCGCTGCTCGCGTGCCTCGTTTCGTCATATGCGATCGCTCCGGCGATGGCCCAGGAGCCTGCGCCGCCATTCCGGCAATTGGCGCCGGGCGTCGAGATCACGATTCCCGCCAGCCTGGAAGAAGCCGAAACGGTTTCGAAGGCCGACGTCGTCGAGATCCTCAAAGGCATTCCGGGCCTCGACTGGTCGCCCAAGTATGCGCCCGAGACGCGCACGCTGAAGGCGCTGGCGACGGGCACGGAGTTCCGCCGCACGGTGTGGTGCCTGGAATTCACGTTCAAGCCGGTCCGGACGATCTGGGTCGATGTTCCCCAAGCCAACGGCAAGATGCAGCGGACGCTCGTCTGGTACATGATCTATCACGTCCGGAATCCGGGCGGAGCGCTGCGGCCGACGAAGAACGACGAGGGGGTCGTGAACATCGAGCCGGTCGATCGCGACGTGCGGTTCTTCCCGCAGTTCGTGCTCGAGTCGCACGAATTCAAAAAGGCGTACCTGGACCGGATCATGCCGACGGCGATTCAGGCGATCCAGGAGAAGGAAGACCCCAATCGCAAGCTGCACAACAGCGTGGAGATCGGCAGCCAACTGGTGCCGGTTTCGGGCGACCTGGTGGACAAGAGCCTGTGGGGCGTGGCCACCTGGGAAGGGGTCGATCCGCGGATGGACTTTTTCTCGGTCTATGTCGAGGGGCTGACGAACGCCTACAAGTGGGTCGATCCGGAGGGGGCCTTCAAGGCCGGGCATCCGCCGACGACCGGCCGGGTGCTGATGCAGAAGAACCTGATGCTGAATTTCTGGCGTCCTGGCGACGAAAAGGACGATCAGCAGACGATCCGGTTCGGCATTCCAGGCAAGGTTGACTATAGCTGGGTTTACCGCTAAATTGAGCGATTCCCCTAGCCGTAGTATCGAGTTCCTTACGGAATTCGCCCCAATAACCAGGTTTTGGCCGGCGCCGGCCGCAGTTTGTGCGGCAAGTGAGCGCGGCCCAGAAATTGTCGGAGAGCTTGTCATGGCACATAAGAAGGGTCAGGGTTCCAGCCGCAACGGTCGCGATTCGAACGCGCAGAAGCGGGGTGTGAAGAAGTACGCCGGCGAGAAGGTGCAAGCGGGCAGCATCCTGATTCGCCAGGTCGGCACCAAGTTCCACCCGGGCGCGAACGTGGGCCAGGGCTCGGACTTCACGCTGTTTGCCCTGACCGAAGGCGTGGTGAAGTTCGACCGTGAAGGTCGCCGGATCAACGTCGTTCCGAGTGCGAACTAAGCGTCAGCGCCAATCAGCGGCCAAATCTGACCGCCAGCGCAGACTGTCATATACTTAAGCCCAGGGAATGCGTTCCCTGGGCTGTTTTTATTGAGCCCAACCGAAGAGTTCATTGGGCTGGCTTGTTGCGCCGCCGTTGCGACTCGCGCACGCGGCGTGAAAGATCGAAGAGGTCCCACAGTGTTTGTCGATGCCGCCACGATTGAAGTTGAAGCCGGACGCGGGGGCGATGGTTGCCTCAGCTTCCGTCGCGAGAAGTACATTCCGCGCGGTGGTCCGGACGGCGGCGACGGCGGCGATGGTGGCAGCGTGATCTTCGTGGCCACGGCCGGCGTCGACAGCCTGGCGTCGCTCTCGGGCCGATATCACTGGAAAGCGCAGAACGGCGAACGCGGCGGCAGCTCGAATTGCCACGGCCGCAATGCCGAAGACCTGGTGATTCCGCTGCCGCCCGGCACGCTGATCATCGACGCCGAGCACGGCCACGTGATCAAGGATCTGGCCGTGGCCGGCGACAGCGTGGTTGCCGCCCGCGGCGGACGTGGTGGCAAGGGAAACATGCGATTCAAGAGCGCTACCAACCGCGCTCCGCGCCAGACGACTCCCGGCGGCGAGCCCGAGAAGCGTCTGCTGAGGCTCGAGCTGAAAGTGATTGCTGACGTGGGCCTGGTGGGGAAGCCGAACGCGGGCAAGAGCACGCTACTCAGTCGCCTCTCTCGCGCGCGGCCCGAGATCGCCGACTATCCGTTCACCACGAAGTTTCCGAACCTGGGCATCGTGCAGGTCGGGCCGGATCGATCGTTCGTGCTGGCGGACATTCCGGGGCTGATCGAAGGAGCCCATGAAGGCGCGGGCCTGGGTCACGAATTTCTCAAACACATTCAGCGGGCCGGCATCCTGGTGCACCTGGTCGAGCCGGCGCCGGTCGACGGCAGCGACCCGCTCGAGAACTACCGTGTCGTGCACGCGGAGCTCGAGCAGTATGATCGCGAGCTGGCCGAGCGGCCGGAGATCGTGGCCATCAGCAAAGCGGAGTTGCCGGGCTCGGCGGAAGTGCGCGACGCGCTGGCCGCAGTGCTGGGCCGCGAGGTGCTGCTGATATCGGCCGTGACGGGGCAAGGTCTCGATCGGCTGGTGCATGCGATGGTGCGCGAGCTCGATACCCGCGCGGAGGCGGCGAGTAAATGAACGCGGCCGATCCCTCGCCTGACAAGGATCTGGTTCGATCGCTGGTCACGGTCGACGTGGGAAACACGCGGCTCAAGCTGGGCGTGTTCGAACTGCCGCTGGCCAGGCCCCTGCCCCATCCGCGGGCGACGATCTCGATTGGGCACGATTGGGAGCCGGCCGAGATCGACGCCTTTCTTAGCGAGCCGCCGGCGGCGTACGAGTGGGCGATTGCCAGCGTGAACAAGCCCGCCCGCGAGCGGCTGGTGGCCTGGCTCGAAGAGCGCGGGACGCAGAGCATTCATCGGTTCGATTACGGTGAGCTGCCGATCGCGGTTGAAGTCGAGCAGCCGGATAAGGTGGGAGCCGATCGCTTGGTGAACGGCGTGGCGGTGAATCGGCTGCGCGAGCGGGGCGTGGCGGCGATCATCATCGACATGGGGACGGCGCTGACCGTCGACGTGGTTTCGGCCAAGGGTGCGTTCATCGGCGGGGTGATTGCCCCGGGCGTGGCGACGAGTGCTCGCGCGCTGCACGAGTTTACGTATGCCCTGCCGCTGATTGAAGTGAGCGCGACGCCGCCGCCGGCGCTGGGGCGCTCGACCGCGGAGGCGATGACCTCGGGGCTGTACTGGGGCGCGGTCGGCGCAGTGCGCGAGATCGTGCAGAAGCTGACCGAGGAAGTTGGCGAGGCCGAGATTTATCTCACCGGCGGTGCGGGAACGCTGTTCGCCAGCGTGCTGGCCGAGGAAGGACGCCGGCCGCCGCAGTTCATTCCGCATCTGACGCTCGCGGGAATCGCCATTGCCGCAGCTGATGCGGCGGACGGCAATTGACGCAGAGGGGGACAGTCCCATTTTTCTCCCAGGGCACCGAAAAATCGGGACAGTCCCCGACATGACACGCGTTGTGCTGCTGACTGCTCCGGGACGCGCGGCGATCGCCACGTTGCTGGTGGCCGGATCGCAGGCGACGGAGATCGTCAGCCGGTTGTTTCAGCCTGCGGGGAAGAAGACACTCGACGAGCAGCCGCTGGGGCGGATCGTGTTTGGCCGCTGGCCAGCGGGGACGGTTGCCGAGGAAGTGGTCGTTTGCCGGACGGCCGCGGATCGCGTGGAGATTAATTGTCACGGCGGCGTCGCCGCACCGCGGGCGATCGCCAGCTCGCTCATTGCGGCAGGATGCGAGGAGCTCGACTGGCGCACATGGACGCGCGAGTCGTTGGCCGATCCGCTCGCAGCCGATGCCGAGATTGCGCTGGCCGATGCGCCCACGGAGCGAACCGCGCGGATCCTGCTCGATCAGCGGTGCGGAGCGCTGTGGCGGCAGTTTGATGCGATCGCCGGCGCGATTCG
>JBGSKX010000339.1:0-17634 GCA_041741015.1 Pirellulales bacterium
CACCGGAGCGACTGTCGGCACGCCGCCGACGGGTGCGGCCGTGACGCCGGCACAGTATGCCGAACAGCTTCCCGACCCGCGTGAGAACTTTTCCGAGCCGCGCGACTTCGGCGGTCCGCCGCTGGTTGCGCCGCCCTCGGGTAGTTTCCTGGGAGCCGAGTCGCTGCCGCCGCAACAGCCGGCGCTGCCCATCGACATTGTCGCCAGTGAAGCGCAAACCGGCCGGTTCATGTTCGGAGCCGGCGTAAACTCAAATGCCGGTGTGGTCGGCTCGATCGTGCTCGACGAACAGAACTTCGACTGGCGCCGCTTTCCCACCAGTTGGGAAGACATTCGATCGGGTCGAGCCTGGCGAGGCGCCGGCCAGAAGTTCCGCATGGAAGCAGCGCCTGGTACCGAAGTTCAACGCTACTTGATCAACTTTTCTGAACCGTTTCTGTTCGACACGCCGGTCAGCTTCGGTCTGTCGGGCTACTACTTCAATCGCTTCTACCAGGACTGGATGGAACAGCGTATCGGCGGTCGCGTAACGCTCGGTTATCAGTTCACGCCGGACTTCTCAGGAAACATCGGCCTGCGAGCAGAAGACGTGCTGATTGATCCGAGCAACGATGACACCGCGGAAGTTCCCTCGATTCGCGAAGTCACTGGACACACGCAGCTCTACAGCGTCCGCAGTTCGCTGGCTCACGATACGCGCGACAGTACGTTCCTGCCGACGGAGGGTCACTACGCGGTTGGCACGTTTGAGTACTTCATGGGCAGTTTCTTCTATCCGCAGTTCACCCTGAACGCGCAGAAGCATTGGTTGCTGCGTGAACGACCCGACGGAACGGGCCGACATACATTCAGCTACTACAACCAGCTCGGATTCAGCGGCGACAACACGCCGGTCTATGAGCGGTTCTTTGCCGGTGGTTTCTCGACCCTCCGCGGTTTCTTTTTCCGCGGAGCATCGCCGCAAGAGGCGAGCGACCTGGATCCGACCAACTTTTCCATCGTCGGTGGTAACTTTCAGTGGATTAATTCCCTGGAGTACATGTTCCCAATCACCGCCGACGACGCTTTGAAAGGCGTCGTGTTCATCGACTTCGGTACGGTTGAAGAGAATATCTCGATCAATTGGAGCGACTACCGTATCTCGCCGGGTGCCGGCCTGCGCGTGACCATTCCGGCCATCAGTGCCGCGCCGATCGCAATCGATATCGCCGGTCCGATCCAGCGTGCCGATGGCGACTTGATCCAGAATATCAGCTTCTTCGTGGGCATGGGCCGCTAGGCGGCTCAGTACCAGCCGATCCCATAGCGGAATGCCGGCCGGCCGTAGGTGTAGCCGTAGTACGGCGAACCATAGCCGTAATGGCCCCAGCCGTAATACGGCCGCGGATAGACGCGAGGGCCGTTGTAGTAGGGGCGATAGTAGCTTCGCCCGCGACCATAGCCATATCCATATCGCGCTCCGTAATTCGCGCGATTGGGTGCGTAACGCCCGCCATAGTAGCCGCGCCGCGCGTAGTACGGTCGATACGCGACCTCGGTTGTTACCTCACGGCCACTCGCCGTAGGTAAGTAAACGGCCGATGTGACCACAAGCTGGCCGAGTGCGGCGGACGAAAAAATCAAGCTGCCCGCACCCAACGTGACGGCAAACAGCCATTTCTTTGCAAGTGTCATCGAACTGACCTCCTTCGGATGGTTCCGATGGTCGCCAGTTGATCGGGATGCAAATGAAATGCCGTTTAAGGGCTGGATCGCCTGCCAGAGTCGGGCGAGCCCTCGAAACTACGCTGCGCCACCCTGCAAACTTTCGGCCAGCTTGCCGAGCGCTTCGGTCTCGATCTGCCGAACGCGTTCGCGGGTCAGTCCCAGCGCTTCGCCGATCTCTTTCAGCGTCTTGGGCTCGTTGTCGGCCAGGCCGAACCGCATTCGCAGCACGGTTGCCTCGCGCGGGTCCATCGTCTCGAGCATCTGCAGCACGTGGACCAGGTTGTCGCTGTCAATCAGCTCCTCGTCCGGGCTCTTCAGCCGCTCGTCCATCACCATCTCGCCCAGCGACCAGCCGCTGTCCGTCTGATCGGTCTGCGGCGTGGAGTTATAGATCCGAATCGCCTTCTTGATGATCGGCAGCTTCTTTTTCGGCAGACCCAGCACGCGGGCGATCTCTTCGGGCGTCGGCGTTCGACCCAGCTCTTCGGCAAGGCGGGCGGTCGCGCGCCGCCACTTCGAAAGCAACTCGACCATGTAAGCCGGAATCCGGATCGTCTTGGCAGTGTTGATCAGCGCCCGTTTGATCGACTGCTTGATCCAGTAGCTGGCGTAGGTGCTGAATCGGGTGCCGACGCCGGGATCGAAGCCTTCAACCGCCCGCAGTAGACCCAGGTTGCCCTCTTCGATCAGGTCCTGCAGGCTGAGGCCCTTGCCCGTATAGCCGCGGGCGATGTTTACGACCAAGCGGAGGTTCGCGCGGACCATCCGATCGCGGGCGCGGCTGTCGCCGTTGCCGATCGCCGTCGCCAGTTCGTGCTCATCAGCGGCGGTGAGCAGCGAGGTCTCGTTGATCTCGCGGAGGTAGGTCTCCAGCGGAGTCTGAACGGCCGAGGTGGTGCGTCGTCGTGTGGTGGGCATGCGATTCCGCGGGCTAGGGATGTACCGAAGTTGAACAAAGCAACTATCGTCGCTCCCAGCAGCGACTCTGTAAGAAGTGCCGCAAGCGACGCCGTGCGACGAATGTGCGGCGAGTGATGCACGGTCACGACTTAGCGATCAGTCCGAACCCACCGATTGTTGACGGCTGAGGTGGGCCGGAAGTTCGCTCTCAGGCGACCCCAGAACGCCAGGAATCTCGGCGGGCACGTCGGGGCGTGCGCATTGTGCCGGTTGTGCGCCACGGCCTGCCGGACGTCGTTCGCCGCCACTCGCACTGCGCCCGCAGAATCCATCTGTTCGCTCCGCTTGACAAGTAAGTGCATTACTACAATAATGCACAAATGCAGTTGGAGGTTTCCCGTGACCGACGCTTCGCTCGAATTTGAAATCCAGCCCAACAGCGGCGTCCCCATCTATCGCCAGATCATGGACCAGGTGCGGGCGCTCATCGCCAGTCGTCGCCTGCCGCAGGGGGCCATGCTGCCCAGCATCCGGCAGTTGGCCACGGATCTTGAAGTGAACATGATGACGGTCTCCAAAGCCTACGCCCGGCTCGAGGCCGACGGTGCCCTCGAGCGCGTCCGCGGCACCGGGATGCGGGTTCGCCCGCCGGAAACGTTGCCCACCGTCGCTGAGCGGCAGGAAGAACTCGCACCGCTCATCGAGCCGCTAGTCACTCGGGCCATGCAGCTAGGGCTAACCGAGCCGCAGCTCATCGCCTCCGTCCGTTCTCACGTTAAGGAGCGCCAGTCGTGGAACAAATCGCCATCGACATCGCGGGGCTGACCAAGTCCTACGACCGGAAACAGGTCCTGCAGGGCGTCGATCTGCGCGTGCCGCGCGGCGCCGTCGTCGGCCTGATGGGCATGAACGGCTCGGGCAAGAGCACGCTGATCAAGTGCCTGCTGGGACTGGTTCGCCCTGACGGTGGCTCGGCACGGCTGTTGGGAGATGATTCGCGGAACCTTTCGCCCGAGGTGAAAGGCCGGCTAGGCTACGTGCCGCAGGTAGTTCATCAACTCGACTGGATGAAAGTCCGGCACCTGATTCAGTATACCTCGACGTTTTATCCCAATTGGGACGAGCGGTGGGTTACTGAGCTGGTCGAGCGCTGGCGTGTGCCGCTCGGCGACCGAGTGCAGGCTCTCTCGACAGGGCAGCTCCAAACGCTGGCCATCGTCCTGGCGCTGGGGCATCGCCCCGACCTGATGGTGCTCGACGAACCCGTTGCCAGCCTCGACCCAGTCGCCCGGCGCGATTTTCTCCGCTCGATTCTGGAACTCGCTCGCGATGGCAATCGAACCGTGCTGTTCTCCACGCACATCAGTTCCGACCTTGAACGAGTCGCGACACATGTCGCCATTCTGCACGCCGGCCGAATCGCCAGTTACTCTGAACTCGACGAGCTGAAGGATCGGGTGAAGCGGTTACGCATGCGAGCCACTGACGATCTCCCCCGCGAGCTGGACATCCCGGGATTGCTTACCTCCAAGGTTGAAGGCCGCAGCGCCCTGGCCACCGTGAGCGTTGTGACGCCGGGGCTCGTCGACGAGCTGGCTGATCGCTACCAGGCCGAAGTCCGCGTGGAAGACCTGAATCTCGAAGAGATCTTCGTGGAGCTGAACGGCCATGGGTAAGCAAATTTGGTGGGTGTTGCGTAGTTATCTGTCGAACAAGGTTTTCCTCGCCACGTTGCCAGGAATGGGCTTGTGGGCGTTATTCGTCATGGCGTACTTGCTGACGGCCAAAACGACGTACAAGACTAACTTCCCAGATCCTCCGCGAGGAAGCTGTGTCGTCAATACGCCCGATTCGCTCGCCCACGTGCGACAGGCCAAACTGCAAGACCAGGTCGATTATCTCCAGCTTGGAGGTATTTGGCGGGGCACGAAACGCCAGCAGGAGAACAATGTCGCAAAGGCTGCCAAAGCTCCGCTGCAGGTCACGCCGCCGCCGGAATCGTTTTACGACGTACTCGACGAGTTTCCCAACCTGCGGATCGTTTATGCTGACATGTTCAACGTAGACTCGCGACCTGCATTGCGCCGGCTCGCTGGTCGACGAGAGATTGAGTTTCTCAGCCTGAGCGGCGCGGCGCCGCTGGACATGGCCGCAGTCGCCAGACTTCCAAGCCTCAAGCGGCTTGAATTGACTGCTCATGAACCGGTTCACGACATCAAGAAGCTGGCATCGCTCGCCAATTTGGAGACGCTGGTCTTTACAAGCGAAGGTGGCGTTGACGATGCGGTGTTACGAGACATTGCGCAGCTTCCTCGTCTCCAAACCCTCGTGATCCGTTGGAACTATTTCAACCGAGGAATTACCGACGCGGGAATCAAGCAACTTGACCAATCTCCGAGTCTCAAGACCTTCTACGTGGGAGGACAGAGGGTTCCGCCAGAGGCCAATTTGATCGTGCGTGGGCGAGCACTGCTAACCAACGTCGAAGTTCAGCCTGCGGTCGTGCAGCGGAAGCTACCATGGATCGCGGCGCTGGTCCCTGCGATTTTCGCCGGAGGGGTCGGATTTGTAGTCGCACAGCAGTTTCGCAGCCCGGCGAGCCGAGTGACCCCTGCCTTTGCATTTCCCCATGCCATTGTGGCGGTTGGCTGGCTTTGTGCAGTGATCCTCACCATGTCGCTGTGTATGGGAATTGCGCAACAACCGACCGCACGGAGTATCTCGCTATGTGGAGCTGCGGCCATGTTTGGCTTTTCCACAGGAGTGGACGGAGTGAACAAGCGCCGTCTCGGCGTAGCTGCTCGTTCGACACCCTGGGAGTGGTTTCTTTTGCTGGTCACGCTCGCATTCATCATCTCGATCGCTCTACCCAGGGCGTCAGAGTTCGCGGGACAGTTGCAGTTTGTGATCGTTGCCGGGGCGGTTGCATTCGTTGCAGCCGCGGTATGGCATACTGTCGCCGTTTTGCGGGAGTTGCCAGCCGGCGGACCGAACGAAATCCTCTCAGCGGCCGGCATCGCCGCACTTCAGTTTATGCCGGGACCTCACGCCACATTGCGTCGCGAGCTGTTAGTTGAATCCTGGACCGGCCGGCCAATGTTCTGGAATCCCTGGGCACGTATCCAGCGCTGGCGCACGGGCAACCCGCCGCTTCCATCCATTCGCTTTATCCTTATGTCCGCCGCCGGAGCAGGCGCGGTGCTCGTCCCGCTGAATCGCGTTCCGGGAGCGGCAGCCTCGGGTTCATTGGTCGCGGTGCTCTCGCTGATTATGTTCCTGATGGTCTGTGGACAGATTGCCACGGTGTGGCGCAAGCGTCTCACTTGTCTGGATGTCGAATCGCTGCGGCCGATTTCGCGCAGCATGCTGCAGCGAGACTGGGCGATTGCTTTGGCATTGGATCTTTTTGTGCCGGCGATCCTCGTGGGGTTGGTCAGCGCCGTAGCGCTGCAGTTGCGCGGCGACTGGCGATCGAGCGAAGCCTGGCGGCTGCTGGTCAGCAATTGGCGCGAGATCCTCGTTTCTTTCGCGATACTCAGCGCCACGTCGTGGGTAGTGACGATCGCGGTTACTTCGCTGGCGACGATTATCGAGCGGGCCTGGCTGCGCGTGGTTGTCCTGCTAACCACGCTAACGGCGAGCGGCGCAGCGTTTGGACTTCTTCTGGCGCTTTCGACCGACCTTCCGCGCCGGGCGATTGAACCTGCGCAGATACTCCCGCTTCTTTGGGTACCTACCGTCGTCAGTCTGATTGTCATCGCTTGCATGTGGTGGCTGTGGACGAGGATCGAATTCGATCGCCGCTCATAGCGAGCCGCCGCATCCAGGAAGTTGTGCGATTGCATCCCAACCCGACGCGTGAGCGAGGCTGAAGTGCCGAGCGACGTGGTACTCCACATCGCTCACGCGTCGGGTTGGGATCGGATTGGAAGACTGCCGCACGAAATAAAACGCCCCCACGAACTTTGCAGTCCGTGGGGGCGTGTGCTTTCAAACTTGTAGCAAGCTTTCGCTTACTTGATCAGCGGACCCGAGTCGCCGCCGACGCCCCCCTTGAGCTCAGTTGCCGGAGCACCGCTCGGGCCTTTGCCTGACGACGAACTGCCGTTTGCATCAGCCTCAGCTTCGATCTGGTCATCGGCCCAATCGACTCGTTTCCGCGAGAGGCCGATCTTCCGTTCGCCGGCATCGACCCTGAGGACCTTCACTTCGATCTGGTCGCCGACCTTCACGATCTCTTCAGCGTTCTCGACCTTGTGGTCCGCGAGCTCCGAAATGTGCAGCAGGCCCTCCAGTCCGTTCTCCAGACCCACGAAGACACCAAAGTTGGTGATCTTCGTAACCGTGCCGGTAACAAGCTGGCCGGGCTGATACTTGCTCGGGATGTCCGTGGCCCATGGATCTTCTTCGAGCTGCTTGAGGCCCAGGGCGATGCGGCGCCGCTGCTGGTCGACCGAGAGTACCTTGCACTCGACGGTCTGACCCTTCTCGACCACTTCGCTGGGATGGCTGATCTTGCGGGTCCACGACATGTCGCTGACGTGCAGCAAACCGTCGATGCCCTCTTCGATCTCGATAAAGGCGCCATAGTTCGTAAGGTTGCGAACCGTGCCTTTGACCAACGTGCCAGGCGGATAACGTTCGGCCACCTTGTCCCAGGGGTTGGCCTGGGTCTGCTTCATGCCGAGCGAGATCTCCTGCTTGTTCTTGTCGATGTTGAGCACCACGACGTCGATCTCGTCGTCGATGTGCACCAGCTCATTGGGATGGCTGATGCGCTTGGTCCACGACATCTCGCTGATGTGCACGAGGCCTTCGATGCCCTCTTCGAGCTTCACGAACGCACCATAGCTCATCACGTTCACCACGGTGCCGCGAACGACCGATCCGACCGGGTACTTGTCTTCGACCGATTCCCACGGGCTGGCGCTCTTCTGCTTCAGGCCCAGGGCGATCTTTTCCTTCTCGCGGTCGACGTGCAGAATCTGCACTTCGATTTCCTGATCGATGGCGACCATCTCCGACGGGTGACCGATGCGGCCCCAGCTCATGTCGGTAATGTGCAACAGGCCATCGATACCGCCCAAGTCGACGAACGCGCCGAACTCGGCGATGTTCTTGACCACGCCCTTGCGGAGCTGACCCGGCTCGAGGGTCGAGAGCAGTTGCGACTTCTTCTCGGCCCGCTCGGTTTCGATCAGCGCGCGGCGGCTGACGACGATGTTGCGCCGCGTGTCGTCGATCTTCAGCACGATGCACTGGATCGTGCGGCCGATGTAGTCGCCGATGTCCGCCGGGCGGCGAATGTCCACCTGGCTGGCCGGCAGGAACACGTTCACGCCGATGTCGACCAGCAGACCACCCTTGATTTTGCGGGTAACGACGCCGGTAACGATGTCGTTCTCGTGAACGGTCTCCATCACCTTCAGCCAGGCCTCGATCTTCTCGGCCTTGCGCTTGCTGAGCTGAATCATCCCGCGGCCGTCGTCCTGGCGGCCGAAGACGTCTTCAACTTCTTCGATGAGGACCTTGACGGATTGCCCAACCTCGGGCGGATCTTCTTCCTCTTCCCATTCGCTGCGAGGAATGATGCCTTCGCTCTTGTAGCCGACATCGACGAGAACGAACTCGTTGTCGACGCGCAGAACGCGGCCGTCGATGATCTTGTTCACCGAGAGTTCACCGCCGCCCCAATCGATCTCCTCGGTGGCGGTGCCGCCCATTGCCAGGGCCAGTTCTTCTTCCCACTCCTCTTGCTTGAGATCCAAGCCGCGAATCAGGTTACGATTTACCATGTGATTTGTTGGGTGGTCTAGCTCCCCGGCACGCTACAAACCGCGCGGCAGAGCTACAAAACAGTTTACGAGTCCCGCTGCCCCTCAACCCGATCGGCCGACAAAGGACGATCCACCAAGGCTGATGGCGAATCGCAAATTGTACCGATTTCGGCACTTGCGATCAATGACAGCAGGTGGCCAGTGAGAGCCGGGTACCCCCGGCCTGGCGAGAATCATCCGGGGTCTCTGGGAGCCTACTCCGTGACGGTAAAGCTGAGAGGAGCTGCCGCTTCGCCGGCATCTGCCACGGTCACAGGCACCTTGAACAGCACGCTACCCGCCTTACACAGTCCCTCGTTGCCGTCCTGGCAGTAGTAGTAGGCCACGGCCACCTCGAGGTTGTCCGATCCAGCAGCTTTGGCCGGCAAATCGATGGCAAAGCTGGCGGCCGGCTCGGCAATTCGCTCCAGCTTTCCAGTTGCGGCCCGGTCGATCGGTCCCGCCTCGCCGGCGGCAGTTACCAGGTAGCGAAGCGGCGCGATCGGGTTGATCTTGTAACCCGCGGGCAGCTTCAAGTCGACCTGCAGGCGGACCTTGCCGTCGGTCGACTTCAGCGTGGCTGCTGGCAGCGTCACCGGAATGGCTCCTGGGAAGCTGGGCGGAGCTACTCTCTGTTTGACTTCCGGTGGAGCAAGGCCCTGGATGTTGAGTGTCGCGACCTTGTTTGTCTTGAGGTCAATCGTGCGGATCGCATGATTGTTGGTATCAGCAACGTAGAGCTTGCCTGCCGCGGAGGAGAGGCCCGCAGGCTCGTCGAAGGTGGGTGGATCATCCGTTTTGCCGGGTTCGAGCGTGCCTGCCAAAGTGACCGAAGTTCCGCCCGCAGGATCGATCGTTTTGATCTTGTTATTGTACGTGTCGGCCACGTACAGCTTGCCATCGAGATACACGACCCCCAGCGCATGCTGCAGACGGACTTGTTGCCCCTGTCCATCGGCATCGCCGAACAGAAATAGCCGCCCCTGTGGCGCCCAGGCCGTGCCAACCACCGTGGTCACGGGCTGGTTCGTGTCGAATGGCACGGCACGAATCGAGCTACCTTCGCTGTCAGCCACGTACAGCACTTTACCGTCGGAAGCCAGTCCGCTGGGCTGGGCGAATGACGACGCGCCGAGCTCATAGGGAGCCGAAGGCAAGTGAGGTCCGTCAACGATGTCCTCGCGGCCATTGCCCGCAAACGGGCCAATATCGTTCCGTGCCAGTGACATTCGCCAGATCTGATGCGGACCGGCCATTGCGATATACAATTCCTTGTTCCGCAGCCACAAGGCCCAGGGGCTGTTCAGTGGCGTCTTCAATGCGCGCCCGACCAGCTTACCTGGTCCCGCGCCGGCGACGAATTCGTTGGCATTCAGTCGGGCTTGCTTTCCGGTGCCGGCGATTGTTGTGACCTGCTTCTTCTTCAGGTCGACCTTTCGCAGCAGGTGGTTCTCGGTGTCGGCAACATAGAGCACACCCTTTTCGGCATCGAAGGCCATGCCCTGCGGATGGTCGAACTGCGCGGTCTTGAAATCGCCATCGGCGGCTCCCAATTCACCCGAGCCGACGACGTCAACCAGCGTTCCGTCGAGCTTCGCGACGACGATCCGATTGTGATTGCTGTCGGCGATGAACAGTCGATTGGCCTTCTCGTCGGCCAGCACCTTGCCGGGGTAGAGCAGGGCGGTTTCCGGCGGCGTGTAACCCGCGTCTTTGCCGGTGAGCGGTGGCGGCGAGGGCTTCATCAGGCCGTTGTCGCGGTAATATGGCAGCACCTTCTTGAAGAACGCGTCGAGCGTCTCGAAGTCAATTTCACCGCTGTTGCGGGCCACGAGATTTCCCTCGGGATCGATCACGCACAGCGTCGGCCAGCTATTTACCTCAAACTTGTTCCACAGCACGTGCCGCGAGTCGTTGACCACGGGGTGCTCGATCTCATGGCGCTCGATCGCGTCGCGAATGTTCTGCGTGTCACGCTCGTTTTCGAACTTGGCCGAATGCACGCCAATCACCACGATCTCATTGGGATACGCGTGTTCGAGCTTTTTGAGCTCCGGCAGAATGTGCATGCAGTTGATGCAACAATAAGTCCAGAAGTCGAGCAGCACGAACTTGCCGCGCAGCTCTTTGAGGTCGATCGGCCCGGCTGTGTTGACCCATTCGACGCCCCCATCGAGCGAGGGGGCCTTCATCTTGCGGGCGAAAGGACTGGCATCGGGCTCTTCTTTTTCCTGCGCACGGGCCATGAGTCCTCCGGCAAGTACCACGACGACCAGCGCCAGCATGCCAGCGGTGAACAGGTTCCAACGGAAGGGCGAGCGGAAGCGGAGCATCGGTCTCTCCAGAGGGTTCAAAGGGCTCTCCAATACGTTGACGCGGGCACACGGTTGGACAAGCGACTCGCCACCAAGGCTAATCATCTTACTCTGCTGGCAACGCCGGGTAAAAGTAGGCGTTCTATGGGAGCCTGCGGCACGTTCCAATTCGTGCAAACCCGCCATTCCCTCGGCTGTCCGGCCGAGAAAAAGTTTTGACCAGAGCTCCCCAGAGCCGAAAGAACCGTAATAACCGATACCATTTTCAGACGAAGTTGACACTTCTACGCAAACAGCGGTACAGTTGGCCGAGAAAATACCCGCCAGCCTCCCGCATTTTCTCCAAGTTTTGCCGAGTTTTAGCACACGCCGTGGCAAGTGCTTCGTAGAACGATGAGGCGGCCGCCAAGGTCGCCCCCTCGCAATCGGAGAGATACGCATCCGTGTTACGCACCTCGAAGATCGCTGGTTTTACCCTGCTGCTGGCGCTGCTGGCTTCGGTCGCGTCGGCCCAGGAGTGGGCCGTCAAGATGTTCAACAACACGACCCACGACTTTGGCACCGTGGCCAAGGGTTCGCTGGCCGAGTACCGGTTCGTGATCAAGAACATCTATGAAGAAGACGCCCACATCCAGTCCGTGACCTCCAGTTGCGGCTGCACGACGCCCAAGATCACCAAGTCGGATCTGAAGACGTTCGAATCCGGCGAGATTGTCGCCCAGCTCAACACCAAGAACTTCACGGGCCACAAATCGGCCACGCTCACGGTCACCTTCGATAAGCCGTTCCACGCGCAGGTACAGCTCAACATCACGGCTTTTATTCGTAGCGACGTCGTGACCCAGCCGGGCATCATCGATTTCGGCAGCGTCGATCAGGGCGCGAAATCAGAGCAGAAGCTGCACGTCACATACGCGGGCCGCGACGATTGGAAACTGCTTGACGTCAAGACGGCCGATCCCTGGTACGAAGTCGAGATGAAGGAAACTGCCCGCGGCGGCGGACGTGTCTCGTACGATCTGCTGGTGCGGCTGACCAATGACGCTCCAGCCGGCTATTTGCACGATCAACTCATCCTGGTCACCAATGACGCCAAGGCTCGCGAGATCCCGGTCGATCTGCAAGGCCGCGTCGCTTCGGAAATCACGATCAGCCCCGAGAAGTTATTCCTGGGCGTGGTGAATCCCGGCCAGCAGGTGAAGAAGAATCTCGTGGTCCGCGGCAAGCGTCCGTTCAAGATCACGGACATCGAGTGCCCGCAGTGCTTCCGAATTGAGCATTCGGCGGATGCGAAAACGGTGCATCTGATTCCGGTCGTCTTCACGGCGGGTGAGACCGAGGGCCAGATTGCGCAGCAGATCAGTATCAAGACCGATCAGAGCGGCACGCCAGCGGCAATCACCGCCTTTGCCGAGGTGGTCAAGGCCGATTCGCCAACCACACCCACGCCGGCAGCAGTGCCCGAGCCGATCGTGCGGAAGAAAACCGGCGCGTTCGAAGAAGTGACGCCTTAGCCAGCGCGTTCCGTGTTGTCTTGCGATGCGATGCTGAACACGTCTTGGGCCTTTTCGCTGGTACCGCAATTGCGGCATGCCCCGCAAGCACTCGCCTTTCTGGCCGTGATCGATGTCCATGCCAGGCGTGCGACATACACCACCGCCGCGGCGACGATCGCCAGAACGAGCAGATTTTGCGAGTCAAGATGCATGTCGAACCCAAACCGCGCAGGCATTAGCCGTTAATGAATGCCGGCAGCCGCATCCCAATTTGATACGTCAATAGCGCGCCAATGTATGCCAGCGTCGTCATGTACACGAACGTGAAGATCGGCCACCGCCAACTGTTCGTTTCGCGCGAGATCACGACCAGCGTCGCCGCACATTGGGCACACAGCGCGAAGAACACCATGATCGACAGTGCCACCGGGATATTATAGACTGGCTCGCCCGTATCGTCCCACACGGCGGCTTTCATTCGGGTTCCCAGGCGGTCCTGATCGGACTCTTCGCCCACGTCCAGGTCGCCGCCCAGGTTGTAGATCACGCCCAGCACGCCCATCACGACTTCGCGGGCAGGAAACGAAGCGATGGCCGCGCATCCGATCCGCCAGTCCCAGCCCAGCGGGCGAACAGCCGGCTCGATCCATTGACCGGCCCGGCCCAGGTAGCTGTCGCGCTGGTAGACCGCGGCAATCTCATTCTCCAGGTCACCGAGTTGCTCGCTCAGCTCCGCATGACGCGGCGAATCTTCCGGCAGCTGCTCGAGTTCGGCCGCCAGGGCGTCGCGCCGCGGAGCCAGCGTCTCGGAAACCTCGACGGAGTTGCGCGGATAGTAGGTGGCCGCCCAAATCAGCACCGAGACCGCGAAGATCAGCGTTCCCGCACGATAAATGAACGACCAGGCCCGCTCTCCGATACGCTGCAGCACGTTGCGCAAGGACGGCCACTTGTAAGTCGGCAACTCCATAACGAACGGCGGCGTCGGCCCGCGCAGCAGCGTTCGTTTGAGCACCAGTGCCACGATCGCTGCCACGACCATTCCCAGCACGTACATGGCAAAGAGCGTCGCTCCCTGGAGCGGCAAGAAGCCGAGGACGGTTGTGGCCGGAATGAACGCGCCGATCAGAATCGCGTAGACCGGCAGCCGTGCGCTGCAACTCATCAGCGGCGCCACTAGGATCGTCGTCAAGCGGTCGCGGCGATTCTCGATCACGCGCGTGGCCATGACCCCGGGAATCGCGCAGGCAAACGACGAGAGCAGCGGAATGAACGACTTGCCACTCAGGCCCACGCGGACCATCAGCTTGTCCATCAGGTAGGCGGCGCGGGCCATGTATCCGCAATCTTCCAGCACGGCCAGGAAAAAAAACAGAAACACGATCTGCGGCAGAAAGATCAGGACGCTGCCGACGCCGCCGATGATTCCATCGACCAGGAGCGATTGTAGCGGACCTTCAGGCACTAAATTGCCCACGAATTCGCCCAGCGAGCCGATCCAGCCATCGATCAGTCCCATCACCGGATCGGCAAAGATGAACACCGACGAGAAAACAATTAACATCAGAATCGCAAAGACGATCGTTCCCCACAGCTTGTGCGTCAGGAACCGGTCGAGCCGATCGCTGCTCGAGACAGGACGCTTGGCAGGACGCGTGACGACGCCTGAGAGCACTTCGGCCACCCAGCCATAGCGAGCCTGGGCTTCCACGGCCGGAACCGACAGGCCCGCGGCAGACAGACGACCGCGCGCGGCTTTGATCTCTTCGAACGCTGCCCCGTTATGTCCATCACTGGCCAGCGCGTCTTGAAGGTAGCCACTGGTATCAAGCAGCAGACGCTCGGCCAGGTAGCGCGGTAATTCCGCACGTTTTCCATTCGCACTCCAGCTCGTCTGCAGTTGTGCGGTTTCCGCCTGAAACGCGTCCGGAAACGGACTGCGACGCTCGGTCGGTTTCGCTTCGGCGGCGCTTGCCAGCGCCCGCTTGAGTTCGTCGATGCCAATCCGCCGATTGGCCTGAATCTCAATGATCGGAATACCCAGCCGCTGGCGCAGTCGCTCAAGGTCGATCGTCAGGCCCCGCTGGCGAGCAATGTCGGTCATGTTCAGGGCCACGACTGTCGGCAGCCCAAGTTCGAGCACCTGGCTGACCAGGTACAGATTCCGCTCGAGGTTGCTTGCGTCGACGATCGAGAGCACCGCATCCACGCGCGGAGTGTCGTCGCGTCGGTGCAGCAGCACGTCGACTGCGACCATCTCATCCGGCGAGCGCGGCGCGAGGCTGTATGTACCCGGCAGGTCGATCAGTTGAAACTGTCGGCCTTCGAAGTGCATGCCGCCGAGCTTCTTTTCAACGGTCACGCCCGGATAGTTTCCCACACGCTGGCGTACGCCGGCCAGCGCCGTAAACAGCGTGGATTTCCCCGTGTTGGGATTCCCAATCAGGGCGACGGTGAATTTCGGCCGCTCGGTCATCGACAAGCTTTCGCGGGCATTGCCCGAAGCGCGGGAACATTACTAGCGGGAGGACACTCGCTGGCGGAAGGACACTGTGCCTGGGGCGCGTCGGCTGCCGTGGCGGGAATACTACACTGGCTCGACGTCGACGCGGGCGGCTTCGCACTTACGGAGGCTCAGGCGGTAGCCGCGCAGCTCGATCTCGAGTGGATCGCCCAGGGGCGCCGTTCCGATAACCACGACTTCGATGCCCGGCGTGAGACCCATCTCCAGCAATCGCACGCCGATTTCATCGCTCGCGTCGATCTCGCGAACCCGCGCCGATTCTCCGATGGGCAGTACCGCCAACGTGGTCACTGTCCGGTTCCTCGCCGCACGAGCACCCTTACGAGTTCGTCTGCCCGCAAGCACAACTTGTTCCCGCTGAGCCGGATAATGCAGGGACTTCCCGCCTGCACCATTTCGACCGCAGCACCACCGCGAAGCCCGAGCTCTTCGAGCCTGTGCACCACGTCGGGTTGGCCCAGCACCTGATCGACCAGGGCCAATTGCCCGGCGCTAAGCAGGTTCAAAGGGACCAGTTCGTGCACGTCACTCATAAATCGCCGATTGCTTATTGAGACTCGTTCTCAGATACTCAATTCTAGGTGAGCATCGAGCCTCACGCAATCCTGGCTGCCGTGTATGGCGACGATTCAGGGGGTGCCAGCTCCGGGTTTCGAGTCCGAACCGGGGCATGCCTCTGGCTCAGCCGGTCTCGATATCCACGCCCTGAGCGTGTTCAAACCGCTGCCAATGAGAGTGCCATCCAGCAAGTTCTCGGTGACCGTGCGACGGCTGCAGGCGAAATTATCCCAGACGGCAGCGAGATACGGTTCACAGGAGTCGGCGATCGAGGGATAGAACCCCTTTTGCTGGATTTCCGACAGGGATTGCGAGTAATGCTCGAGCACGTGCTTGTCGAAGAGTCGCCCCGTCACGCGCACCGTTGAGAGCGCGCCGCGCGAGACCGTGGCAAACTTACCGAGCGATTGGATGGTCGTCGCCCCGCCGACGGCCAGCAGATCGACGCCTTCGCGATCGGCAATCTCGCGCATCTGTCGCCACATCTGGTCGACTTCCGCTTCGCTGGGAATTTCCCCCTTCGCGCCCGCGGCGATGGCCGCCTTTGTTTCGGCCAGCGTTTGCCGGAGGCCTTCAATCGACAGCGGCGGAGTGTCGAAGGCCTCGCTCGTCTTGGCCGTGGCGTGGGAGACGGCGCCCAACAGATCGTTCACGTGGTCGATGTGTGACTCGCGATCGATCACGCCCTGCTGCTTAAGTTCCTCGGCAAGTTCCTTGAGATAGTTCTGCGAGCCATAGGCCACGTCGCTTACCGCGGCCAGAATAACCAGCGGCGAGATATGCAGCGTGGCCATCGAGGCCATGTCCAGAAAGTTGCCGACCGCCTTGCGGGCAACGTAATTGTCGACTTCCGCCGTGGAACTTGGAGTCTCGCCCGCCGGCACGCCACCGACGTCGTGCACCATGAAGTCGAGCATCTGGCGGACCATCGTGCTATAGGTCCGCGAACTCTGAAAAGACTGCGGCACCAAGAGCTCCGCACTTTCGCGCGCGATCCCGCCGACCAGGCCCGAACCGCCTCGCACGACGCGCTCCGGCAGCGACAAGAGATACGAAAGGTGCTCGTACGCAGTCCGCGAGGGACTCGCCGGCTCCGCACTCTCGGATGCGGGCGACCCCTCGTCACTGTGCGCTGTTTCGTCTGTCATTGTCACGCTCCCTCGCGACCACATTCATCCGTCCGTTTAGTTTGCCGGCACTTTCATCGCCATGCCGCTCCATACCACCGACGGATCGCTTCCCTGGTAGCCGGCAATCTCCTCGGTCGGCCGTTCAACGATGCTGCCAAGCGCCACCACTGTGTCGCCGCTGGCAAGTTGCGGATCAGTTGCGGAAACGATTGTCACCAGCGGAGCGTCCGCTCCGCTACCCAGGCGGGCCTTGGTGTGGAAGAGCTGCCCGACCTGCACCGCGCTCTCGACGGTGCCCGAAACCACCACGCCATCGGTCGTGCGCTTGGGGAAACCGATCCAGCGGGCGCCGAAAACTTTGAGCGATTCGAGCCTGCGTGGATCTGCGGTCAACTGCTGCTTCAGGATCGTGGCGAGCTGTTGGAGCTGCGGATCGAGTTCAGCCGCGCCGGCGCCTTGTTGCGCGGCAGTGATTGCATCGGCCATTCCGAACAGGTTGACGTAGAACGCCGCCCTGGCTTTGCGAAGCTGGGCCTCATCGGCAGCAGCTTCCGCGGCAATGAGCTGTTGATTGGCCACGAATGCCGACTGCATCGCGCCGGTCAGTGCTTCGGGCGAGACTTGCTGCACGTTGCGCGGTCCAACGCGATCGACGGCGGGACTAGGAAGCGCGGGTTCGGCGGGAGCGTCAGTGAGCAACTCGGGAGCAGCCGGTTCGGCAGGAATCGAAAGCGGGTCATCCGCTGCCGGAGCGGCCGGCATCTCCTCAGCAGGCGCCGGCGTGAGAACGTCCTCGCCGGCAGTTGCTGGAGTATCGATCAGCGGAGCGGCCGGATCCTCTGCGGCCGGCATCTCTTCTTCCGCAGGCGTGACGGGTTCGGGAGCAAACGGATCGGGCTCGGCCGGTCGCGTCGTGTCAGCCGGCGGTGCGGCGAGTTCGGCAGCCGGTTCCGTTGCCGGAGCGAACGGATCATTTTCTTCAACTGGCATCTCGACCGGTGCGTCAGCGGGGGCTTCTGCCGGCGCGGCTGGCTCATTTGCCGGAGCAAACGGATCGGCTTCCGCGGGCGTGGCAGGTTCAGCCGCAGGAGCATCGGTCGCCGGCGCGAACAGATCGTCTTCGGCCGGCGCCGCCGGAGTTTCTTCCGCCGGCATCGCCTCGGCCGCAGCGTCAGCAGCGGGAGCATC
>JBGSKX010000340.1:0-19116 GCA_041741015.1 Pirellulales bacterium
GCGGCGGCGGCCTCGGCGAAGCGAGCCGAATCAAGGCGCCGCTCGGCGGTCCGCCAATCGCGCAGCAGACGCTGATATACCGCGGCATCCATCGCTGGGCCAGTTGCTTCGGAGGATTCGTCCTGGCTGGGGAGTTCGGCAACTTCCGAGGTTCGCAGCCGCCCTTCAATCGTTTCAATCCGCGAACTGACCTCGATCACTTCGGGGTGCTCTTCGGTGAGCGTCTCGAGCAAAGTGACTCGCTTGGACTGCAGTTCGGCGAGTTGGGACTGGAGTTCATCGCGATGCTTTGTTTGCTCTTTGAGCCGCGCATCGCTGGCTGCTTCCAGGGCGGCCACCTCGCGCTGCGCGTCCAGGTGACCGGAGAGGAACTTGTCTAACGCCAGTCGAGTGCGCTGGGCCTCGGTCTGGGCGTCGAGGGTCTCCTTACGAGCCGCCGCCAGATCGTGGGTGGCCGCTTCACGTTCTTGCAGGCCGGCGGCCGCCTGAAACTGCAAACCATGGGCCAGCGGAGCGATGCACGTAAGTGCCACGGAGAGCAACACGCGAGTTAGACCGCCGCGCAGCACCATGAGTGCGCGCTGGCATGCCAACAATCCCAGGGAGGTACGATTCGCGGTGGGCATTAATTCGGCTGGTCTGGGGAGGATACGGACCCGCTATCGTCATCGACGCTCGAGCTATGCCAGCTTGAAGGCACCCGGCCTGCCAGCAATCGAAAAGGTATACTTACGGGTCCGGCGCGGTGGGATTGGGAGAGATCGATGTTTCGTGTGAAAATCTGTGGCATCACCTCGGCTGCCGATGCACGGGCGGCCAGCGAGGCCGGGGCCGATGCGATTGGGATCAATTTCTTCTCCGGCAGCCCGCGCTGTTGCACGCTGGCCCAAGCCCGCGAAGTTGCGGGTGCGGCACAAGCGGGCGTCTGCCGCGTCGGCGTGTTTGTGAATGCGTCACTTGATGAAATTCGCCGTGCGGCGGCCGAAGTGCCGCTGGATGTGGTGCAATTGCATGGCGATGAGACGCCCGAAATCATTCGCGACTTGCGGCCTCTGCCGGTGATGCGGGTGTTTCGCTTGCAGTCCGGGGCCGAACCATTGTCCCGCTATCTGGACGCCTGCCACCGGCTGCAAGCCTGGCCGCGGATGGCGCTCGTCGACGCGATGTCTGCTGCGGAATATGGCGGTACCGGCAAGACGCTCGACTGGCCCCTTCTGGCGGCGCAGCGCAAGGCCTGGCGTGGCTTGCCGCTGGTGCTTGCCGGGGGATTGAAGCCTGAGAATGTGGCCGAAGCGATTGCCGCGGTCCGCCCGTGGGCCGTGGATGTGGCTAGCGGTGTCGAGGAGTCCCCGGGCCGGAAGTCCGTGAGTCTCGTGCGGCAATTTGTCGCCGCGGCCCGTGAAGCTTTTTCGCTGCAGAAGCGGACGTGAACCAGTTGGCGAGTGATGGCGGCTTGCGACCTTCGGTCTTACTGGAATATCATGGGGAGCGCGCGTCTGAGACGCCCCCCGGCTGGCGACACGCCGGATTTTACTACTGAGCACCAAAGGAGCTTACCGTGGCCCAGGTTGAAACCCGCTTGCCGTACAAAGTGGCCGACATGAGTCTGGCCGAGTGGGGTCGCAAGGAAATCATGCTGGCCGAGAACGAGATGCCCGGCCTGATGTCGCTCCGCGAGAAGTACGGTAAGAGCCAGCCGCTGAAGGGCGCCCGAATTGCCGGCTGCCTGCACATGACGATTCAAACGGCGGTGCTCATCGAGACGCTCAAGGCGCTCGGGGCCGAGGTGACCTGGAGCAGCTGCAACATCTTCTCGACTCAGGACCATGCCGCGGCGGCCATCGCCAAGGCCGGCTTCCCCGTCTACGCCTGGAAGGGGATGTCGAACGAAGAGTTCGATTGGTGCATCGAACAAACGCTGTTCTTCCCGGACGGTCAGCCGCTGAACATGATCCTGGACGACGGCGGCGACCTGACCGCGATGGTTCACGACAAGTATCCCGAGCTATTGCCCGGCATTCGTGGCCTGTCGGAAGAAACCACGACCGGCGTTAATCGGCTGTACCGGATGCACGCCAAGGGCGAGCTGAAAATGCCGGCTATCAACGTCAACGATTCGGTCACCAAGAGCAAGTTCGACAACCTGTACGGCTGCCGCGAGTCGCTGGCCGACGGCATCAAGCGAGCCACCGACGTGATGGTCGCCGGCAAGGTCGTCGTCGTGGCCGGCTACGGCGACGTCGGCAAGGGCTGCGCCCACTCGATGAAGTCGCTCGGCGCCCGGGTGATTGTGACCGAGATCGATCCGATCAACGCCCTGCAGGCGGCGCTCGAAGGATACGAAGTCACGACGATGGACGAAGCCGCTTCGGAAGGCAACATTTTCGTCACGGCCACCGGCAATCGCGACATCATTCTTGGCAAGCACATGCAGGCGATGCCGAACGACGCGATCGTCTGCAACATCGGCCACTTCGATCTCGAGATCGACATGGCCTGGCTCAACGGCCAGAAGGACGTCAAGAAGATCGAGATCAAGCCGCAAGTCGACCGCTACACGTTCAAGGACGGCCACTCGATCATCGTGCTGGCGGAAGGCCGGCTGGTAAACCTTGGCTGTGCGACCGGGCACCCCTCGTTCGTGATGAGCAGCTCGTTCACGAACCAGGTGCTGGCACAGCTAGCGTTGTGGAACGAAACGGACAAGTATCCGATTGGCGTGCACGTGCTGCCCAAGGCCCTGGACGAAGAGGTCGCCCGGCTGCACATTGGCAAGCTCGGCGTGAAGCTCACGAAGCTGACCGACGCCCAGGCGGACTACATCGGCGTGCCGGTCGAAGGGCCGTACAAGCCGGAAATCTACCGGTACTAGGCCGCCGGCCTCACAGGGCGGTTTGACAATCGAACAGGGCTTCGGGATAACAACCCGAAGCCCTGTTTCGTTGATAGCCTCCAATTGCCCACCAGGTTCGGGCGTCACCACCAACGACTCTTTCTTGTAGAAGCACTGCCACCCCCATGCCAGAAATCCAAGCCTTTCGCGGACTCCGCTATGACCTCGGCCACGTCGGCTCGCTCTCCGACGTGATCGCCCCGCCCTACGACGTCATCGGTCCGGCGCTCCAGGACGAGCTCTATAAGAAGCACCCGGCCAACGTGGTGCGGCTGATTCTGAACCGCGACGAGCCGGGTGACAGCGAGGGTAACAACCGCTATTCGCGAGCGGCGCAGTTCCTGAAGAACTGGCGGAGCGAAGGCGTGCTATTCAGCGAGGCCCAGCCCACGGTCTACGTCTATCACCAGACGTTTACCACCGGAGGCGAGACGGTTAACCGCCGCGGTTTCATGATCCGCTGCCGGCTGGAGCGTTTCGGCGAGGGCAAAATCTATCCACACGAAGAGACGATGTCCGGCCCCAAGCAGGACCGGCTGCTGCTCACTCGGGCCTGCCGGGCAAACCTGAGCCAGATCTTTGGACTGTTTCCGGACCCGCAGTCGCAGGTGCAGGAACTGCTCGAGAAGGCGGCTGCCAAGGTCGCACCGCTGGAAGCCACGGACCATCTGGGCGTCGTTCATCGGATGTGGCCGGTGACGGACGTCTCCGTAATTTCTGCCGTGGCCGGCATGATGAGCGACAAGCCGATGTTTATCGCCGATGGTCACCACCGCTATGAAACGGCCTGCAACTATCGCGATGAGATCGTCAGCAAGAAGGGTCCGCTGGAGGCCCACGACCCGGCCAACTTTGTGCTGATGATGTGCATCGGGATGAGCGACCCGGGCCTGCTGGTACTGCCCACGCACCGGCTGTTTCGCGGCGCCGAGGGGCTGACCGCCAAGGACTTGGTCGCCAAGCTGGGCGACAACTTCAAGACGCAGACCGCCGGCAAGGGCCGCACCAAGGCCAGCGAAGTCTGGGAAGAGATCGAAACCGGGGACAACCAGGGGACGCTGGGCTTCTACACAAAGGCCGATGATACCTGGACCCTGGCCACGATCACACCGGCCGGCAAAGCCAAGATGGCTGAGCTTGCCGAGGAGCATAGCGCCGACTGGCAGGGCCTGGGCGTAAGTATCCTGCACCGGCTCGTAGTCGAGAACCTGCTCGGCGGCAAGAACTGGCCGAAGCCGCGCTACGTGCACCTGGTGGACGAGGTGGTCGAGAACCTGCAAGGGGACGAGTTCTCGCTGGCCGCCCTGGTGATGCCGGCATCGGTCGACGACATTCGCACCATCAGTCAGCACAACGAGCGGATGCCTGCCAAGAGCACCTACTTCTATCCGAAGCTGCTCAGCGGTCTGGTCATCAACCCGCTGGAGTAGCTCCGATACCAGCCCGATCTTCGGCGACGGTCCCGGCCGTTCCACGTGAAACTGTGCGGGCGGAGAGTGGCGCGAAGCGGCAACGCGATCCGCCACAGACTGCCCAAAGCCAACAGTTTCACGTGAAACGCTTCCGCCAAGTTTCACGCTGCTGGCACTGGCTATGCGCCGGAACTGACATTTGGCCCACCGCGCGCGCGGGCTACAATCTCCCTCCCGAGTCCTGGTGACGGATCCATTGGGCGGAGTGCTGCGCTGTGAGTCGCATTTTGTGCGTGGCAAATCAGAAAGGTGGCGTGGGTAAAACGACCACGGCGATCAATCTCGCCGGAGCGTTGGCCTATGCTGGCCGGCGCACGCTGCTGGTGGATCTCGACCCGCAGTGCAACGCCACGACAGGTCTTGGCCAGCGACCGACGGATTGCCACCCGCTCGTTTCGCGGCAGCCGCTGCGCGAGTCGCTTTGCCAAACCAGAATTCCCAACCTGGAAGTGCTGCCCGGCAGCCGCAGCTTTCAGGATGTCGAAGCGTTGAGTTCGGGCGACGCCACGCACTCGGCGACGCTCGCCCAGCACCTGGCCAGCGGGCTGAACTCGTACGACTTCGTGCTGATTGACTGTCCACCCTCGCTTGGCAAGCTCACCCAGACTGCGCTGGCCAGCGCGACCGAAGTGCTGATGCCGATCCAGTGCGAATACTTCGCGATGGAAGGCCTGGCCCAGATGATCGAAGTCATTCGGCGCGTGATGGACAGCCGGCCGGAGCGGCTAAGGTTCGGCGGGATCGTGTTGACGATGTACGACAACACGCTGGAACTAACGCACGAAGTGGATCAAGAGGTTCGCGACTTTTTCGGCGAGATCGTGTTTCGCACGGTCATCCCGCGCGACGTTGCCGTATCCGAAGCGCCCAGCCACGGGCAATGCGTCATTGACTATGCTCCCCGAGCTCGCGGTGCTCGGGCCTACGTTGAACTTTGCATGGAGGTGCTCAACACATGAATCAACCCCGACGACTTGGACGTGGGCTCGAAGCGCTCTTGGGACGGCCGATACCGGCTGCCGAAACACCGGACGTGGTTCATCCGCCGCAGGAGCAGGCATCGTCGCCGGGCACCTCGAGCGGCGAAGGTGGGCTCCTGCAAGTGCACGTGTACGACATCGAGAACAATCCGTTTCAGCCGCGCAAGGAGTTCGACGCGACGGCGATCGACGAGCTTTCGGAAAGCCTCGAACGGCACGGCATGATCCAGCCGTTGGTGGCGCGCCGTCACGGCGAGCGCTATCAGCTGATCTCCGGCGAGCGCCGCCTACGCGCCGCGATCAAAGCCGGTTGGCAAACCGTGCCCGTGCAGGTGCGTGAAGCGGACGACCGGCAAATGAGCGAGGTGGCGATCGTCGAGAACCTGCAGCGAAAGGATCTTAACCCGCTCGAAAAAGCGCAGTCGTTCCGGCAGTACTTGCAGCGCTACGGATGTACTCAGGACGAGCTTGCCGGGCGGCTTTCCATCGATCGTTCGACGATTGCCAACCTGATTCGGCTGCTGGAACTGCCCGAAGCAATTCAGGCGGCGTTGCATTCAGGAACGCTCACCCAGGGGCACGCCCGAGCGTTGCTGCCGCTGGGGGATGAGCGCGAGCAAATGGCGTTCTGCCAGAAGATTCAGGACGAGGGGCTCAGCGTGCGGGCGACCGAGGAACTCGTGCAAATGGCGATCCACGATGCGGACGAGCCGCCGCTCTCGGTGGTGGGTGCCAGCGCCGCCGGTAAGACAAAGTCAAAGGCTCGACGTTCCAGCGACCAGGTTGCGGCGCTCGAACAGGAACTACGGCTGGCGCTGGGGACCAAGGTCGAGATCAAACAGCGAGCCGGCGGCCGCGGGCAGATCGTGGTGCACTTCGCGAGTGTCGATGAGTTCGAGCGACTCCGCGAGTTTTTCGTCGACGACGTACATAGCCGCGCGGGCTGAGCCGACCGAATTTCAATCGGCACGGGTGAACCACAAAGCGCTACAAGTTCCCCACTGCGCCGCCAACAAGGCGTCGCCGTCCACAGGTGAGCCGCGACGCGGCCACCTGTGGCACCTCGTGGCACCATCAACTTCACGCCGCAAAATTGGGACAGTCCCCTTAGATCGTCGGCAATTCGAAGCCGGCCCGACGCGGTCGATCTAACAGCGCGTTCGCTTCGTCGTCGCCGACGAACTGCTCGCGCGCGGGATCCCACTTGAGCGGCCGGCCAACAGCGCGCGTGATGTTCGCCAAGTGACAGACCGTCACCGAACGATGACCGATTTCGACGTCGGCCACGGGCTTTTCGCGCGTGCGCATGCAGTCGAGCCAATTCTGCAAATGCCATCGCGCCTGCCACAGCGCGAGGTTATCGCTCCACTTTCTTTCCTCTTCGGCAATGTCCAACTTCTTCTTGAGCGCTTCGGCAATGTCGAGCGGGTTCGAGGTGAACTTGTTGCGATTGATTTCGATCTTCCCCTTCTCGCACGTGAACACCGCGCCGCCCATCGGGCCGCGCCCCGACTCGCTGATGAAGCTCACCGGCACGCCACTCGCGTAGATCATTTCGACCTGGCCGTTGGGACCTTCACTGAGCGGCTTGAGATCCACGGGGCCGGTGTCGTCCATGCCGAGCGCCCACTGGATCTGATCGACGCCGTGCGCGCCCCAGTTGGTCATCTCACCGCCCGCGAAGTCGCGCCACCGCATCCAGCCCATCCAGTCGCCGTGATAAGGACGCTCGGCGGCCTGGTTCAGCCACTGGTTCCAATCAAGCCCGGCCGGCACGTCCTGCCCATTGGGATACGGCTGTGGCGAGGCTTCGGCGCCGCCGTAGTTGATCGCGCGCACGCTGAGCACTTTGCCAAGCCCGCCGGTGCGAACGAGTTCGCACGCCACGCGGTTCATTTCCATCGAGCGCTGCTGCGTGCCGACCTGCAGCACGCGGTCGTACTTTCGCACCGCGTTCACTAGCGCGCGGCCTTCGTTTACATACAGCGTGAGCGGCTTCTCGGCATAAATGTCCTTGCCCGCCTGCGCCGCGTGGATGCATGGCAACACGCGTTGGAACTCGCCCGTGGCAACCACCACGGCATCGACATCCTGGCGATCGAGCAATGGGCGATAGTCCTGATAGACCGGATACTTGCCGCCGGCCGTACCCTTAAATGCCTCCGCACGCGGCAGATTGCAATCGGCAATTCCGACCAGTTCAGCCGACTCGGGCAGTTGCTGAAGCAACAGCGTGCCACGTCCGCCGACACCTATCGCGCCCACGCGAATACGGTCGTTGGCGCCAGGTTTACCGGGTGCGGCGAGCGCCGAGCGCGGGATGATCGTGGGGATTGCAAAGGCGCTGGCGGCGGCCGCCGAGGTGGCCAGGAACTGACGTCGACTACGAAGACGCGGATTGCCGGTTGCCATGTGCGTGGAGCTCGGAAGGGGGAGTTGTGGAAGGCTGTGAGTTTTCCGTGTTCGCGGGAGGCTCAGTATAACATGCGTGGTTGCGCGCGAAACGCGAGCCGTTGCGGCCCGCGCTCAAGTGCGCAATCGCCATACGCCGATATGGACATGCGTACACTACTCGATATACTACCGGCCAGACGAACCAATCGCCCCTTCAAACGATCGCAATTGGAGACGTGACGATGAGCATTGCGCAAATGTTTCTGCCTGAACTGGAGCAAGAGATCGCCGGCACGCGCAAGGTGCTGGAGCGCATTCCGGACGACAAATTGCAGTGGAAGGCCCATCCCAAATCGAACACCGTGCAGTGGGTCGGCTCGCACCTGGCGGAGATACCCGGCTGGGTCGAAGGGACGCTTACCCAGGACAAGTGGGACTTCTCGCCGCCGGACGAGCCTCCCTATCAGATGCCGGTGTTCGCCAGTCATCAGGCGATGGTCGAAGAGCTGAACAAGAACGCCGCGACGGCGATGCGGGCGATTGCCGCCACGAGCGACGCCGAGTTCATGAAGCCCTGGACGCTGCTTTTCCAGGGTAATGAACTGTTCACGATGCCGCGCGTGGCTGTGATTCGTGGTTTCGTGATCAGTCACATGATCCACCACCGCGCGATTCTGACCGTGTACCTGCGACTCTTGGACGTGCCGGTGCCGGCGCTGTATGGCCCTTCGGGCGATGAAGAGGCGTGAAAAGCGGAATCGGCACGCAATGCTCTTCAAACAACCCATACTCGAGCGCATTGCCAAGGGCGAGATCAGGCTCGCGTTTCGGCGTTGGCGGCGACCGTCGGTCAAGACTGGCGGCACGCTGCTGACTTCAGTCGGGCAGCTTTCGATCGAGAAGGTCGACGCGATCTCGCTCGACGAGATTTCTCGGCGCGATGCGCTCCTGGCGGGCTACGAAGGCCTTGCCCCGCTGCGAGATGAACTCGCGCGGTCTCGGCCTGGTACGCTCTACCGGATTAAGTTTCGTCTGGTGGGGCCCGATCCGCGCATCAAACTGCGGGCGGACGACCTGCTCTCGGCGGATGACCTGGAACAGCTCGTGGGTCGGCTGGACCAACTCGACCGGCACTCGGGAAGCGGTCCCTGGACGAGGAAAGTCCTGGATCTGATCGCACGTTTTCCGGAACGTCGCGCCGCGGAGCTTGCAGAACAGTCGAACTTCGAGAAGGACTGGTTGAAGCTCAACGTGCGGAAGCTCAAGAATCTGGGCCTGACTGAGAGCCTGAATCCCGGGTATCGCCTGTCGCCGCGCGGAGAGGCACTCTGGGAGGTGCTGCGGCCGAGACGGGGGCACTAATTCGCCCCAGATCTAGAATGTCAGATCGCCGCCCAAGGTGAATCCTTGTAGCCAGATGCTGGTCGTGTTCATCAGCACGGCGGGATCGGCCGGACCGACAAGCGGCTGGCCGGCGAACTGGCTGGAGTTGACGTTCAGATCGACCTGACCGCCAGGCCGCACGACGCTGGAGACATACGTGAAGTTGTAACCCGCAGTCAGCCTCAGACTCGGGAAGAGTTGGAAGCCAAGCTTGGCGTCGACCGAAGGAATCAAGGCGAACTTGTTCTGTGTGACAGTTCCGATGTTGGTGGGCTGCGCCAGCAGTCCCCCCTCGAAACCTGCAAAGAACATATCGTAAACTGCGGCGGTGGTACCCGCGATCGCCACCTTCTGATTCATGTTGCCCATTGCCAGTCGGGTCTCAGCGCCGAGCGACCAGCGGTTGCGCTTGAGTTCTGTGCCGATGCCGATTTCGCCGCCGTTGAAGACGTTCGTCGCCGAGAAGCTGTCCGATTGGAGGATGAAGCCCGCATCGGGTGGAAACGGATCGAGCACCGTCGACCGCGACGTGGCAATCGACAGCGTCTCGTCGAGTTCCCAGTATCGGTAGCCACCCAGCAGGAAGATTCTGCCGGGCGAGTTGTACGGCCCGACGGCGTAGCGCACGCCGCCCATGGCCGATTGAATGAAGCTTGTTTCTTGGATGTTGATCGTGCCGTCGATGTTGAACGGCGCCCCGATAGGCGGCTGAAAGTTGGGAAACGCCACGAGCTGCGATGTCTGGGCATTCACCAGCGGATTGGTGTCATTGAACGGCCGCGCGAGCATCGTGGCGCCCGGATCGGTGGAGAAATTGGAGTCGGCCGAAAAGGTGGTCGTCTGGGTGGTGAGGCCGTAATAGCCGCCTTCGAGCGCGAACGTTTGCTGGTTGTCGAGCCAGACACCGCCGATGCCGCGTCCGCCCCAGCGGAGGCCATCGTTCACCGATTGATTGCCGAACAGTACCGAGGTGGTCGGTTCTCCGAGCACACCGGCAACGTCCTGGTCGGTGCCCAGGGGCGCAGTTGTGACGAGCGCCGGCAGGCTGTCGCCTTTAACCCACCAGCCGAGCGCGTCGAGATTTGCGTAGTGGCGTGTCGGAGGTGGACAAACCGCAGCGACCATTGGCATCGGCGCCATCGCCGGCATTGGAACCGGCACGACGGTTGTTGGTTGAGGCGTATAAATCTGGGTTGCGGGCGCGTACCCGCAGCCCGGATCCGTCTGCGGTACCCCATATTGCGCGAGGTTCGATGCCATCTGGGCCAATCGCTGGAGCCCTTGCCGCTGGACTGGTGGCTGAGCACCCTGCGGCGCGATGCCGCTGGGGACCGCCATTGGGGTCGCGATCGGCGTCGCCGTGGGAACGGACGCTTCGGTAGGGAAGCCGACGGCTGGTCCGCTGGGCGCAGCGTACGAATATTCCGCGTGGGCAACCTGCCGCACGGGACTGTTCGGCGAGGCCGCCAGCGAATCGGCCAAGCGCCGCACGCGGCGCAAGATTCGGCGTGCCTCGATGCGCTCGCTGGTCGCGGTGGACTGCGCGACGATCGTGTGCGCTTCGAGCTCGATTGCCGAGAGATCAAATCCGACACCCCCTGCGGCCTCGGCGCCGGCCAACTGAAGTTCGAGACTGGCCAACTTATCGGCGATTTCGATCGGCCGTTGCGCGAGCGCCGTGGCGCTCAACGTGAACAACAATCCGAGCGCAAACATCATCGCCAGGGTGCGAGTCAGCCGCCGTGCGCGTAGACATGCGCCAGCCATGGCACAGCCCTCTTTGCAATTGATTCAGATGTGACAGCGGAAGTGCAAGGCGGGCCGGAAAGGACCGCGGTGCGCAAACGACGGAATTGCCGTACTAGATGGGAGCGGCAGGAATATCTCAATCGAAGGTGCGATGCAAGGGCAACTTGCGCGGCGAACCACGGGAGGGGGCGATTGCCCAAATCAGCTCGGGTACCAGCTAGCGTGCCCTGCGCCGGACCGCATAGCCGTAGGGCGTGGGCCAGGCAGGTTCCTGATCCAACTCTTGCTGCGCCTTGAGGGCCCAATAGGGTTCGCGCAACAGTTCGCGGCCGATGAACACCAGGTCGGCATCGCCGCCGGTGATGATCTCATTGGCTTGTCGAGGCTCGGTGATCAGACCAACAGCACCGGTGGCGATGCCGGCTTCGTGGCGAATCTTGCGTGCGAGCGGCACCTGAAATCCGGCGCTCACCGGAATGCGGGCCTTCGGCACAGCACCGCCAGACGAAACGTCGATCAGGTCGACGCCAATCTTTTTGAACTCGCAGGCAAGTCTCACCGACTGCTCGATGTCCCAGCCACCGTCAACCCAGTCCGTGCCAGAAATGCGCACAAAGAGCGGCCGCTCGGCGGTCATCAGCGAGCGCAATCGCGCGGCGACCGTCGTTACGAGCCGGGTGCGGTTTTCGAAACTGCCACCCCACCTGTCGCCGCGATGATTGGCGAGTGGCGAGAGGAACTCGTGTAGGAGATAGCCGTGCGCGGAGTGAATTTCGAGGATCCTGAAGCCCGCCTGCAGAGCGCGCAGCGCGGCGGCCTCAAAGTCTGCGATAACCCGCTCGATGCCGGCGTCGTCGACTTCCTGCGGGACCGGATCGCCGTCGCTGAACGGGATCGGGCTCGGGCCGATGACCGGCCAGCCGCCCACCTCGGGCGATTTCAGACTCGCGCCGCCCAGCCACGGCGGTTCGCAACTAGCTTTTCGTCCGGCATGTGCGAGTTGAATCGCCGGCACGGAGCCTTGCAGCTCGACAAACCGTGCGATGCGCGCAAGTGGTTCGATATGCTGGTCGCTCCAGATGCCCAGGTCGCCGGGTGAGATGCGCCCCTGGGCCGTGACGGCGGTCGCTTCAACCATGACCAGGCCCGCGCCACCGACGGCGCGACTGCCGAGGTGCACGAGATGCCAATCGCTGGCCAGACCATCCACGGCGCTATACTGGCACATCGGCGACATCACGATCCGATTGCGGAGCGTCACGCCGCGGATCGTGAGCGGGCTGAGCAGGTCGACGTCCGGAACTTCGCGGTCGTGCTGCGCCTCGGCTGGACAGCCATGTGGGGTAGCGGCCAACGCGGCCTGGTCTTGAGAGCTCGATTTCTCGGACATGGGCGAGTGTCTTCCAGGGTTCTCGGTAGCGGTAGCGGTAGGAACGTTCGCGCCGGCAACATTCTAAGCAGTCAAGCAAGGGCCGGCTCACCGGGCAGCGTTAAAGATCGTGCGATGGCACAATAAACCGGCCCGCCGGGCGAATACTCGCGCAAGGAGCAACCTAATGCAAGTCCCCGCGCGCGCTATGGTCATTGGTGGAGCGGTCTCGATCGTCATCGCTTTTGGCGGGTTCATCGGTCGAATGATGATCTATCCCGTCGCCCGAGCCGAGGGGACATTCTTCCAGCGCGTCGCGGCCGAGTCGACGGCCTGGGACTGGGGGCATCGCGTGATGCTGCTGGGAATGGTCTGCGTGATACCGGCGACGCTCGCGCTGCGGCACGCATTTCACGAGAGATCACCCGTGCTCACGGACATCGCCACACTACTGGCGTTGATTGGGGCCCCGCTGGGCGTCGGCCAGTACGCGCTGGACTACGCGATGCTGGCCGCAGCGCGGTTGCCGACCGTCGAGGCAGCCGACCAGTTTGACGCGGCGCTCCGCGGGCAGGAGTTTGTGCAATGGACGTTTTATCGACTACCGGACCTGGCACAAGTGGGACTTCTGCTGTTTACGATTGCACTCTGGCGGCAAGGCCCTGGCTGGAGATGGCAGGCCGTGCTGGTCAGCATCGCGGCGCTGACGTCGCTCATCGGCCCGCAGGTGGTCGGCGCGATGGGCGTGCGGATTGCGCTGGGGCTGTGGTTCGTGGGCTTCACGAGCGTGGCGGTGAAGATCGTGCGCGGGGCCGTGCGGGAAGTTAGCGCGAGCGAGATAGCGCCCGCAGCACCCGTGAAGCACTAGTCGGCGCGGTCGCGCAATTCCACGAAGAAAGTCGGGGCGAGAGGATTCGAACCTCCGACCCCCTGCTCCCAAAGCAGGTGCGCTAGCCAGACTGCGCTACGCCCCGAGGTCGCGACGATCCCCGTTCGCACGGAACCGCCAACAAGGTATCGTAGCACCCCGTTCTGCAGGCGGCAACGCCGAGACGAATCGCCAGCACTTCGACGGCTACTGTTTCACTGCGGGATCGGCGAGTTCCCCTTCGCGGATCGCTGGCGGTTCTTCGGCTTTGAGCCACGCGTCGAATGCTCCGACCTGCCACAGAATCACCACGGACACGAGCACCGGTGTCACAAACCGAATCAGGAAGCGCCACGCGATTCCGAGCGAGTGGCCGATGCGAGGCAAGTGGCTGAAACCGCTCAGGCTGTCTGCCGGTAGTACGAACCAGCCTGCGGCAATCGCGATCAGCAGACCGCCGATGGGGAGCAAGTATCGGGAAACGAGGTCATCGAGACCATCTTGCAACGTGACCTCACCCACGGTGACGCCGATGGCACAGGCGACCCCCAATCCCCACACGCAGAGCCCGATGCCGCCGGCGGCCACCCAGCGCGGCAGCTTGAATTCATCCACGGCGTATGCCACGTTCACTTCCAACAGCGAAATGGCCGAACTCCAGGCAGCAAAGACAACCAGTCCGAAGAACACGGCGGCCACGAATCGGCCGCCCGGCATTTCAACGAACAAAGCCGGCAGCGTGCGAAACAAGAGTCCCGGGCCGGCCGACGGCTCGAGCCCTTCCTTGGCGAACACGACGGCGAAGATCACTGCCCCGGCAAGCAGCGCCACGGCGGTATCGAGCAGCGCGATCGCAACGCTGTCGCGAATCACGCGATTTTCTTCCTTCAAATAGGAGCCGTAGGTGACCATCGCTCCCATGCCCAGTGAAAGCGTGAAAAACGCATGCCCGAGCGCCTCGAGAACGGCCGACGAGCCGAGTTTGCTGAAGTCTGGCTGGAACAGAAACGCCAAGGACTGGCCAAGTTCAGCGGTGAATCCCACGTACACCAGCATGACCGCCAAAATGGCAAACAGGACGGGCATCAAGGTCTTGCACAGAAATTCGATTCCGGAGTGCACTCCGAGCGTTACGACGCCAATCGTCATCAACATGAAAACCGTGTGGCATATCGTGGCCGTCCTTGCAGTTGTGGACATCGTGTCGAAAACGTCGGGGTTCCCAAATTCGACTCCTGGAATCGCTCCCACCGACAAGACGAAGAAGTAGACGGTCCACCCTGCCACCACGGAGTAGAAGGCAAGCATCAAGAACGACGCGACCACGGCCATCATCCCGGTGAGATAGCTAATCGCGGTGCCGAGTCGGCCTGACTGCCTGGTGAGCGTGCGCAATGCGCCGAGAATGTCGCGACCACCGCGGCGGCCGATGATGACCTCGGCATACAAGAGCGGCAGGCCGACCAGCGAAATGCAGCCAAGATAGACCAGCACAAACGCGCCGCCGCCGTATTCGCCCGTGATGTAGGGGAACTTCCAGATGTTTCCCAGCCCCACGGCGCTACCGACCGCAGCCATCAGAAAGCCGAAGTTGCTGGCGAAACTGCCGCGGGCGGATGAGTTCGATTCGCTCATGGGTCACCTTCTGGATCCGTGCCGGGATTAAAGTGCTTTACGGCGGAAACGGTCTTTCGAGGGATAATAGCGGACTTGGGATCAACTGGGGAGCAGCAAACCCATGCCCGGACGAGACTTCTGGACAGTTGGTTCTTCCTAACCGAGCATGTTTAGTAGAATGCGTAAATTAGCATAGCAAGGAATGCTTGACAGCTTGGGGGGCCACCAGTAGATTGCCAGGACGTCGGCGGAATCTTCACCGCCAAATCTCAAGCGATTCAAGCATCTCGCTGCGGGGTCCGTTGCCAGTGAACGTGAATTGAGAGCCGCTTCGCGAATCGTCGCAGGCCTCGCACGTTCCTTCGCCCACGCTCAAGAAGCGTTTCCGGGTAGTTCGTCGCGCGCCTGACTCGTCGCCTCGCCTTTGCGGTCTCTCCGCCTTCACCGCTCGATCGGCCGTTTAGCTCCAGATTTCTGCAAACGGCTGATCCGGCCTTCCACGTTTTTCCCTGCGATCGCAACGGCTGTCCATTCGCGCGCACTCCGCACGTGAGTTGCTGCGAGGGCCGCCGATGTTCGTTTGCATACACCCCAAAACTAACCACGACCATAACCATGATGCGCAAACCGAAATCGATCCTGATGCTTACGGCCGCGCTGATTGCGCTCGCCGTCGGGCCGAGTCTCGCCGACACGGCGCCAGAGAACCTCAGCTTGCACAATGCCAGCCTGCCGGCGGACGTTGATGTGAGCGGCACCGTCGACGTAACCGACCTGAACCTGGTATTCGATGTCCTGAAAGCCCACGAAGCAACTCCGCTGGTTGCTCCGCTGGAAAGCGAAGCGGGCTATCTTTGGGACACCTCGGGCAATGGCCGCGTGAACTCGCAGGACGCATTGATCGTGATCAACTACATGCTGACGGCGCCTGTGCCGGAGCCGACGACCGTGATCACTGCCGGCCTGGCCCTGGCGGGATTTGCGGGCATTTGCTGGCGCCGGCGGCGGGGTACAGCGGTCGCGCGAGACTGAGCCGCCTTACGTCGGGTCCGCCGGCGGTATAGAATCCGGCGAACCCTTCAAGACTGCTCGTCCGAACATGTTTCGCCGCACAGCCCCCACCACCATTCCGCTTCCGCTCTTGATCACGGGCGCCGCCGGCGTTGCTGGCTACAACGCGCTCGAGTATTTTCGCACGCGCTATCCAGGCCAGGTCGTGGCGATTCGGCAGCGCGACAATTGGCGGCTGACCGGACCTGGCGTGGTTGCCTGCAATGCGGAAGATGAGACGGGCCTTGCTCAGCTCTTCGCCGAGCATCGCTTCGCCAGCGTCCTGGACTGCGCCGGAAACTGCGCGCTGAAGTCCTGTGAGCTTGATCCGGCGATGGCCTGGCGAATCAATGTGGAAGGCGTGCGCAACCTGATCGGACTCGTGAAACAGTACGAGGCGAGATTCGTGCACCTGTCAATCGACCTGGTATTCTCCGGCACAGCCGAGGGCGGCCACGTCGAAACCGATCCGACAGACCCGGTGACGGTATACGGCAAGACGATGGTTGCGGCAGAGGAGTTGATCGAGGCAGAACTGCCCGAGGCCTGCGTGCTGCGGATTTCGCTGCCGATGGGCATCAGCTTCAACGGCCACGCGGGCGCGATCGACTGGATCCAATCTCGCTTCAAGAAGTCGCGCCCTGCCACGCTCTATTTCGACGAAGTGCGCACGCCAACGTACACCGACTGTCTGAATCCGCTCTGCGAGACGATGCTTGCCGGCGACTGGTCGGGGCTTTATCACGCGGGCGGTCCGCGGCCATTGAGTCTGTACGAAATCGCGCAGATCGTTAATCGCGTCGGCGGCTACGATCCGCGTCACTTGCACGGCTGCCCCCGAATTGCAGCCGGTCCGATGCCGCCGCGAGCGGGTAACGTCACGATGAATTCGAGCAAGCTGACGCGAGCGCTGGGCTATCAGCCGTTCCACGCCTGGCCCTACGATGAGCGATTGGTGCCCACACATCCGGAATGGCACTTCGAACGAACCGTAAATGAGCCGGGAAGTGCAGCGCTGCTCGAAGAGGTGCTCTACCGCAATCCGCTGCGTTCTGGCGAGTGCTAGCAGTTGGCCCGCATCGGCTGATCTTGTGAGCCTTACCTCGTTCTGATAGCTACTCGCTGTGAGAATGCGCGCCCTGCGGACTCTATTTCGGAACCTGGAATGCGGAGCGTTCCTCCGGCCAATCTAGTTGAGCGACTCCAGCGATTGCACCTCGCAACGCCCGCGCAGGTGGCGGCCGTGGGTGCGCGCGTGCGACGTCTGGCAGGCGACCTGCTGGAGTTTGAGTCGGTGTGGATCGACGCGCTTGCGCAAGCGACGGTCATTACGCCCTGGCAGGCCGCGGAGTTCAACTCCGGGCGCGGCGAGCAGCTCGTGCGGGGCAGCTATCTACTGACCGGACGACTCTGCGATCCTGGATTCGCCGAGTGTTACCTGGCCAGGCACGTCGAGTCTAAGGAAGTCGTGCGGTTGTACGTTTGCCAACGGCCGCAGCGACCGGTTAGTGAAACGCTGTTCGAACTCAAGACGCTGGCCGCTCGCGAACTTGCGGCGGAAGGTTTGCCCGCGATCGTCGACTTCGGAACCAATGGTAAATCGGTGTGGGCAGCATGCCGCGTCGGCGAGGGAAGTACAGCGTCCGCCTGGCTGGCCGAGAACGGCCGGATGCCTCCAGCCGCGGTGCTGCAAATCGCGCGGGCAATGGTAGAACAACTCCAAACGCTCGAAAGGCAGGGTCTCGCGCACGGTGACATCAGTACGGCTGGCCTACTGATCGATCGGACGGGCGCAGTGGAACTCGCCGCGCCCGGCTTGCGAGGCATCCTGCGCCCGCAGGAAGGGATCGGCTTTGCGGAGTTGCGGCCCGAGGCCTACGACTATCTGGCGCCGGAACGCGTTGCCAGCGGCTCGCCACCGGACGTGGCCAGCGATCTGTACGCGTGTGGGGCTGTGTGGTGGCATCTCCTGGCCGGACGGCCGCCACTGGCGGGCGGCAACTCGCGGGCGAAACTTCAAGCCGCGCAGACGGCCCGGGTGATCGACATTCGCTCGATGGCACAGGGTATACCGAGCACTCTCGCCGAGGTGATTGGACAGTGCCTGGCGAGCGATCGCGGTGATCGACCCGCGTCATTTGCGCAACTGGCCGAGAGGCTTGGCCCAGCCACGAACGCGGGGCGTGCGCTGCTTGCCGGCCTGCGGCGTTCTCCGACGGGAATGTGGCACAATCTGCGCCCGGCAGCGCCACGGCGCGTCCGCCGCTCGTCGAACAGATCGCTCACCGTTGGCGCCGCATCCGCCGCGGCAGTCCTGATGTTGGCTACCGCTGCGCTGCTGCTGCGAACGAAACCGTCCGAATCAGTAGCGCCAGAGTCGCTGGCATCGGTGGCGAGCGTGAGTCCGGCGCCCTCCCCTGCTCCACGACCGCTAACAACTGAAGAACCGAAGGCGGATCCCGAGGTTCGCCCGGCTGCAGCGACCTTGCCCATCGAAATGCAGGCCGAAGCGCAGCGCGTGGTTGAGGACCTGGTGCTCGCTACCGGCGAGGTGTTGCGAATCGAGTCGCTGGAGCTAGCACCCCGAATGCGAGTGCGGGGAAGGGGCGGCCGCAGACCGCTGGTCAGCGTCCCGGCTGAAGGACTTCTGGTCGACTGCGAGAACGTGACTTTCGAGGGCATCGATTTCATCTGGCAAGCGCCTGCCAAGGCCGAAGATGCGGCCGCAGCCGACCGGGCGATCATCCGGCTGCAAGCCCAGACAGTCAACTTTCGCGGCTGCTCGTTCAACGCGCGCACCGCGGCCCCACCGGCAGCGATTCGCACCGCTGCGTCGCGCCAGAAGCTCGGCGGATTTGGCGTCGAAGTGACACTCGCCGACTGCGTGTTCGACGGCGTGCGTTCGGCGGTTGATCACCGCACGCCGGAAGCCATCGCAACGCGGCTATCCAACTGCTTGTGTGTGGCATCGGGTCCCATCCTGAATCTGGCACGCAGCCCGTCGGAGGACAGCGAAATTAAGCTGCTCCTCGAAAGCGTGACCACGCGCGGTGACACCGCGGTGCTTGCGATTCAAAGCGCGCGCGGTCTGGGCAAGCCAGGCCCGATTGTTATCACGGCCAGTGGTTGCGCGCTGGCCGGAACGAGTCGCGCCGGACTGATCTCGCTGGTCGAAGCGCCGACTAGCGGCCCACTGATCGATGCGATCAGTTGGAACGGCCAAGGTTCGGTCGTGTCACCTCGAATGCCAATGCTCACATCGCAAAGCCCCTCGGGCGGAACGACGCCGCTGGCAGACGATCAATTGGCCGTGGCGGGAATCGTCCGCGGCGAGCTCGAGT
>JBGSKX010000341.1:0-28844 GCA_041741015.1 Pirellulales bacterium
CGCGACGATGCCGGTCAGCGGTTTGCCGCCGACGCGCGCGGAGGCAAGCGTGCGGGCCGCGGCGGCGTCACGAACACCGGCATCGACGATGAGTTCCAGTGAAAACAGTTCGGACCCCATTTTCTCGATCGCGCCGGCGGAAAAGACTCCCGTCCCCTTTTCGATGGCGTCGAGATCGGCGACATAGGCCTGCGTGAAACCGAGATTCGCGAAGGCAGTGGCGACGGTGTCGAAGCGGGCGTCCGCGCAGAGGCGGCTTTCGATGGGGCGATACTCGTCGCGCCGGCCACCGACGCCGCGAACGACGAGGCCGTCTTTCAGATCAATGACGGGAAGGATGCGCATGCGTCTCGAGAGTCAAGTCGACGGGTACCAATCTGACCACGCCCTTCGCTAGGGCTCAGGGACGTGCCACCCTACGCCGTTAACTCTTTCCTTGCTGTGATTCGTGCGTATCGTACGGAACAGGGTACCACAGGTGGCCGCGTGCGGCTCACCTGTGCTCTTCTGGGGAAGGCAGCACGGGACCTTCCAGGTCGTAACGTGCACAGGTGACTGCTGCGCAGCACCTGTGGCACCCAAGTCCGTACCGATGGTTAACAGCGTAGCGTGCCACCCAACCGCCAATAACCTGACGCTCACTGCTGGATGCTTTTCTCGCCGTAGATCGGCAGGTGGCGATAGTAAACTTCCAAGATCATCGTCGCCATGGCGGTGCAGTACAAGCGGCCGCCGGGCCCGGAGCCATGATCGCCGTCGAAGTACCAACTGCCGGAGGAGTGTCCTTCCTTGGCCTGGGTTTCGATCAGAAAGTCGCGCATCTTCACGTTCCAGCGGTGCCATGGCTCGCCGCCCCAGTGATGCATGACCTGCGTGCCGTAGTAGTTGTAGTAGAGGTTGCTGCTGCGTCCCGCCTTGTCGACCGAGGGGCCCTCCTTGCCGAGGGCCACCACGCCGCGCTCCAGCGTCCGATTGGTGCGGCTCCAGCCGAGATACATCCGGCACAAGAGACCGATGGCGGTGGTCGCGGGGCGGACCTCGCCGCGATTGTTGTAACCGTAGGCAGCGCCGTCATTGGCTTCGACAAAATTCAGGAACTTCGTCGTGCGGCGGAATGTGTTGGTCGGTACGCGCAGCTCGCCCATCCGGCCGCTCTTGAGCGCCATGAGCTGCCAACCTACGACCGACGTATCGCCCGGCGTGCGCGGCTGGTAGCGCCAACCGCCCCCCTTGGGATCCTGCGCGTCGACGATGAAGTCGAGCACCGACTGGGCCGGCGATCGCAGGTTTTGATCTCCGGTCATCGCATAGGCTTCGCACAGCACGATCGAGGCCAGCCCGTGGCCGTACATGTTGCCCTGCGGATCCCAAAGGCTGCCGTAGTCCTGCTCGTGGCGAATCGAATTGATCAGGAACTCAAGGCCCTTTTGAACCTGCTCGCGGTAAGTTCCCTGCTGATGCGTCTGGCCCGTGCCGAGGAACGGCAGGAGCGCCAGCGCAGTCGCCGCGACGTTGGAGTTCACGCGGCCGGCGTGATTGCACTGGCCGTTGCACTCGGGATGGCGATCGTGGGAGAAGCTCCAATGGCCCTCGGGCATCTGATGCCTGGCGAGCCAGTTGAGCGCGGCGCGCACCGCGGCTTCACTCCGCTCGTTGCCGCCGCCGGCTTCGACGAGCAGCTTGCGCGCGGTTTCGCTGATCCGCTGGCCAAGCCCGTCGGCATCGCCAAGCCGCAAGGGTTCGTTTGACGTGGCATCGAGACCGGCATCGAGTTCGCCCGCCGTGATGGGCAGCAGCGGGCCGGGATCGAACGGCGCGAGTTCGGGCTGCTCGATTGCCGCGGAGGCGAGCCGCTCGGAAGTTTCGGGCGTGGGAAGTTCGCTAAGAAAGCTGTCGGCGCCGAGGTCGGCGGCGGTTTCCAGCGGATCGTCGCCCGAGGTGGAGACCTGGAGCGAAGTGGCGATTTCTGGAGCGGCGATGAGCGTGGTCCAGGTGGCCAGCAGAAGCACCAGCACGAGGTGCACCACGAGGCTCACGAGCCAACTGGGAACGTAGGGGATCAACTGGCGAAGAACGCCTGGACCGACTTCGGCTGTGACCACGGGGGGCGGAGCGGCCGCGGCGTTTTCGGTGAGGACTGGCTCAGGCGAGGTTTGAGGCATTGACCCGACTCGAATCCGCTAAGCCAGTTCGGTTTGAAGCGCCGTGAGCGAGGCGGCAGTCTTCAGTCTAACCCGGCGAGCGAGCGGGGTGGGAAGTCTGACGGCGGTTTAAGCTGACGGAACCGGCTGGAGGTCGAGGCCCTTGTCGAGTGGGAGAAGGGGGCGTTTTGTGGCCGAAATCGGCCCTTCTCCAGAGGTGCCGGTGCGCGTTACAATGCGGACTTCGCCACAAGCCAAACCGGCCCGCCAGAGGGCTGCCGACAAGAATTCAGATAGCTGGAAAGTCCATCCATGGCCAAGAGCAAGAAAAAAGTCGAAACCATGTTTCTCGTCTGCGAAGAGACGGGGGACTACAACTACACGATCCGCCGTAAGCCGGGTGGCGAGAAGCTGAAGCTCTCGAAGTACTCGCCCCGCCTGCGAAAGCACACTTCGCACGTGGAAAAGAAGAAGTAAGCCCTGCGGGTTTGCGAATTGAACACAACGAACACGGGTGATTCGCCCACGGCGGACGCCCGTGTTTTGTTTTGCGCTGGGCGGGGAAGTTCAACTCCACAAATGCTGTTCGTCGACTGCGAAACCGTGACGGACGAGGAGTCGCCGCAGCTCGTCCTGAAATGTGATTCGGCGATGGTGTTCGTCTTGGGTGCGGATGTAGTCGACGACTTTCGCAATGATGGACTCACTGACCGAGAAGGCCGAGTAGCCGGTCTGCCAGGAGAACTTGCCCAGCAGTGGGTCAGCGGTTTTGATCCACTTGGATGATCCTTTCTTGACTTCCTCGACAATTCGGGCGAGCGCGCGGTTCTTGCTGAGGACAAAGAGTGCGTGAACGTGGTCGGCATGTCCACCAATGACAATGGCCGGGCTTTGCCATTCCTCGAATATGCCATTCAGGTAGGCGTAGAGTTTCGGCCGGAGGTGTGCGGAGAGAAAGGGTCGCCTCCCTTTCGTGCTGAACACCAAGTGGATCGTATTCTTGGCGAGGGACTGCGACATGGTTCGTCCCCAGGAAGTTTCGCCCTTACAGGGCTGGATGTGAAATTCGAGGGGGATTGTAACACGGGGCGATGCCCCGTGCTGACATGTTGCACGCCTACGGCGTAGAAGAGCGAAGAACCATCTCGGCCGGAACGTAAACGAAAAGGTCGCGTGCCGGAAATGACAGCCGACAAGTTGGAGATCATCTCGCCACGTCTTTCGGCCGTAGGCCGGCAACATGTCAGCCCTGGGCAACGCCCAGGGGACACGGGCCATCCCCACCCCGATCTCTTTTTGCCCCGACGCTATCCTTTCGGCGACCAGGCGACGATGGGTTGGCGGGCGGCCTGGACTTCGTCGGGGCGGCTGATTGAAGTCGTGTGCGGCGCTTCGTGCAACAGGTCGGCCGGCTCTTCGCTGATCCGGAACAGCGTCTGGGCGAAGGCGTCGAGCGTTTCCTTGCTCTCGGTTTCGGTCGGCTCGATCATCATCGCTTCGCGGACGATCGGCGGGAAGTAAACCGTGGGGGCGTGATAGCCGTAGTCGAGCAAGCGCTTGGCGATATCCATGGCCGAGACGCCGCGATCGTTCTTGAGCTTGGCCCCGCTGGCGACGAACTCGTGCATGCAGCGATCTCCCTGCGGCACCGGGAAGATATGCTTCACCTTCGAAAGCAGGTAGTTGGCGTTCAGCACCGCGTTCTCGCTGACACGCTTGAGGCCGTCCGGACCGTGCGTGCGGATGTAGCAGTAGGCCCGAACCAGAACGCCCACGTTGCCGAAGAAGCTGCGCACACGGCCGATCGACTCCGGACGGTCGTACTCGAGATGGAAGCCGTTCTCATCGCGCACCACGACCGGCACGGGCAGGTACGGTTCCAAGACCTTCGAGACGGCGATCGGGCCTGCGCCGGGACCGCCGCCGCCATGCGGGCCGCTGAAAGTCTTGTGCGGGTTGAAGTGCATCATGTCGGCGCCGAAGTCGCCGGGGCGGGCGATGCCGAGGATCGCGTTCATGTTCGCGCCATCAAGGTAGATGAGTCCGCCAACTTCGTGTACTTTCTTCGCGATCTCGGCGATCTGCCGGTCGAACATGCCGAGCGTATTGGGATTGGTGATCATGAACACGGCCGTCTGGCGATCGAGCTTGCTTTCCAGGTCGGCCATGTCGACATAACCTGCCGGCGTGCTCTTGACGGTGACGGTGTCGAAGCCGGCCATCTTGGCGCTGGCCGGGTTCGTGCCGTGAGCGCTATCGGGAGCGAGCACTTTGGTGCGCTGCTGACCGAGCTTGCGGAAATGTGCCGCGGCGCAGAGCAGGGCGGCCATCTCTCCTTGAGCGCCGGCGGCGGGCTGCAGCGAGACGGCCGGCAGGCCGGCGATCTCTGCGAGCATCTCTTGCAGGTTCCAGAGCAGTTCGAGCAGGCCTTGCAGCGTGTCGGCCGGTTGGTAGGGATGCAGGTCGATGATGCCCGGCAGATTGGCGAGGCGTTCGTTCCGCTTGGGGTTGTGCTTCATCGTGCACGAGCCGAGCGGATAGAAGTGTGTGTCGACCGACATGTTCTGCGTCGAGAGGTTCGTGAAGTGTCGGACGAGCTCCGGCTCGGTGAGCTCGGGGAGCGGCGGCGGCGCGGAAGCCAGGGCATCGGCCGGCAGCAGGTCAGTAAGCGGCACCTCGGGCACGTCGGCGGCGGGAAGCCGCACGCCGCGTCGGCCGGACTTGCTTAGTTCGAATAGCAGTTGGGTCGCTCGGGTATTACGCATGGATGGCCGCTACTTGGTTGAGACAGCCGACCAGGCCGTCGATTTCTTCAGGAGTGCGCCGTTCGGTGACGGTGACCAGGAAACAGTCCGCGAGATCTTCGTACCACATGCACAGCGGGATGCCGGCGAGGTAGCCGGCCTCGGACGCGCGGACGAGCATGTCTTCGACATCGCCGCCTTTGGCGCGGACGACGAACTCCTTGAACGTGGGAGCCGCGAACACTCGTTCGAAGCCGCCTTCAGTCGTGAGCTTTTCGGCAGCGTAGTGCGAACGGCGGAGGCAGAGCTCGGCCGTCTCGCGCAGACCTTGCGGACCGAGCGCGGCGAGATACACGGCGGCCCGCAGCGCGAACAGGCCCTGGTTCGTGCAGATGTTGCTGGTGGCCTTCTCGCGGCGGATGTGCTGCTCGCGCGTTTGCAGCGTGAGCACGAAGCAGCGCTTGCCGCGGCGATCGACCGTTTCGCCGGCGATGCGGCCCGGCATGCGGCGGACGAACTGCTCGCGACAGGCGAGGATGCCGAGGTATGGCCCGCCGAACGACATCGGGCTGCCGAGGCTTTGGCCTTCGGCCACGACGATGTCGGCGCCGTAGTCGCCAGGACGCTTGAGCAGGCCGAGACTGATCGGATCGACGCTGACGGCGAAGAGCGCGCCGGCTTCGTGAGCGATCTTGCCGATCGCTTCGACTGGCTCGAGGCAGCCGAAGAAGTTCGGCTGTTGAATCAGTACGCAGGCGGTCTGGTCGTTAACCACCTTGGCGAGTGCTTCGGGCGAGATCACACCATCGGGCGTTTCGACGGTAACCAGTTCGATGCCGAGGTTCGCGAGGTACGTGGCCAGGATCTGGCGATACTCAGGATGCACGCTGGCGGCGGTCACCACGCGGCTGTGGCGACCGGTAGCGCTGATGGCCATCAGCACGGCTTCGGCCGCGGCGCTACCGCCGTCGTACAGGCTGGCGTTCGAGACGTCCATGCCGGTGAGCTGCGTGATCAGCGTCTGGTACTCGAAGAAGACTTGCAGGTTGCCCTGGCTGGCCTCGGGCTGATAGGGCGTGTAGGAGGTATAGAACTCGCCGCGCGAGGCGACGTAATCGACCACGGCCGGAATGAAGTGGTCGTAGCTGCCTGCGCCAAGGAAGCAGATTTTCTCGCCGGCCGGAGCGTCTCTCTTGGCCAGCGCCGCCATGTGCGCGGTGAGCTCCATCTCGCTGAGAGCAGGCGGGATGTCGAGGGGCCGCTTAAGCCGCAGCTCGGCGGGAATCGAGGCGAATAGCTCTTCGATATTCTTGACGCCGATCGAGTCGAGCATCGCTCGCTGGTCTTCGGCGGTGTTGGCGACGTAAGGCATGGCGGAGAAGTGGCTAGGGGTCAGTGTTCAGTATCGAAATGAGTCGTGGCTATGTGAGGGGAAGTGTGGTTGATGGCCTGTTCCTGGTCGCGAGCCACTGACCACGAGCCACGACTAATGTCCTTCCTCGGCGCACTGTTTTTCGTAAGCGGCGTGCGCGAGGAGATTTTTCAGATCGGCTTCGTCCGCGAGTTTGATTTTCGCGATCCAGCCGTCGCCGTAGGGATCGTCATTGAGTTTGCCGAGTCCGTCGGGCAGGGCACCGTTGACTTCGATGATCTCGCCGCTCACGGGGCTGTAGATATCGCTCACGGCTTTGACACTTTCGATCTCGCCGATCGACTGGCCGGCCTTAACGTGGCGGCCGACTTCGGGGAGCTCGAGGTAGACGAGGTCCGTGAGGGCTTCGACCGCGAAGTGTGAGATGCCGATCGTGGCCACGGGCGAGCCGCCAGAGCGATCGACGTGGACCCATTCGTGTGTCTTGGCGTAGAGCAGATCCTGCGGCTTCACGGCGAGGTTCCTTTGTGACGAGAGGGGTAACTCAGGTTGTGCGCTTGTAAAAGGGGAGCTCAACGACGCGGGCCGGTTCGCGCGAGCCGCGAACGTCGATGGAAAGTTCCCCGCCGGTTGTTGCGTGCTCGCGGCTGACGTAAGCCATGGCGATCGGGCGGTTGAGCGTGGGAGAGAACGTGCCGCTGGTGACGCGGCCGATCTGTTGTTCACCGGCGAGGACCGGATAGCCTTCGCGCGGGACGCGCTTGCCTTCGAGCGTAAGGCCGATGCGCACGGGTGCGCGGGTATCGGCTTTGCTTTTTGCCAAGGCTTCTCTGCCGGGGAACGTGCGGTCTTTGAGGTTCACCGCGAACGAGAGCCCGGCCTGCAGCGGGTCGATTTCTTCGCTGAGCTCATGGTCATAGAGCGGCATGCCGGCTTCGAGGCGGAGCGTGTCACGTGCGCCGAGTCCGACCGCGCCGCCGCCGATGGCTTGGGCGGCTTCGTAGATCGCTTCCCACAGCGTGAGCGCGGCCTCGGCGGGGACGATCAGCTCGCAGCCGTCTTCACCGGTATAGCCAGTGCGGCTGATGAGGCCCGAGGTGCCGACGAGTTCGCATTCGGCGCCGTGATAGTAGGCGAGCGACTCGGGATCGAGGCTGGTGAGCGGGCGGACGATTTCCAATGCGCGCGGACCTTGGACGGCGATCATCGCGGTCTCAAGCGTGGCGTCGTGGATTTCGACTTCCGCGCCATCGCGGTGATCATGCAGCCAGTGGACGATCTTCTCGCGATTGCTGGCGTTGACGACGAGCTGGTAGTAACTGGCCCCGCGCGAGTGCGTGAGGTGATAGATGAGGACGTCGTCGAGCACGCCACCAGCGTCGTTGGTCACGAGGGCATAGTGAATCTGGCCGGCAGGCATGCCGGCGACGCGGCGGGTGACGATCCGTTCGAGAAACGATTCGGCCGCGGGGCCTTCAAAGCGGATGCGGCCCATGTGCGAGACGTCGAACAGTCCGGCCGCGGTGCGCGTGGCGTTGTGCTCGGCCACGATCGAGCTGTATTGGACGGGCATCGACCAGCCGGCGAAATCGACCAGCCGTCCGCCGTGCGAGGCGTGCCATCCATGAAGCGGCGTTTGCGCAAGGGTGCTGGTCATCCGGGCAGTGATCCCCAGAAGTGTCGAACGGACTCTCGCCCCTTAAGGACCAGCTCAAGGCCCAATCGGCGTTCGAGAACCCACAAGATGCCAATAACGAGAACCGTCAGTGGGTATTGTAGCGGGCAGGGCTAGTGTGCCTAGGGTGTGGGCGATTTTGACCCGTGGATGCGCGGAGTGCTAGAATTGCTGAAAGCCCAGTATCGCATGAGGAGAGATGTATGAGCACGGTACTTTCGCCCGATCAAGAAGCGGTCCTAACGGCTGCCGTGTCGCGAGGAATGTTTTCGGACACGAAGCAGGCGCTCGACGAAGCGATTCGCATGTTGCGGCAATCACTGGTGATTGATGCTGCAATTACCGCAGGACTTAACAGCGGTGAGCCGATCGACGCGAATGATGAATTCTGGGCCGAGAGACACGCAACGCTGCTACGGCATGATGAGGCCAGAAAGCAGTGAGCTTGCAAGTTCGCTTCAGGCCCGATGCAAGGGAAGACATTGACAGCCAAGCCAGATTCTTGGTTGAGAACGCAAGTGTCGAAGTAGCCATGAAGTTCGTCGATGCCGTTCATCAGACCGCGGAAATGATAGCAACTCAGCCTGAACTTGGCGAGCGACTAACAACAGCGAGCCAATACTCAGCAGAATACCGTCGGTGGTCGGTGCGCGGATTTCGCGAGTATCTCATTTTCTACAGACAGACTGGCGAAACTCTTGAAGTGGCTCGACTACTGCATGCAAAGCGCGACATCACTGACGTAGCTTTTTGAGGACCACCGGCCTACCTCCGCCGCTTGCCTTTGCTCGGCTTGCTCTTGCCCTTGGCTTTGCCCTTCTTTTCTTTGCGCTCGGACTTCGTGCCGATGCGGCTGTTGCGCGCCGGGCGCGCGTCGCGCGAAACGACGCGGAGGTCCAGCTCGCGGCGGTCGACGTCCACGCGAGCCACGCTCACGGTCACGTGATCGCCGAGCTGATAGCGGTTGCCGGCGCGGTTGCCGGTGAGCGTGTGTGATGCGCGGTCGAAGCGATAGAAGTCGTCCTGCAGTGAGCTGATGTGAATCAGCCCTTCGGCTGGCAATTCGACGCCCTGAGCGAAGAGGCCGAACTCCTCGACACCGGTCACCACGGCTTCCAGCTTGAGGCCGATGCGGCTGCTGAGGTAATCGAGCAGCTTGACCTTGGTGAGTTCGCGCTCGGCGGCTTCGGCGCGGCGCTCACGGTCGCTGCAGTGCTCGCCGACGACGGCCAGCGCGCCAAAGTCGTTGCGCGGCTTCTTGCCGCGCAGGATCTGATCGAGCAGGCGATGGATCGTCAGGTCGGGATAGCGGCGAATCGGCGAAGTGAAGTGCGTGTAGCACTCACTGGCCAGTGCGTAGTGACCTTCCTTCTCAGGACTATAGACCGCCCGCTGCAGGCTGCGCAGCAGGGCGAAGTTGATGGCTCGCTCTTCGGGCGTGCCGTGGACCGCGGCCAGGAGCTTCTGCAACTCGAAGCGGCTTTCGAGGCTTTCGACCTGGTAGCCCATGCCGGTGACGAACTCGGTGAGTGCTTTGAGCTTACGCGGGTCGGGGGCCATGTGGACGCGGCGGATGAACTGCAGTTCGGCCTTTTCGAGATACTCAGCCACGGCGTCGTTCGCGGCGAGCATGAAGTCTTCGATAATCCGATGGCTTTCGGTGTTCACCACCAGGTGAGCTCCTTCGACACGGCCGTCGGCATCGAGGTCCACCTTCACTTCGGGCATGGTGAGCTCAAGGCCGCCACGTTTGAAACGCCGCTCGCGAAGGATCGCGGCCAGCTTTTGCATCCGGCCGAGCAGGGCGTGCACCTTCGGGTCGAGCTTTGAGCGCCAGCCCTCGGGATCGGCCAGGTACTGGTCGACTTCCTCGTACGTGAACCGGCGGCGGCTGCGAATCGCTCCAGACATCGGCTCCACGTGCAGCGAAACGCCTTCAGGCGTGTACTCGATGAACACGCTTTTCGTGTAGCGGATGCGGTCGGGCTGCAGGCTCGCGAGCCCGTTCGAGATGATCTCGGGGATCATTGGGATCACGCGGTCGGGCAGGTAGGTGCTCGTCGCGCGGGAATAGGCTTCGCGGTCGAGCGCCGTATCCGGCTGGACGAAGTGCGAGACGTCGGCGATGTGCACGCCGAGCACCCAGTGACCCTTCTCGTTCATTTCGAGTGAGACGGCGTCGTCGAAGTCGCGAGCATCGACCGGATCGATCGTGATTGTCACCAGGCCCGTAAGATCGGTGCGTCCCTCGGGGATGCTTTCGTCGAACAGGTCGGCCTGATGGCGCGATTCCTGGACGGCATCCTCGGCGAAGTCTTCGGGCAGGTTGAACTCGCGAATGATCGAGAGCGTATCGACGCCCGGCTCGCCTCGCTGGCCGAGGATTTCGGTGATGACGCCTTCGCCCTGGTTGGAGTGCGTGGGGAAGCGGACCATCTCGATGACGACTTTGTCATCGGCCTTCGGTCGCTTTACGCCGGGATCGCCGAGCAGGATCGGTTGCGTGAAGGGGAGCCCGTCGACATGCACGTAAGACTGGCCACTCTCTTCGAAATAGGTACCGACGAACTGGTGCGTCTGCCGCTCGATGATCTCGGCGATCTCGCCCTCGGGATTGGGGCGGCGCATTTCGGTTTTCTTCTTCAGCCGCACGAGCACGGTGTCGCCCGTGGCGGCATCGCCGGCATCAAACTTGGAGATGAAGATGTCCTGCGTGCGGTCGGCCCCGGGTGCGCTGCCTGAGGGACGCACGAATCCGAAGCCGGCATCGGCGCGGCGAAAGACACCGGTGACGCGGTATCCCTGTTCCTTGGTAGTGGGAGCGGTCGGCGGGCCGAGCAGGTGATTGGCGCCATAGCTCACCTTGCCGGCTTTCACGAGCCGCTTGATGGCGCGCTTCAGATCGCGGGCGCCTTCTTCATCGAGCTTGAGCTGTTTGGCGATGACGCGCGGCTTGACCGGCTTGAAGCCCTTCTGATTGACCAGGGCCAGAAGTTCGTGTTCGAGTTGCTCGTTGCGCACGGGCGGGAGTTTCCTTCAGTGTTAACCGCACGCGACCATCGGGCGATCGAAGCGAATCGAGTTGTCGGGCGGCACCGGAATTCTACCGTCCGGAACCGGCCCGAGGCGCGCCTTTGAACAGTTTTCGACCTAAAGACTGGTTGTAATTGGTCCAGCCGCTCTCGACATTCGGGTCGTCTCGCATCAATTGCTCGAACGAATGGACCTTGGCGTCGAGATTGTCCAGGTGATGCAGGGCCACGGCCTCGAGCGTCATTGGGAGCTTGGGGCTGCCGTACTCGTACTGGCCATGGTGGCTGACGATCATATGCTTCAGCCGCAGGGCCAACTCCTCGGGCAGCGGTTCACCGCTCAGGCGTTCGACTTCTTTGAGCTTCCGGTCGAGGATGCCGATGGCCATCACGAGGTGGCCGATCAGTTGGCCTTCGTCGCTGTAGGCAAAGTCGCGCTCGTAGGTGAGCTCGTCGATCTTGCCCATGTCGTGGAGGAAGGCACCCATCAGCAGCAGGTCGGCGTTGATGCTCGGATAGAGCGGGGCTACGGCCAGGCAGACTTCCATCAGGTTGACGACGTGTTCAAGCAGGCCGCCGATGTACGCATGATGATTCTTCACGCCGGCCGGAGCTCGGCTGAACTTGCGCATGAACTCATCGTCCATGAGGAAGCATTCGGCCAGGTTGAGCAAATACGGATCGCGCAGTTTGCGGAGTAATGCGCCGAGCTTCACCACGTAGCCGTCGATCTCTTTCGAGTCGAGGATCATGAAGTCATCGGGGTTCACCTCATTCGGCGAGACCTTGCGGATGCCGGTGGCGATGAGCTGAATTGTGCCCTGAAAGAGCTGCGTGCAACCCTCGACGCGGACGTAATCGCCGTTTTCGAACCCCCGGTAATCGTTCTCGCTGGCGTTCCACATGCGGGCCGCGATCGAGCCGCTGCGGTCCGAAAGGTCGAGTTGCAGATAAAGGTTGCCGTTGCGATTGGGCCGCAACTGCTTTTCACTGGCGAGAAAGATTTGGTCGATTGTTTCCTGGTGAGCCAACTGGCTGACGAACCGCCTGGACATGAGCAAGGGCTTTCTAAGACGCCAAAAGCATGGGCGTCACAAGGACGAGAGAAGTGCGGGGAGAAAGCTGAATTCTAGGGGGCCGGGTAGATGCTCACAAGGGTTCCCATTGTTGCCGTGCGGGGGGCTCGCATAAAATGGCCCGCTTCCCGAGCAATACTGCTCGTCGAGTTTGTCCGCTAGCAATCGCACATAGGAAATTGAATGATGGCCAAGGCTCCCCAGACCGCGATCACACCGACCCGGGCCGAGGATTATCCCGAGTGGTACCAGCAGGTCGTCCGCGCTGCCGATCTGGCCGAGCAGTCGCCGGTGCGCGGCTGCATGGTGATCAAGCCCTGGGGCTACGCGATCTGGGAGGCGATGCAGCAGGCGCTCGACCGGATGTTCAAGGAGACGGGGCACGTCAACGCGTACTTCCCGCTGTTTATCCCGCTCAGCTACCTGGAGAAAGAAGCCGAACACGTCGAGGGCTTTGCCAAGGAGTGCGCCATCGTGACGCACCACCGGCTCGAAGCGGGACCCGACGGCGGACTCGTGCCAACCGGCAAGCTGGAAGAACCGCTCGTCGTGCGGCCGACAAGCGAAACCATCATCGGCGCAATGTATGCCAAATGGATCAAGTCGTATCGCGACCTGCCCATTCTCATCAACCAGTGGGCGAACGTCGTCCGCTGGGAACTTCGTACGCGGCTGTTTCTGCGAACGACCGAGTTTCTTTGGCAGGAAGGACATACTGCCCACGCCACGGCGGAAGAGGCCATCGAAGAAACCCGCAAGATGCTGGGGGTCTATGCCACGTTCGCCAAAGACTACATGGCGATGCCCGTCATTCGCGGCGAGAAGACGGCCGGCGAACGCTTTCCCGGCGCGGTGAACACCTACAGCATCGAAGCGATGATGCAGGACCGGAAAGCACTGCAGGCCGGCACGTCGCACTTCCTGGGACAGAATTTCTCGAAGGCCCAGGAGATCAAGTACCTTTCCAATGAAGGTCGCGAGGAGTTCGCCTGGACGACGAGTTGGGGAGTTTCGACGCGACTGGTCGGCGCCCTGATCATGACGCACTCGGACGACGACGGGCTGGTGCTGCCTCCGAAGCTGGCGCCGCAGCAGGTCGTGATCCTGCCGATCTTTCGCAATGACGAGGAAGGCGGGCCCGTGCTGGAGTATTGCCACAAGCTTCGCGGCGAGCTGGCGACACAGACTTATGACAATGCCCCTGTGCGGGTGCTGGTCGACACGCGTGACATACCGCGCGCCGACAAGAAGTGGCAGCACGTGAAGCGCGGCGTGCCCGTGATCGTTGAGGTCGGACCGCGCGATATCCAGGGCGACACGCTGATGCCGAAGCGGCGCGACGAGTCGAGTGCCGAAAAGAAACCGGCTGTTTCGCGTGCGGAGTTCGTCAGTTCAATCGGCACGCAGCTCGCGGCAATGCAGGCGAACCTTTACGATCGGGCGCTGGCCCATCGCCAGGAAAACACCCGCACGTTCACGGACCTGGCGGAATTCGAGAGTTACTTCACCGCAAAGAACGCCGACAAACCGGAAATTCACGGTGGGTTTGCGATCGCTCACATCGCCGAGGGGCCGGAGTCAGCTGCAGTGCTGGCCAGGCACAAGCTGACGGTGCGCTGCATCCCGCTCGACGATGAGCCCGGCTTCGAAGAGCAGGTGGAAGGCAAGTGCCTGTTCAGCGGCAAGCCGACGAAGGTACGGGCCGTAATTTCGAAGGCGTACTAGCGCACCGGTCAACGCTACTAACACTGCGAGCACAGAGGGAACTCCCGGGCAGACCCGGGGCTGCACATGGGTTCCATAACTCAGCCAGCGCCGGTGCTCTTGATCCTGGCGGCGTTCAGTCGTCACGGAGCGGCGCTCGACTGGGCTCGGCAGCAGGCGGAAGCCGCTTGGGGGCCGGTGGCGCTTGCGAGCGAGCGATTTCACTTCGATGCGACCGACTACTACGAAGCCTCGATGGGGCCGGAAATCTCCAAGGTTTTCTATGCCTTTGAGCGGCTGATTGACCCGGCTGAGATTGTCTCCCTCAAATTGCAGACGAACGCCTGGGAGGCGGACTATGCTGGAATGGGTGGGCACGTCGAGGAGCGCCCGCTGAATCTCGATCCGGGCTACCTGACGCCGGCCAAGCTGGTGCTGGCGTCGACGAAGGATCATGCCCATCGGTTGTATTTGTCGCGCGGAATTTACGCCGAGGTCACGTTGTTCTACAAGCATCGCCAGTGGCAGAGTCGGGACTGGACGTTTCCCGACTACCAGCGCGCCGACTACCAGCAGTTCTTCAGCACTTGCCGCGAGTATCTGCGCGCTCGCACGTCGCGAGGACCGGCGGCATGAGCAGCAGCGTCGTGGCGCTGGCGATCATACCGGGACTCGTGGTGAGTCTTGTGGCGTGTTACGTGGTGCGAATGCTCGCTCCGCGACTGGGGCTCGTCGATCGGCCAGGGCATCGCAAGATTCACGCGCGACCCGTGCCCTATGGCGGTGGGATCGGCATCTGGGCGGGGGGTATTGTCCCGCTTGTTCTCGGGCAGTTACTGCTGTGGTCTTGGAGCGGTTCGTCCGCTGCCGGTTTGGATTGGTCGCGGTTCGGCGACTTCGCTCAGCGCCTGGGTGAGTTCGTTTCGCCACATCTGCCGGGTCTGCAGTCACGAGCCTGGGAGCTGTGGTTCTTTCTGGCGGCCGCCACGGTCTTGATGCTGTTGGGGCTGGCGGATGATTCGTGGAAAATCAACTGGCGCATGCGACTGGTCGTGGAGTTCGTGGTGGCGGCGGCCGTGGTCTATATCCCTGGCTGGCGACTGACGCTATTCGTCGATTTGCCACTGCTAACGGACGTCGTCACCATCTTGTGGATTGTCGGGCTGGTGAACTCGATCAACTTTCTGGACAACATGGACGGCCTGGCCGGCGGGGTGTCTGCGATCGCCGCGACGCTGTTGGCCGTTTACATGTTGATCGTGCCCGAAGCGCCGGGACAGCCGCAGCTATTCATTGCTGGATTTTTATTCTTGCTGGTGGGGTCGCTCGTGGGATTCCTGTGGCACAATCGTCCGCCGGCGCGGATGTTCATGGGAGACGCGGGGAGCTATTTCGTCGGCTTTTCGCTGGCCGTGATGACGACGCTGGCCACGTTCAGCGGGCCGGGAATCCCCAGGCATTCGATCCTCGCGCCGGTGTGCGTCCTGGCGGTGCCGCTGTATGATACGTTGAGCGTGGTTGTGATTCGGTTGCGCAACGGCCGCAGCCCGTTCGAGGGTGACACGAATCACTTTTCTCATCGGCTGGTCGCGCTGGGGCTGAGCAAGGTGCAGGCGGTACTGACGATCTATCTGACCACGGCCGCTTGTGGACTGGGAGCGCTGGTGTTGCCGCAGGTCGACGCGCTGGGAGCCGCGATCATCGCCCTGGTGATCGGGTGCCTGCTGGGAGTGATCGCCATTCTGGAAGTGGCGGCTCGGCGACGGATGCGAGAGGGTTAACCGTTACGATGGCCACACCTGCCGCAAAGACTGCCAGACAGCCGGTACCGCCAGCAAACGCGAGTGATGCGGAGTCGCTGGCCGATCGGATGCGCGTCTGGCTGTTGGCGGGCTTCGCGGCCGTGTGCGTGGCGCGGCCGCTGGTGCCGAGCGAAGGCGTCTCGTGGCTTGGCGACGGGCACGCGTTCACCATGCTGCTGCTGATACTGACAGGCGGCTATTTGCTGCTGGCCTGGTACGAGGGGCGCTTTACACGCCGCTTCCATTGGACCGACGCGGGCTTCGCGGCGCTCGTGCTGTTCTGCGTGGCCAGCGCGCTGTTGGGGGTGTTCGTGTTTTTTAACGGCTCGGCGGGGAATCCCGAGTTTCGGGCCAGGTTTCCGGCGCCGCGGCTGGCGCTGAACATGACTTGGGAATGGATCGGCCTGGGGCTGACGTATTTCCTGGCGAGGCAGTTGCCAAAGTCGGCGCTGCAAACGCGCGTGCTGGTGGCGATCATGATTGCGATGGCCGCGGCTCTGGCGGTGCTGGGTTTGTACCAGGTTGCCGTGACGCTGCCCGCCGAACGCGCCGCGTACGAGGCGGAACCGGACCGGGTGCTCGCCGAACTTGGGCAGTGGTTTGAGCCCGGTTCGCCGGAGCGGGTGCGTTTCGAGGCCCGGCTGGCGAGTACCGAGCCCTTGGCCACGTTTGCGCTTACGAACTCACTGGCCGGGGTGCTCGTGGCCTGGATCATCGTGCACGCGGGCGTGCTCTGGCAGATGGTTCGCGCGCAGCGCGGGGCTTCGCTGGACGGGATAGCGCTGGTGCGCGTGGTTGCCGGCTTCGCGGCGCTGGGCGTGATGCTCATTTGCCTGGCACTTACCAAGAGCCGTAGCGCGTACTTGGCGCTGGCGGTTGGCGCCGTCTTGCTGCCGCTGGTGATGCTGTCGCTTTCCGGTGCGGCTTGGAAACGACTTGGGCTCGGCTGCGCGGTGGTGGCGGCACTGGCGATCGGACTTGTGGCGGCGGGCGTGGGCCGGCCGCTAGTGGATGACGCCGCGCGCTCGTTCCAGTTTCGACTCGAATACTGGCAGGCGACGCTCGACTTGATCGCGAATTTTCCGGTGCTGGGGGTCGGGCCAGGCGAGTTTCAAGACTACTACACGATGTACAAGCTGCCGCAGGCCAGCGAGGAAGTACGCGATCCGCACAACTTCTTGCTTGAAGTCTGGGCGACGGGCGGTACCTTCGCGCTGCTGGGGCTCGTGGCAACGTTGGCCGGGTTCGGAATGGCCTGGTACGAGTCGCGTAGTGGATCAACCGATGAGGTGAGGGAACCGTCGACGCCGCGAGACAAACCCTGGCTGCCGCTGGTCGGCGCGCTGGCCGGGTTGCCGCTGGCGTATGCGGCGGGGTTGCCGTTTGGATTTCTATTCTCGCTGGACCAGGCCGTGATCGCGGCGCTGACCGGCGCGGTGCTGGTGTTTGCCGTTTGGCGCTGGCTCGGCACAGGGTCGCTGCCGCGCAACCTGCTGGCCGTGGGAGCTCTCGTGCTGATGATTCACTGGCTCGCCTCGGGTGGGTTCACCTTTCCCGGCGTCGCCGGTTCATTCTGGCTGCTGGTTGCACTGACGGTGAACCAGGCGACACAGAGGCACGCTGAGCAGACGCCGGCGCGCGGCGGATTTCTTGCTTCTCGTCCGCGCTGGTGGGCGGCGGGGGCGATCACGCTGACGCTGGCTGCACTGGTGGCGTGCTACTTGACGGGGTTGTTGCCGGTGTTGGCGCTACGAGCGTCGCTGGCACGGGCGGCAAACCCGGAGTTAAATCCTCAGACGCGGTTTGGGCTGATGTTGCAGGCTGGCGCCGCCGACTGGGCTTCGGCCGAGCCGTTCATGGCGATCGCCGAGTTGAGCGCGGAGCAAGTCCGCACCGATCCGTCGAGCACCGAATGGCCGCAGAATCTGGTCAAGGCGGCCCGCGGCGTGATGGCCTTGCATGGCCATTCGAGCGCAAATGCGCGTCGTCTCGGAGGCCTGTTTCGCGAAGTGTATGCGGTGACGGGTAACACCGGCGCGGCCGACCGCTGCGTCGACTTGACCCGCGTGGCTGCGATGTTTTATCCCAACTCCGCGCTGTTGCAGGCCGAGTACGCGCTGGCGCTGGACCTGGTTTCGAACAAGAAATCGGCGCGTCGCGTCGCCGAAAGGGCCCTCGAACTCGACGAGCTCACGCCGCATGCGGATAAGAAGCTGCCAGGAGATTTGCGGCAGCGGATGCGCGAATTGGCGGAGAACAAGGACGACGTCTGACTTCGTACGGTTGCCCGAGCGGGATAGAATGAGGGCTGGCAGTCCACCGAGAACAACGAACTTGACGGCGAGGACGGTTTGAAGAGTCGCACGATATTCTTGGGGAGCCTGGTTGCCGGGATCGCCGTCGGCGCGGGCATCACTTGGGTTAGCTTTGGCCAGGCCGGTTCTCTCTTGGGACCGCCGCCCGCGGAGTTGCCGCTGGCGGGCAGCAAGGACGAAGAGCCTCGGCTGGCAATTGACGCCACGGCTCATGACTTCGGCACTGTCGAGCGATCGCAGACCGCGCGTCATGCATTCAGAATATCCAATCACGGCCAGGGAGTCCTGCGACTGAAGGCCGGCCGCACGACGTGCAGTGCGTGCACGATTGCCTCGCTCGACAAGACGGAACTGGCAGCGGGCGAGACGGCCAACGTCGTGATCGAGTACAAACCGGGTTCATTTGCGCGGGACTTTCGCCAGACGGCCACGGTGCTTACCAGCGATCCGCAGAACTCGCGCGTCGAACTGACCGTGAGCGGCAAGGTGAGCGACAAGCTGATCAACCAGCCGCAGACGTTTGAGTTTGGTAACGTTCCGGCCGGTGAGAACGCGACCGCCGAGATGCGGCTGTTCTATATGCTGCAGGGAGAGATTCGCGTGACCGCTCAGGCATTTACGGGCGAAACTTCGGCGGATTACTTTTCGCTGGAAGTGCGACCGGTTGAGCCTGAGAAACTGGCCGAAAAGGGAGCTAGCAGTGGAGTCTTGCTGGTGCTGTCGCTCAAACCGGGGTTGCCCCTGGGGCCGTTTGTCCAGACAATCCGGCTGACCCTGGACACCGGCGAAGGGACCGAATCGTTTGAGCGCAAGTTAGGCGCTTTGGGAACGATTGTCAGCGACGTGACCATCGTGGGACCAGGCTGGCAAGCGAGTGAAGGCGTGTTGGCCCTGGGCGCTGTTCCGCGCGGTGAGGGTGCCGAGCGGACGCTGCGGATTCTGGTGCGCGGCGAAGATCGCAAACAGGTTCGAATGGAGAAGGTGAGCGTCGATCCGCCCGAGGTGCAGGTAACGCTGGGCGAGCCGTCGCCGCTGAACGAGAACGTCGAGCAGATTCCGCTGGAAGTCGAGATTCCGCCGGGCCTTCCGCCGCTGGTTCGGCTGGGTTCGCCGCAGTCGCCGTACGGCGAGATTCTGCTCAAAGTGGACAATCATCCGCACGTCAAGGAACTGAAGTTGCGGTTGAAGTTAACCGTCGAATAATCGCCCGCGGCAGCTTGCTGCGGTGGGGCTTTCTTCCAAGGATGGATGCAAGGTGGCTCGGATGAATTCAGCAACTTGGCACGCGCGTGGGCTCGCAGTTTTTGCCGTTCTCGGCCTGGGTTTACTGATGGGGTGCGGCGAGACGTCGCGTCCGGCAGTGACGGCCTCGCTGCCGAGCGAGAGCTCGCGCGGCGAACAGCGCGCAGCCGAATCGATCACGCCGGCGGAGTTGGGTTCGGCGAGTGCGAACCCCGCCACGCCGATCGAACCGTCCGCGGTCGCTGATTCTGCCGCATCGACGGCGGTGGTCAGAGACGACTCTGCGGCTGAACTTGTGGCCGACAACCGAACCACGGCTCATGCGGAGCCTGCTGCCGACGACGGCTACCACGCGAGGCCCAAGGTCGACCCGATCGAGGTGAACGGCAAATACTTTGAAGGCTGGGCGAAGCCGAAGCTGGCGATTGTCTTCAGCGGCCGGCAGGACGGTTACCTGGAGCCGTGCGGATGCGCGGGGCTCGATCTGCAGAAGGGCGGCATGAGTCGCCGGCACACGTTCATTCGCGAGCTTGAAGAGCGCGGCTGGCCGGTGGCGGCGCTGGACGTGGGCGGACTGGTGCGCCGCTTTGGCCGACAGGCCGAACTGCAATTTGCCATCTCGGCCGAAGCGCTCAAAAAGATGGGCTACAAGGCCGTCGGCTTCGGGCCGGATGACCTGCGGCTTTCGGCCGGCGAGGTGGTGGCCGCCGTCGCCGGTTCGAGCCCCGAGGATACAATCTTCGTTTCGGCGAACGTGAACCTGTTCGACCTGACGCCGAAGACGCGGATCATCGAGGCCGGCGGGATGAAGATTGGCGTCACCTCGGTCCTGGGCAAGGCGTATCAGGAGCAGATCAACAACGACGAAGTGGTGATCACGCCGGCCGAAGAGGCCCTGGCGGCAGTCGTTGACGAGCTGGCCGCCTGCGATGTGCGAGTGCTGTTAGCGCATGCGACGGTCGACGAGACGCGAGAGCTGGCGAAGAAGTTTCCGCAGTTCGAAATGGTGGTGACTTCCGACGGACGGGATATTCCGCCGCTCGAGCCGGAGACGATTGCAGGCCACACGCGGCTGATCGAAGTTGCGCCCAAGAGCATGTACGTGGTAGTCGCCGGGTTCTACGACGACAAGCAGCAGCCGATTCGCTTCCAGCGCGTAGCGCTCGACTCGCGGTTTCCGGATTCGCCGGCGATGAAGAACCTGATGGCCACCTATCAGGATCAACTGCGGCAGCTAGGCTGGAAGGAGCTGGGGATCAAGGGCGTGCCGCATCCGCTCGCGAAGGACGGCGCGAAGCTTTCGGGGCAATTCGCCGGCGCGCAGTCGTGCAAGGAGTGTCACCCCACGGCATTCGGCATCTGGAGCAAGACGAAACACGCGCAGGCGACGGAGACGCTGGCCAGGCTCGACCCGCCGCGGCAGTTCGACGCCGAGTGCGTGAGCTGCCATGCGACGGGCTGGAACGCCCAGGAGTACTATCCGTTTTTGACGGGTTTCGACGGACTGGAAACGACGCCGCACCTGGCGGGCAACCAGTGCGAGAATTGTCACGGTCCGGCGGCTGCGCACGTGGCGGCCGAGAACAGCCGCAATCGCACGAAGCGTGACGAGGAGCGGCTGGCGCTGAAACTCACGGCGGGGCAGGCGTTCGAGAACGTGTGCATCAAGTGCCACGATCACGACAACAGTCCCGAGTTCAACGAGCAGAGCTTCGAAGCCCATTACTGGCCGAAGGTCCAGCACAAGGGCAAGAAGTAAGGGAGCCGCCCTGGTCCACGGCATGCCGCCGCAGGCATCGGCCGGAGGCTGGACTTACTGGCTGCTTGGGAGCTCACGATGCCGGCAAAGAGAGGCGAGGTGTCGGTCAAGCACGTCGCAGCGTCTAAGCCCCTCGTATTCGCTGGCGTGCTGCTCATCCTGTTGGTGGTGAGCCTGGCGATCTGGAACCATCGCCTCGCGAGCAACCGCGAACTGCACCTGGTCAACGGCTTTGACGTGCCGCTCGTGCTCCAGTTAGACCAATGGCCGGAAGTCGCGCTCGAGCCGCATCGCGGCGTCAAGTTGGATCTGGCCGAGGGCCGGCACTTCGCTAAGGTTTCGTACGCCGGTCAGACGCTGGCCGAGGGTGCGTTCGAGATGAGCACGCCTTATTTGAGCCGGTGGTGGTTCAAGCCGTTGTTCATCTACAACGCAGGCGGCGGCGCTCCGATCGTGTGGGAGGAAGTCGTCTATGCCGAGAAGCTGACCGACGGCGGTGAAACGCGGGTCTCGCTCAATCCCGGGCTGAACGCGTTCGACCACGTGGACTACGTGTTTCAGGAGTTTCCGGCGTCGCTCGAAGGCCTGGGAGGGCAACGATTGGTGCGAACGCGCGTCAGCGTGGCTCCGCTCACCACCGATCAGGTGCTGCTTCTGCCGCCGGAGATGGCCAGCCTGGACGACAAGCACGCATATGCCGAGAGACACATGCGGCTGGGAGACGATTCGAAGTTTATGCTTCAGTCGTATGTGTCCGCAGCGACCGCTGCCAACAAGCTGGACCGGGCCAAGAAGTTTATTGCGACCGGGCTGGACGAGACGCCGCTGAAGATCGAGTGGCATCGAATGGCTGAAATGCTCGCGCAAGCTCCGGTCGAGCGCGAGGCGCTGCGCTTGCGATACAAGCAACTGATTGCCGAGGATTCTGAAAACGCGATCGCCTGTTACCTGCTGGGGCGGATGGAGCCGATCGAAGCGGCCACTGCGCTGTACGATCGCGCCATCGAAATCGATTCGGAGGCGTACTATCCCTGGCTGGCCAAGGGATATCTTTTGCGCTCGATGGGTGACTTTGCAGCCGCGCGGACTTGCTATGAGCGTGCCGTGGAGTTGGAGCCCGATGACCAGGAACTGTATGGCTACTTCCTGGACGTGCGTTATGCGCTCGGCGAGTTTGCCGAGTTGGAAGCGGAGGTGCGCGAGGAACTGCGACTGGATCCCGCGCGTCTGGATATGCATTTGCGACTGGTCGGCGTGCTGTACGCTCAAAACAAGGTGGACGAAGCGCGTCAGGTTAACGAGGAATATGTAGCGCGAGCCCGGGCCGAGCCGAAGGACTTTCCGGCGCAGACCGTGGGATTGTGCTACGGGGCGCAACATTACCTGGATCGCGACTTTGCCCAGGTGCTGAAGGATTCGCAGACCTACCCTCTGGCTGGCGGCGAAGCGAGGATGCGGTATCAAGCACAGCTCGAACTGGGGCAGCTCGACGAGGCCGGAAAGAGCTTGTTGGCGGCCAGCGGCGATGGCTTTGACATGCTCCAACTTTGCGTGGCCTGGCGACTGGCGGGCCACGAAGCCAAGGCGCGCGAGTGGCAGGCCCGCGCGATTCAACAACTCAACGCGGGGGGCGACCAGCACCAGCTCGCTGCGAAGCTGGTGACCGAGCCGGCGAGCATTTCGCGGAGCGACGTGCAGCACGTGCTGCTGGAGCCAGCGAACAAGGTGGCGCTGTTGCTAGCGATCGCCCAGCAGCAGCCGCGCGAGAAACGCAAGGAACTCCTGTCGCTGGCCGAGCGGATGAACTACACGTTGGGCGCCTTGTGCTATTTTCGCGAGAGCGCGATCAAAGCTCTAAAGGCAAAATAGCGATTCGTGAGCAGATCGGTTTACTTCTTTTCCGTTCCGCCGTTGGTTTCGGCGTCTGCTTGAGGAGCCTTGGTTTCGGCCGGCTCGGGCGTGGGTTTCGGTTCCGGCACGGCCGCCTTCTCGGTCGCCTGGGCCTCGGCGACCTTGATCTTCTCTTGGATCGTCTGGGCCTTGTCGGGCTCCTCGTCACGCTCGTAAGCGGCGGCACTCTTGCGCCAACTGTCGATCGCATCGGCGATCTGACCGTTGAGTAATTGCGCTTCGCCCAGGTGATCGAAGATCACGCCGTCGGCCTCAGGAATGGAAGCGGCGACCTTCAGTTCAGCGACGGCCTCGGGATATCGCCCCAGCCGATACAGCACCCAGCCCAGGCTGTCGCGATAGGCCATGTTCTTGGGATCGTCGGCGACGGCCGCTTCGATCATCCGCCGGGCGAGATCGAGGTGTTTGCCGGCGTCGGCCCAAAGATAGCCCAGGTCGTTAAGCGCCCCGGCGTCCTCGGGAAATTCGTCGAGCACCTGTTCGAGCCACTCCTCGCCCAAGTCTTGATCACCCTGCATGATGGCGATGTTCGAGAGCACGAGGCGGGCGTCGCGAAGCACGTCGCGCACTTCAGGCGATTCGTAGTTCTTGTCGTACTCGTCGAGCAGTATCTGGTAGCGCCGCTTGGCCTCGTCCAAACGATCGGCATGGAACTCGATCCAGGCGGCGCGGCTGGCGAAGCGAGGTGCGTCGGTCTTGGCCTGGGCGGCAGCCTCGGCCCGGGCGAGCGCCTCGTCCGTGCGGCCAGCCATCTCCAGAGCGCCGGAGAGATAGAACTCGAGTGTCGGCTTATCGTCGGCGAGCGCTTCGTTCTCCAGGCCCCGTTCGAGAATTTTGATCGCGCGGTCGTGTTGTTCCTTGGCAAACAGTTCGAGTCCCCAGGTGACGAGCGTCTCGGCAGGCTTGACGCCCTCAGCTTTGAGAGCCGCCTCGAACAGCTTTTCGGCTTCGTCGTACTTCTCCAGCTCGAGAGCAAGCAGCGCGGCGGCCATCAGCGGGCCATAGTCGAGCGGCTTGGCATCGGCGACAGGCTCATCGCCCTCGGGGAGCTGCTTGAGGGCTTCGTTCACCACAGCTTCCGCGGCAGGGCGATCCTCGGCGAGCGCATCGCCCGACTCTCCGAGTGGCGCGAGGCTGGCCGTGCGGCCGACGGTGTCACCCAGCAGCGCGAGCAGTTTTTCGCTTTCCTGTTGACGTCGGTAAATGTCGACGAGTCCCGTGACGGCTTCGATCGGCGGACGTTGCGGGCGGGCGGCAATGATCGCTTCAAAGATCGGGCGCGCCTTTCCCAACTGGTCTTCCTTGCGATACCGCTCGGCGATGAAGTAGTTGAGCGGGATGTTCTCAGGATTGGCGGCGCGAAACACTTCGAGCCGTTCAAGCAATTTGCCTTCCTGGCCAAGATCCGTCAGAACCTGCTCGAAGAGCTCGTAGGGATCGGTTCCCTGGGAGGCGGACTTTCCTGCGAGGTAGGTCTCAAGCTTCGCCAGTGCCTGGGCCGGCCGCCCACGCAGCGCGTCGAGCCGGGCGGCGTTGTACAGCAAGAGGGCTTCGTCTTTCTTGAAGGTGGCCGCCTTGGCAAAGGCCGCCTCGGCTGCGTCCGCCCGCTTGGCCTCCAGGAAGCACTCGCCAAAGAGCTGGTAGGTCAGTTCGCCCTTGTTGACGAGGGCCTTCTGCACGTCGTCCGAGAGTCCGAAGTCGCCCGGCTTCTCGAGAGCCGCGATTACCTTGGCAAAGTTGTCGGCCGAACGCTCGTAGTTCTTTTCCAGGAAGTACAGTCGGCCGATCTCCATCCACATCAGCACCGAGTCGGCCGAGGGCTTGCCAGTTTTTTCCTGGAGGAGCAGCGCCTTCTCGTACAGCCTGAGCGCGCGCTGCGACTGACCATTTTCGGTCAGGTACATCGCCAGGCGGCGGAGCAGATTGGCGTCCGTCGGATCGCGCTCGGCCATCAGCAAGGCATAGCGAACGCCTTCTTCCTCACGCTCGAGATTGAATGCCAGGGGGACGATCTCGCGGAGGGCGGCCGTGGCGGCCGGATCGAAGCGAAATGCCCGTTGATAGTTCCGCAGGGCCTCGGCGTAGTTCTGCTTCTGTTCGGCCACACGCGCGGCAGCGAACAGGGCCAAAGCCTGGATATGATCCTCCTCATCGTCACTACGCGGCCGGAGCGGCGTCAGCGGTTCGACCGCGTCGTCGAAGGGAGAGTCCGCGGGGATCGCCAGATTCTTGGTTTCGGCTGGGGCGGCGGCGAGCGGAAGGGCCGTGGTGATGACCAGCAGCAGGGCCAAGGCCCACGAACTGAGCAACCACGTGGGACCGCCGTTCGACGAGGAGAGGGGGGCTCGGCGTGTCATGCCGTGGTTCTCGCGAGTTTTGCGGGGGTTGCGCAGCGAGGCAGGGGATTGCCGACGCGCGCCGGTTACATTGTACCGGCAAGCGGTGTTCTTGGCAGGCAAGCGTCCGCCCATCGCCAGCCGTCTGCCCATGTCGGGCAGCGTTGGTCGCTAGCGAGGCTTTCGCTTGGCGAGCGCCTTGGCGGGGACTTTTTTCGCGGGCAGGGGTTTCTTCTTGGCCGGAGCGGCGGCCTTTTGCCGGTGGACGGCTTTGTCCGGAGCTTTTTGGACTTGTTTCTCCGCCGGCTTGGACTTCTTGCCCGCGGCGTCCTTCACATCCTTGCCGTCCTTTTTTTTGCCGTCCAACCCCTTTTTGTGAGCGACGGGTGCCGGAGCGGGCTCCGGCGGCGGTTCCGGCGCCTTCTTGGACGCCCGTTTGGGAAACCGCTCTTTGGCGTCGGGAGCGATCGAGAGCAGCAACTCGCGGACGCTGTTGGAAAACGGCGAGGCGAAAAAGTCGGCTCCCAACTCGTGCAGCAGCGAGCCAAACTCCTGGCCTTTGCTCTTGGGAATGGCGCGTTCCATGCCGGGGACATTGCCCGACTCGGCTTCGGACTCGCTGATCACACCGACGACGTAGAGCGCGCCGAGCGTCCCTTTGTCGACGGGGATCGAGTGGCCGCCGAGCGCGGTCTGCGTCGCGTAGGCCACGACGAACGGCGTCGCGCCTTGCAGCTTCTGCATCCGCTTGACGGCTTCACCGATGTTTTTCTTTTTGAGGTGCTCCAGATCGAACGAGTAGTCCGATTCGAAGACGCTTTGCAGAATGCCCTTGAGCCGCGCGGCCGCTTCGTGGGCGTCGGGCAGCATGCTCATGACTTCGGCGAGTTCCTTGACCGTGCTGACGCGGATCTCATTCCAGTCGAAGAAAGCCCGGCGGACGGTTTCATAGGCCTGCACGGCCGTATCATGCCGGGCGTTTTCCAGCAAGGCTGCAAAGAGCAACGTATCCAGCAGCACGTGATCGCCCTTGGTGGGCGTGTGCTTGTAGGTGCGCTTGAGCACCTTGTGCGTTTTGTTCAGAAGTGATGCGCGGTTCGTCGTGCTCATGCCAGTCTCAACAGGGTCGCGGATTCGTGGGGTGGGATATTCTGAGCGGGCAGGTGGGATACCGTGGTGATGCGTGTGCGTTTAGCGAGAGTCGTCCGATGGCTCGTCGTCGATCGCGTCCGTGTCAATCACGTCGCCGTCAGAATCGTCCTCGGGTTGTTCTTCGTCGTGGTCCAGGTCTTGATCATCAGCAAGCTGTTCGTGGTGCTCGGCGTGGGCTGGCGGCAGCACGGATTGCAGAATCTGGCTGATCTCGATCGAACGTTTGACTCCCAAGTCTAGCACGAACGCCAGACGGGGGGTGTATCGCGTGTCGATTCGTTTGGCGACCTTGGATTGCAAAAATCCCGCGGCATTTTGCAGTCCCCGCAGGCTAAGCTGCTGTTTCGTTTCATCCCCCATAACCGATACATGCACCTTGGCCTGCCGCATATCCGCGGAGACCTCGACATACGTTACGGTCACATCCTTCACTCGGGGGTCCTTGAGGTCCGTAAGAATCGCCATGCTGACGACCTCGCGGATAGCTTCGGCCGCCTTTTGCGTTCGTCTCGAACTCATGCCAACACTCACCCGTTCCGCCGCTTGATCCAGACCACCAGCACTACAGGACCCGCGCCGCACTTGCGACGCCGGCCCGACGTGCCGTTAGAAGGTGCGGGCGAACTCCTCTACCTTGTACACTTCGAGAATGTCGCCTTCCTTGAGGTCGTTGAACCCGGCCAGCTTGATGCCGCATTCCAGGCCTTCGCGGACTTCGCGGGCGTCGTCCTTCTCGCGTTTCAGCGAATCCATCGCGTAGTCGCCGATGATTCGATTGTCGCGAATCAGCCGCACGCGGCCGTTACGCTGGATCGTGCCCGAAAGCACGCGGCAACCGGCGATCGTGCCGACCCGGCTGATTGTGAACGTGCGTTGCACGAGCGCCCGGCCCATGTCGACTTCGCGCTGCTCGGGTTCGAGCATGCCTTCGAGCGCGGCCTTCAGGTCTTCGGTCAACTTGTAGATGATGTCGTAGCGGCGAACCTGTACGCCCCGGTCATCGGCGAGCGAGCGGGCGTTCTCGTCTGGCACGACGTTGAAGCCAATGATCACCGCGTCTGAAGCGTCGGCCAGGTGCACGTCCGCTACGGAGATGCCGCCGACCGTGGCTTGGAGCAACTTGATCTTCACCTCGGGGTGAACAAGCTTGGTGAGCTCCTTCTGGATGGCTTCGATCGAGCCGCGCACATCCGCTCGGAGGATGATGTTGAGCGTCTTGACCTCTTTCTGGCCGAGGTGATCGAACAGGTTCTCCAGCGTGACGTGCTGGGGCTCCATGCCGAGGGCGGCGCGGCGGCTCATGCCTTCGCGCTTCTCGGCGATTTCGCGGGCCACGGAGATTTCCGGCAGCACGAAGAAGTGCTCGCCGGCCGCGGGTGCCACGTTGAGGCCCGTCACGTTGACCGGCATGCTCGGGCCGGCCGTCTGGTGCTGCTTCGTGGGTTTGAGCGTGTCGTACATGGCTTTGACGCGGCCATAAGCCGAGCCGCAAACCACGGCGTCGCCAACCTTGAGCGTGCCGGCCTGGACAATGAGCTTGGCCACCACGCCCCGGCCTTCGTGCAACTCGGCTTCGAGGCACGTGCCGCGGGCCGGGCGGTTCGGATTGGCCCGGTAGTCGCGTAGTTCGGCGATCGTGAGGAGGGTTTCCAGCAGGTCGTCCATACCGGTGCCTTGGGTGGCGCTGGTTTTGACGACTTCGGTGTCGCCACCCCATTCGCTGGGCAAGAGCTCCGCGGCGGCGAGCTGCTGGTAAATGCGCTGCACGTCCACGCCGGGCAGATCGATCTTATTCAGCGCCACGACGATCGGCACCCCGGCCGCCTTGGCATGAGAAATGGCTTCCTCGGTTTGCGGCATGAGTCCGTCGTCCGCCGCCACGACCAGCACGGCGATGTCCGTAACGTTGGCGCCACGCGCCCGCATTTCGGTAAAGGCCTCATGGCCTGGCGTATCGACAAACGAAATCTTGCGGCCGTCCTTATCGATCTGATAAGCACGGATGTGCTGGGTGATGCCGCCGCTTTCGCCGCTGACCACGTTGATGCCGATGATCCGATCCAAGAGCGAAGTCTTACCGTGGTCAACGTGACCCAGGAATGTGATCACGGGCGGTCGTGGCTCGAGCAGGACGCCCTCTTCATCGTCACCACTGAGTCGAGCGAGCGTCTCTTCGCCGGCGTCAACCGCCTGCTTGAAGTCGACCTCGACGCCAAGTTCGACGGCCAGGAGTTCGGCCATGTCGGGCTCGATCTCGGAGTTGATGTTGCCCATCGTGCCGAGTTGCAGCAGGTGGCGGAGCACCTGCTGGGCAGTGACACCCACGGCTTCGGAGAAGCTGCGGACGGTGGCCGGAAACTGCACGGTGGCGCGACCTTTGCGTGGGGCGGCGGTATTCGTTCCGGTGCGCTTATTGGGGCGGTAGGCACGCGATCGACGCGGCGTCGAAGAACCTTCTTCGTCATCTCCGCGGCGCGTCACGTTGGTCACGCGGCGGCGATTGAGCTGCCGCTGCTCGCGGCCGACCGGAGCCATTTCCTCGGTAGGAGCCGCTGCCGGACCACCGGTCTTGGTGCGGCGGCC
>JBGSKX010000342.1:0-6262 GCA_041741015.1 Pirellulales bacterium
GCGTGCAGCTTGGCGATGCCGTTGGTGACCAGTCCCCAGGGGACGGTTTGCTTCAGTTCGCGGGGCTGGACGCTCTTGCGGACGCGGAATTCGGGAAGTTGCCAGGGGCGCTTGCTCATAAGAGGCCAATCTGCCGTGAGCCGGCGCGCTCCGTAAAGAGAGCCCGCGAGCGGGTCCGCCGGAATAGGTCCGAGTCCGCGTAGTCGCGGCTGACAAGGCGGCTCGCTTGAGCACCTGTCGGTGCCGGCGCTCGCCTCTCGCAAGGAATCAACGCCGTCCTCGGCGCAAACAAGCGCCGTCCTCGGCGCAGACGACCCCAGAAAACGACGTCGGACGTGTAACACGTGTAACCGCCGTGACTACGGCGACGCGGTCCCCCGCGCAATTTATACGGTAGCGTCGTAGCGGCCGTAGACTTCCAGCGTCACATCGCCGCCCCCATCGGGTACGACCACGTGCAGGCTGGTCACGTCGTCAACCAGCACCAGGGCGGCCGGCGAGCCGCTGGTCCAGAGGTAGGCGTGCGGAGCGTCCGCGAGATCGAGCGTGTAATCCGGTTCGCTGGCGCTGTTGGTCTTGATCGAGCAGGGGCCCGAGGCTTTGAAGACCAGACTCTTGACTTGCGAGACGTCGATCGCGAACACCAGATCGGTCGTATCGTCTTCGGCGCAGACCACCGGCCCCAGATCCAGGTCGCCGTCGCCCGTCGGCGTCTCGCTATACTCGAGCAGCTTCTGGCCGTTCTCGTTCACCGTCGTCACGATTTGTTTGTTGGACATGATCGTGCTTTGAACCTCGGCTGGTAGGTGGTTGGGGCTTCGTGCGAGTATTCCGCGTGTGGCACTCAGTTGGCCGTGTGGGGCGGGTCGTCGTCAACGGAGCCCGCGAGCGGGTCCGCCGGAATAGGTCCGACCGCGTCCATTGCGCGGGGGACCGCGTGCATTGAGCCGGGGACCGCTGTGTCCGCACCGCGCAGCTTATAACACGTCAGGCCGTAGCCGCGCCGCCGGCTCTCGGGTGTGCGCAGTCGGCGGCCGCAGGCCTTGCAGAAGATGGCCGCCTCGGCCAGCAGCGTCAGTTGATTGCCGGCCGGGCGTTTCATGGCGGATCCCCTTCAAATTTTCGCCGGGCAGCAGATGACTCAGTTCTGCTCTGCGTACTCAGTGATAATCATCCGCTTGAACTCCAGGCATTCGGCTTTGCGTGCTTCGAGGTAAGCGTTCCCCTCGTTTTCCGAGACGTGAGGCTCGCCGATTTCTTCCACCGCGCTGAACATAGCCCACGCGCCAGCGAAAAACGCCTTCCGCATTTCGGCCTCTTGATTCGCAGTGGGCTTCATCTTCTTAAACACCATCGCCGCAAAACCTTGCCACTGTTCTTCAATCGACTTCAATGCGCTCATCGAGCAACGTCCTTTCGTTGGCAGCATTTCTTGAACTTCATCCCACTACCGCATGGACACGGATCGTTCCGCCCAACACGGCCACGCTCCAGTTGACGCGGCGTGGGTGGCAAATTCATCTCGACCGCGTGAGCCCTTCGCGTAAGGGGTACGTGCTCGATGCTTGAGTAAATCTTTCCGGTTCGTGTATCCATATCTATTAGGAATCTCCTTTCGTGTTTTTCAAAGTCGTTCGCCCGGCAGTAGCTGGGGCAGCGCCGGTTGCGGCAGCCAGACGAGCTCCATTTTGCCGCTCTCCAGATACCGCCCCAGCCGCCGCAGGGTCGGCGAGGCGGCTTGCGCCAGCTCCGCGAGCAAGGCCTGCCGATCGTGCGGCTCCAGTTCCCGCGACAGGAACATCCCAAACAGCAACATGCGTGGTTTCTCCCGTAATGCGCTTGATTTACTGGCGAGTGGGGGGGATCCGTTTCCGCCGCTGCTGATCCAGGTTGTTGATTGCGTTCCGCTCGGCCGCGGCCTGAAACTGATACACGCCCAGCTTGTGCAGCTCGTGCCTCACGTGGTGCAGCAGGTCGTCCATGCAGAACTCCCAATCGGGCGGCATCCCGACGGCCACGCGGCTCAGCAGGCTGTCATCCAGCATGACCGTCAGGTAGTAACGGCGGCTGGCCGGATCGCACATCGGCACGACCTGGGCAAACTTGGCCACGAACGCGATCGATTGCGCGCGGGCCTCGACCACCCGCCGCTCGTTTTCCTCTCTGCGGATTTCAACTTTGCGGATGCAATCGTTCTGGACCTCGATCACAAACGCATGCGCCTTGGCCTGCAGCTCGGCGCAGTAACTCTCGTGCGCCCGGCGCTCGGCCTCGAGCGTTGTGCGCCAGGCGAGCGGCCACCGCACGCGGCCGAACAATGCCAGCACGCTGCGGAGGTTCGGCTGGCCCGACACGATTTTCATCCACCCCAGCAGCAGCAACACCATCAGACTTAACCCGAACCATTTCATTGGTATTCATCCTTTGCGTCTTGGCGTCTTGGCGTCAAACGACCTCGCCGAGTGACCCTTTAGTCCGGCTTCGTTTCCTCTTCGCTCGCCAGCGCCGAGGCCTTCACGACCGGTGGCGACCAGGTCACCAGCTCGCCGCCGGGCCCGCTGCCACCCTTGGCCGTGGCGATCAGCTTGGCCGCTTCCGCCTTGGCCATGTTCTCCGCGGCCGAGTTGTCCCAGGTGGCCGTGCCGAACCGCATATCGGTATCGCGCACTTCCGTCGCTACGCCCGGTTCGACGAACAGCACCCGGCAGCCGGTAAAGGCCAGGTTCGTGCTCTTGGCGGCTTGCGAATAGAACTGGTCGGTGCACACCGCCGCGATTCGCCGGGGGACCCACTTCGCCGGATGGCCAGGCGGGGGCGTCATCCCCTTGACCCAGAAGCTGCAATTCCTAATCGTCCCGCTGCCGGCCCGCAGCATGATCGGCGAGAGCACGCCGCCGGTTACCAGGTCGGCGTCGCTGGTGGCCCCGGCGCTTTGCGACAGGTTGCCGTCGATCCCGATTTCGCAGTCTTCCATGTTGAGCGTGTAGTTGCTGCCCGAGTGCATCAGGTTGACGAAGTCGCGGGCCGCGACCCCTTTTACGCGCCGCATGTTGATCGTGCGGTTACTGCGGAGACTCCAGTCGTAGAACAGACCCCAGTCGTGGGCTTTGACCACCAGGTCCTCGGCCGTGACGATCGCCGTCCCATTCCAGCCGCCGGGCCAGCCGGCCAGGGCCCCGTCTTCTTGCACGTTGATCGGCGTGTTCTCCAGGTACATGCTCGCCAGGCGGATCGTGCCGTTGTCGGGTAGCAGCAGGGCCGGCCCGCCCGGCTTAATCGGGTTTTCGACCGGGCCGATCCGATCGTGCTGGGCCTTGAAGATCAGCCGGCTATGCTCGGCCCCCGCGCCGGTGAGCTCGCCGCCGACGATCTTGGAGAGATCGAGCATGTCATACTCGCCGCCGACGATCTCGCCCGTGTAGCGGACCCGGTCCCTCGGCTGGCCGTCGACTTCGATCGCGTGCTCGAGCGCCTTGAAGTCGGCGAGCGGCACTTGATCGTTGGGAATCATCCGATTCCAGTCCTGGCCGTCGACGGTGCGCGTGATCAGAATCGTGTTGACCGGCCTGGCGGCGGTGTCCTCACCGCGGGGCAGAATGTCCTCGCCGCAGGCGACGCCGGCCAGCACGAGCAAGGCGCCTGTCACGGCCGCGGCGATGACCATCCAGGGTGCCAGGCGATCGACAAACTTGGGTGCAAAATTGGGGAACATAATCTCACTCCGTTGAAAAAGAAGTTGGTAACAAACTCGGTAACAAACTGTTACTCGCCTACGCGGCGGGCGACCCAGCGGCTGGGCTCCCAATGTAAAGTGGGGGCGGCTCATACGACGGGTTCATCCTCAAGAAGTGTTTCGGTGACGGTGCCTCCCCAGTTCGGTCGCGCCGTCAACAGCTCGCGAGTCCACACCAGGCGGCCAGGTCGACCTTGGTTCGGATCGAAAATCTGTTCACCGTCCCAGTAGACGGCGTGCATTCCGCCCACGAAGTTCACACTGGGCAGGTCCAAGATCGCCCGATGCGTGTGAAACCACCAAATGCTCCGTCGTGCCTGCTGGCCCACCGAACGCAGATACGTCACGGCTTCCCACAGGCACACTCCCCCGTTCAAGCGCACCACGCTCGCCGCGACTTCGTCGTAATCGCGGCCCGTCCACATCGCCAGGCAGGCGATGACGCAGTCCGAATCGTTTCGCTGCTGAACCAAGGTCGTCATCGATTGCATCCTGTGCTGCGCGGTTTATGCTACGTCTTCGGATGGTTCGTCGGTCTCTTCGCTGGTTTCTCCTGGCACCGATACGAGCTGCCAGCGGTGATCGTCGCCAGCCTTCACGATGATGCAGCCCAGCGTCCGCAGTCTCTTGATCTTCCCGGCAACCTGCATCGTGTCCCAGCCGAGCGCCGCGGCGATCTCCTTCGAGGTCACTGGCCCATGCTCGCGCAAGTAATTCAGCACCGTTCCCAAACCGGCGTCCGGCTGCAGGATCGTCTGGGGGCGGCGCTTTCGCTCCGCCGCATCCAGGTCGGTCGCCAGCGTCGGCACGTCCTCATCACGCTGGATAATCTCCCGCAGGGCCCTGAGTGTCTTGAGCACCAGCAGCTCTTCTTCCAGCTGACCGATGCGCGTGACGATCTCCGCCAGCGGTGTCTTCCGCAGGATCTTGAAGGCGTCCAGCGCTTGATTCAGTTTTGCCATTCCCTTGTGTCTTCCTTGCGGCCAACGCTCACAATTTCACGCGATGACCCGAGCAAACAATGTTCAGGTACGGACGCTGGTTGTAGCCCAGCATCCGCCAATCGAGCGGATGCTCGCGATACTCCTTGTGGCAAAGCGGGCAAACTACCGCTCCGCTCGCCCGCACCCCATTGACCAGGTCACCACGCGGATCCGGATAGTCTTCCAGGTCGCAGCGATCGAGGGCCTTCATCAGCGCCCACTGGTCGAATTTGCCAAACGCTTCCAGCGCCGCCGGCGGCAGCGAGGCGACGACCTTCGCGACCACCCGCTCGCCGCACGTCAGCGGCGGCAACTCGGCTTTGAGCATGACTTCGATGTGATCGCGTTCGAGAGTGCGCGGTTGCTTGAGCAGCCACGCTAGATCTTCATCGATCAGCTTTCGCCACGCGTCGCTCCCTTTATCAATTTGGGTTCCCATCGTGATTTCCCTCTGTGAACCTCTTCAATGCAGCGACGTCAGGATGCCGCGGTAGATCAGCAATAGGACCAGCGCGGCCAGCAGCGCCCACCGCATGGGTTTAAGCCTCTTCCACTGGTTTGCCGCGCAACAGCCGCGAGTGATGCCGGTAGACCGCTGCGGTCAAGTGTTCAAAGACGACGCCCCGCTTGTCGCACTGGCAGTGATACACCCAGCCGTCGGGCAGCACGACGCCGTTGTTCCGCGGCGTGAGCCAGATCCGCGTCATTAGGCCCATCGCGATCGCGATCACAAACAGCGTGTGCTTGCGCCCGAGGTTCTCGACCCCCAGCACGTCGTCCCGCCAGGCTCGCAGCTGGCGGAGCTCCTTGAATCGTTGGCGGCGTCTCATGCCTGCGCCGCTCCTTCCGCCTCGCGCGGAGTCCGGTACGAGGGGAATTCGCTGGGCAGCCGGCCTTCGTAATTAAATGCCTGCGCGTTTCGAGCGGCGGCGTTCTTGCACCAACCCAGCGACGGCGAGCCGTCTGATTCGTCGGTCAGGTAGTGGCGGACCCACAAGTAGGCGCCACCTTCGCCCGGCTCGCTCCACCGCACTCGCCAGCCAATCGACTTGCCACCATCATCGAACGATTCGACCGCCTCCCACCGCGGTTCCTCCTTCGGCGGTCCGGTCGGTGGCTCAGCCGTGCGGCGGGGGACGACGATGGCTGTGAGCTTGCCCGCCTCGATCAGTTGCTCGAGCGTGCAGCGGAAGGCCATCCCGGTTTTGTTCAACGGGCACGGATTGGCACAACTGCAATTGCAGCGACCGTCGTCTGCGAGGGTCACAACGGGCTCACCGTTATCGCGCAGCTCGGCGTGAAGCTCCGTAACCGTCGTCGATCCCAGCACCATGCCGACTATCGAGCGCATCTCACCGGCGCTGGGGATATTCCACTGGCGATCGTTACTCGGCTTGCGCGGCTCCGTGTTGGGATTCTCCTTCCCCTGCAATTCCGCGAAGCGCTTTTCGATCATTGCCAGGACGTTCTGCAGCGGCTGGTGCTCGGCCTCGGCCCGCGAGATCCCGCACCGCTCGGCGATCCCCAGCAGCCGCTCCCGGCTGGC
>JBGSKX010000343.1:0-16840 GCA_041741015.1 Pirellulales bacterium
CGGCGGTCCCCGGCGCAACACCGTTGCCCTCGACCGGCGCACCGCTGGCGGCGATGGCGTCCAGCTCGACGACCGCAAAGACCTCGCCTGCGGATCCTCCTTACGACCCGGCCGAGATCATCGCCCGGGTCGGCGCCGAACGGGTGCAGGCCTGCGAGATGCTACCGATGATCAATCGGGCCATCCTCAGCGCCGTGAAGGACAACGAGCAGTTCAACGCGCTTCCGCCCGAGGACCAACAGCGAGAAATCCAGCGAGCTCAGAAAAACTACATGAAGCAGGCTTTACAGCAGATGATCGACACGAAGCTGCTGATCGCCGAGGTACGTTCGTCCGCCGATAAGAAGGCGCTCGACGAGAATGAAAAGAAAATTCGTGACCATTTTAACAGCGAGTACCTCAAACAACTGCAGCTCGAGTACGGCGCAAGCAGCATCATCGAACTGGAAAACAAGCTCCGCGAACTCGGCGGTTCGATCGAGTCGCAGCGGGCCCTATTCGTAGAGCAGAGCCTGGCCAGCGGCTGGCTAAGTCAAGCCGTGAAGACAGAGAAAAAAGACCCGACCCACGATCAGATGCTGACCTATTTCCAGAAGCACTCCGCGCAGTGGGACACGCCAGCCCAGGCCCGCTGGGAACAGATCACCGCTAAGTGGGAAAACTTCAGCTCACGGCCCGAGGCAATCGCGGCGCTTGCTCGCTGGGGCGACGACGTGCTGGTCCGCCAAGTGCCGTTCGCCGAAGTGGCCAAAGCCCATTCCCAGGAATATGCGGCAGAGCAGGGTGGCACTCACGATTGGGTAACCCAAGGAAGTCTCCGCTCGCAATCGATTGACCAGGCTTTGTTCAGTTTGCCGGTTGGCGCGATGAGCCGCATTCTGCAGGACGATGAAGGCTGCCACATCATTCGCGTGGTCGAACGCAGTGAAACGAAGCAGGCGTCGTTCGCCGAGGTACAGCCGGAGATCAAGCTGGCCCTGCAAAGCGGTGGAGAAGCTGAGCGAAAGAAGGAATACATCGAATCGCTTCGCAAAAAGACGCCCGTTTGGAGTGTCTTTGACGACTCGACTGCCGCGCAAGCCGATGCATTCGTGCGATAGCGCGTTGCGCAGCTCGCCGCCGCACGATCGGCATTGCCGATCCACTAGAAGCAAAACTGCGCGATAACCTTACCTTTGCGAAATACTTCTCCGCAAACTCTTCTGCCTCTCGCAGAAATTCTCCTATTCGCGCATGCTCGCGCCTCACACGCGTCCCGCGGCTGATTGTGTCCGGGCGCTGTTGCCGGTAAACTGGGGGTTTCGCTGCTGGGCTCCGCTCGCTGCGGGTCCGTCGGCGCTAGCTATCCGTAAAGTTTTAACGTGCACGACGTGTCAGAAAGGAAAGCCTCGATGGGCGAGGTCGCCAAACTGCAAATCGGAGAGCGTCAGATCGAGTTGCCGGTCGTCGTCGGTACCGAGAACGAACGCGCTGTCGACATCTCAAAGCTCCGGGCGGAAACCGGCCACATCACACTCGACGAAGGCTACGTCAATACCGGCGCCACCACCAGCGCCATCACGTACCTTGATGGCGAGAAGGGCATCCTTCGCTACCGCGGCTACCCGATCGAGACGATCGCCGAGCGTTGCGACTTCATCGAAACGAGCTACCTGCTGATCTATGGCGAACTCCCCACCTCCGAACAGCTCGACCGATTCCGCTCGTCGCTCCGTAGACACACGATGCTGCACGAGGACATGCGCTCGTTCTATAACGGCTTCCCGCGCGACGCGCATCCGATGGCCATCCTCAGCTCGGTGGTCGGCGCGCTGTCGACGTTCTATCAAGATTCGCTCAACCCCCGCGACGAAAAGCAGGTCGAGATTTCGATCCACCGACTGATCGCGAAACTGCCCACTATCGCGGCTTACGCCTACAAGAAGTCGATCGGCCAGCCGTTCATCTATCCGCAAAACGATCTCACCTACTGTGAGAACTTCCTGCAGATGATGTTCTCGGTTCCCAGCGAGCCGTATCACATTGATCCAGATTTCGTCGAAGCGTTGAACTTGCTGTTGATCGTACACGCCGACCATGAGCAGAACTGCAGCACGTCAACCGTCCGCATGGTGGGCTCCAGCGATGCCAACCTGTTCGCGTCGATCTCGGCAGGCATCGGCGCGCTGTGGGGCCCCTTGCACGGCGGCGCCAACCAGGCCTGTGTCGAAATGCTCGAGCAGATTCGGGCCGACGGCGGCAATGTCGAGAAATATGTCGCCAAGGCCAAGGATCGCAACAGCGGCTTCCGCCTGATGGGCTTCGGCCACCGCGTCTACAAGAACTACGACCCGCGGGCCACGATCATCAAGCGGACCTGCGACAAGCTGCTGGCCAAGCTTTCGATTGACGATCCGATCTTTGAGATCGCCAAGAAGCTCGAACAGGTGGCGCTCAACGATTCCTACTTCATCGAGCGTAAACTGTATCCCAACGTCGACTTTTACAGTGGCGTGATCTACCGCGCGATGGGCATTCCGGTCCAGATGTTCACGGTTCTATTTGCGATCGGTCGGCTGCCAGGCTGGATTGCACACTGGAAGGAAATGCACGAGTCGCCCAACAAGCGAATTGGCCGTCCCCGGCAGATCTACACGGGACCGCACATTCGCGAATACGTTCCCATCGAGAAGCGATAGCCCTCGAGAGCTAGCACGCAAGGTCCGCGAGCGCCAGCTACCTGCAATCGCTCCAGGGTGAATTCCACGCCGGTAAACTCCACCCACCTTTCCTTGCCTCGTACTCCGCCGGTGCGCTCCGCCGCGGACCGCGTCTTGTGCTTGGGTTGTGCTCACAATCCGACCGATACCGAATGTTGAGGTACCTTCGCGCTGCTGCGCGCGTCGTGGGTGCCTGCATGGCGAGGGCCGGCTGCCATCGGGTGGACGGACTGAACAAGGATGGTTCGCCTTCGAGGTTGATTATGCGTCACGTGACACTGTTTGTCGTCTTGGCCTGCTCATTGGTTGTAGGCAACTCGCCTGTCGGAGCGCAGGAACCGACGGTGCTCGCGCCGACCGAGACGATCCAGCCCAGCCAGAGCGAACCGCGCCGTAGACCGCCCGTGATCACCGCCGTGGCCGTCGCGTCCGGCGGCGTGCATCTGGCAACCGCCGGTGACGACCACGTGGTTCGCGTCTGGAGCACGGTGGACGGCCGCCTGCTTCATAAGCTGAATGCACACGGTGACTGGGTTCGCGCCGTCGCATTCCTTCCCGATGGACAAACGCTTGTCTCGGCCGGCGACGATGGCCGGATCGTGCTCTGGAATGCCTCGACAGGCGAGAAGCTTTCCGAACTCAGCAAACTGCCGCATGTGGTCTATGCGATCGCACTGAGCCCTGATGGCAAGCAGCTTGCCGCCGTCGGCTTTCACGCAGACGTTCATCTGTTTGACCTGGAGACCAAAACGGCCAAAGGGAAACTCGTGGGACCGGACGCCGATCTGCGGGCCATCGCGTTCTCACCCGATGGTTCACGCCTGGCCGCTGCGGGCCGCAACGGCCAGGTGATGGTCTGGTCGCTTGCGACCGGAGCAGTCGATCTGGAAATCGCCTCGACCGGTGTCGGTCGACTGCGAGCCCTGGGGTGGCTGCCGGCAGGCGACAAGCTGGTGTCGGCCGGTGAGAACCGCCAACTCAGCGTATGGGACGCAGCCAATGGTCAGCTCGTCAAGAAGGTCCACTGCCAAACCGGCAAACTCCTGTCGATGGTCATCTGTGGCGAAGATCTGATCGCTACCGGTGGCAGCGACAACGTGGTCCGCGTCTGGAACTGGCAATCAGAGTCCGAAGCCGACGCCCTCGTGGGTCATACCGGTTCGGTGGCCGCACTGGCCTTCGACGCAGGCACTCGCACGATCATCTCGGGCAGCTTCGACACGACGATCCGCGTCTGGCGTCTCGACCAGCCCGGCGGCTCGCAAGATACGGCCGAAAATCAATGGGACGTTCGCGTCCGGTAAGACAGCGTACGAATACTCGCGCGGCACATGCGCCTGATGGAACGGGGCAGAGGTTAGTCGATTAAGGAGAATCGCCGTGGGCCTGCTACATACGATTTCGCGCCTAGGCTCCTGGCTCGGAAACGCCCGTTTTGACGAGCCCCATATTAAGCGCCGCACGCGCCGGATCTGCCGGTACGAAGAGTGTGAGAGCCGCGCGATGATGGCGGCCGATCTGCTCGTGGGTAGCGTGTATTACGAACAGGCGGCCGGCGATGATGCGCAGCCCAACCTGCTTGAGTTTACCTTTCAAGGCGGCGCTCCGGGCACTCAGCTCACGCAAATCGTGATCGATGGCGACAAGGCCGGAGACGGTATCTCCTCGGGCGATGTCTTCTTCGACACCGCGCCAGGCGGTTATGGCGTGTTCAAGTCGAACCCCTTCAAAGTCGTCTCGAGCAATGGCTTCACCGTCACGAACTTTCAAGTGACCGATGGCAGCATGAAGCTGATCATCAATCTCGAGGGCTTCGACGTCGGTGAAACGCTGCTGATCAGCATCGACGTCGACGAATTCCAATTCGTAAGCGGCAATACGGTCGACGTGAACGCAGTGGCCGAAGGCGGCGAGTTCCAACGTTCGCACATGTACGCCACTTTCAAGGCGCCGCACTACTACGACATCACGTCCCACACTCAGTACTGGGATGCTTACAACCAGAATTTTGCCAACGCCCAGCAGCAGGCAAATCTTGACCTCGATCTGCCACCGGACCGCTACTCGTCGCAAACCGACTTCTCGGATATGACCGCAGGCGCAATCGACCTGCTCAAGCAGGAAGCGTTGCCGAATAGTCTCGCTGGTGTGGTGTATCTCGATCACAACCTCAACAACCAGCAGGACTCGGGTGACACCGGCATCGGCGGCGTGCATCTCGCCCTGTTGCGGCTGGACGGGTCCAACTATGTCGCGACCGGCCTCACCACAGTGACCGATACGCAGGGCCGATATAAGTTCGACGATCTCGACATCGGCACCTACCGCGTGGTCGAAACGCAACCGGACGACTACGAGAGCGTTGGTTCGACCCCCGGTAAGGTTAACGGGCAGACGCGCGGTGTGGTCACCAACGCCGACGTTTTAAGCCAGATTAATCTTCTGGGCGGCGAAGACAGCGTTCGCAACGACTTCGCCGAGTACCTGCCCGTCAGCATCGGAGGCAAGGTACACGTCAACAATACCGGCGATTGTGAGAATCCCGAGAATCCGCCGCTCGCCGGCGTGACCATCCACCTGCTCGATGCCCGCGGAACCGTGATCGCCACGGCCATCACCGGCGCGGACGGCAAATACAAATTCACAAACCTGCGCCCCGGTACCTACACCGTCCGCGAAGAGCAGCCGCTTGGATACTTCAGCGGCGCCACGTTCGTTGGGTCGGCTGGCGGTACCAAGGGCAGCGACATCGTCTCGAACATCGTGCTCACCAGCGGCACCAATGCCGTCAACTACGACTTCTGCGAGATCCCGCCGGCCAGCATCTCGGGCTACGTCTATGTCGACATGAATAACAACGGGATCAAGGATCCCGGTGAAGCTCCGATTCCCGGCACTACGCTTATCCTGCGCGACGGAAACGGCCAACCGACGGGCGCGACCACGACGACCAACGCCCAGGGATACTACGAGTTCACCGGCCTGCGGCCCGGAACCTACGGCGTGGCCGAAGTGCAGCCCGGCGGTTATCTCGACGGTCTCGACACGGCGGGCAGCGCCGGCGGCAGCGCCGTGAATCCCGGCGACTTGATCTCCGGTGCCGTGCTCATCGGCGGAACGATTGCCGTGAACTACAACTTTGGCGAGCTGCTGCCCGTGAGCATCAGCGGCCACGTACGGGCGAACTACTCTGGCGATTGCGGCGATCCGAACAACCCACCGCTGCCGGGCGTCACGATCGAACTACTCAGCGCGTCAGGCCAGGTTATTGCCACTCGCACCACCGACGCCAACGGCTTCTACAAGTTCGACGCGTTTCCGCCGGGTACTTACTCGATCCGGGAGTACACGCCCGAGGGCTACTTCGACGGTGGCGAGAAGGCGGGCTCCGAAGGTGGCGATGTCACGAACGATCTGATCAGCAACGTCGTGCTCACCAGCGGCACAGACGCAGTGAATTACGACTTCTGTGAGATTCCACCCGCCAAGTTGTGTGGCTACGTTTACGTGGACTGGAATAACAACGGCATCAAGGAAGCCGGCGAGGCGGGCATCGCCGGTGTGACCGTGCATCTGACCGACCCCAACGGCAACCTCCTGGGCGTCACCGTGACGACCGACGCCAACGGAAAATACTGCTTCGTCAACTTGCGGCCCGGCACCTACGGCGTCAAGGAAACACAGCCGCAGGAGTACTTCGATGGACTCGACACGCCGGGCACCAAGGGCGGTGTTGCCAACAACCCCGGCGACTACATCTCGACCGTTGTCTTGCCGCCCGGCTCGCATGGCGAGGATTACAATTTTGGCGAACTCCCTCCGGCGAGCATTGCCGGCAAGGTGCACGTCAATACGACCGGCGATTGCGAGAGTCCCGAGAACCCGCCGCTGGCCGGCGTGACCGTCGAACTGCTCGACGCGAACGGCAACGTTGTCGCCACTCGAGTGACTGGCGCCGACGGAACCTACTTGTTCGACAAGCTCGCTCCGGGCAAATACTCGGTCCGTGAAATTCAGCCGATCGAGTACTTCAATGGCGGCACGTTCTCGGGCTCTGCCGGCGGCGATGTGACCGCAAACTTCATCTCGAACATCGTGCTCTTCAGCGGGCTGAACGCGGTCGAGTACAACTTCTGTGAGATCCCGCCCGCGAAGCTTTCGGGCCACGTCTTCCAGGACGGCCCTGCAATTCCCGTCGAGAACGAAGGCGATGTGCCCGACGTGCTGGCCGTGAAGGACGGTTTGCTTACGCCGGATGACATTCTGCTGCCAGGCGTGGTCGTTAGCCTCCGGGATGGGGTGACGGGGCAACCGATCCTCGGCTCCGCAGCGCTCGGGGGCTACTACACGGCCGATCAACCGATCTGGACCGTAACCGACGCTGGTGGCTACTACGAATTTGTCGGTCTGCCGCCGGGAACCTACGCCGTCTATGAGACTCGTCCAGATGGATACTTCCCAGGCATCAACACACCGGGCACAACCGGCGGTATCGTCGTCAGCCCGTTGGTACCGACCGATCCGGCAATCCTCGCGGCGCTCGTCGAGACTCCGGTGGATGCTTTGCTGAACATTAAGCTGGGCGTTGGCGAGCACTCGTTGAACAACAACTTCAGCGTCGTCACCACGGTCGTGCCCGATACCCCGCAGCTCATTCTGCCCCCGCGACCGGCGCCGCCCGACCCGCTGGCGATTCCAGGTTTCTTCCCGCTGGCACCACCCCAGGTGCCATACCTCACGCCGCTCAACCCGTTCCTGCAAGCGCCGATTCTGACCCGGGCCGGCGGCGGTATGTATACCTGGCACTTAAGCGTTGTCGATGCAGGCTACCCGCGCGGAATCGTCGGCGACGACGGCGTACAGCTCACCAGCATGAAGCCGGAAGACCTGATCAAGTGGTCCGACGCCCAGATGGACGACGTCGAGTGGACCGTCGTCGACCTGGCCGATCCGCAGCACACAAAGCGGAAGATGAAGTTCGGCATGAAGAACGCCTACCCAGTCTCCGGCGACTTTAACGGCGACGGCAAGTTCGAAATCGGTGTCTTCAAAGACGGATTCTGGTTCATCGATCTCAACGACAATGGCGTTTGGGACAAGGGTGACCTGTGGGCCAAGCTCGGCTATCACGGAGATCGCCCCGTGACGGGCGACTGGGATGGCGACGGCAAGACGGACATCGGCATCTATGGCCCGGCCTGGAGCGGCGACCCTCGAGCAATCGCCCACGATCCGGGCATGCCCGATCCGCACAACCCGATCACCGAGAAGCACAAGAACATTCCTCGGCCGCAGCATCAGGCCGCGATCGGCAAGCGGACATTAAAACGCACGGAAGACGGCCAACCGCGCAGCGACTTGATCGACCACGTGTTTCTGTATGGCACGCCGGGCGACCATCCGATCGTGGGCGACTGGAACGGCGACGGCATTCACACGATTGCGGTGTTCCGCGACGGCATGTGGCGCCGCGACACGAACGGCAACGGCCGCAGCGGCGACAACGACGCCAAGCATCAGTTTGGCCAGCACGGCGACATCCCCGTATCCGGCGACTTTGACGGCGATGGCGTCGACGACATCGGCGTCTACCGCGACGGCCTGTGGTATCTCGACACGAACCACAACGGTGTCATCGACGACGATGACATGGTTGTCGAGCTGGGTGGGCCAAACGATACGCCGGTGGTCGGCGATTGGAATGGCGATGGTCGCACGGAGATCGGCGTGTTCCATCAGCCGCCGGGGCACCGCCTGGCTGCTAAGCCGTAAACCACGCGTTCAGCAGCCTGCCGCTGATTAGCCCAGCTTGTCGAGCTCGGCCTTGGCGCTCGCGATGTCTTTTTCGAGTCTCACGACCTCGTCTGGGTCGTCCATCTGCTTGCGCGCTCCGGCCAATTGCTGCTGCAGCTTCTGCAGACGCTGCCGCAGGACGTCCTGCTTTTTTTTCGCCTTCTTATCCAAGTGCGTAATCCTTTGGACCAATCAGATTGTCAGGTGGCTCAGTCAATCCCGGGAAGTCGTTGCTGCTTCATCGAACGCACGAGCAACAAGGCGTCGATCGCCTGAAACTCAAAGCATTCACCCAGCAACGTGGCCGCAGCGTACTCGTTGAGTTCATGAAATTCCATGCCAAACTGTTCGAGCCGACGGGCAAGGTCTGGATAGCGGCATAACTGTCGCTGGAAGGCCGCCGCGGCGCGACGCGCCTGGCTCGGCCGGAGGTCGAACACTTCGGAAATCAAATGAGCGGCTTCGGTCAGATCGTCGGTGCGCGTCATTTGCACCACGCGCCCCAATCCGACTGTGAGCGACCAGACTTCCGATTCCTCGCGCGTGGGCGGCGCCGGCAGCCCCAGCAGCGGCGGAGAAGCGACAATCTCGATGTCGAATGTCGCGGAAGTTCCCGACGCCAGATCGGCGTAGACGACTTCGCTGGCCGTTTCCGTCGTTGGCTCAGACGCCGGCTGGACCTGAGCCGGCGGAAGGTTGGCGAGCATCGCGTTCAGATGCGCGAGCCGCCCGCCAAGCTGCTCATAGATCGCTTCGATCTCGCTGAGAAACGAACTGCCTTCCGCATCCTCGGCAATCTCCTGCTCGGAGTCGAGGATCCGCTCGGTCAGTCGCGTGCAAAGCGCGTCGCGCGCTTTCTGCAGAATATCCAGGGCTCGTTCATTGGGATTCATAGACGCCCCGCGGGCCGTTCGGCGACAGCCCACCGTAAATTGCTCCGCCCGCCGTCAGGCGAGCCGTAATGCACCCTAGGTCTAGCGTAATTAAGTTGCGTCGCTCCTGCAAAGGTGCAATTCCGCCAGGCGGCTAGTTCGGGGCCGGTATCTCGATCGGATCGACGGCGGTCGGTTTGGGCGTCTTCTCGGCCGTCCGCAGCACGCCCGATAGGCACACCACCGCGACTGCCAGGGCGATGTTCAGGTTCAACCAGAGGGGTGCGCGAGACCGCACTGCCTGGGCCGCCGGCGACTTTCCGATCAGCAGGCTGGCGATCGCGAAAATGGCCAGGGCCAGCAGAAACTTGATGCCAAATACCATGTGGTACCAGGACGGCACTCTGTATTGCGTCGCCGTCACCATGAAGTTGTAGAGGCCGCTCACCAGCAGAAAGCCGATCGCCGCCTTGACGATCGTGGCCCACCGCTCGCGCAGCGCCGCATGCAGCCGGGCACGCTCTTCATCCGGTAGCGGGGCCAACGTCGGAAAGACCACCACTCGGGCAAAGATCGTTCCGCCAACCGCGGTGATTGCCGCAAGAATATGCAGCCAGCGTGATACAAGCGCCAACACAAACTCAAAGTCTGGCATCGCTGTCCCGTCTCCTAACCACCTACTCGTTCAGTAAACGTCTCACAAGTTCCAGCGCCTCGGCTTTCGTCTGGATCAATCCATCGAGCTGCGCGTCGCGAGCGGCCTGCAATATCCGCTGATACGCCTTGCTGCGCGGGATTCCCAGCTCGATGAGGTCGTCCCCCGTGATCAGCGGCGGCGGATCGACTTCCAGGGCTGGCCGCGCAAGCATCTGTCGGCACCTAGCCAGATCGGCCCGACTCGCCACGGGCCGGTCGGCAGCAGGCACTTCCGAAAGCACCGCATGCAAGGCGATCAATTCGCGTGCATTATCGTGGACCAGAAGCGGCTGCAGGCGCGACCAAGGCATCTGCTCCGCGCCAACGAGCGCCGCTTGTTGTTCGACCAGCCAGCAGAGGGAACGACTTTCCTGGTTCGAAAGTTTCCACCGAGCGGCCAGCCCTCTCGCCGCCGCCGTGTCGACGAATGGAACGAGCAATGCCGCCAGCGCCAGCGGAAAAGGCGGCTCGCTGAGCAGGTCCAATGTTGCCAGCGCAGCCAGCCAGGCCGCGTCGCCGCGCCTTCCGACGGCTGTCGTCGCCTCGGCATCGTTGGCCGCGTTGAGTTCGGGCAGGATCTGCGGCAGCAAGTCCACTTCATGCAGCAAGTCGACGGCCTTCGCTCGACTATCGTGCATGAGCATCCGCCGCATCTCGTCGGCGATTCGCTCCACGCTCACCACGCCGATCTGACTTGCCATGTGCTCGATCGCGTCGCGCGTCGGGATGTCCAGCGAGAAGCCAAAGGTGACGGTGAATCGAACCGCGCGCAACAGCCGCAGCTTGTCTTCTTCGAATCGAGCACGCGGCTCTCCGATCGCTCGGACCACCCCCCGCCCCAGATCGTCCACGCCGCCGACATAGTCAATCACGCGGTCTTCAAGCGGATCATAAAACAGGCCGTTGATCGTGAAGTCTCGGCGGTGCGCATCGGCCTCCGGCGTGCTGAACTCCACCGAATCGGGCCGCCGGCCATCGGAGTAGGTCGCGTCCTCGCGAAAGGTGGCCACCTCGATCTGCCCAGCGGGTTTCGGACCGACGACCGTGATCACGCCAAACTGCGCGCCTATCGGCACGGTTCGTTTATGGGAAAACACCTCCCGAATCTCGTCCGGACGGGCCGTCGTGGCCACATCGTAGTCTTTCGGCAGTCTGCCAAGCAGCCGATCGCGCACGCAGCCGCCGGCCCAGTAGGCTTCGTAGCCATGACTGCGCAGCGTGCGAACCACGTCGACCGCGAACTTCCGCTGCTTGTCTGGATCGAGCGGCATCAAGCGGCCTCTCGCGAGAAGAGATCAGGTTCATTACCGGCTCGATTATAGGTCTGCCTACAAGATGCGATAGACCGCGATGCCGGACCGGGTGCGAATCGTCAGCTTCCCGCAACCGCATGCACAGCCGGTTCGGACAAGGCCAGCCGAATCGCGTCGTTCACTATGCGAACCACACGCCGGCGGGCGTCGTCGTTCCAGGCAAACGACACTTCGTCCCCGGTTCGCAGGAAATGCAGCGTCAACTCGGCGGGCGCAGTGTGCAGAATCCTTTCCGCAGCCAGCCCATACACGTACATCTGCATCTCGTACTCGGCGGCCGCGGCCTGCGCCCCGCCGGGGCCAAGCCGATTTGTCTTAAAATCCAGGATGTGCCAGGCACCCGACGCATCCTGATACAACTGGTCCAAATACCCCCGTAACGCGACCCCACGGGCACCGCTGCCGTCAATGCTCCACGGCAACAGAAACTCGACTTCCGCGTGCGCGCTCTTGGCGGACTTCAACTGCTGGGCGCGCGGCGAACTGGCGAATCGCTCGATCATGTTCCGCGCTTCGGCAATCTCTCCCGGCGAGTCAGGCAGGTGCTGCTCGGCAAAGCGTTCGACGAGCTGAGCGAGGTCGCCGGATCTCGTGAAGTCCCACGCCCCCAGCACGGCATGCACGAGCGTGCCTAGCTGTCGGGGGTCCGGACCTTCGAGTTGAGCGGACGCCTCGTCCAAGTGCTCGAACTTCCGGTGCAGCTTTCCCGAAAGCCGCGAGAAGGAGAACTGCCGACTGGCTGCCGAATCTCGCGCCACCGAATCGACGGCCGGCAACGTTGCGTCGCGTCTGCCAGCCGGGTCAAGATATTTCGCCAGCTTGGCAATCTCCGTGCGGCGCGATTTCCCGCGGGCTTTGAACTCCGGCGGTGGCTCGCTTGTCACCCGCACCTGGGGACGCTGATCGAAGGGTAAGTCGCGACCGCGAAACTCGCCGCTGACCAGATCGAAACGTCGGGCCAGAAGCTTCATCCACGGAGAACTACCATCTCCCACGTTCTTGACACTGGCCGAGAGTATCAGGTAATCGGCCGCTCGCGTCGTGGCAACATAGAGTAAACGGCTCGACTCCGCTTCCTCTTCTGCTTTCTCGACAAACCGCCACAAATCATAACCACTCACCGCCCGCGAACCGTCTTCCTCGGCCGAAGTACGCGCCAGCGGACCCAACCGTTCGTGAAGGTGGGTACTGTCCGCGCCGTTGAACGGTCTCCGATTCATGTCCGGCACGACAACCAGCGGAAACTCGAGTCCCTTCGACTGATGCACTGTCATTAGCCGCACGACGTCGGTCGCTTCCGAATGCGTCGCGGCCAGGGCCTCGTCTGGCTGCCGCGCGACAAAATCACTCAGCCGCACGATGAAGTCGGCGAGCCCCAGAAAATCACCGCGTTGAAAACTACGCGCCTGCTCCTGTAGCTTCTCGAGATTTGCCAGTTTTCGCGTACCAAGAAACTCTCGGAGCAGCGTGGCGTCGTACCCCGTTCGATCCAGCGCGCGCTCAATCAGCTCGGAAACTCGCAGCCGATCCTTGCAAGCCCTCAGATCGATGAGCGTCTCTCGCGCGGTTAGCACTTGTTGCCGCTGCTGCGCGCTGATTTCCTCCGGCAACGTCTGGTTGACAATTGCACTTCCCAGTCCCGCCGGGTCCTGGGCCAACCAGAACAAGGTCTCGTCTGTCAGCCCGAAGAATGGGCTCCGCAGCACGCCCGCCAGGCTCACGACATCCTCCCGGTTGTCGACGGCACGCAGCAAGTTCAAGAGGTCAAACACTTCCTGTTGAGCGTAGAACGCGTGTCCTCCCACGAGGTAGTAATCGAGTTCATACCTGCGCAGTGCCGCTTCGTAAGCCTCGACATCCGTTAGCGCCCTCATCAGAATCGCGACGTCGCCCGGCGTAACTGGTCGTGCCGTGGGCTTCCCGTCCGTTTCCGTGCGAACGATTGGCTGGCCGCTGTCGATGATCTCGCGCAGCCGCCTGGCCACCCAATCGGCCTCGCGAGCGCGCATTTCCTCCACCGATTCCTTGTCCGCGACCGTCGGCGCCCAAAGAAACTCCACGGCCGGCTCATCACTCACCTGCGACCGCACGGCCACCAGCGGTTCATACTCCGCGCCGAGTTCCTCGGAGAACAACGCGTTCACAAAGTTCAGGATTGCCGGCTGGCTGCGAAAGTTCCGGGAAAGAGACAGCCGGCCGGCCGCCGGTGTTTCGCTGCGCAGGTCGCGGAACACGTGCGGCTTCGCGCCGCGAAAGCGGTAAATCGACTGTTTGAAATCCCCCACGAAAAACAGCCGCCCGCGACTCAATCCGTCGCCACACAAGGCCTTAACCAGATCGACTTGTTGCGGATCGGTGTCCTGAAACTCATCCACCAGCAGCAACGTTATGCCGGAGCTGAGTTGCTTGGCCAGCTCGGCACCGTCTCCTTCGACCAGCAGCGCGCGCGCGCGGACCAGCAAGTCGTTGAAGTCCAGCACTCGCAGCTCCTGCTTTCGTTGCTGGTAGCTTTCATAGACCTGAACGGCCAGGCCGAGCAACTTCGTTCCGAGCTCCGCCGCTTCCCAGGCATCCGCAATGTTAAAGTCGGCAAGCGAGATGAGAGGCGTTAGTATTCCACGCAGCTCGGTCGCTGAGTCGCGAAACTGAGCATAGGCTTCGGCATCCGGCCAGACTCGCGCGCCGCCGCCCCCCTGGACTTTGGCATTAACTTGAATCTGGCGCAGCTGCTGGCCCAGCGGACCAGCGCCTCCCTCGCGCCGCAATTCTTCCAATGCCTCGAGCACTGCCTCGCGGCGTGCGGCCATCTCTGCATGCGCCGGCATGTGCTCCTGAAGGATGGACTCAATGCATTTGGTCAGATTCGAACCCAATACGTACGCCGCGACCTGTGGCCGCAGCAGTTCGAACTCCTGCTGCCAGCTCTCAACAACTTGCTCTGGCGTCGCATCGCGCCACCTGGCGATTAGCTGCGGCGTGCTGTCCAGCACCAGACCCCGGAGCATCCCGCGCACTCCGTCGAGATTAAATTGCACGGCCAGCGCGAGCGTCGTCTCGTCCGCGGCAGCGATCAGCCTTCGCAGCACGTCGTCCAGCGACTCGCTCAGCAGCGATTCCGACTGTGCCTGTTCCAGCACGGTGAACTGTGGATCGAGCCCCGCTTCCACCGCCCGAGACCTCAGGAGCGATGCGCAAAATCCGTGAATCGTGTTGATCCGGGCATTGTCGAGCGTGCGTAGCAGCGTGGCCCAATAGCCGGCATCCGCTTCGTCGCAGGTTTGCAGACGCTCATAACAGCGGCGCCGAATCCGGTCGCGCATCTCGCGCGCGGCCCGATCGGTAAAGGTGATCGCCACGAGCTGTCCGATCTGGTCCGGCTGCAGAGCACCCGGCACGCGCGGATCGAGATGCGACAGGTAGCGTTCGGTCAGCACAAAGGTTTTGCCGCAGCCAGCTCCAGCCGAAAGTGAAACGGACACCTTGCGTGTCTCGATGGCTTTCTCTTGCTGCTCTGTATACTTGGGCGCGTGTTTCGCCGAGGTCGTCATGACTGGTCTCCCGGCGGCGGTTGCCAGAACTTTTCTCGCGAGCGGGCCTGGTTTACCCGGCAAACCGTGGCAAAGTCGCAGCGTCCCGTGCATTTGTCGTCGGTACTGAACATGGGAAACTCGCCTGCGCGAACCCCGCGCACCAGCGCGGCCACTCGCGACTTCAGCGCGTCCTCCAGCGCCGACCATTCATCGGAAAGCTCGAGCCGGCCATCCTCTGTCAGGTGAAACTTGACCGCCTCCTTCTCCTCGTACCCCTCGCCTGAAAGATGCCAGTATGCCGCGCGAAATGGCACGGCTCCGGTCTCGGCCAACAATTGCTCGGCGGCAAGTGCATACAGCGGAAGTTGCAGCGAGTTGCCAGCCAACACGGCTGCCAGCTTGGTGCGCGGTTTCAGTTTCCCGCTCTTGTAGTCGACCACCGTGAAAGCTGCCTGACTGCCATAACGTCCCACGTCGATTCGGTCGATCCGGCCGTTGAACGGAAGCATCTCGCCGGCGCATTCCAAGGTGAACGGCTCGTCGCGTGACAACGGATCGCGCGAATCGCTCCACTCGTCCTCAGCATCGTCTTCACGTTGTGGACCGAAGGACACTTCGAAGTGGGCCGGCCGCAGCGGCTGCTTCCAATCGGAAAATAGCCGGTCGTACGCCTCGTGGTGTTCCTGGTACTTCTCGAGCCAGGCCAGCACCTGCCGGACGTTGATCTCAACCATGCCGCCAGCCAGCGTGCCGGCGCCGCCTTTACGCCGCAGCTCCGCGGCCAGTTGCTCGACGGCCCTGGTAAATTTGCTGAGTGTCTTGCCGCACGGAGTGCTCGGGGCACCCTGGCAGTCATTCAGTTCGCGATGCGCCCGCGCCAGCAGCCAATGCAACATCTGCCCGCGTCCCATGAAGTCGGTCGCCAGTTCCGGCTCGTCCAGGGGGCGAACACGCAGGACGTTCTTCAAAAAAAACTCGTGCGGACAGTTCGCATAAACCTCCAGCTTGCTGGCACTCCAGCAATGGCCCGGACCATACCGCTCAGACAGCTTGCGTCGAGCCGCGTCGGTCGTAAACATGCCCTCGAACGGCCCGAACGCCTGCTCATCGCGGGCTTCGGTCATCGTCAGGCCGGCGACAATCGATCGCGCCACGCTGCTGGTCGCCGGATGCGCGCATAGCTGTTCGAATAGTTTCTCGCGCCCGGCCAGCGCTTCGGACACGGCCCGGATGCGAAAGTCGCGAACCGAAACCACCTCGTCCGTCGGCGGGATGCAGTCCAGATGCGGCTGCGCGTTGCGCGGAATCCGTGCCGCTCCGCAAACGTGCTCGACCTCTCGCAGGAACGGGCTCGGCACCAGGGCCTGTGCCTGCGCGTCGAGCGCGGGGTAACTCAACACCAGGTGCCGAGTGGCCCGCGTTACGACTTCGTAGAACAGCAGCATTTCGAACCGGCCGCGGTCGGCGTTCGACGGCAACGGCAAACCGCTCGCGCCCCACCGCCGCGCATCGGCATCGGTGTAGAGACAGTCTTCCCTGTGCGGCGGGGGAAAGGCTTTCTCCGATAGCCCACACAGAAACACATACGGAGCACTCAACCCGCGAACCGTTTCAGCAGCCAACACGCGCACCGCTCCTTGTTCGTCCGATGCCACGCTCAAAGATTCGCTGCGGCACACGTCCTCGAGGTGTGCGAGCAGTTCCGTGCGATTCCATCGTGGGGCGGACTCTTCATTCCACCGCGCCAACCGCTCGACTTCGGCCAGCGACAACTCGACGCGTTCCCAGGCGGCGCCGTCGGCCGCGGCCTGCGCTTCGCCCAGCGGACTGGACGCCGCAGCTCGCAGCATCCCCAGATCCGTGGCAAAAGCCCGCAGCGCTCCCCACCACTCCGTGGGCGTGGCCTGTCGCGGCAAACGATCGAATGCCGCTGCCAT
>JBGSKX010000344.1:0-15803 GCA_041741015.1 Pirellulales bacterium
GGGCCGGATAGCGCCGGCGCCGATCCGGGCCCCGCCTGCTACGGGCGCGGCGGACCGCTCACCGTGACGGACGTCAACTTTTTGCTCGGCAAGATTCCGCCCGAGCGGTTTCCGTTTCCGCTGGATCGATCGGCGGCGGAAGCACGGCTTGGCGAATTGATCGAAGAGATTGCCCGCGAGACGGGCCGCCGCTATGAGCCGCTGGATTTGGCCGAGGGCTTCGTGCAGGTGGCGAATGCTCATATGGCCAAGGCGATCGGCTCGATCTCGGTGGCCAAGGGTTGCAACCCGCGCGATTACGTGCTCGTGCCGTTCGGCGGCGCGGCGGGGCAGCACGCTTGTGCCGTGGCGAGCGAGCTCGGCATGCGGCAGATTCTGCATCATCCGGTGGCGGGCCTCTTGAGTGCGTTCGGCATCGGATTGGCGGACGTCGAGCGGCATGAAGTGGCGGGAGTGTATCAGCTCTTGTCGGCGGAGGCGCTCGCCGCGGTACGCGATTCGTTCGCGCAGCTAGCCGAGGTGGCCGTGGCTGGCGTGCTGGCCGAAGGGATCGAACGCGAGCGGATCGAGGTGACGTACTTTCTCGAGTTGCGCTATCAGGGCGTCGATGCCTCGCTGCTGGTCCCCTGCCCTGCGGTGCCGATTGCCGCAAGTCTAAAGCGCGATTTCGAAGCAGATCACGAGCGGCTGTATGGCTACGTGCACGTCGGGCGGCCGCTGGAGATCGTCGCGGCTCGGGTGGAAGCCCGCGGACGTTCGGCACAGAAGCTGGAGACTTCCCATCGCCTTCCCGTGCGAGATGCCATAGCAGGCGGCAAGACGCAAACGTATTTTGGTGGCGAGCTGGTCGCGACGGCCGTGTTCACTCGCGGCGAGCTCGTGCCGGGAGATGTGATCGTCGGGCCGGCGATTGTCTGCGAAGCGGCTTCGACGACGGTGATCGATCCGCATTGGCAGGCCGCGGTCTTGAGTGGCGGGGAATTGCTCGTCGAGCCGACCGCCCAGCAGCCGGTGGCCGCGGCCGTTTCCGTCGAGGCCGATCCGGTGATGCTCGAGATCTTCAACAACCAGTTCGCCGCGATCGCCGAGCAGATGGGGATCACGCTGCGGAACACTTCGAGCAGCGTGAACGTGAAGGAGCGACTGGACTTTAGCTGCGCGCTGTTCACGCCGCAGGGGGACTTGGTCGTCAACGCGCCGCACATTCCGGTGCACCTGGGGGCGATGGCCGAGACCGTGAAGCGGACGATCGTGGATAATCCGGTCATCAAGCCCGGCGACGTGTTCGTGATGAACGATCCGTATCGGGGTGGTTCGCACCTGCCGGACATCACGGTGATTACGCCCGTGCATGACGCGGCGGCGCAACTGCTGTTCTTCACGGCCAGCCGGGCGCATCATGCCGAGTTGGGCGGGATCACGCCGGGTTCGATGCCGCCGTTTTCGAAGAACCTCGCGGAAGAGGGCGTGCTGATTCGCAACTTCAAACTGATCGACGCCGGCCGCGAGCGCTGGGATGCGTTCCGCACGCTGCTCACCTCGGGCAAGTATCCCACGCGCAGTCCTGAAGCGAACTTGGCTGACGTGGCGGCGCAGGTGGCGGCGAATCATCGCGGAGCCGGCGACCTGCTCAGGCTTGTGGAGCGCTACACGCTTCCCGTGGTGCAGGCTTACATGCGGCACATCCAGGATGCCGCCGAACGCAAGGTGCGGCGAGCGCTCGCCCGGCTGCCGGAGGGCGCGCATGCGTTTACCGATCACTTGGATGATGGGACGCCGATCGCCGTGACGATTACGATCGAAGGTGACGGCGCTACGATCGACTTCGCGGGCACGGGACCGGTATCCGCGGGCAACCTGAACGCGAACCGCGCGATCACGATGTCGGCGGTGATGTACGTGCTGCGGGCGCTCCTGGACGAAGACATTCCGCTCAACCAGGGCGTGCTCGCGCCGGTCGAGATCAAGATTCCCGAGGGGCTGCTCAATCCGCCGGAGGCCGCCAAGGCCGAGGACTGCCCGGCGGTGGTCGGCGGGAATGTGGAGACTTCGCAGCGCGTGGTCGACGTGCTGCTGGGGGCGCTCGGCGTGGCGGCGGCCAGCCAGGGGACGATGAACAATCTGCTCTTCGGCGATGCGACGTTCGGCTACTACGAAACGATCTGCGGCGGCTCGGGGGCGACGGCCGAGAGCGATGGCGCGGATGCGGTGCACACGCACATGACGAACACTCGGCTGACCGATCCCGAGGTGCTGGAGCGGCGCTACCCGGTGCGGGTCAGGTCGTTTTCGATTCGTCGCGGCTCCGGCGGCGCCGGCGCCCATCGCGGCGGCGATGGTATCGTGCGCGAGCTGGAGTTCCTCAAGGCCCTTGAAGTCTCGATCCTCTCGCAGCGCCGCGGGCCGTATCCGCCGTACGGACTGGCCGGCGGCGAAGCGGGATCGCTGGGGCGCAATACGCTCACACGCGCCGGTGGCTCGCAGGAGTCACTCGCCGGACGAGCACAGTTCCGCGTGCATCCCGGCGATGTGCTGAGAATCGAAACGCCGGGCGGCGGCGGGTTTGGAACGTCCGATTGATCGTTTGGTCCAGGTGGTATCGCTGACGGTGTTCGGGTTGTTCACTAGGGTGGCCCTGACAATTGTCAGGGTGCCTCCGGCACAAGAGGGCTCAGGCAAAGCGTTACTCGAAACGGAGCATCCGCTGACGTTACGTCCTCCGCGATCCGTCTTGTTGCTGCGAGGGCACAGTCAACAAGTTGTCGCTGCCAGCCGGCAATGGATTCTTTGTCGATAAGGGCAAGTGATGACCATGCAAGCTCCCTTTCATGTCGCTTTCTTTCTGATTCCGCCCGACAGCGCTGAGAAGATTCTGAACGGCTTTTGTTCGGTACTCTCACCGATGTTGCCGAATGGGGTGTGTGCGCGGGGATTTCCCAACATTCACTGCTGGCTCAAGCCGTTTTCCGCGATGCCAATCGAACCGAGCGAAATGGACTCGCTGGCGAATACGTCGATTCCGCTACCGCCACGGGCTGCGCTACGAATCGAGGAGAACGATCTTTCAAGGATCTACACAATTCGCAGCTTGGAGGCGCTACTGGCGTTTTGCGGGGCTTCCATGACGTACAGCGAGTTCAGTCCGCTCGTGATTTGCCCTGCTTCATGCAGCACCGGTGATCTTGATGCGATATTCGAAACGGTGGATTTGAAGTCCGTAAGTGAATATCGCGAAGCACCTATCCAAGCTGATTGGTTCGTGGCGATCAATGCGGCGGTCGATGATCCGTCTCTGTTCTTGGCGGCGCGCGATGAATCGATCTTCCATTCGATGATCGCCGAGTTCGCTAGGCATCTCGTGGAAGAGAGCCGATGGGAACTCTACGGTTGAATCTGAAAACGGTGCCAGGAACCTTTTTCGTGTTTAAAACGGAAAAACGGTGCCAGGAACCGTTTTCTGTTCTGTGGACATAAGCGTCGGAGAAGTTGCGATGCGGAGATCGACGTTCATCAATCGCTCCGTTGTTTGCTTGGAATCAGACGGGTATCGCTACGTACCAGGTTTGCCGACGAAGCAGGGTGTGCGATTCTATCGACCGACGGAACATCGCGATCTATGGAATGTGGTGGAGTTGTCTTTCTTGACCCCAACCTCCGATGCGTTGGCAACCATGTGTGGTGTGTCGGTTACTCGAATCATCCTCTACAAGGGGCTCACGCAATATCGTGCTTGTCTGGAGCTCGCTACCGATCCTGAGAGAGGAGTCGCCGATCTGGATTCCGCGGAGCAGCGAGAAGACTGGCATGCAAGGCTTGATAGTGCTGTTAGCCCGCTCTGTCAGCAGGTTTCGGAAGAGGAAGGGCTACAGCTTCTACAGGCGACGGAGTCGGCGAGGCGGTTGGCAAGCAGTCTGGTCGCGGAGCTTGAGAAATTACAGGACTGGGAGCGGGCGGCGGCAGCGCATGATACTCAGTTTCGCCATCAGACAGCTGCTGTCGACAGGATCGTGGCCATGCCCGGTGTCATTCAGTTGCTGCACTCGCTCGATCTTTATCGAATCGCGGCTCATCTGGTTCTCGCTTCCAACTCGGGCTACGCCGAAGCCTTCGAGCAGCAAGCATTGAGTTTCCACGAGATCTCTTGGCCGCTGCAACTCATCGTAGATCGGTTGGTGGCTACTCGCCTGGAAGCGGGCGGGACGCTTGATTTCCTCGAGAAGTGAGCGTGGTAGCGGTAAACTGGCGGTATCTGGGCGTGGAGAAGCTCAGTTGTCTCGTTGACTGACGCGGCGCGGATTTATGAGTGTTATCAATTCTTGGTTTCCGCGGTTAATTTAGTGAGTAAAACCCGAGCGAGTGAAGATGTAGTTGCGAACGCAGACATGAATTCGTCTCGTAGCTGGGCTGGTCAGGTGACGCTGCTGGGTGCAATTGGGTTGGCAGCGTGGATTGCCGTGCGACTGCTTCTCCCGTCGCTAGGCATTTTCGTGATTTTGATTCCGCCCATTCTTGCCTTGCCGGCGGTGTTTCTCACGTCGATTCCTTGGTCCAAGCCTCCACGATTGCCGTGGTGGTTAGTATCGATCGTGCCGGCATTGGTTGTCGAGCTGTATGCGATTACGTCCTTCGGTTGGCTAGGTATTGTCGCGGACGCATTCATGACGATGTGGCTGGTACTACCCGCCCTCTTCGGAGGTAAAGTGGCGGATACTATGGTGAAGCGAGTGGTGCTGGACTGGCAAGAAGCGGAACACGCTCAACGTACGGGCGAAGACGCTTCGAATGCACCTTAGCGCGTGAGGGACGCAGTCGTCCCGTAGTCCCTTCCGCGCGAGGCGGCCAGCAGGATCAGCACGAGGCCGACGGCCATCATCGACGCGGCCAGACCGAGGGGCAGGACGGCGGCTTTCACGCCGAGGGTTTCGGCGAGCGTGCGGTTTTCCACCAGCGGCACGCCGGCCAAGGGGCCAAGAATGCGGGCCAGCGACGACATGCTCTGGCCGAGGCCGAGGATGCCGCCTTGCTTCTCGGGATCGGTCCACCGAGAGAGCATCGCGTTGAGCGAGGGCGTCATGAACGCGAAACCGCTGACGACGATCGCCAGGCCGCCGAGCAACAGCGGCAGCGTCGGACGCGTCGTCGAATAGACCAGGATCCCGAAGCCCACGATCTCGATCAGCGTGCCGACCGCAGCCAGCACCGGTTCGCGGACTCGCTTGGCGAGCGGGCGGACGATTCCCCCCTGCACGATCGCCAGCACGATGCCGATGAAGGCGTACGTCAGACAGATCTGCTGGAACGTGAAGTCGTAGCCGAAGTCGACATTCTTGAGGATCAACGACAGCGTCGATTCGAGATTCGCGAACGAGAACACGCAGATGAACGAAGCGAGCAATAACACGAAGATGCCCGGCGTGGCGACCGCATCGGACAGGGCCCGTCGATCGAACCAGCGGCGGCGGCCATTTTCGCCAGCCGTGCCCGGCTTCAGGCTTTCGGGCAGCTTGAAGATTGCGAGTACGAGCGCGACCGCCGAGAGCGCCGCGGCGGCGTAGCCAGGACCCGGGCCGGGATCGCCCGTCCCGCTGGGCACGGCCAGGTAACCCAAGAGCGGACCAAACGTGAAGCCAAGGCCGAAGGCCGCGCCGATCAGGGCCATCCCTCGCGCGCGGTTCTCCTTGCTGGTGACGTCGGCGATGTAGGCATGCGCGGTCGAGATCGTGGCGCCAGCGAGCCCCGCCCCGATGCGCGAGATGAAGAGCAGCGGCAGGCTTTTCATCACCGTCGCGACGCCGAACATCGCATAGAACACGACCGACCCGGCGAGTCCCACGATCAGCACGGGGCGCCGGCCAATGCGGTCGGAAAGGCGACCCCACAGCGGCGCGAAGAGGAACTGCATCGCCGAGAAGCTCGACATCAAGAGCGCGATGATGATGCCGACCTGCATATGGTCGGCTTCCAGGTTCATCTGGGCCGCGATGTCCTTGGCATAGATCGGCAGCAGTGGCAGCACGATGCCGAAACCCAACAGGTCGATAAAGACCGTCAGGAAGATGACCAGCAGCGAACCTTTGCGAGCTTCTTCGGTCATGGGCGCGGCGCGAAACCTCAAGTGGCAAGTTCGTGGAAGAGTATCTTAACAGCCGAATGTCCGCCACCGCAGGCCAAAAACCGTGGGCCAAACCGCTCGGCTGGTCGGCGGGGCCGGTGAACTTTATGATTCTGGCATGACGACCATGACTTTCGACGAACGTCGCGCTCTGGAACGCCTCGATGCGGATCGGCTGGCCGAACATCAGCTCAAGCGGCTGAACCGGTTGCTGAAGACGATCCTGCCGCACAACAAGTTCTATGCCGAGAAGCTGCCGGACATCTCGGGCGAGCTGCTGGCCGACGAGCACGGGCCGCTGCACTCGCTGGATGAGTTCGCGGAGCTGCCGTACACGTTCAAAGAAGAGCTGCTGATCTCGGGTGGCGATCGCCTGCCACCGCATCTTACCTGGCCGCGCGAGCGCTATGTGCGGATGCACCAGACCAGCGGTACGCACGGCCGGCCCTTGATCGTGCTGGACACGCCCGAGGATTGGGCGTGGTGGATGGACTGTTGGCAGTTTGTGCTCGACGCCGCGGGGCTCGAGGCGGGCGACTCGGTGTTCATGGCGTTTTCGTTCGGGCCGTTCATCGGATTCTGGAGCGCGTTCGACGCGGCGATTGCGCGGGGTTGCCTGGCGGTGCCCGGCGGCGGGATCTCGACGCTCGGTCGGTTGGAGCTGATGCGCACGATGCAATGCTCGGCCGTGCTATGCACGCCCAGCTATGCCCTGCACATGGCCGAGGTCGGCGCGGAACATCAGATCGACGTGGGCGAGCTCGACGTGAACATGCTGATTCTGGCCGGCGAGCCGGGCGGATCGGTGCCGGCGACGCGCGCTCGGATTGAGAACGCCTGGCAAGCGAGCGTGCTCGATCACAGCGGCGCGTCGGAGGTTGGTCCGTGGGGCTATGGCGATGTCGAGGGCAAAGGCCTTTACATCAACGAGCACGACTTTATCGCCGAGTTCCTCAGCGTGGAAACCGGCACCAGCGCCGCCGAGGGGCAACTTGCGGAACTCGTGCTGACGAATCTGGGACGCACGGGCAGCCCTGTCGTTCGCTATCGCACGGGCGACCTGGTCCGGCCGAGTTGGCAGCATGGCGGCGAGAACCGATTTGTGTTCCTGAACGGCGGCGTAGTGGGTCGGACGGACGACATGATGGTGATCCGCGGCGTGAACATTTTTCCCAGCTCGGTCGAGCAGGTGCTGCGGAGCTTTCCTGAGGTGATCGAGTTTCGGATGACGGCGACGAAGCTGGGTGAGATGGATCACCTGGTGGTGGATATTGAAGATCGGCTGGAGTCGCCTGAGCGCGTGGAGATTGAACTGCGACTGCGGCTGGGGCTGAAGATGGAAGTCCGCTGCGTGCCGCTGGGGACGCTGCCGCGCGTGGAAGGGAAAGGAAAGCGATTCGTGGATGAGCGCGGGGGTCGGAAGTGACACCGGAAGAATTAACCGCAGAGGACGCGGAGGTTCGCAGATGGAAGACAGAGAAGAAAGAAGCAGAGGGAAGAGAACCACAGATGAACACAAATGAACACAGATGTGGGAAGGAAGAAGATTAAAGGCAGATTTGGCCACCGAGATTACAGAGAACACGGAGGGTAAAGGCAGGAGAAGGCAGGGACGTGTTTGCTTCAAGCACTCTTCATTCGTATTTATCTGTGTGTATCTGTGGTTCTAATCTTTGTCATTCTTTTTCTACCTCTGCCTTCCATCTGCGAACCTCCGCGTCCTCTACGGTTATCTTTCTGCTTAGATTTCTATGAAGAACCAACCATCATCCGCTGAACTTGCCAATGCGACCGCGGGCGAGGTGCGCGCACAGATTCGCGCGGGACGCTGGACGCAGCCGACGGCGGGACTTGCGCGAGGGTTTGTGCAGACGAACCTCGTGATCCTGCCGGCGGATTGGGCGAGCGAGTTCGCGGGGTTCTGCCGATTGAACGCACGGCCGTGTCCGCTGGTCGAACAAACGGCGGTTGGTAGCTTCGAACCGCAGCACACTGCGACGGGTGCGAACCTCTGTACCGACGTGCCGCGCTACCGCGTGTTCCGCGAAGGCGTTCCCGAGGCGGTTGAACCGACGGACGTCGCCCACTTGTGGCGCGACGACTTCGTGGGCTTCCTGCTCGGCTGTTCGTTCACGTTTGAAAATGCGCTGCAGGCGGCGGGGCTGCCGGTCCGGCATATCGACGAAGGCCGCAACGTGCCGATGTATCGCACCGCCCTTCCCTGCAAGCCGGCCGGACGTTTCGCGGGCGATCTGGTCGTGAGCATGCGGCCGTTTGCTCCGGAACATGTCGAGCGTGCGATCGAGATTACAAGCCGGTTTCCGACGATGCACGGCGCACCGGTACACGTGGGCGATCCCGCGGCGCTGGGGATTCACGACATTCAGCGGCCGGACTTTGGCGAGGCCGTGACGATTCGCGATGGTGAAGTACCCGTGTTCTGGGCCTGCGGCGTGACTCCGCAAGTGGCCCTGCTCAGCGCCCGGCCGCCGATTGCGATCACGCACAGCCCGGGCTGCATGTTTATTACCGACCTGCTCGATCGAGATTGCGAAGTAGCCCCCGGCTTTGCCGGGGGGTGAACCTAAACGGACTGCCCTGAGTGCGGCATGGTCGACTGAATGTCACGCGACCCCCCGGCAAAGCCGGGGGCTAACGATCGGTCTCCCACCGGCAGCAGCGAAACCCCAACTGACGGATTGCTATGACCGACACGACCTTCCCCATCGACTGGTGCCGCTCGCAGTTTCCCGCGCTCGAGCAATTGTTCGAAGGGCAGCGGGCGTTGTTCCTCGACGGCCCGGCAGGCAGCCAGGTTCCCGACCGCGTGATCGATGCGATCAGCCGCTACTTGATCGAGATGAACGCCAACCACGGCGGGCGGTTTGCCACGAGCGTTGAGAGCGATGCGCTGCTGGCGAAAGCGCACGCGGCGGCAGCCGATCTGGTTGGCGCGCCGGACCCTCGCTCGATCGTCTTCGGCGCGAACATGACGACGCTGACGTTCGCCTTCAGCCGGGCACTGGCCAAGACCTGGGCCGCCGGCGACGAAATCATCGTCACCCGGCTCGATCACGACGCGAACGTCCGTCCCTGGGTGATGGCCGCGGCCGACGCCGGTGTGAAGGTGCACTTCGTACCGGTGCGCGTCGAGAATTGCACGCTCGATCTGGAGAAGCTCAAGTCGCTGCTCAATAGTCGCACGCGTCTGGTGGCGGTCGGCGCGGCGTCGAACTCGGTGGGCACGATCAACCCGCTCGCGGACATCTGCCGCTGGGCGCACGACGTCGGCAGCCAGGTGTATGTCGACGCGGTGCATTACGCCCCTCATGGGCGGATCAACGTCAGCGAGTGGGATTGCGATTACCTCGCTTGCTCGGCCTATAAATTCTTCGGACCGCATGTGGGCATCCTGTGGGGGCGTGCGGAGAACCTGGAAACACTCACGCCCTACAAGGTGCGCCCGGCGGCCGATCAGATTCCCGATCGCTGGATGACCGGCACGCAGAATCACGAGTGCATCGCGGGCGTGCTGGCGGCGATCGACTACCTGGCCGACTTGGGCCGCACGTTTGATGCTTCGCTCGTGGAACGGCCCGCGGCGCTCGATCGCGCGTTCAGCGAGATCGCCAGCTATGAACGCACGCTCTGCGAACAGCTGCTCGACGGTCTGGCCGCGCTACCGCAGTATCGCGTGTGGGGCATCACCGACCGCGACCGGCTTGCTCAGCGCGTGCCGACGCTTTCGATCACACACGCGCACCGTTCGCCGGTCGAACTGGCCGATTACCTGGCCGCGCGAAACATCTTCGCCTGGCACGGCAACTACTACGCCCTGGAGCTGAGCGAATCGCTGGGGCAGGAGCCTGAAGGCATGCTGCGGCTGGGCCTCTTGCACTACAACACGCCGGCGGAAGTCGAGCAGCTGCTGGGCGTGCTGGCCGAGCTGGATTAGTACCGCAGAAATGAGTGACTAACCGCAGAGGGCGCGGAGGTACGCAGAGGGAAGACCGAGGAAGCAGGAAAGAGTTGAGGGAGAAGAATACGAACCACAGATAGACACAGATGCACACAAATGAGTGAAGGTGAGGATGGACCTCGGCGAGCTGTTTGCACTCTTCCTATCTGTGTTAATATGTGTTCATCTGTGGTTCGTTTTCGTTCTGCCTCCGATTTCCCTCTGCGTACCTCCGCGCCCTCTGCGGTAAGTCTCTTCGTTCTCCGTCCGACCTACCGCACCGAAGCCAGTGCCTTGTCCGAGATATCCTTGCGGCACCAGGCGCCGTTCCAGCGGATCTGCTTCACCGCGGTGTACGCTTGCAGCTTCGCCGCCGGAATCGAGCTGCCCAGGGCCGTGACGCCCAGCACGCGGCCGCCGCTGGTCACCACCTGGCCGTTCACCGTCGTGGTGCCCGCGTGAAACACCTTCACGTCCGGTATCTTCGCCGCTTCTTCCAGCCCGCGGATCGGGAACTCACGCTCGTAGCTGCCGGGATAGCCTTCGCTGGCCATCACCACGCACACCGCCGCACGCTGGTCCCACTTCAGCGGCGCGAGCTCATCGAGCCGGCCGTCGACCGTCGCTTCCAGCAGGTCGAGCAGATCGCTTTCCAGCCGCATCAGAATCGGCTGGCACTCCGGATCGCCGAACCGCACGTTGTACTCGAGCACCTTCGGCCCTTGGTTCGTGATCATGATGCCGGCATAGAGCACGCCGCGGAACGGCCGGCGACCGCGCTTCATCGCATGTACGGTCGGCACCAGCACCTGCTCTTCGATCAAGTGCAGCTTCTCTTCGTCGATCAGTGGGGCCGGGCTATACGCGCCCATGCCGCCCGTGTTTGGGCCGGTGTCGCCGTCGTAAGCGCGCTTGTGATCCTGCGCGGCCGGCAGCGTCACGATCGTGCGGCCGTCGGTGATCGCCAGCACGCTTGCTTCCTGCCCGTCGAGCCGTTCTTCGATCACGATCTGGTTGCCGGCGTCGCCGAATTCCTTGTTCCGGCCAATGCGGCGCACCGCCTCGATCGCTTCCGCCCGGGTCGCGCAGACGAACACGCCTTTGCCCGAGGCCAGGCCGTCGGCCTTCACCACCACGGGCACGTCCTCGCGATCCTTCAGGAACGTCGTCGCATGGTCGGCGTTGCGGAACACGCGGTAGTCGGCCGTCGGCACGTCGGCATGCCGCAGCAGGTTCTTGCAGAAGACCTTGCTCCCTTCGAGCTCAGCCGCGTTCTTCCGCGGACCAAACACCCGCAGCTTGGCGTCGCTGAAGGCGTCGACGATGCCCTTGGTGAGAGGCAGCTCGGGCCCGACGACGGTCAGGCCGACGTCGTTCTGCTGGGCGAACTTGATCAGCCGCGGAAAGTCGGTGGCAGAGATGTCGACGTTCTCGGCGTCGATCTCGGTTCCGGCGTTGCCCGGGGCGACGAACACGCGGCCGGCGCGCGGGCTTTGCTTGATCTTCCATGCCAAGGCGTGCTCGCGGCCACCGTTACCCACGATAAGGACGTTCATCGCAACCTACTTTCGCTCGCTCAAACTTGAATTGCCAACCAACTGTGATTCTACCAAGACGGAAGGGAAAACGCAGAAGACTGACCGCGGAGGAAGGCAGGCAAACAAGATTAACCGCAGAGGACGCAGAGGAAAAAGGCAGAGGGGAAAGAGAATTCAAAGGCAGGAACCACAGATGGACACAGATGTACACAAATAAGAGAGAGATTGGGAAGCAGTCTTCCGAGCCCATCCTCGCCAACACCTCGCCCGTCCTCTGTCTATTTGGTCCTACTCTTCTGCCTTCCCTCTCCCCAATTCTTCTTCTTATCTGTGTCTATTTGTGTTCATCTGTGGTTCTCTTCTTTCCTTCCGACTCCCTTCCTCCTCTGTGCACTTCCTGCCTTCGTGTTAAATCTCTTCTTCCTCTGACTTCCCTCCGCGAACCTCCGCGTACTCTGCGGTAAATAATCCTGACTCTGCGGTTAATCTCTTCGCATTGCCAATCAATACGCCCGCGGCGTCACGCGCCCCTGCACGCGGCCGGGGAGCGACTGGATCCTGAGGAACCCTTCCGCATCCGTCTGGTTGTAGCTGCTGCTGCCGCCTTCCATGCTCGCGATCCCCTCGTCATACAGACTGTTCGGGCTCGTGCGGCCGTCGACCGAGATGTTCCCCTTGTACAGCTTCAGCCGGACTTCGCCGGTCACCTTACTCTGTGCCTCGCGAATGAACGCCAAGAGCGCGTCCATCTTCGCCGTGTACCAGAAACCGTAGTAAACCATCTCGGCCACCTCGGGCGAGATCCGATCGCGCAGGTGCGTCAGGTCGCGGTCGAGCGTCAACTGCTCGATCATCATGTGAGCGAGGTACAGCACCGTCATGCCCGGCGCTTCGTACACGCCGCGGCTCTTCATGCCGACGAAGCGGTTCTCGACGATGTCGATCCGGCCCACGCCGTTGCGGCCGCCAATCTTGTTCAGCTCGGTCACCACCTCCAGGGCTGAGAGCTTCTTACCGTTCACCGTGGTCGGCACGCCCCGCTCGAAACCAATCGTCACCGTCTCCGGCTTGTCGGGCGCTTCCTGCGGAGAGACCGTCATCCCAAAGTCGACCAGCTCGACGCCGTTCACGTTCAGGTCTTCGAGCTTGCCGGCTTCGTAGCTGATGTGCAGGCAGTTCTCGTCCGAGCTGTACGGCTTGGCCAGCGACGCCTTGACCGGAATCTTCTTCTGCTCGCAGAAGGCGATCATCTCGCTTCGGCCGGGGAACAGCTGGCGGAACTTCTCGATCCGCCAGGGTGCGATCACCTTCACGCCCGGGTCGAGGGCCTCGGCCGCGAGTTGGAAGCGGCACTGGTCGTTCCCCTTGCCCGTCGCGCCGTGAGCGTAGGCGTCGGCCCCCACTTCGCGAGCCACCTGCAGGCAGACCTTCGAGATCAGCGGCCGGGCGATCGAGGTGCCCAGCAGGTAGATGCCTTCGTACTTGGCCTGCCACTGCAGGACCGGAAAGGCGAAGTCGCGGCACAGCTCCTCGCGGGCGTCGACGATTCTGGAGCTCTTGGCCCCGCAGGCCTTGGCCTTGGCGAGAATGGCCTGGCGGTCTTCGCAGGGCTGCCCCAGGTCGACGTAAACGCAATGCACGTCGTAACCTTCGTCCTGCAGCCAGCCCAAGATGACCGAGGTATCAAGTCCGCCCGAGTACGCCAAAACACAGCTAGGCATGTCACGATGGTTCCGGAAGGAGGAGGAGGGAAACGAACCATTTTCGTGTTCCGGGGGCGGGTGGGCAAGGGGTGGGTGAAGGCCGCTGTGCTCGGGAAATCTGGGTGCCATGGGTGCTGCGCAGCAGTCACCCGTGCTGTTTGCCATGCCGGGGTGATGGAATAGGCGAAGGTCGGTTAGGACTGCCGAGCCGCTTGCATTGAACCCACTCTGTATTATTATTTGGAATCTCCATAGGTGGGGTCCCTGGGGATGTCGCTAGGTAAGGTGGAGCTTGAAGCGGCAAGCCAGGCGTAGAATGAATTGAGAGTCGCTCGCCGACTGTGTAGGTGACAAGTGAATCGGATAGACCTGCAGCAGCTCGCCGAATTACGGATTGCCGAGGCCGAGGCGTTACTGACATCGCCCGCGCCTTTGGCGGACGGAGCCTATTACCTCGCCGGATATGCGGTCGAATGTGCGCTCAAAGCATGTATTGCTAAAGGCTATGGCCCGGAGGAGTGGCCTGAGAAAGGATTCGTGCAGGATTGCCACACGCACGAGATCCTGAAGCTGGTCAAACTCGCTGCGTTGGATTCCGCGATGACGGCCGACGTCGCCGCGAACTCGAATCTGGGAAAGAACTGGAACGTCGTGAAGGACTGGAGCGAACGAAGTCGTTATGAACGCCACAGTCACTCGAAAGCGCAGGACTTGTTCGAAGCAATCACTCACCAGGCGGATGGAGTCCTCCCGTGGATAAGAAACCATTGGTAGTCGAACAACTCGATGCCGGCGAGAAGCTGATTCGCCAGTTCACCCAGGTGTTTCCGGTGCAGGCAGCTTTCTGGCTCCGAGAGCGGGAGAGCGACGAGTGGTATTTGTACTTGGCGTCCGACCAGATCACTGACGGCAATTCCCGCGCGGCGTACGGCGAAGTTCTCCAGATCGTAAAGCCCGGCCAAAGCCTGTGGATCAATCCGTTCCAGGTGAAAGTCGTTTCGGCCGACTCCGCGGTCGCCAAGGCTGCCGTGAACTTGATCAGCAAATACCCCGGCAAGATCCCTACTCGCTATCAGGGCCGCCACTTCGGCGATCTCAGCGTCGACGAGGTTGTCATCTATCCGCTGCCGCTGCCGGTTTCGGCGTAGTTCTAGCGCGACACGATCATATTGATCGTCTGCGAAGTATGAACCCATGTTCGCCATGTGATTTAACGCCCATTACCGGGAGGGCACGGATGCTATTAACAGAAGCAGAGATCGCATCGCTCTTGCGCCAGGAGTCAATCACGGACGAATTGCCGTGGAATACGGGCGACGAACGCGCGATCGACTCGTCCATTGCGGAAACCATCGCAGAAGTGCGGCGAACGCACCGACTGCAGGATCAAACGGAGTTCGGCCACTACGGGTCTGGGTACGCCAGTTTCGTTGATTGCTGGCTGTATCGAAACGAATTGGCATTCAAATACGATAGCGGAGACTGCTATTGGGGCTTGGTCGTTCTCTTCAGCCGGTTGTCGAACTACTATGTTCTCGGCGAAGGCCAAAAGACCTGGCACGAAAAAAGCTCTGCGTCGTACATGCCTTCTTTTGAGTTCGTCGATAAGCTATTGCATCCGGCTGTCATCAGTATCGCCGACGATGTGTGTGCAGTTCTCGATCGTCGCGGGTTCGTACGTGCCCACGCCGCCAATTTGTCAGAATTACTTCCAGCGAGCACAGAAGTTCCCACCATTCTTTGCGATCCGCCGTACCGACATTTCGATGCGCTGTTCCATTGGGAAGATTGAATACGGCGGCCGCGCAAGCTGTCGGATCGCCTACGGCAAAGGACCACTCACCATGCCCCAACCCAAAAACACCATCTGCCTGTGGTACGACGGCGACGCTGAGGAGGCGGCGCGGTTCTATGCCGAGACCTTTCCCGATTCGAAGGTCACGGCCGTGCACCGCGCGCCGAGCGACAATCCCTCCGGCAAGCAAGGCGATGTCCTGACCGTCGAGTTCACCGTGCTGGGGATTCCCTGCATCGGGCTCAACGGCGGGCCCATGTTCAAACATAGCGAAGCCTTCTCGTTTCAGGTCGCCACCGCCGACCAGGATGAAACCGATCGCTACTGGAATGCGATCGTGGGTGGCGGCGGCCAGGAAAGCCAGTGCGGCTGGTGCAAGGACAAGTGGGGACTCTCCTGGCAGATCACGCCCGTCGTGCTCACCAAAGCCTTCACCAGCTCCGATCCAGCCGTCGCCAAGCGGGCCTTCGACGCCATGATGACGATGAAGAAGATCGACGTCGCGGCGATTGAGAAGGCAATTCGCGGGTGATGGGCCAAGGGCGATTCCGAATGGTAGCCCGACGCGTGACAGGATTTTGCGCGATCGGTCATAAGGGGTTGCGCGAAAAGGAGTTGGCCTTCAACATAGTCGTCGTCCCAAGCATCACCAAAGGAGACGACATATGGAAGGCCAACTCTGGAAGGCGATTGTGAT
>JBGSKX010000345.1:0-3935 GCA_041741015.1 Pirellulales bacterium
TGCAGCATCGCGTGATCGACAGCCGCTTGCGACCAGCGCCAGAACTTCGGATACGTTTCCCGATGCAACCGCAGCAAGTCCCGCGCATGGGCTTCAGTCTGCCCCAGGGCAGCCGCTAGCGATGTTTCGAGCATTCCATACTGAACCGCCAGGGCGCACACCTTGAAGCGTTCCCGGGCCGCCTTGTGGCTTTCCTTGGTCGCATCATCGGGCACCGCGCCGGCTTGCTTGGCGAACGCCAGGTACGGGTCGCCGCTCGAGTATGCCGCCATCATCGCGCGGTCGCCCGACAGCGCCCCAGCGATTCCGAACTCTTGCTGTTCCCAATCGACGTAGGCCACGGCTCGGCCGGGTTCCGGCTGAATCAAACCGCGGAGCCAAACCGACGGACCGAAAATGAATTTCGAATTGCTCGGCTGGTTCCGGCTTGTGCGGCTGGCGAACGCGCTCAGTAAGCACCGGTTCCGGCCATCGGCACCGACAGCCAACTCGTTCAACCGCAGTTGCGACAGAGAGTGCCGCAGCTCACGCAAGGGCGCGACTGCCGGATATTGCCGCGCCATCTGGCGGAACGCATCGTCCGACAGGTCGAGGGCACCCGTCGCCAGCCGCGGCCAGGGTATCTCGTTCGCCGCCAACCACTCAGCAAACCGGCTCGATGAAAACGATAGCGGGCCGCTCGCCGTGTCGTCGCCGCTGGCCACAAGTTCGGCAGCACTTCGCAGCAGCACCGGGTCCGACTTCGACGGCCGCCTCGAGGGCTCACGTAACAGCTCCCACAATCGGCCGGCATGATCGTTGTCGTCGTGGTTCGTCCCGCCCTGATACCCTTGGCCGATGCCCAGGGCGGGATATTCGCCGGCCAGCGTTCTCGCCTTTTCGTCGAGGCCCAGCACGCTCGAGGCGTCCGATCCGCGATCCTCGAGCCGGGCAATCTTGCTGACTGTCAACCCGGTCGCCTCACGAGCACCGCGGACCGCGGCCAGGTGATCGGCAGCAGCTTCGGTTTGCTCACGATGTAGGTGATCGACAGCCGCGGCCAGCTTGTAGGCGTCGAGGCCCCAGTCATCGGCCGTGCGAATGATTGCCGCGCCGTGCGCCGTCGCCGGGTCCAGCGCCGTGCCCGTTGGCTTGTAGCACCCGAACTCGCGATCGACTTCGACGATCAGCTTGTGCTTGAGCTTCTCCCAGTTCGCCCGTAACTCGGCCAGCGTCTCGGCGTCAATCGGCACCCCGGCCCATTCGATTCGCGCGGCGGCCGCCGTGTAGCGCCCCCGCAATAGCGCCCGGGGTAGGTCGATCCTCGAGGCCATCGCCGGCAGCAGCTTGTCGAGGGCCAGCACGTCGCTCTCGCAATAGGCCAGCAGCGCCGCCAGCTCGGCCGCAGAGTACGGTCCGCCGCGCATCGCCAGTTGCCGCAGTTCGGATTTCTCCGCGGCGTCGATCCCGTCGATCCCGTGCCAGGCCAGCGCTCCCAGCAAACCGCGGCCGCATGGAACGGGCAGCCCGGAAGTCTTACACCGGAACTCGGCGTATAGGTCAAGAATCCGCGCCGGCATCGGCCACTCGAGGGCCTCGAAGCAACCTAGCTCGGCGCTGGCATAGTACGCCACGAGCACCGCCTCCGCGCCGATCGAGAACGGGGGCGACTTGCACCCGGCCAGCTCATCGCCGACCAGCCGGATAGTGCGGCCGCTTCGATGTTCCCGCGCCACCAGACAAATCGGCGTAGGCCGTTCGCCCGGTGGCGCGGAAAATTCGAAGTCCGCCAGCCAGATTTCGCGGAAGCAATCTAGCACTGGTCGGACACCTCATCCGATGGCGAATCGCCGGGCAGGACCAAGTGGTCCAGAAACGTCGCCACTTCGTCGGCCACTGAGCCGGAAATGGTGAACTGCGCATGGGTCAAGACATGGCCGGGCACACCGATGCAGTGCGAGCCGCCCATCGTGATCTTGAGCGTGCCATAGCCGCACCAGGCGCTTTGGTACCGATGCTCTGACTCGAGCAGCGCCGCCAAAGCAGCAGCACCCGTGCCGTCAAGGCGCACATAAACCGGCAACTCCCATCGTGATCCCCAGTTCTCGGGATACGGGTAAGCAACCCGCAACCCATCGACCGCATTGATTCGGTCAGCTAGTGGCGCAAGAAACTCTGGCACCGCAAACTTGGCGACTAATGCCGGGTCATAAAATCTCGGCCCGGTCATCTCGATAAAGTCGTTCACGTTTCACCTCCTTCGTTGGTCATGGGTGGTATTTCTTGGGTGTTGATTCCCATCGTCCTCAGCGTGTCCTCGCACAGCTCAAGGTTGGCTTCGAGGCAAAAGAACGCGAGATGTAGCTTGGAGCGTTCCGCCGTTTGTAGTTCGGCCGACTCCAGATAGAGCAAAGTCTCCCAGAGCCGGTTAGCAAACTCGCTCGCCACTTCGGCCAGGTTGCTTGCCACGGCGATCTGTTCGGGAATCGACAATGGCTCAAGCGCTTCACGGCTCATGACTCACCTCGCAGCTTCGTTAGAACCGGGTGATCCAACGAGTCGATGTAGCGAGTCTTGAACGCCACGCGCAGCAGCTCGCCGAACGGTAGCGCCGGCCACTCCGGGTCCGGTAGCTTGCAGGTCGCTTCAAACACGTCATACGCGCCCAGCGACATATTCGCCGCGATTCGCACCCACTTGCCGCTTGCCATTGCCGCCGCCTCGAGGGCGCTTTGGTTCCACTGGTCGAGCTTGCCATCTTGGCCGGGTAGCCTGATTGGCCAGATGAAAAGCACACCCTGCCGGTTGATCGCGGTGATCAATTCACGCTGGCCGAAAGTGCTCTCGGTCGTGGCCAACTCCGGCCACAATTCCGGCGCGACCAGGTAAACCTCGCGATCCTCTTTCAATTCGAGAACCGCGGTTTGCAGCCGATAGGACGGGTCCGGGTGAACCGTCACGAACCATTCTTTCGACGGCTTGCGGACCGGAATTGTTAGCATCGCTTTCTTGACGCCCAGCGATGCGCCGAAGTCTTGCGACAGCCGCAGCCGCGCAGGGTCGAATGGGTTTGGCACCAGCTCAGGTGCGGTGCCGTTTGCAGAGGGCAGAACTTGGTCTAGAATATCTTTCGTCATCGAAATTTCTCACAGGTTTGGGTGACAGGAAACAAAGGCCGACGGCGCTTTGGCGAGCGCCGCCGGCCGCTCTCTTAGACTTCCGCGGGTTCAACTTCGTCCGTCCGGGCCTTCTCGAACGCAATCAGGTCGTCCGCGATTTCGGCCATCGCGAGAATCTGATCTTCCGCATACCGCCGCCGCTCGAGCGCAGCCTTTGAGCGGCTCTTGCTTTCCAGATCGGGCAGGTACCACCCGCGCACGAGCCCTTGCCAATTCGGTGCCCGACCTTTGCAGCCGTCCGGCTTTGGCTTGCCTTCGCGATCGTCTCGACGGGCAATCAGGTGGTCGGTGATCTTGGCCAACCTGAATAGTTGCTCGCTGGCTTGCTGCCGCAGTTTCGGTAGCGCCGACTTTTGCCAGCCCTTGCCCTCGAGCATGCTGACGTATTCACTGGCGACGTAACTCCATGTTGGCGTGATGTCGAGCGTGGTTGTCCGTTCGCTAGGTTGTTCGGTATTCATTTTTCGTTCTCCTTCGTGTGTTGTGGGTTAAACTTCCGCGGCTACGTCATCGGCCAGGTGCTCGGCGATCACACGCTTGGCGATGCTGAACTGGTAGCCGCAGAACTCCCTGATGCTGGGAGGGTTGCCGCAGGCTTCCGCCCAGGCGTCCCAAACGGTGTAATTCGCGACTTCGGCGACGTGGGCGGCATCGCGATCGCTTGCAGCCAGGAACAACAGACACCACGCGTAGCCATCTTCGCACGTGGCAAACCCCAGTTCCTGCGGTGCCGTATCCAGCTCGGCCAGGTCGCTCCGCACAATCTCCACCTCGCGG
>JBGSKX010000346.1:0-1975 GCA_041741015.1 Pirellulales bacterium
CCGGCGGCGCGGCGTTGGCGCGGCATCTCCGCAAACTCCCCCGCGATCGCGTGCTGCTGCCGCAGCGCGAATTGTGGGCCAAGCTCTTGCCGTTCGCGGCCTGGGTCTGGGTCGCGAATCTGTTGACGAATCTGTTCGATAGCTCCGGCCGCTGGATGTTATTGAATTGGACGCCCCATGCCACCGAAGAAATTCAAGACGCGCTCGCCGGCAATTATCACGTCGCGCAATTGATCCCCGCGCTCATGGTCACGCTCGCGTGCATGCTCGGCGGGACGCTGTTGCCGTACCTGGCGCGCGATTGGGAAAGCGGCCGCCGCGAACGCGTCTCGGATAAAATGAATTTGGCGATGAAGCTGATGGCGCTCGCGGTCGTCGGCGGATCGATGGTTGTGCTGGCCATCAAGCCACTGCTCTTTCAAGTCGCCTTCCGCGGCAAGTTCGACCAGGGCGAGGCGATCTTGAATCTCGCGCTGGCCGGCTGTGCCTGGAGCGCGCTGCTGGCTTTTATTCAGACGTATCTCTGGTGCGCCGAACGCGCACGTTCCGGCTGCTTCTCCTTGGCCATCGGGCTCGCGGTCAATGTGCTGCTGCATTGGCTCTGGGTGCCTCGCTACGGCATTCATGGCTCGATGCTGGCCACCGCCATCGCGTCGCTCGCCGTGCTCGGCGTGCTGTTTGTGCTTTGCGTTCGCGCCGGCATGCGGCTCGATCGCGGCACCGTCGGAGCATCGCTGCTGCCGGGACTTCTGCTGTTCGGGCTGTGGCCCGCGGCGGCAGGATTAGCGTTGTGCCTAATCGTGTTGGCGACTCGCCGCGAGTGGCTGTTCACGCCGAGCGAACGCGTGGTACTCGCCGAGGCATGGAGCGGCCTCATGAAAAAATTTCGGCGACCGTAGGCCCGGCTGTGCCGGGCACAGAGCGGATTTTTCTAAATACATCAAGCTCGACAGGCAGCAAGCGCGATTGATGTTAGGTCCGGAGGACCGACAGGACTAAGCCCAGGCCGTGAGGCCTGGGAAAGCTTCGCATCAAAAAGTGTAGGTCCGGAGGACCGGCACCAGTGTCGGCCTTCCAGGCCTTTGGAATTTTGCTTTGCACAAACCCAGGCCTGACGGCCTGGGCTTAAGTATTCCGGTCCTCCGGACCTAAAACAAATACCAGAACAGCTTGACGTTAGCGTTCTGCCCAAGCTTTCGCTGCACACGGGCCGCTGCGGTTGTGCGGCACAGCCGCACCTACTTTCCGGCAAAATCTTTGTAACAACTGCCCCCCCTGCCCGTTGTAATAGCAGCAGACGGCGGGAACTTCCGCGGTTTGCCCAACGTCGAACGATGTCGGTGGTGAACTTTTTCGTCGCTGAATTCGTGAGAATTCCGTGACCCCGCGGAGCCAAATTCTTACGACTTCGGCTACGTTGGAAATGCCGCCACCGCGTCGTTCAACGGTTCCGCATCTTTTCCAATCCATCCGCGTGAAAACCAGCGACCTGCAACGGGACTGGGTGCTAGCGAGCGTCGAGCAGTACGAACTGCCGCTGCTGCGGTACGCCGCGCGCATGGGTTTGGACATCGACCTGGCGAGGGACTGTGTGCAACACGCCTTTCTGCAACTGTGCAGTCAACCACCCGACTCGCTCACCGGCGGCGGGATGAAAGGCAACACTGGCCCTTGGCTCTACCGGGTCGTGCGGAACAGGGCAATCGATCAGCTTCGTCGCACGCAACGCGAGATCCCGTTCGCCGCGATCCACGCCGAAGAAGAAGAACCAACCAACGGAACTTCCCACCCGAGTATCACCCAACCGATCAGCCGCGAGTCCGACCCGGGCGAGCGCAGCGCCGACCGCGAGTTGTACTCGCTGCTGCGTGGGCTGGGCGCGGAACTGCCCGGGGCGACCCGCGAGTTGGTGCTGCTGTGGGCCGACGGGATGTCGCACCGCGACATCGCGGCGGTGACCGAGCGCAATGAGGGC
>JBGSKX010000347.1:0-4395 GCA_041741015.1 Pirellulales bacterium
GGAGCTGGAGGCAGTTTGCGAAGACGCGCCGGCCGAGTTTCTGGTCGAAATGCTCAAGGCCCGGGTGACGATGGGCGTGGCGCACGCCACCTGGCTAGCTCGCCGGCGACTGCTGGCCGAAGCGGCCGCGGAGCTCGAGCAGACTTCGGTGGGGATCGTGATTGGGCTCGAATTCCCGATGGCGCGGGTGAATTTGTATCATCCGGGCGGCTATCAGGCAAAGCTGAAACAGCACGTCGAGTTGCATCTGCGCGGCGAGGATAAAAAGGCTGTGCTGTGTCTTAAAAACGGGCTGGAGAATGCCCGGGCGAAGCTGAACAGCGGGCGCTACGTGAGCACGTATGCCGACGCGATGCGGTGGACGATCGAACAGCTCAACCGTGGGTTTTTGCTGGCCGAGCACGCGGCTGCCAAGGCCGCGGCGGTGGCAGGCGAGAAATCCGCGGCGAAGTAGCACCACCGCGTGAGTTCGGACCTATTCCGGCGGACCCGCTCGCGGGCTCTCTTTACGACGCGCGCCTGCGCACGGCAGATTGGCATCCATGCCCGACATGGAAGCCGAACTGACCGCTGCGCTGGACGCGTATCTCGCGAACGCTGACTACTTCGAGACCGGAAGTGTCAGCAAAGCAAAGGCCATGATCACGGCCTACACGCGCCTGGTGGGCATCGTGCCCACACTCAGCAGCCAAGGGTCTCGGCATGTCAATGACATGCGGGAGAACCTGAAGATCTGGGCGGCCGCCATTCGGGATGCCAAAGAGTTTGTGGTCGCGAACAGCGGCGGCGACGGGAGCGGCGTGCGGCATTTTGACCTTTCGCGATCCCGGGACTAGACCGTGGCTCGGCGCAGACAACAACTCGATGGCACGCTCGCTGAGAATCAGGAGCGGATGCGCGCCGATTACGCCGGGGCTAAAGAGACGCGGTTCACGCGCAATCGCGACAAAACCGGCGGGATCGGTCGGCCGGGCGACTGGCACATTCGCCATCAGACGGCCTACATGACGATGATCGAGCGGGCTCGATCGCTCGATCGCGACGATTCGGCGATCGGACAAATTATTGACCGGGCCGTGACGCACACCATGCAAGGCGGCTTCCTGCCCGACGCCAAAACTGGCGATAAGGCGGTGGATCGGGAGTGGAAAGCGCGCTGGACGGAATGGGCCGAGGATGCCGACCAGTGCGACCTGGCGGGCGAAATGGAATTCGCCGAAATGGAGCACAAGATCCCGCGGGCGATGCTGGTGGACGGCGATCACTTCGTGCTGCCCTACGTGGACGGGCAACTGGAGCTCGTCGAGGGGCACCGCTGCCAGTCGACCAGGGGGACGAAGAGGGCGATCAACGGGGTCGTGCTCGACGATAACCGCAAGCGGCTGGAGTATTGGTTCACGAAAAACGACGTGGATCCACTCCGCTATGCGGCTCCGAGCATGGCCGAGATTGAGCGGTATGACGCGCGCGACGATGCCGGCGACCGCAAGGTGTTTCACGTCTACAACCCCAAGCGAGTCAGCCTGACGCGGGGGATTACGGCGCTCAATCCGCTGTTCGACGTGGCCGGGATGTTCGAAGACGGCCTGTTTTCGGCGGTGCTCAAACAGCAGATTGCCAACTGCTTCGTGATTTTCCGCAAGCGCAGCAAGGACTGGACTGGCCAGCGTTCAACGCCCGCTGCGACCGGCGCCCAGAGACTGGAGACACAGCCGGACGGCAGCGTGCGGAACATTCAGGAAATTGCGCCGGGGATGGAGATCATCGGCGAAAAGGGCGAGGAGCTCGAAGGCTTCAACCCGCCGACGATTAGCGGCGAGTTTCTGCCGCTGATGAAAACGCTGCTGACGCTGCTGGGGATCAACCTCGGATTGCCGCTGGTGATGGTCCTGATGGATGCCAGCGAGACGAATTTTAGCGGCTGGCGGGGAGCGGTAGACCTGGCCCGGATGGGCTTCAAGCAAAACCAGAAGGCCCTGGTTCGGAAATACCATCGCCCGGTGTGGCGCTTCAACGTCCGCCGCTGGCTGGCCGGCGAGCCGACCCTGCGAGCGCGGTGGGAGGCGGAGCTCAACAAGCCCCGTCTCGAGCGGAAATTCAATCCGTTCGCGCATGCCTGGAACCTGCCGGCCTGGGATTACATCGAACCCTGGAAGGACGCTCTGGCCGACGGCGTCAAGCACGAGAAGGGGCTCAGCAGCCTGCGGCGGATCTATGCGGCGCGGGGCATCGACATCGACGACCTGGCCCTCGAATACGTCGCCGACCACTACAAGATTTTTAGCATCGCGGCCCGTGCCACCGACCGCTTCAACAAGAAGCATCCCCAGCACTCGATGACGATGGAGCGGATGCTCGCCGGGCCCTTCCCGCTGAAGGTCAGCGACCTGGCCCTCAAAACCCTGTCGGCCGCGGAGGACGAACAGCCCGCCGGCAAGCAGCAACCCACAGGAGCGAATTGATCATGGTTATCGCCGCCGACAACCTGCGCAGTGTGAGCGCGCTCTCCGAGAACGAATCCGGCCAGGTGCTTCGCGCGGCGCACCTGCACGAGTATCTCGGCGTGTGGGCCGTCACTCCGCGGTTCTATCAGTTCGCGCGGCAAGACGTGCTGCCCCGCCTGCAGGAAAAAGTTGCCCGGTTCGGGACGGCCGAGGCCAGCCAGGCGATGGGCGCGAGCTCGATCAATGGGCAGTACGAAGTCACCGCCGACGGGACGGCGGTGATCGAGCTGCGCGGTTCGATGATGAAATTCGCCAGCAGCTTTGGCGGCGGCGGCACGGTGGCCTGCCGGCGGAAGCTGCGGGCCGCCATGAACGATCCGTTCGTGAAAGCGATCGTGCTCCTGGTCGATACACCGGGCGGCACGGTGAGCGGCACCGAGGCGCTGGCCGCCGATGTGCGGAAGGCCGCCAAGAAGAAACCGGTCTACGTGCACATCGAGGATCTGTGCTGCAGCGCCGGCTACTGGGTCGCCTCGCAAGCCACGCGGATCTTCGCGGAGAATGCCACCACGATGGGCGGCTGCATCGGGACGTATGCCGTGGTGGACGACTGGAGCAAAGCCTACGAAGAGGCCGGGATCAAGACGCACTTGATCAAGGCCGGCGAGTTCAAGGGCGCGGGCGTGGAGGGGACGGAAGTCACCGCCGAGCAGCTCCGCGAATGGCAGCGGGAAGTCAACGAACTCAACGAGCAATTCGTGCGCGGCGTCGCCAAGGGGCGGGGCGTTGCGATCAGCACGGCCAAAGACTGGGCCGACGGCCGCGTGTTCGTGGCGGGGGACATGCTCGAGAAGGGACTGATCGACGGGATCCAGTCACTGGACGCCACGCTCGAGATGGCGGCCAGTGGCAAACCGCCCAAGAAGAGCACCACCAAGAGCGAAGAGGGCGAGCTCGAGCCGACCGCGGAAGGAAACGGGCAAACCGTCGAGTTTGAGGTCCGCACCGAGCCGCGGGCGGATGCCTCTATAGAAAACAGCGGAGCGCCTGCGGAGGGCGCAACCACCGAAGCAACGTCGGCCGGGGCCGACAATAACCCTTTAGTCGAGGAAACGACGATGAGTACGCAGACCGCGACAGACACGGCCCCGAAGGCCGCGACGATTAAGGAGCTCGAGGCCGCCTGCCCGGGCGCCGATGAAAAGTTCCTGTTCGGCCAGCTCAAGGCCGACGCCAATGTCGATCAGGCCCGTAGCGCCTGGATGGTCGAGCAGAACAGCCGGCTGGCTGCCTCCGAAACGGCCCGCAAAGAGGCCGAAAACAAGGCCCAAGCAGCCGAGGAAAAGGTCGCCGCGAACACGACCAAGCCCGGCAATCGCCAGGCCCTGGGCGGCTCTGCCGGTGGAAAGAAGTCGGCCGCTGACGAGCCCGAGCCGGACGAGCACGCGGACGATGTCGGGCCCGCCACTCGGGCGTATCGCGATCAGGTCGCGGAGTACGTTAAACGCGGCAAGACCAAGCAAGAGGCGACGTGGCTGACGCAGAAGAATCATGCGGCCATCTACGAAGCCCACATGACGGAGTACAACGATCGCCACGCCGACCGGGCTCGGAAGGCACAGCGACTGGCGAAGTAAACCCAAGCGACCTGCTGACCAGCAGCAGTCGAGTTTCATACAGCGTCATCGACTTAAACGATCAAGGAGTTATCCATGGCAGATCAAAGAGATCACCACGTCGGGACTTATACCCAGTCCGGCGGAATTGCGGCGCATCGGCGGGTGAAGGTCACCGATTGGGCCACGCGGGCCGTCGCCCTGGCCGGGGCCCTCGATTACTCGATCGGCACCATGCGCGGCACGGTGACCGGGACTCAAGAAGCGGCGGTTCAAGACCGGCACAAGGTCGGCACCCGGAAGATGGTGGCGGCCGCCGCGATCGCCGCCGGCGC
>JBGSKX010000348.1:0-16355 GCA_041741015.1 Pirellulales bacterium
GGATTGACGCACTTGCCGCCGTGGGTTCGAACCCACCGCCGAGTCCGCCGCTGGGTTCAAGCCAAGCTCGTCCTCACGGCCCTCCGCCGAAATATTACAACGACTTACGACAACGGATGAAAAATCCTGGTGAGCGAGGGATGAGGGGTTGGGGGTTATTCGCTGGGTGGCACTGACAACTTGCTTGTCAGTGGGCCTTGGCCCTAGAAGGATCAGGTCGCGCGATCCCAAGAGTAAGCCTTTCCATTTGTTCACGCGTTCACCGATCCCTCTGGTGCTGCGCACACCGACAGTTGTCGGTGCTACCCAGTCGATGAACGGGTGCCGAAAGAACGGGTGGCACTGGCAACTTGCCTGTCCGTGGGCCTCCGGCCCAAGAAGGATCAGGTCGCGCGATCCCAAGAGTAAGCCTTTCCATTTGTTCACGCGTCTGCAGTTCCCTCTGGTGCTGCGCACACCGACAGTTGTCGGTGCAACCCGGTTGATTCGCCGGCACCAACATAGAATCAAGTGTGCGCACCTTGACGGATACGACCTACCTGAGAGTCAGGTCGTGACCGCTACGCCTTTCGCTCCACGGCCCGGGGCTTGGGGGCCGTCTGCGTGGAACCGTCGTAGTGTCCCAGCAGCGCCGCAAGTTCCTCGCGCATCGCGTCGCGCAGTTCGGCCGGCTCGAGCACGATCGCGTGCTGGCCGAAGCTCAACAGCCAGCGCATGATCTCTTCGGTACCCGACAGCCGGAACTCGGCCAGCAGGCTCCCATCGCGCTGCCGGGCGATCTGCTGACTCGGATGCCAGCGGGATTCCTGCACGTACCGGGAAACGCGCGGCAGAAAGCGCACCTTGACCCGGATGTCGCCCTCGCCCTGGAACACGCCGAACGAGCCGGCCAGGTGCTGCTCCAGGTCGAACTCGGCCGGCGGCTCGAACAACAGCGATTGAGCTTCGGCCTGCTCGACGCGATCGACCTTGAAGTGCAGGATCCGATCGTGATCGGCGGAGCGCGCGACCAGGTACAGCGAGCCGCGGTGGTAGGTCAGTCCGTAGGGATGTACCTCGTACTCGACCGGCTCGGTCGCGCCGAGCGATTGATAGTTGATCAGCGTCACCTTGCGACTTTCGATGCCCTCCATCAGTTCGTCGATCAGATCGGCCTTCTTCGAGTAGTCGCTCTCGCCGACTGCCGTGTGGTGCAGGTTGCCGGCCATTTTCTCCAGGTAGGCGATCGCCGGCTTGCCGAGGCATGCCCGGATCTTGGCGAAGCCGCTCTGGGCGGCTTCCCAGAAGATCGTGCCGGCCAGCGGTTCGAGGAACCTGCGGCCCATGTGAAACGCCAGGGCCTCGTCCATGCTGAAGCTCAGCTCGGGCTGGGCGCCGGCGCGCATGCCCCAGCGTTTCAGCCCGCGCTCGACGACCGTCTCCTCGATCGGCAGGCCCACGCCTTTGAACGTGTCGAGATCGCGGCGGATGGTCTTCTCGGTGACGCCCAGTTCCTGGGCCATCTCCTGCACGGTCACGCCATAGCGGCGGGCCGAAAGGAACTTCAGCAGCAGCCATTGCCGTACCAGCGCGGAATCTTTACTCATGCCGTCGTTGCCTCTTTGAATCGCCAGGGACGTGCACAACCGACGATACACCACGCGAGTCGGAATGCAACCGGATTGGGGGGCGAGAAGCCCACGATCAAGCGTCACGATTCGAATTCCCGCCGCAGGCGCGCTGCTGCCCGGCTACACCGTTTTCGCACGGCTTCGGCCGAGCAGTGCATCTGCGCGGCAATCTCGCCGTAGCTCATGAGCTCTAAGTAGTGTAGCGCGAAGGCCTGTCGCATCTGCTCGGGTAGACGTGCGATGGCTGCCTCGAGGCGCGCGGCCCAGTGTTCGTCCGGCTCAGCCGAGGGCTGCGGACGCCGCGCGACGGCGTCGATTGCCAGATTCGACATGCCGTCGAGTGACACTTCACGCCGCACTTCGCGTTTGCGGGTGAGCTTGTAATAGCGCGTGGCGCTGACCGCCTTGTGCGCCAGGATCTGACTGGCCCAGGCGAGGAACTCGCCGCGCGTGTGGCCGCGAAAATCGCGCAGGCTGCGGTGAATGTCGAGCGCGGTTTCCTGTACCAGGTCGGCCGGGTCGAGCTTTGCGGCCAACGCCCGCGAGATGTTCCGCCGCGCGCGGGCGAGCAGTTGTGGTCGGACCGACTCGATGAGCTCTCCCAGTGCTGCGCCGCATTCGCGCCGGGCCTTGGTCAACAGGCGGCGGAAGGCATCGTGGTCGCTGGGTTCGTGGTCAGCATCGGTGGGGCCGGGGCTGGGCTTCTGCGGGAAGCTCATGACCAGCGAGCCAGCGGTCGCGGCGTCCGACCAGAATGGAGAAGAGTGACAAAACGCGGTGGCTTCGATGTGCGGTGACACGGCATGAATCCGAAAGGAACTCCCTGGCTTACTGGTCTGTCCTCGACAGGCAGACTGTAGTCCGAGGGCTGGACATTTCGGGTCTAACGTGACAAGTGTTCAGAAGTGGATTGTCAGCTTTCAACGAGTGCTGATGCCAACGGCCTTGCCCGGTTGGGTGACACCAAACTGCGACACGGAAAACGCCTTGGTCGCCCCTGCCCCCCGCTGACGAATCGCCGTAAAGTCGGTATGCTTACGCTTTTGCGGTTTCACTCGATTTCGGAACAACCATGGAAGCTGGTATCGTCGGTCTGCCCAACGTGGGCAAAAGCACCCTGTTTAACGCCCTCACGCAGTCGAAGCTGGCGCAGAGCGCCAATTATCCGTTCTGCACGATCGAGCCGAACGAAGGCATCGTGCCCGTGCCCGACGATCGCTTGCGGCGGATCTGCCAATACATCGTGCCGCAGAAGATCGTGCCCACGGCGCTAAAGCTGGTCGACATCGCCGGGATTGTCAAAGGCGCGAGCGAGGGCCAGGGACTGGGCAACAAATTTCTCACGCACATCCGCGAGGTAGATGCGATCTTGCAGGTCGTCCGCTGCTTTGAAGACCCGGACGTGATCCACGTGTCCGGCCAGGTCGATCCCGTGTCGGACATCGAGACAGTGGAGATCGAGCTGATGCTGGCCGACGCCCAGACGATCGACACGGCCCTGCCGAAGGCCGAACGCGCGGCCAAAGGGGGCGACAAGGACATGGCGGCCCGGGTCGCCGTGCTCAAGAAGTGCCAGGAAGTGATCGCCCGCGACCAGCCGCTGCGCAAGGGGGAGTGGGACAAGGGCGAAGCGAAGATCATCGCGTCGTATGGACTGCTGAGCGCCAAGCCGGTGCTGTATGTGGCCAATGTCGACGAGACTGATCTGCACGGCAAAGGACCGATGGTGCAGAAAGTTCGCGCGTTTGCCGAGAAGGTTGGCGCGGGCGTCGTGCCAGGGTGTGCGAAGCTCGAAGCCGAGATCGCCGAGCTCGATGAAGCCGATCGCGAGATGATGCTTTCCGAGAGCGGGCTGACCGAGCCGGCCCTGGCCGTGCTTGCGCGCGAAGCCTATCGCACGCTGGGGCTGCAAAGCTACTTCACCGCCGGCGAAAAGGAAGTGCGGGCCTGGCCTGTGCCGGTTGGCGCGACTGCGCCCCAAGCGGCGGGCGTGATCCACTCGGACTTCGAGAAAGGCTTCATCCGCGCGGAGGTCTATTCGCTGGAAGACCTGGAGCAGTTCAAAAGCGAAAAGGAAATTCGCGCCGCCGGGAAGCTGCGTGTCGAGGGCAAAGCCTACGTCATGCAGGACGGCGACATCTGCCACTTCTTGTTTAACTGACGCGGCTTGTTTCCCGCCGTGGCGTGCTCGCCTGACGCGGTCTGTTCGCGCTGCTCTGCCGAACCGCCCGCTGCTGGATGCCGCGGGCAGGTGCGTTTCTCTTGCGCAGCCGGCCCTGAATCACACTTTCTCCAAGTGGCCGGAGCGGGGATCGAACCCGCACGGAGGTTTCCCTCCACGGGATTTTAAGTCCCGTGCGTCTGCCAGTTTCGCCATCCGGCCCACAGGCAACTCACGCTGATGTTGCCGGGCGAATCAATCGTACCCGCGAGCCGTGCGGCTGCCAATGCGAGCGGCTGCGGCCATTGACGGCTAGTCCAAGCGAGCAATCGGGTCATTTTCTCTGCCAACTGTCGGCGAATTCGCTGGGAGAATGCGGGCCATTAAACGGGCCAGCCGTTTCTGCGCGGGCCTGACTTTCTTGAATGGCACGCTCGGGGAAGATAAGCTGCCGGACAGGTTCGGTTCGGACCGAACAGGCGGCACACCATCAGAACCACAGGCGGCGCGGTCATGATCACGCGAGTCAGGCGGTACGTTACCCGGTCTGTTTTGCTCATAGCAACGGCGCTGGTGGCAATCTCGCCGAGCGCGACGAACGCGCTGGCGACGGATGCCAAGGACTTGGCCAAGCAGGTCGAGATTCGACGGACCGAGTACGGCGTGCCGCACATCCAGGGCGACACGCTGGAGGCCGTGGCCTTTGGTTTCGGGTACTGCCAGGCTGAGGATCATCTGCCGAACATTCTGCGCGGCATCGTCGGGGCGCGCGGCGAACTGGCGATCACCTTCGGCGCCGACGAACGCGAGCCGGGCGATGGCAAGAATGTGGCGGCGGATCGCTTCAGCCGGCAGTTTCGCATTTATCGTCGCGCAGTCGACACGTATCACAAGCTCGATCCGGACTATCGCACGATGTGCGAAGGCTTCGCGGCAGGGATCAACGAGTACGTTGCACGTCATCCGCAGAACGCTCCGGCCTGGGCTCCGAAGGTGACCGGGCACGACGTCGTGGCTTACGGACAAGCGGGGGTAATGCGGTTTGCGTTCAATCGCAGCAAGATCATCGAGGGCTTCTTGAAGGAGCAAGGTGTCGAGACGGCCGCGGTGAGCACGGGTGAGCCGCGGCACCGATTGTTCGAGGGAACATTCGGAGATGGGGGCGAAGCCGAGGTCGGCTCGAACATGTGGGCCTTCGCGCCGAGCCGGAGCCAGTCGGGCCGCGCGCTGCTGATGGGGAATCCGCATCAGCCGTGGGCGCCAGTCTCGACTTACTACGAAGCCCATTTGATCGTGCCGGGGAAGATGAACTTCTATGGCTCGACGTTCATCGGCCGGCCCGTGCTCACCTCCGGCTGGAATGAGTATCTTGGCTGGTCGCATACGGTGAATTATCCGGACATGGAGGAGATCTATGAGTTGGAGCTCGACGCCGATCGGCCGGATCACTATTTGTTCGATGGCGGGTCGGCGCCGCTCGAGCGCGAGGAGGTCGAGATTGCCGTGCGCGACGGCAATGCGCCGCGAAAGATCGAGAAGTTCACGTTCTGGCACACGCCGCTGGGACCGGTGATTCACAAGACCGCGCACAAGGCGTTCGTGCTGCGGAGCGCCTGCTGGGAGAACTACCGGGCGTACGAGCAGTGGCTGAAGATGACGCAGACGAAGAGCTTCGACGAGTTTCGCCAGGTCGTGGCGATGAACCAGATTCCGATGTTCAACATCTGCTATGCGGATCGGGCGGGGAACATTTATTACTTGTTTAACGGCACGGTGCCGAAGCTGCCGCACGAGCGACAGACGACGAAGGCGATTCCCGCCAAATGTACGGACGACATCTGGACGGATTTCCTGCGCACCGAAGAGTTGCCGCAGTTGGTGAATCCGCCGGGCGGATACGTGCAGAACTGCAACTCGCCGCCGTACTATACGAACCTGAAGTCGCTCATCGATCCGGAGAAGTTCCCACCGTATCTGCGCGAGAACTCTGCCAGCCTGCGAACGCAGCACAGCCTGGAGTTGATCGGCGGCGACGACAAGCTTTCGCTGGATGAGATTCGCGAGCGGAAGCACAGCCCGCGGATTCTGGTGGCGGATCGCGTGAAGGACGACTTGCTGGCGGCGCTAGGCGATTCGTCGGAGAGCGAAGAGTTCGCCGCGGCAGCCGCGCTGCTGAAGGCCTGGGACAATAAGGTCGCGGCCGACAGCCGGGGGGCGACGCTGTTCACCGAGTGGTGGAAGCGCTATGAGAAGGCTAAAGGACAGTTCGCGGTGGCTTGGAACACGGATGAGCCGACGAAGACGCCGCGCGGGCTGGCTGACCCGGACCTTGCGCGGACGACTTTCCGTGAAGCGATGGACAACTTGAAGCGGCGGTTCGGCACGATCGACGTGGCCTGGGGCGACACGCACCGCTTCCGCAAGGGCCCGGTCGATTTGCCGCTCTCCGGTGGCTCGGGGCTGATGGGTTGTTTTCGCGTGCTCGATTTCCATGAAGACGCCGATGGCAAGGAATCGTCGCGGGGCGGAGACAGCTATGTGTTCATGGTCGAGTTCAGTGAGCCGCCGCGCGGTTACACGGTGCTCGCTTACAGCCAGAGCGAGATTCCCAGCTCGCCCTATTACAACGACCAGGCGGCGCTCTTCGCCGCGGGCAAGTTCAAGCGGGCGGCGTTCACGGATGCCGAGATCAATGAATCGCTGGTGACGAAGTATCGTCCGGGGGAGGAGTGACGTTCTCCAGCACGGGTGAGCCGCAACGCGGCCACCCTTGGCATCCAAGGTTACACGCTCGCCACGCCGAGGTAGTGCTCGGCCCCGAGTTTGGGCGTGCGCGGCATCTGGAAGCGGTCGAGTGAGCGGATCTTGAGGCCGGCGCCTGAGATCAATTCGTCGATCGGCCGATTCAGGTTGCAGCCGAGGCCGACCACGCGTTGTACGCCGTTCCAGCGGTCCTGTTTGCGGGCGATGGTCGCGTCGCCGCTACGGCCGTGCTCGAGGAACAACAGCCTGCCATCGGGCTTAAGCACGCGGCGTACTTCCTGGAGCGCGCCGACCGCATCGGGAATCGTGCATAGCGTCCAGGTGGAAACGACCGTATCGAACCGCTCGTTTTGGAACGGCAGATGCTCGGCGTCGAGAAAGGCTTCCTCAACGGGCATGTGAACGGCCGCTATCCGTTTGGCCACCCGTCGCGGCAGGAGTTTCGCTGGGTCGATGATCGTGAGCTGCTCGACGGCCGCGGGATAGCACTCGAGATTGAGTCCGGTGCCGAAGCCGATCTCCAGCACGTCGCCGCGCGCGTCGGCCAGCGTGCGCCGACGAAACTCCATTGCCTGCTTACTGCCGAGCAGGTACTCGAGCATATGCGGAAAGATGAAGTTACTGTAGAGGCCCACGGTGATCGCTCCGCAGAGAGCATGGGCGCGAAGTCGTTCGTGCCGCCTGGATGGTCAGCGTACAGCCCTGGCATGGCGGCGGCAAGCAAATTGGTCGCTTACCCGGATCAATTGTCCTTGCGGAGATCAATCGAGCTGTTGCTGGTCTCAAGTTCGAGCGAGAACTGGGGATCGTCGCCGACGGTGCCGGATCGCTTACGGCGACGGCGCGACTCTTCCCCCTCGTAGTCGAACTCGACGTCGACGCCGCCGTTCGAGGTTTCGGCGACGAAGCGGAACTGGCTGTCCGCCGGCAGACGAACGTCGATCGGGCCATTCGAAGTGGAGAGTTGATGGTCGCCCGAGGCCAGGGTGCCGCGGAAGCGGACGCCCGAGTTGGAAGTGTCCGCGCGGACGTGAGCATCGTTGGCTTCAATCAGGATCGGGCCGTTACTGGTTTCGACCTCGATATTGCCGGTGGCTTCGACGACGTCGACCTTGGCATTGGAGGTATCGGCCTTGAGGTTGCCGCGCAACCCCTCGCTGACGATGTAGCCATTGCTGGATTTGAGTTCCACGCTTGCGCCGGCGGGAACCGCCAGGATGACCGAGGCCCCGCAATCGCCCACCGTGCTGCCTACGCGTTTGATGCGGATGATGACTTCATCCTCATTCTCGGCGAGCATGGTGACTTCGAGGTTTTCGAGGTTGCGATCGGCGGCGCTTTGATCAAAGCCGCTGGCCCGCTTCGTCACTTCGACCACGACTTCGTTATCGTTTCCATTCGAGACGTCGATCGAACCGTTGAACGTTTCGACGATTACTTTTGGCTTGGAGCTGGTCGCAAACACATCGGTGAGCGTTTCCGTGGCCCGGTACAGGGGGATGTCGCAGCCGGCTGCCACTAAGGTGAGAACCCCCAGGAATGACGCGGCCAGCAAGGTGTTTCGGGAAGCGGCGGATGTGCGGTGGTTCATGGCACGAATTCCCTGTGGGTGGTTTGCGATCGAACAGCGGGGCTTCACAGGCGTATTCGCCAGCAGAGGGCGGATCTTGGCCCCGGCCGGCAAAACTCCCTCGGCCAAGGATTGGTTGCGGTCCAGGAAGCTTCACCCGATATTAGCAGCTAGGCAGGAATTTTGAGCATCAGACGACAACTTCGGAGCATTCATGAGCGAGCGGCGAGCCCTGGGAATCGATATCGGCGGGACCAAAATCGCCGTGGCCGCGGTCGATAGTGCGGGCAGGATCCATGCCCAGACGTCGCTGGCCACGGAGGCCGAACGGGGCTTCGGCCGGGCGGTTGAGCGGATGCTGACCGCCGGGGACGAGGTGTTGGGCCGGGCTGGCTGGACCCGCCGCGAGCTGTGCGGAGTGGGAGTTGGATGTGCAGGGCCCGTGAGTGCCCAGCGGGGCATTATTGACAATCCTTACACGCTACCTACCTGGAGCAATTGCGACATCGTGACTCCGCTGCGGACGGCGCTCGGCAAGCCGGCCTACCTGGAGAACGACGCGGACTCCGCGGCGCTGGGTGAGTGGTTTGCCGGCGCGGCGCGGGGAGCCTCGCGAGTCGTGATGCTGACGCTTGGCACTGGAGTGGGTGGCGGCGTCGTGCTTGAGGGGCACATCTATCGCGGAGTGCGGGGAGAGCATCCCGAGCTGGGACACATGCCGATCGCCCAGTTCGCTTCTGAAGGGGACGCCGCACCGGCATGCTACTGCGGGACGCGGGGGTGTTTGGAGGCGATCGCCTCGGGAACGGCCGTGGCCGAGGCTGGGAAGGCCTTTGGATGGGACGACAGCCGCGCGGTGCTGGCGGCCTGCGAGCGTGGTGATGCGAACGCGGCCAGAATCATCGAGCGCGTGCAGCGCGCTTTGGAGATGGCGACCTGGACCGTACTGCACACGTTCATGCCCGAGGTGGTCGTGCTCGGTGGTGGTCTGGGCGACGCGCAGTTCGAGCTTTGGCGGCCGGCGATGGAAGCATGCGCGGCTCGGGCGACGATGGTCCCGGTTGGCAGCGTGCGGATTGTGAAGGCCGAATTGGGAAACGACGCTGGACTGGTGGGAGCGGCGAGCCTGGCGTTTAGCGCGGCATTCTAAGCCGAAAGCGGAACAGCGGCGGCCACGATGCGGCTTCACGTGCGCCACTAAGGGAAAAAGCCGAGTGCCGCACGGTGTGCGACACTCGGCTTCTTGAATGTCTGTGAGCGGCAGTTCGACTTAACGCTTCGAGAACTGCGTACCACGGCGGGCACCACGCAGGCCGTAGTGCTTGCGTTCCTTCATGCGGCTGTCGCGCGTGAGCAGATGGCTGTGACGCAGCGGGTCGAACGTTTCCGTATCGAACTTCACCAAGGCGCGGGCGAGACCGAGCATCACGGCGCCCGATTGGCCGGTTGAGCCACCGCCATGAACGCGGATCGTGACGTCGACGCTGTCGCGCTTGCCGCTCTTGTCGAGCGGGGCCAGGACGTTGCGGCGATCCTGATCGTTGACGAAGTACACTTCGAATGGACGATCGTTGATCGTGATGTTGCCCTTACCGGGGCGAATGCGGACGCGAGCCACCGAAGTCTTGCGGCGTCCGGTGCCGAGGGTGTCATTCGATTTGTTCACTTTGGCTTCTGCCATCGCTTTTGCTTTCTCAATCCGGCGGTGAGGTTGGGTTGTTCGATTTCCGCGATGCGACGCGGATGGCTTACTTTACGGCCAGCTCTTTGGGCTGCGGATTCTGGGCCTGGTGTGGGTGCTTGTCACCCGTGTAGACCTTCAGCTTGTCGAGCATGTGGCGGGCGAGCTTGTTCTTCGGCAGCATCCGGCGGACGGCTTCGGTAAGGATCGAGCCTGGGTCGCGTTCGAACCGGGTCCGAGCGGTTTCGCTTTTCAGTCCCGGATAGCCGGTGGTCCAGGTGTAGACTTTCTGGTCCCACTTCTTGCCGGTGAGCTGGATCTTCTCGACGTTGACTACGACGACAAAGTCGCCCGTGTCGACGTGCGGGGTGTAGGTGGGCTTGTGTTTGCCCATCAGAATCATGGCGATGTCGCTGGCCAGCCGGCCGACGACCTTGTCGGTGGCGTCGACGACAAACCACTGCTTCTCGAGTTCGCCGGCCTTGGCCATATAGCTTCTGACGGTTGCCGTCTGCATGCTTTCACTCGTCGTTATTTCAGGGTCGATGTATTCGGGGTCATGGATCGGGTTGCTGCGAATCCGCGAGGGGTTCGCAAGCGAGGATTCTCACCTGGGTCGCGAAGCCGGTACCTTCCACGCGGCCTCCAGCGTCCCTGGGGGAAACCACTAATTTAGCGGCCTACTGCAAAACGTTCAAGGCGGGGAGAGACATAAGTTTATGGGCCGTGGCGGGCATCATGGGTCGCTCCAGGGGAAGGTATTCCCCTGGCTTTATGGTTGATGAAGCAATCACTCGCTTTTCGCTTGTCGCGAATTCTGCCACAATCGGCCGTTTCTGCTGGCCATCACCCCGCTCGAGCCCCCCCGCCGACCATGATCGTAGCTGCCCTTCGCGAGACATTTCCCGGTGAACGCCGGGTCGCCCTGATCCCTGCCTCGGTAACGCCCTTGGTGAAAGCGGGCTGGACCGTTCGGATCGAAGCCGGAGCCGGCGAGGGGGCAGGGTTTACCGACGCTAAATACGCGGAGAAAGGGGCCGAGGTCGTTTCGCGAGCGGAAGCTTTGCAGGCCGACTGCCTGCTGCAGGTTCGCACGCTGGGGGCGAATCCCGGGGCTGGGCGAGCGGACCTGGCGAACCTACGGTCGGGGCAGGTAGTGATCGGGCTGGCCGATCCACTCAGCCAGCCGGCCGCCGTGAAGGAACTGGCTGAGCGCGGCGTGACGCTGTTCGCCTTGGAACTCGTGCCGAGAATCAGCCGGGCTCAGGCGATGGACGTGCTCAGCTCGCAGGCCTCGATTGCGGGTTATCGAGCGGTGCTGTTGGCGGCGACGACGCTTCCCAAGATATTCCCGATGATGACCACGGCTGCTGGAACGATCACGCCGGCCCGGGTGTTTGTGTTCGGCGCGGGCGTGGCCGGTTTGCAGGCGATCGCCACGGCCAAGCGACTGGGGGCGGTTGTTTCGGCGACGGACGTGCGCGCCGCGGTGAAAGAACAGGTGCAGAGCCTGGGAGCCAAGTTCGTCGAGTCGAGCGCGGCTCCGGCAGGTGCGGCCGCAGAAGCGGCAGGCGGCTATGCCCGAGCGATGGACGAAGAGTTTTATCAGAAGCAGCGTGAGGCGATGCGCGAGGTCGTGGCCAATCAGGACGTGCTGATCACGACAGCAGCGATTCCTGGCAGGCCCGCGCCGACGCTGGTGACCGCGGAGATGGTGGAAGCGATGGCGCCGGGGTCGGTAATTGTGGACCTTGCGGCAGAGCGCGGCGGGAACTGCGAGCTGACCAAACCGGGCGAGACGGTCGTGGTTGATGGCGTGACGATCCTGGGACCGACGAACCTGGCTGCCGAAGTGCCGAATCACGCGAGCCAGATGTTCGCCAAGAACGTGACGACGCTGCTCGCCCACCTGACGACCAAGGAGGGCGCGTGGAACATCGACACCAAGGACGAGATCACGCGCGCCACGCTCGTGGCGAAAGACGGCCAGGTAGTGAATGAGGCTGTGCGCGAGTTGCTAGGCATCAAGCCGGTGGAGAAGGACTGGATGGAAGGTGCGATTGAGCTGGAGTGAGGTGGGAAAAAGTGGGAACCACGAAGTCACGAAGAACAGAAAGAAATAGAGAAGCGACCGATGCGCTGCACTCGCTGCAATCGGATGGTTCCGACCGATGATGAGTCGCTAATGACGACCGTTGCGGAAGCCACTGGCGGGCCGGGCGTGACGGGGCATTCGACCGAAGAGCGCCAATTGTTTCTGTGCCAGCAGTGCGCTCGTGCGCGTCGCAAGACGGAGCGAATCTTTTTCTGGATGGTGCTGCTAGCGATTGGCGTGATCGCGCTTGCCGTGTTGGCGGAACGTTACGATTGGCGGCCGAGCAACTAGGCTCCGCACCGAAAGTGACTACCGATCGCTAAGCCACTCGTAGTGCGTCGGGGTGTCGGGGCACGGACCCAGTCCGCAGAGCAACAGCGTTGTCAGGGCATTTGCGATGGCCACACCGCAGAACAGCAGCAGCACGGCTGTGGAAAGACGCGGGAAGGCGGGCGCTGAAGATGTCGGAGCGGTCGCACTCTCAAATTGGCGGTCGAACCAGAGCATGACGCTCAGGATGATGGCGACGCCCGCGAAGGCGATGAACGACCAGGTGTAGAGGTGCAGCCCGAGGAGCGGCTCGCCGTAACCAGGGTCGCCCGGCGCGATGTGCAGAAGGACTTGCCGGCCCGCGACGGCTCCGCCGAAGTTCGCGCTGACCAGCGCGAGGCCATAGTGCCGGGGCCGGACGCCGTAGCGCACATTCAAGAGCGCGCCCGCGCCGACGCCGAGCATCGCCAGACGCTGCAAGAGGCACAGCGGGCACGGCAGTTCGCCCTTGGCGAATTGCACGCCGAACGCGGCGAGCAGGATCAGCGTGACCGCGAGGACAAACAGGACGTTCAGTGAGCGAGCGATCTGAGGCGTCATGTGGGGCAAAGTCCTCAGAGTGAGATCGGGAGCTTATCGGTGGCGTGCACCAGAAACATTGCAATCGACAAGGCGAGTGCGATCACCAGCACGGCGGCAGCCGCGCCGCGTTTTCCGGCAAGTGCGAGCGCAAGGCCTATGACGAACGTCGTGAATGGGGCGGCCATCATAATCGATTTCCTTGCGGCGGGATGTGTGCGACGGAGCACCCTGAAAGCCTAGCTTGCTCAGAGAACGGCCTTCCCCTTGCATCTAGCGGGGAAAACGGGGTAGCATTGGCCGCGATGTGACTTCTATGTACTGCTGCTTAGCCGTTGGATATCTCTCGCCGATGCTGGATTTGCTCGATAGCGTGCCGCTGCTGGCCCAGGAAGCCGCGCCGATGACGACGTCGTTCCTGCGGCTGTACGTCTTCGTGCTGGCCGGCTTCATTGGGTTTCAGATCATCACCAAGGTGCCGGCCCTGCTGCACACGCCGTTGATGTCGGCCACGAACGCGATCAGTGGAATCGCGCTGGTCGGCGCACTGGTCGCCGCCGGCGCTCAGCATAGCTATTACAGCACGCTGCTCGGGTTCATCGCCGTGACCGCGGCTACGATTAACGTCGTCGGCGGGTTCATGATTACCGACCGCATGCTGAAGATGTTTAAACGCTACGAGCGGTGACCGACGGAACGACGATGCCCAGCCTGACCGCCTTCAGTAATCTGCTCGCCACCCCCCTGCTCGCCCAGCACACGGCCGATGCGCACGGCGCGGTGAATGAGGGGCTGCGGCAGTTCCTGATCGAAGGCTCGTACCTGGCGGCGAGCGTGCTGTTTATTCTCGGTTTGCGCGGGCTGACCGCGCCGGACAAAGCTCGCCGGGGCATGCAACTGGCCGCGGCCGGCATGCTGGTGGCCGTGATCGGCACGCTGATCGATGCGCGGATCGTCGATTACAAGTGGATTCTGCTGGGGCTGTTGCTGGGATCGGGGATCGGGGCGGCGATCTCGATCTGGATGCCGATGACGGCGATTCCGCAGCGGACGGCGATCTCGCACGCGTTCGGCGCGCTCGCCGCGACGCTCGTCGGTATTTCGCACTTCGATTTTCTGACGCGGATCCTGGGCACAGAAGTCGGACACGTCGAGATGGCGGCGCTTGGCTTCGAAGTGATGTTCGGCTCGCTGACGATCACCGGCAGTTTGATGGCCTTCGGAAAGCTGCAGGAGCTGTTGCCCGGCGCGCCGATTACGTATCCGTTTCAGAACGAGAGCAACATCGGGCTGTTCGCGGTCACGGCGCTGATGTTCTTGTACCTGGTGCTCGCGCCGACGGCGTGGGGCGGTCACACGACGGTGTTTTACCTGATGGTGCTCGCCGGGCTGGCCGTGGGCGTGCTGATCGTGATTCCGATCGGCGGTGCCGATATGCCGGTCGTGATTTCGCTGATGAACAGCTATGCGGGGCTGGCGGCCTCGGCGATGGGTTTCGCGCTGGGCAACAACCTGCTGATCATCGCGGGCGCGCTCGACGGGGCGAGCGGCTTTATCCTTTCGATCCTGATGAGCCGGGCGATGAACCGCTCATTCGCGAACGTTTTGTTCGGAGCCTTCGGCGCGCCGGTTGAAACGGCCGGTAAGGCGAGTTCGGCGGGGATGACGGTGAAGAGTGTCTCGATCGAGGACGCGGCGGCACAGCTGGCCTATGCGAGCGAAGTGATCGTGGTGCCGGGCTACGGGATGGCCGTCGCCCAAGCTCAACACCAGGTACGCGAACTGGCCGAGCTGATCGAGAAGCGGGGCGGCGAGGTGAAGTTCGCGATTCATCCGGTGGCCGGCCGCATGCCGGGGCACATGAACGTGCTCTTGGCCGAGGCAAACGTGCCCTACGACAAAATGCTTGAGATGGACGAGATCAACGATCAGTTCCCGCGGGCGGACGTGGCGCTCGTGATCGGAGCGAACGACGTCGTGAACCCAGCAGCGCGGAACGACCGTTCAAGTCCCATCTTTGGAATGCCGATTCTGAATGCCGATCAGGCCAAGAGCATCATCGTGCTCAAGCGGAGCATGAATCCGGGCTTTGCGGGGATTGAGAACGAACTGTTCTACGATCCCAAAACGGCACTGTTGTTCGGCGACGCCAAGAGCTCGCTGACGAAGCTCGTGGCGGAAGTGAAGTCGCTGTAGGCGGGTTTTGCCGGACTACTTCTGATAGCCCAGCGATTTGACGACGCCCAGCATCTCTTCGTAGGTGATGAAGCGGCGGCGGTGCGTCAGCTTGTACTGGTCGATCGCCTGGGCGAGCTCGCGCGCCTCGGGCGACAGCTCTTCGTGGCTGTTCGTGAACTGACGGCGCTCGCGGCCGGGTATCCCCACGCCGGGATCATAGCTGCGGCGATCGACAAAGGGGGCTTCGGGCGTAGCGGCCGGCGCATCCAATGCAGTGGACGGTGTCATCACTGCGGGCTCCTCGAAAAAGTGTCCCTGCTCTCACAGGGCGGTCGAAAGCCGGTCGCTCGATTGCGTTCGTCGGCCTTCGGGTAGCAAATCCAGACGCACATCTCGTGCGCTGGCTACGGTCGATCGTAATGGCGCAGCAAAGTTGGGGCGTAGGCTCCCCCACGCAATGCAACCTTAGGTCGCCGAAGCCCAGGGAGCAAATCTTTCGGGGGGCTCGCTGAGACGGCCGGTGGATGGCGGTTGTAGCGTTCGCATGGGGAGTGACGATTCGGAGCCCGGGAGACCGGCTGCCGCGTCGTCGACAGGCTATCGTCGCACTGCCGTATTCGATGCAGTGAGTTGAGCGGCCAGGGCCTGGCTCGGCGCGTGCGCGGGATCCTGGGCGAGCGCTTGCTGTAGCGCATAGTGCGCGTGTTGCGGCCGGCCGGAGGCGAACTCGGCCCGAGCCAGATGATAGAGCAACTCGGAATTGGGACGCTCCCGCTGGGCGGCCGCGGCGAGCGTTCGAGCCGCGTCGTCATGGCGAGCGAGTGCCGCCAGGGTTAATCCTTGCAGGTGCAGAACCTGTTGCGGCGCCTCGCCAGGCGGATAGCGCTCGGCCAGGGTTTCCAGAGCCACCAGAGCCTGTTCGGGTTCGTTGAGGGCGCGATACGTCTCGGCGACGCGTACCGCGAAGTCGTAGCTGTCGGGAGCGTAGCCAAGCGCTCGCTGAAAGTCGGCGAGCGCCTCACGCTGTTTGCCACCGGCTGCCGCAACGCTTCCGCGGAGTGCCCAGGCCTGGGCAAACTTGGGATCGGCCCGCAGTGCCACCTCAACCATCTCGCTGGCCGAGTTGGTTTGTCCCAGGGCCAGATAAATTTCACCGGTGCGAACAGCCAGCCCCGGGTCGCATTCGTCGAGCTTGCGGGCGGATTCGAACTGGGCCAGAGCGTCCATCTTCGCACCGCGTTGCCAGAGAGTCTCGGCGTAATTGCGGCGCGCGTCGACGTCCTTGCCACTGGTGGAGACTGCGCGTTCGAGCAGCGACTCGGCCCGCCGCCAGTCGCCGCGATCCATGGCGTTGACACCTTGCTGGGTGAGTTGTCGGCCCTCAACGACCGATTGCGAGACCGGCCCGCGATCGAGCGTGCGGCAGCCGGCCAGCGCAGCGGCGCACA
>JBGSKX010000349.1:0-2471 GCA_041741015.1 Pirellulales bacterium
GTGCCAACGTGCAGGCGGTGCGAAGCGCGGCCGAGCACGCGACGCGTGCCCGAGCGGCGGCGGTGGACATCAGAGAAGGAGAAGGCAACTTCTTCTTCGACGTAGTGCTTGGGCTTGATCACCACGGGGCAGAGCGGGACGAAGTGAGCGTCGGCAGCGCCGCGGTAATACATCGCCACGCTGAAGAAGCCGGCGACGCCGAACGTTTCGCAATCCGGCGCAGCTTCTTCCAGGTGGCGTCGGAACGATTCTTCGCGTTCATCCAGGCAAGTGACGAGCTGAAACCTGGGCTCGGTTGGCGACGCAACGTGATGCTGCGCATGGGCGATGAGGCCGTCGAGCACCTGACCACGGTAACGGCGTTCGTAAGCCAGGTGATAAATCCGTTGTCGTTCGGGCCCGGCGAAAGACTCGATTTCGCGGAGCAGCAGTCGCCACTCGGGAGCATTCAACTGGAACAGATCGGCAGGCCGCCAACCGACCGTCTGCGCCAGTCGGAAAACAAGATACGCTCGCTGGAGCGCGGTGACGCCGTGGGGTTCGGGCGCCGCTGCTGGAACGCTCTCCGGGGATTGAGCCTGGACATGCTGGCGGGCCAGTCGCTCCAACAGCAGCCGAACGGCGAGGTATTCCACCAGCGTGCCCTGCGGGGCGGGCTCAATGGTCCACTCGGCGTTGGTTTCCATCTGCCAGAGCATGCCGGCCCAACCCTTCAGGTCGAGCAGCGAGTGGGTGATGAACTCTTCGCGATGCCCTTCAGGGACGCCCAGGACGGCGAGCGATTCGTCGATCAGGTCCAGGGGAGCGAGCGACTGCCGCTGGATGCGGGCGATCTCGGCCGGTAGGCCAGCGAGCCAGGGTTCGAAGGGGCGTTTGACGCGATTGAGCTCGCACCAGGCGCGGAAGTAGCCCTCTTCGCGATGCGGGAGTCGCCAGCGGGCCAGCCCCTGGTCGAGAAAGGCGGCGCTGTAGCGGATCAGTTCGTCGTTGACGAGCTGGCTTGCGACGGCAGAAGGATTCGACCAGCCGGCGGCCGGTTGAACGGGCTCGAATTCGGAAGCATGATGGGCGGTCACCCCGTCGAGCGCTGCCTGCCAGAGGAGCCTGAGCGTGAAAGATTCCCAGGTGGCGTCGGACCAGTGTTCGATGTCGCGGTGATCGAAGCGGGCGAACAGCGAGGCGACGGCTTGTCGCACCTGGGGCGCGGCGTCGTGGCCGTTGTTTAAGTCGCGGAGCACCCAGCGGCGGGTCCGTTCGATCATCTGCTCGCGGATGCCTGGGGGCGTTTCCTCGCAGAATTTTTCCAGGACCCCGGATTCGGCCAGGAGCCACTGCAGTTCTTCGTCGGAACCAAGCTGGACCGGGTGCTTGAGCATGGCGAGGCGGAGCTGATACCGCGTGGCCAGGCAACCGATGAGGCGATCGGACTCGTCATCGAGATCATCGAGCAGGACTGCGGAAATATCGGAAGAGAGGATCCGGCCGCGGGCGAGCTCCTGGCGGTAGCGATGTTCGGGCAGATATGCCTGGCAGCGAAAGAACCGCGACGCCATCTGGACGGCTTCGTGGAAGGGGCGAGCTTCGAAGGTATGCAGGGTGTTGTGGTGGACGAAGACGCTGATCGGCGCCTGCGAGGGAAGAAAATGCGAGGCGTGCTCGATGGCATGCTGGAGCTGCTCGTGACGTGGCGAGAGCCCGGCGAGCGCATGGTTGCAGGTACAGGGGGCCGTTGGCCCGGGTTGATTCACGATCGCACGATCCCTTGCAGACGAATCAGGTCCTTGCGGACGAGTCCTAAGTGGGCACCGAGGGGTCCCGCGCCGGCGATGGGGGTGCCATGCGCAAGTCTATCGTCGGATGGGGCTTGCGGACACCGTGGAGCGTCGAGTCTGTCGCAAAAGTAATTTTGGGGCGGGCGCAAGAAAAAACCCCGACGGATCGTGTTGATCCGTCGGGGTTTGGTTGTAAAAAATCCGGCGATACCTACTCTCGCACTTTTGGTACTACCATCGGCTCTGAAAGCTTAACTACCGTGTTCGAGATGGGAACGGGTGTGACCTTTCAGATATGTTCACCGGAAAGAACGCTGGGCCGCCGACAGTGAGGCGGCCCAGCGCTACGTATGGTTGTTGCTTTGAGTGGCGCTTGAATTGAGAGGCTCTTAGCCAAAGAATCCAGCGAGCTCGTTAGATGCGTGGGAAACGCAAGAGCGTTGGATATATGTGGCCAAGCATTCGTCCGTTAGTACCGGTTAGCTGAATGGATTACTCCACGTACACATCCGGCCTATCAACCTGGTCGTCTTCCAGGGGACTTTCGGGCATTGCCCAACGAAACCTGATCTTGGAGCGGGCTTCACGCTTATATGCTTTCAGCGTTTATCCTTTCCGTTCATAGCTACCCAGCCGTGCCACTAGCGTGACAACTGGAAAACCAGAGGAACGTCCTTCCAAATCCTCTCGTACTAAAGA
>JBGSKX010000350.1:0-7238 GCA_041741015.1 Pirellulales bacterium
GCGAGGCGACGCTCGTGGGGCCGGAATCTCGCGGCAGCGCGCCGGTGCGGTTCTTGCGCGATGATCACACGCTGGAAAGTCCCGGCCTGGCGGGCGTCTATCCGATTGGTGAGGGGGCGGGCTATGCCGGCGGCATTGTGAGCGCCGCGCTCGACGGGCTGCGGGTGGCCAAATCGATCATCGGCCGCTACGCGCCGGTGGGCAAATAGACCCCACTACCCGCTTGTTTGCGTACCCCTCCGGGCGCGACTATACTCCCTGATGGTCGGACCGCGCAAAGTTTCTTACTCGCCAGCGGAGTATTCGCCCATGCATGCGCGGCGTCGTGCGTTCACGCTGATCGAAATCCTCGTGGTGGTGGCCATTCTCGCCATCCTGCTGGGATTGCTGCTGCCGGCGGTTCAACAAGCCCGCGAGTCGGCACGGCGGACCGAGTGTCTCAACAACCAGAAGCAGTTGTCCCTGGCGCTGCGGAACTTCGAGCAGTCGCAGTCGAAGCTGCCGGGCTACAACAGCCTGCAAGCCGTCGACGCCGCCACGGTCCGTCGTCCCGCGAGTTGGGTCTTCGCGCTGCTACCGTATCTGGAGAACCAATCGGTCTACGATTTTCACGGCCCGCATGGCCCGGACGACAGTCGGGGCGTGCCGTCGAATTTCCGGCTGGCGGGCATAACCTGTCCGAGTGATGCCTGGGCGGCGAGCAAAGGCGACGGCCTCAATCAGACGGCCACGAGCTACGTGGCGAATTGTGGTCAGGTGGATGTCGTGCTTGGTCAGCAGCTTCCGCCCGATTGGCGCGCCAACGGCGTGTTCATGCACCTGTTTCCCTACGATGGAAAAGGTCGCCCGATCCGCACCGAGGCCTGCACGCTCAAGTACATCAGCGTGAACGACGGCGCCAGCCGCACGTTGTTGTTCAGCGAGAACTCGGACGCGGGTTTCTGGACCGGCGTGGCCGAAGCGGAAGTCGGCTTCGTCTGGGAAGCGACACTTGTCGATGGCCGTCCGGCTCCGGCCGCGATCGCGCGGATCAACCAGTCGACGGGCGAGCGCTGGGAACAAGTCGTCGCCGCGCGCAATCGCGAGTTGCAATTGGCACTGGCAAGCTCCGGCATAGCTTGCGTAACGTGCTACCCCGGCGGCCCACCTCTCGATCCGCCTTCGCCGCCGCTCCCACCCTGGGATCCGCCGCCCAACGAGGATCCGGATGCACCGCCCGCGGATCCCCAGCCTTATATCGACCAAGCGCACCGCGCGCTGCGCTTTGCGCGGCCTTCAAGCTTTCACCCGGGCGGCGTGGTGGTCACGTTTGCTGACGGTCACGGCGAGTTTCTCGACGAGAACATCGACTACGTGGCCTATTGCCAGATGATGGCACCGAACGACTCTGAGGCGACCCTGGCCGGCAGCATCGATCCGGTGCCGGTGGAGTACGTTCAATCGCGGGCCCAATAGTCGTACGCAGGCGACGTCGCGGCAGGCAGGCCTACGCGCTGGCCCGCTGCGGATCGTACACTTCCAGTTGATTCTCGACATAGCGCACGCCATCGACTCGCAGCACGATCGCTTCGGCGAACTGTCGGAGCTGACCGTAAGGTACGCGCCCGATGAGCGTCACGACACCGGACTCGCAGCGGCAGCGAATCGCACGCAGAAAGTAGTAGGGGCTTTCCCGGAGCCGGCGCTCGGCGGCCTGCGCGATGGCTTGCGAATCGACGTTGGTTTGTAGAGAAAGGATTGTCATTGGAGTGTGCAGTGGGCGGCTGATAGCATTTCAGCCAGAGTGTATTTCAACCGTTATCGGCCGAATCCGAGGAAGAATTCACCGCGTGCCGCTAGCACGCCGCACGGTCGAGGCTTAATAACTGAGTATGCAAACCTTTGACGTCATCGTGCTGGGGGTGGGTGGAGTCGGCAGCGCCGCGCTCTACCATCTCGCCAAGCGCGGGGCCAGCGTGCTGGGAATCGAACAATTCGGCCTGGCGCACGATCGGGGCAGCTCGCACGGCCAGACCCGCCTGATCCGCCAGACCTACTTCGAACACCCGGACTATGTGCCGCTCGTACAGCGGGCGTTCGACGGTTGGACCGCGCTCGAACAACTCTCCGGCGCCGAACTCTATCGGCAGGTTGGGCTGATTCAAATCGGTCCGTCCACGGGCGAAGTGATTCGCGGAGTGCGGGCAAGCGCCGCCGAACACCACTTGCCGATCGAGAATCTAAGTGCGCAGGAGGCCATGCAGCGTTTTCCGGGCCTGAACGTTTCCGAAGACTGGGAAGCGGTGTACGAGAACCGCGCGGGCTATCTCTTCGTGGAGCGCTGTGTGGAAGCCCACGTCGCCGCGGCAAAAGCATGCGGCGCGACGCTGCATCTCGATGAGAGTGTTTGCGACTGGAGCGTTACCAGCGGCACCGTGCGCGTCGAAACCGACCGTGGTGAGTACCAAGCGAAGCGACTCGTCATCGCAGCAGGTGCCTGGTCGGTTCCGCTGCTGGCTGAGCTGGGCGTCCGGCTCGAACTGCGACGCAAGCCGCTTTACTGGTACCAGACTCGCACGGACGACTACTGCGCCGACCGCGGTTTCCCCGGCTTTCTGTTCGACCTTGCCGAGGGCTGCTTCTATGGGTTTCCGCAGATCGACGAGCAGGGGCTGAAAGTCGCTGAGCACAGCGGTGGGCGCGTGATCACCGATCCGGCGACGATCGATCGCGAGCTTGATTCGGCGGACGAGGCCCGCGTGGCTGGCTTTGTCCAGCGTTATCTTCCGGCGGCCACCACCGAACGGACTCACCACGCCGTCTGCATGTACACGATGAGCCCCGACGGCCACTTCATCCTGGATCTCCATCCGCAGCATCCCGAGGTCGCCTTTGTCGTCGGGCTTTCGGGGCATGGCTTCAAATTCGCAGGAATCCTGGGCGAGGAGCTGGCCCGGGTTGCGCTCGACGGCAAGGTCGATCCGCGAGCCAGATTTCTGAGCTTGCAGCGTGAATCGCTCCGCAGGGAATAGTGATTCGCTCCGCTCGATGTGATATCGTAGCAGGATCACGTTCACGCCTCATTCAGCCAGCCGCAGGGCTCGGCTGCCTGCCAGGGACCAATCTCGCCAGCTTTCGGAGCTTCCGCCATGTCGTACCTCACCGATCGTCGCCGCTTCCTTCAAGCCACGGCTCTCACCGGCGTGGGCGTTTACGTCTCGACCGCCGTGGCCGAAGACAGCAAGTCGCCCAACGAGCGTCTGCGCTTCGCCTGCATCGGTGTCGGTGGCAAGGGACGCAGCGACTCGACCGACGCCCGTCGGGCGGGCGATATCGTGGCGATCTGTGACGTTGACGACCGGACGCTCGAGAATGCCGGCACCACGCAGTTCCCGAAGGCCGAGCGCTTCAGCGATTTCCGCAAGCTGCTCGACGCGATGGAAGGCAAGGTCGACGCTGCCACGATCAGCACGCCCGATCACATGCACGCCGTGATTACGGCGGCGGCCATGCGGCGCGGCATCGCTTGCTACACGCAAAAACCGCTCACGCGCACGATCTGGGAATCTCGCAAGCTGGGCGAGATTGCCCGCGAAGCCAAGGTCGCCACGCAGATGGGGAACCAAGGCACGAGTTTCCCGGGCCTCCGTAAAACGGCTGCGGCGCTCCAGGCCGGAGTGATCGGCAACGTGAGCGAGGTCCACGTCTGGACCAATCGCCCGCATTGGGCCTGCGGCTGCCCGCGTCCGGCCGAAGCGCCGATTCCCGAGAACGTACACTGGGATCTGTGGCTCGGCACGGCGCCCGAGCGGCCGTATGCTCCGGGCTATCACCCCAACTCGTGGCGCGGCTGGTGGGATTTTGGTTCCGGCGCGCTAGGAGACATGGCCTGCCACACCGTGAACATGCCGTACATGGCCCTTGAGCTGCGCGATCCGACGAGCGTGCAGGCCAAGACCGCGGGGCACAATCGCGACAGCTTCCCGAAGTGGTCGGTCATCGACTTCGAATTCCCGGCGAACGACAAGCGACCGGCTGTGAAGATGACCTGGTACGACGGTGGCCAGAAGCCACCGGCCGAGTTGTTCGGCCGCGAACCTGTCACGCCGACCGGCGTGCTGATGATCGGCGACAAGGGGAAGCTCTTTGCCAAGGGAGACTACTGCGAGTTCGGCTACGTGCTGCTCGAAGGGACCGACGTGAAACTCGAGTACCCCAAGGTGACCAACCACTTCATCGAATTCGCCAATGCGATCAAGGGGGGCCCGGCCGCCACGTCGAACTTCCCTGACTATGCCGGCCCGCTGACCGAGACGATCCTGTTGGGGAACCTGGCCGTGTGGGCCGCCCCCGATCCGGAAACGCCCGGCAAGAAGGTCGAATGGGACGCCAAGAACATGGTCGCCACGAACGCTCCGGAGCTGGCCAGCGTCGTCAAGCCGGAGTATCGGGCCGGTTATGAGCTTTAGAGCGCAAGGCCAAGCCCTGTAAGCATTTTTGGCAGGTTTTCGCAGTCCGGTAAACTTTGACACTTCATCCCAGTCCGCGCATACTGGGTAAAGTGAACAGAGTTTCCTTTCTCGAGAATTCCGCGCTTGGTCTCGCCCGCATGGCCTCACGGCCCGCGGCGCCATCCCTTGGACCGAGCCACAATGCTGACGGGTTTGCTATGCGAACACCATTGCGGTGCGCCGCGCTGGCGGCACTAGTTGCTCTCCTTACCGGCTCTACGTTGGCCCGCACGGCTTGGGCTCAGCTCGACCAGGTCGAAGACACCAAGGTGGCCGGCGAAGAGGACTCGCGCCCGTTGTTCGAGCGTAAGGGCAAAAAGACTCCGGCCTTCGAGTCGGACGCACCTGAAGCGACGGGCACGAAGAGCAAGGCAGTCCGCCAGCCGGCCAAGAACCGCTATGCCGTGGCCGATCCCGCGCTTGAGCTCGCCGATCCGCGGACCTATCGCCTGCGGGTGGTGGTAAAGATCACCGCGCAAGAGGCGGAGGTCGACAACATTGTCGCCACTTGTCCCATTCCGATGGAGTGGCCCGAACAAAAGATTCGTCTCCTGGAAGAGAAGCGCGAGCCTTCGACCGCACGGGTCAGCGAACAAGTGCTGCCTGGCCAGGCCGCGATCTTGAAGTTTCAGGTACCGCACATCGCCATGGGCAAAGAAGCCTCGGTCGAGCGGCTGTACGAGATCACGCGCTATCGCACGAAATTCACGCTGCCGCCGGAAGACCTGGTGATGCCCAAAATCGCACCGCCGGAGTTGCGCGAGCAGTTGATCGGGATTCCGCCGGGCGTCGAGATTCAGAACTCGAAGATGATCGACCTGGCCAACACGCTGACTAGCGCCAGCCGCGAGGAAGGTCCCTGGGCCACTGCCAAGTCGTTCTGGAGCTGGACGCGCGATAATGTGAAGTTCGAGAATGGCGACTTCCGCGGCGCAATGCACGCGCTTGACCAGCGATGCGGCGACTGCGAAGAGATGAGCGCACTGTTCGTAGGTCTCTGCCGGCTGTCGAAGATTCCGGCCCGCACGGTCTGGGTCCACTCGCACGACTATCCCGAATTCTACCTGCTCGATAAGCAGGGCAACGGGCACTGGATTCCGGCGCAGGTGCTGGGTCCGGCGTGGTTCGGCGAGATGGCCGAGTATCGTCCGATCTTCCAGAAGGGGGACAAGTTTTACGACTCGCTGCAGAAGAAGTATGTGCGATATGTGCCGCAGACCGTAAGGGGCGGCGCCGCCAAAGTGCAGCCGCTCGTGGAGTTTCGCCACGACATCCTGGCGGACTCTGACATCAACGGTCCCGGCTACGGCGTGCAGCGATAAGCCCGGAGCGTGCGTCTGCGATCCTCTCCCGTGCGATTGATTGGTTGGGCCATGCTCGCGAAACACGGCACGCTGCTGCTCGCCGCGATCTTTGCGATCCTGCTTGCGCCGGTAGCGATCCTGGCTGCCGAGCTCGATAGCGAGCAGCAGCTTATTGAGCGCCGCCAGGTTCGTATCCACGAGCTGCCCGCGCCGCCTGAACCTCCGCAGGTCAGCGCTTCGGTCACACATCCGATCGATCGATTTATCGCAGCCAAGTGGCGCACGCTGCCTGAACCGCCCAAGGTGGGCCTCTGCGACGACGCGACGTTTCTGCGCCGGGTGTATCTCGACCTGATCGGCATCATCCCGACGCTCAAGGATACGAACCGCTTCCTGGCCAGCAAATCGACTCCCGTCAAACGGGCAGCGCTCATTGATGAACTGCTTGCTCGCAACGAGGACTACGCCCTGCACTGGACGGCGTTCTGGGAGGATGCACTCGCCAGTCAAAACGTGCTCGACCAGGGGGGCGTGCTCACGCGCGGCAACTACCGGCAGTGGCTGCTTGACAGCTTCCGCGCGAACAAGCCCTACGACGTGATGGTCGCCGAACTGATCGATCCCACGATGCCGGGCCGGCAGCCCGAGCGGAACAAGGACGTATTCGGCGTCGACTACACGATCGGTTATGTGCGCAATGAAACGCGACCGGTGACACTGCAAACCGCGGCCAACATCGGGCAGGTATTTCTGGGCACGAGCATGAAGTGCGCGGCGTGCCACGACCACTTCGAGAACAAAGAGTGGCCGCAGGAGCGATTTCTGGCATTCGCGGGTCTGTTCGCCACCGAGGACCTGGAAAAAATCCGCTGCGATCAGAAGTCGGGACAGTTCATTGCGGCGAAGTTTCCGTTCGATCTGCCCGCGGCGACTGCCGCGCTGCCGGCCGATCCGATCGAGCGGCTGCATGTTGCGGCCCAGCTGATTACCGATCCGGCTAATCCGCGGTTTGCCAAGACGATCGTCAACCGCTTGTGGAAGAGATACTTTGGGCTGGGATTGTTTGAGCCGGTCGACGATTATCGCGAAGACACGCCCGCGAGCCATCCCGAGCTATTGGACTGGCTGGCTTACGACTTTGTCGAGCACGGCTGCGACCTCAAACACACCATCCGGCAAATACTTACGAGCCGTGTTTATCAGTTGCGGTACGATCCGGAGTTGGAAGATCACTTTAGCGCCGGGCAGCAGAACGGTCCGCGCTACTTTCGCTCTCCGGCGCTGCGGCGTCTGACGGCGGAGCAGTTTCTCGACAGCTTGCGCGTGGCGACGTCGGGTGAACTGGAGCCGGCCTTGCGGACGTTCCTGGACGCCCGATCCACGGCGCTTGGCAGATCCCTGGGCCAGCCGGCCTCGCGCAACGAGATCAGCACTAGCCGTCCCG
>JBGSKX010000351.1:0-32004 GCA_041741015.1 Pirellulales bacterium
GCAGATCGATCACCCCATTGCATTGCAATTTTGAAAGAAGGAGAAGCTCATGCGTTGGAACTGGACCAGGGCCCTGCCGCTGTTGGCGGCCGCCGTCGGCTTACTGGGAGGCCTTGAACCCACCGCCGGGTCGGAACTCTACATCAACGAGGTTTTTCTCGATCCTCCCGGCAGCAGCGACAACCTCAGCGAGTATATCGAGCTGCGCGGCACCCCGGGCATGTCGCTCGACAATCACTACCTGATCTTTATTGAGAATGAGGACAACGCGACGCACACCGGCAACGCTGGACTGATCGACTCGTTGTACAACCTCAGCTCGGTCTCAATGGGAAGCAATGGCTTTCTCACCATCCGCTACCGCGAGATTAACGAACAGACCGGGGCGATCATTGGCAACAACCCCTACTCGGTGGCACCCGGCGCCACCGACGTGATTGCCACGAACGTGGACGACGATCCCTTCAAGCGGTCGCTCTTGGAGAACAGCGGTTTTACCGCAATGTTGGTCAACACCAACGGCTTGAACCTGCCCACCGTGGGCTTCGACCTCGACGGAGGCAACAACGGTCTTGATGTGGCGACCGGACGCGCCGGCTGGTCGATCCTCGACTCCATCGGCATCCACAGCGAGGAAGGGGAAGCCGAGTTCGGCCGCCTCTATGGCCAGATCAATTTCGGCCCAGAGCCCACCGCCAGCGTCGAGCCCGGCGCCACCTACGTTGGCTTGGGTTACGAAATCGAATACCTCGGTCGCTGGGGCAACTCCACCGGCCAGACCGCGGCCGACTGGCACATCTCGAATCTGACAAACGATGCCCTCTCCGGCTACACCGGGATGGGCGATTTTCGACAGTCGGGCGAACCGCACGGCATCGGCGCGCCCGGTCAGTTTGTAGAGACCAACCAGGGCGTACCCTACGGCACGAACCTGACCGGCACGCTCGGCGCCAGAAACATTCCGGAACCTGGTTCGATCGCGCTGGCGACGTTGGGCGCGGGTAGCTTCCTGGCAGTCTGCGCGAGCCGCATGCGTCGTCGCAGACCATGTCTGACTCGATAAGTGCGGCCGTAAGCAGTCACCACCGACAACTTCCAAAACTCGTACTCTCACTCATTCGTTGGAGTTTGCCTAATGAGACTTATAACTTCGAACTTGAAAGCATTACTCGGCCTTTCACTGGCAATTCTGCTCCCACTAACCGCGACGTCTGCCAGTGCAGCCGTCATTGGCACTAGTTTTGAAAACGAGTCAGCGGGAACACAGCAGTTGTACCAAGACACGGGGGATCCGAGCACCGACCACGACCTGGTCAACTATCCTCCTTTTGGACGTAATGTTGATTCAACGAGCACATCGGTCACGGCTGGTGACTTGGGATTCAACGCTCGTGTCGTGAATACGCGCATCGGCGAAGGTATGACCGACGGCGCTACCGTGGGGATCGATTACCGCACCCAAGATGTGGGTGCTTATACGGACGGCATCCAGGGATACAAGTTTGCAGACACAGATGATCTGATGGTTCTGGAGTTTGATCCGGTCTCGATCATCCTTCCCACGCTATTCGAGATGGATTACTTTTTCTCCCTTACGTCTTATGAAGCTGACGATGTTGTTCGTATTTTCCTGACCATCGACGGGTCAACAGTTATTCCGATCCTCGACAGCACGGGGCTCGATATCAACAACCTTGGTGTCGAAGGTCTTTGGACGACCGGCTCAGCCGACCTGACCGGGTTGGGCTCGTCCGCCGTGTTGACCGTGTCCGTCGATACGAATGCATCCTTTGAAGAGATTTACATCGACAACGTGCGTTTCACGTCCGTTCCCGAGCCTTCGTCGATCGTGATGGCTGGCCTTGCCGGACTGTCGCTGGGGCTCGTCGCCCTGCGGCGGCGCAAGAAGTAAGCCGTCTACCCCACGTGCTTATCGCGAGGGGCCGCGGTCTGGAACGCATCTCCCAGACCGCGGCGTCCCACTCCGTAAAGCAGACTCTTCGGACGTCGGCGTGGGCCAGGGAACGGCCCACTCTGGCGTATTTTTCCCGCGAGTGCTGATCGGCATCTCGACTGACCGAATGCGTTGGCTGCTCAGGATTCTCTGCCAGGAGGCCGGCGGAAGCCTGCCGCGACGTTCCAGAACTTCCCGGCGGCATCTGAAAAATTCGCATTCCGATTCGCTCTTGCCCGCGCGTGTGGCGCGCACTCCGCGTAACTCGTTGGCGCTTCCCGAACTCGCGTGCGTACCGCGCACACCGCCCAGGTGTCCACCACCTCTAGGAATCAGGCCAGGACTTCGGATAGTGTAAGGTCACGACACTAGATAGGGACCGAGTCATGATCGCCACGAACACCCATGCCCCTGGCAAACTGGAGGAACCGCGAAACCTGCAGGCCACCGAAAGAGCCCGCCGAGGGGCGTGTGTGTGCGCCCGAAACATCATTTGCGCGCATTTTTGAATCCACACACCCGAAAATTGCATCGCCGAAAAACATCCGCCTGAACTTTTTCGCGATCGCGGCAGAATCCAGCCGCGCAGCTCTTTGAAAATTCGAACCGCATCGCGCCGCTATGCGAAGCTGGCCTCTCGGCAATGCCGGGGGCTGCCGCTCGCGCCATGCGACCCGCGCACTTGCTTGGACCGCAAAACGAGCAAACCCCGCTATCGTGCGCTGGAGAGCGCGCCTGGCGGGGCTTGTTCCGGGTGATCGGCTGGCGAGACCGAACTGAGTTCGGCTTACCAACCCATGACCATGTTGGTCTTACCAACCCATGACCATGTTCGATTCGATCACTTTTCGCGCACGTTCCAGATCGGTGCCGGTCTCGTGCATGTACAGACGGATGGCGTGCACTTTGTCGCCCGAGGCTTTGCTCAGGCAGTCGCGCGCCGTTGAGCAAACGTCCGGTGTGCCGTTGCTGATGCCGAGGGCCGTCTTGCTGATTACCCAGGTATCGCGGGGACGCTTCGTGAGTCGAATCACCCGGTCGCTCGGATAGGCTTCGCTGACCACGCCGGTGGCTGCGTCTTCGTCGCTGGCCCAGGTGATGATGATGTGGCAATCTGTCTCGACTTCGAAAAGCGGCATAACACTACCCTCCTAAACTGGGTCGGACGCCGGCAGTCGAACTAGCCCGAACATGCTATGGCCGCCGGCGGGATAGCCAAACGCGGTGGCGCACTGGCTGGGATTCTTCCGTCATCCTAAATATTGCCCGCGGACGCGTCAACGCAAGCGGCGAATGCCATGCCGCGCGGTCGGAAACCGCTCAGCCCAAGGGGATCCGCCATGGGATGCGGTGGCGGACTTAGCTGCCGACCGTTGCCAGTTCGGCGTTGTCGACCACGATCGGCTCGATGTCGATGCCCGTGTGGCGGTAAATCCGGTTCCGACCGGCAGACTTTGCGCTATAGAGCGCGGTGTCGGCCCGTGAGAGCAGGCTCTGGGCGTTGTCGCCGTCGAGCGCCGCGGTAACACCGCCGGAGATGGTCAGGGCGATTTCCTTCTCGATCAGCCGGCGGACGCGTTCGCCAAAGTGGCACGCATTCTCCAGCGAGGTGTGCGGCATCACCACGACAAACTCCTCGCCGCCGTAGCGGGCCACGATGTCCGTATCGCGCACCGTTTCGTCGAGCAACCGGGCCACGGCCTGCAGCATCCGGTCGCCTTGCAGATGGCCGCGTTTGTCGTTCACCTGCTTGAAGTGGTCGATGTCGATGATGGCCACGCTGAACGGCTCGCCGTAGCGCTCCATCATCGCCAGCAGCGATTCGAGCGTTTCGTCCAGGCAGCGTCGATTGCTGACCCGTGTCAAAGGGTCTGTTCGCACTTCGCTGAAGGTCATGAGCTGGCCGGTTTGCTGGCGAATTTCGTCGTAAGCCAGGGCAATCTGCTCGGCCAGCCGCAGCGTGGGCTTCAGGATCTGCTCGGCCTCGACGCACAGGTCCTGCCAGGCGGCATCCTGTTCCTCGGAGCTGAGCTTGCTGACGCGGTCCTTGAACTTGGCGACGCTCAAATGGTGCGTGGCCAGGTGTTTGCGAATGCCTTCGGCGATTTGCTCGAGCTCGCGGGCCACGACTTTCGCCCGGCGCAGTTCGCGGCGAGCCTTGTCGGCTTCGCTGATGGCGTGATTTCGAGAGCGACGGCCGGCGAAGTAACCGAGAACGGCAATGATCGCCAAGGCCACGGGATACGGAATTTGGTAGGGGAAGTCCATTCGCTCGGGTTCCTTGCGGCCAGACGGCGTTCGACTGGCCTGACGTTGGGGCAGCGTTACGTCGACTACGTGGCACTCGCTAACGAGCCTGGTCGTGCGGTCAGTAATTCGATCGCGAGCCGAATCCACGCATGCAGAAAATGCCGAACAACACGATGATCACAGCCAGCAGCACGAACTGGTGCAGGCTGAGATGCTCGAGCCGCGTGAAGACGGTGCGATAAAGGTCGTTGAAACTCATGACAAACACCTGATGGATGTAAAAAAATCTAGGTCACGATGCGAGATTGCGACGATTTGCCGAGAGATTGCCCAACTCGGCGGCCATGGCGGGCGGGTGATGAGGGATTCGCAGGCGCGGCTCGGGGAGTGTCGCCGCTACAAGCGGACTTACCCTGATATCCGGCCTCCCCTTGCGAGTGCTTGACCGGCAGCTATAATTTCACGTCCAAGCACGTTTTGGCTTGCAGGCGGCTTCCCGAAGGGCCGTTGCCGGTGGTCCAGGCGTCGTAAGGGGGTGTAGCTCAGTTGGTTAGAGCGCTAGCCTGTCACGCTAGAGGCCGAGGGTTCAAGTCCCTTCACCCTCGCTAGAAACCGCGGTAAGTCCCGCTGGACTTGCCGCCATCGACTCGATCCAAAAGGCATGGCCAGCGCTCCGCTGGTCGTGCCTTTTTCACTGCCCGAGCGACTCTTACCGGGCGTGGATGAAATCTGCAGAGAGATCTGCTGGTTCGACGCTATAATGCCCGGTGCTGGTTCCTAGGCCGTTCTCAGCGGCCGGAATTCACCCACGTATTGCGCACCGGAGGCGGCGGGCAATGCATACCGTATCGATCACGCTCGATTCGATCGTGCCACAAATGAGTTCGCATGCCCGGGCTGCGCTCGCCGCGGCGGACATCGTGCTGGCGGTCGACAATCGCACGCAGAACGAATTCACCGTCTTTGGCACTCCAGCCTTGGAGAGCACGATGAACCTCAAGTCGCTCTCCGCGATGCAGGTCGCCCGCGTGCTGTTTGACTACGACTGCCGGCAGCTCGAGCAGCTTTCGCGCATTGTGCGGCGCGTAAAGGGACTCGATTCGTCGGCAGCCTCACTCGTGCAGCGCACTCGCTAAACCGCGGCCTGTTTCGCGATCCGAGTTACTTGGCAAACCTGGCGAACGGGTCGTTGTCGGCGTCGCGGTGCCACTGATACTCCGTCGCATTGGCGATTCGCTCGGCGGTTTCCGTGCCGAATAGCCGCTCTATCACGTGCAACGACATATCGATCCCGGCAGATACGCCGGAAGACGTCACGATATTTCCGTCGTCAACCCAACGGGCTTCTTTTACCCATTGGACCTTCAGGGCTCGCGTGGTGGAGAAACTGAAATACTGTTTGTTTGACGTGGCTCGGCGACCATCGAGCAAGCCCGCTCCGGCCAGCAGTGTCGAGCCTGTGCAGACAGACATCGTCAGCTCTGCCTGCTCGGATCGCGAACGAAGCCAATCGAGCAGCTTCTGATTCTTCAGCTCAGCAATGGTTCCGAAGCCGCCCGGAACCAGAATCAAATCGAGCGGCGGACAGTCTTCGAATCCGTAGTCGGCGACACCTTGTGGCCCTTGCGTGCTGATCACAGGCCCAGCCTTTTCGGCGACCATGACCACTTTCAGCTTGCCCGGCAGGTTACCGAACACTTCCGCCGGACCATAGACGTCCAGCAGTTCGAACCGCGGGTACAGCACGATTCCGAGCGTGCGGGTTTTCTTGGCCGCTGGTTTGTCGCTGGCTGGCGCCTCTTCGGCGCCGTGGGCGATACTGCTGGCGGCAAGCAGGCTGGTGAAAAGTGTTGCAACGAGGAGGCGGATTGACATTCGCATGATGGGCACTCCTAAGCGTTAACGGTGGTTGACGGGTCGGGTGCCTGGGGGGAAGGCGCACTAAATATAGCGGTTGTTCTTTCGCAGGCGTCAGCCGGATATACTAGATTTTCCAGCGGTTTCTTGACGGTCGGCGCGACCGAACATGGCCTATTGTTGTAGGGTGTTCGCCGGCCGGCAGCCGATCTTTGCCTGGTACGGATAGCGAATTTGCGTCTGGAGGACCACCATGTCCCTGCGATTGCCGTGTTTCGTAGTCATTACCGCCGTATTGTTGTTTCCAGGCGGCGCGACGTCCTGGGCCGCCCAAGCTACCGACCCGAAGGCCGCCGAAGAGGCGATTCGTTCCGCAGCCGCGAAATATATTGAGGCGCTTGCGGCTGGCGATAGCCAAGTGATGCTCGGCATGTGGGCCGATGGCGGCGACGTGGTTGATCCCCTGGGAAACGCACGCTTGGCGTCCGACGTCATTCCGGAAGTGGCTGCAGCTCGAATCGAAGCGGCCGGCAACGGTCAGGCCAACGCGACTCCCCCCAAGCTCATCGACAACTCGATTCGCTTCATTACCGATGACGTCGCCATTGAAGATGGTCGCGTCGAAGCCAACGGACCAGGCGGAACTGCGCGACAGGGTCGTTTCACCGCGATCTGGGTTAAGCAGGGCGACCAGTGGAAACTCGCCAGTCTTCGCGAAGTGCAACTCCAGGGACAACCTGGGGCCATGCTCGATGGACTCGACTGGATGGCTGGTAATTGGCTGGGCGAGACCGGCGGCGCGAAGTTTGAAGTCTCTGCCCGTTGGAATGAAAAGCACACCTTCCTCATTCGCGATCTGACCGTGACGGTCGACGGCAAAACAATCGTCAACGGCCAGCAGCGGATCGGCATTGATCCGGCCAGCGGACAGATTCGCAGCTGGATGCACGATCACGATGGTGGCCACGGCGAGGGAGTGTGGACCCAACACGGCGACACCTGGGTCGTCCAGGCCAGCGGTGTTACTCCCGACGGTCGCCGCACTACTGGAACGAACATCTATAAGCCCGAGGGGCCGGACAAATTCCTTTGGAAGTCGCTCGGCGCAACCGCTGCCGGCCAGGCAATGCCCGACTTCGAAATCCAGCTTGAGCGAACTGGCTCAACCGCGACGGCAAAGTAAGAAAACGATTCAATCCTAGGGAAGCCGGTGGTCAAGCGTTAGGCTGGCCTCGGCAATGCGGAGTGATTCTTATGCGAACGATGTCATGGATTCTGGTGAGCGGACTTGTGGCTGCATTGATCGGCTGCCAGCGTGCGGAGAAGGTCGCTACGAACAAAGCACCCGCCGCCGAGTCGCCGTCGTCGGTTGAAGTGGCGCAGGAGGTTGCTCCCGCTACTGAGCCCGCGAATGCCGAGGTGACGCCGCAACCTACCTTGGCCTCCACGGTCGATGCTAAGACAGCGGCAGCGGAGGTCGAACCCGCTGCGCAGCCGACGGCAGCGAAAGCAGCGACGCCTCCAGTCGCCAAGCCTGCAAAGCCACAAGACAATTCCAAGGCCAAAGACTTTCCGACAAAGGCTGAGATCCTGGCCAGCCCCCAATTCCGCCGCGCGATTTTCGAATTCAACGAGTGGCTCACGGCGCAGCCGATCTACACGCCACAACAAGTCGCCCAGATCAAAGATCAGTTCAATCATCGCGTTGCCGAAATGAATGCTGAGGAGCTGACCTACCTGCTGAATGATCTGGAAGCCAAGATGCAGCTCATCAACACGCCCGAGGCGCGCGAAGCCAGAGCCTGGATGGCGCAATACCTATCCGTGATGAGCGATCGCAAGCGGGCCGATGTCCTCAAAGACGTCCCGAACGTCGCCACGATGACGGCGGCCCAACTCTCGTCCGAGTTCTCCAAGATTCAAGAGAAACGCTTGGTGATGGACAACCAACAAGCCGCATTTCAAAAGGGGCAGGCCGCTCAGGTCGCGCAACAGGTGCAGACCGATCGAATAAACCAGCAGAACTTCGTACGGGATTGGAACACGGGTCCCGTCGCTTACTCGCCATACTCCAGCAATTCGAACGTGAATCAGCGTTTGAACAATGCTCCGATCGGCACCGGGATGTCGTTTTATACCGGCGGCTTTGGCGGCGTCGGCATCGCCTTCAGCCCGAGCGCTTGGTAGGCGGGACCATCCAGGCATTGCCGAGTGCTTGACTGGCATATCCGGGCCGCCGCGATCGCTTTTTGCCAGATCTTGCGCGGTACTTTCCCTGCCCGGTTGCTAAAACATAGGGTGTGCTTTGGGCCGCGGCCACGTGCGTCCGCGATGCGCTGTCACCCCTTTGGAACGGGAGAGGGACCATGTTTGCGTCAAAGACACTTTTCGTTGCGTTTGTCTGCTCGGTCATCGTGAACTCGAGTAGTGCCGTATCGGGTGATGAGGCTGCTCCCGTTCCCGCTCCGGCCAAGGAATACTTCCCGCAGCCGACCGAGCGCGCAGCTCGGCTCGATGCCACGCTCGACCAGCATCTATCGATCGCCTTTCAAGAGACGCCGCTGGCTGACGTTGCGGCGTGGTTCGCCAGCAAGCTGGAAGCACCCGTGATCTTGGATCATCGCAGCTTGGAGGACGCGGGCATCGGCAGTGAGACACCCGTCACGCGCAAGGTCGATGGAATCAGCGCGCGGGCCGCTTTAAAGCTGGTGCTCGACGACATGGATCTCGCGAGTGTGCAGAAAGATGGCGTGCTGATTCTCATGTCGCAAGATGGCGCCGAAGTGGAACTAATCACAAGGGTTTATCCGGTGGGTGATCTGACGCCGCTAGTGCCCCAGTCGGCCAGCAACCATCGCGGAGGCGGCATGAGCGGTGCGATCCCTGCCAAGCCTGCTGAGGAGGTTGCTCGGACGGCGGCCGATGAAGCGGCGCAACCACCACGAATGGCTCCCGACTTTGACTCGCTAGTCGAGGTCATCACAAACTCTGTCAAACCGCAATCGTGGGGCGAAGTTGGCGGGCCGGGGTCGATCTCAGAGATGCGTGTAACAAAGAGTATCGTCGTTTCTCAAACACGCGAGGTGCATGACGAGATATTGGAACTTCTCCGCGCGCTTCGTTCTGCGAAGGGTGTGACGAAGCAAACGTCGGCGAACGAAAACTAATGCATCAATTCAGAATTCCTTCAAACTTGGCTGATTGTTTCCTGGTTTGGCTCGCTTGTGCGACGTTCGTCGTCGCATGCAGTGCAGCGTGCGGTGAAGAACTGTCAACCGGCGAACCGACTGCGGAATTCTTTCCACGACCTACGGATGCCGCCGCCAGGCTTGCACAAGCTCTAGACAAGGAGGTTTCTCTCGACTTCCACGAGACTCCATTGGCGGACGTGGCGACTTGGCTCCAGCGCGAGTTGGGCGTGCCCGTAGTTCTGGACCGTTGCGCGCTCAGCGATGCGGGTCTTCAAACAAGGGTGTCCATCACGTACAAACTGGGACAAGTCAGTGCCAGATATGGTTTGGAGTTAATGTTTGCAAGTCTGGACATCGCGATTCTTGAAAAGGAAGAGTATCTGCTACTCACGACACAGGATCGCGCCGAGACCGAGTACCTTACAAGGGTTTATCCGGTCGGCGATCTTGTGTTGATGGAAAGCGCGATCTCCGACAAGAGATTGGCGAACTTCGATTCATTGATAGACATCATCATCACCCAAGTGCGTCCGCAGGCATGGGGAATTCAACCCGAAGTCAAAGTGATGGCGGAGTGCAGTAGCCTCGTTATTTCCCAGGACCGCAAGATGCATGAAGAGGTGCTTCAGCTACTCCGTGCACTGCGTGCCGCGAAACGTGCGAGCGAACCGACTGAAGGCAAGTAGCGCGGCCGCAAGTCACCATGTGGCACATGCCTCACGGCTTGCGATACCGCGCCGTATAAATCCGCCAGTTGCCTTCCTCGCTGAGCCAGTTCAGGCCGGCCGCCTCGGCTAGCTTTTTGACCTTGCTCCGTGATTGATAGTGCGGGTCGCCGATGATCTCGGTGATCGCCAGTGTGCCCGCGGGCCGCAGCACGCGAGCGCACTCGGCGATTGCCGCAGCGCGGTCGGGCACCTCGCCGAGCACCGTGCACATGAAGACGAGATCGATTGAACTATCCGGGATTTCTAGCCGTGTGGCGTCCCCAACCTGCGCCGTCAGGTTGCCGGTGCCAGCGGCTTTCGCCCGGGCTGTCAGACGATCGATCATCTTCGGCTGCAGGTCGATGCCCATCGCCTGCCCGCCGGGCAGGATGCGAAACGATGCGGGGATCAGTAACCTGCCTGGTCCGGGGCCGATCTCCAGGATCGACTGTCCCGGCTGAAGTCGCATCCGCTCGAGCGTGCACTCGGTTCCGGCGATGAAATCGGCCAATCCACCTTCGAGCGTCCACGCTAATGCGGCTGGACAAGGCATCGCCCAGCGGCGGCTCGCTGTGCGCCAGGCGAAGCTAAGAGCGACGAATCCAACAATCGTCATCGTCAGAATGCCCCAGAGCGTTACCATGCGAGTGCGATCCGAGAGAAAATCTTGAGCGCTGCCAAAGGTTATTCGCCGGTGACTGCCAGATCTTGTGCGGTGACTAAGGCGATTTCGTTGAGCGCGAGCGCTTTCGTCCACAGGCTCGCGCGTTCAAGTTGCCCCGTGAATGGCCGCACCGCCTGGCCTCCGGCGGTCTCGGCGCCGATCAGGATCGGCTCGCGGTTCTGCGTCAATGAGCCTGAGGCTGGCACGCTAGCCATCTGCTTGCCATCGCAGAAGATTGCGAGCGACTTGCCGTCGTAGCGGCCGACCAGGTCATGCCACGCCGTGGTGTCGATCTCGCTCACTGGAAACGATACCTGGAAGAACCCCTGGTCGGTGTGAATCTCAAAGCCAAGGTCATCTCCCTTCGTTCCCGGCAGGTCGACACCAAACAGGTTGAAGTTCGTTTCGTCGTGTGAGCCCCGTTTGGCGAATAATCCGTGCGACCAATTGCCGCCCGCCGCTTTAACCCGCAAATACACGGTGATCGCCTCGCCAGGCGTGTTCCAGTCGCCGGCGTCAAACCAGCCGCCTTGGACAACAGCCGAGGACCCGTTCGGCCTCACATCGCCGTGCACGGCAAGCGGTGGCTGATGCGTCTCGACGCGATCGCCGAGTTGGTAGTCCAGCGCGGCCGTGGCGAATAGCACTTCGCGCGGCGCTGCCGCCGGCAGACGAGGCAGCGACTTAAGCCGTAGATTGCGAAACTGCGCCTTCATCGGCGGGCCGGTGTGCAATTGCATCGCCAGCACGCCACCGGGCTCGAATTGCTGCGGATCATCGTCTATGCACTCGGCCACCAGTTTGCCATTGATCGCGAGAGAAAGCTTGTTGCCGTCGGCGATTAAGTGATACTCGTGCCACTGATCAAGCTCAAAGTCGCGGGCGCCTGCCGCCATCGTGAGCGGCTGCACATGCCGTTTTCCCAGTTCGTCGAACTGGCTGAGCTCGCCTTCGAGCGCCAGGTCATGGCGTCCGAATTCGTCATACAGCCGCACCTTCCACGGTTGCCCGAAGTTGTTGTCGACCTGATAGCCGGCCACGTCCCCATTGGGAAGTCGGCGGCTGCGAAACTGAAATCCGCCGTTTGTATTCGACGTGATCGAACCGGTGAGCCGGAAGTCCAGCTTGAGCTCGAAGTTTTCGACGAGTTCGCCCTGGTAAACCAGATACTGGTTCATCGGCGGCGCGTGCTCAGGCGAAATCGTGCCGGTGATCGCTTCGTCCTCAACCGTCCAGAAGCTCATATCCTGGCCCTGCCAGCCGGCGAGCGTGCGACCGTCAAAAATGGACACGAAGCCATCCTCTCCGGCATCAGCCTTCAGACACACGAGTGAAATTACGACACAAAGCCAGCCTGCTTGTAGAGTTCTGTTCATGAGAATCAAGACAACGAGATCTCGGGATGTTTTCGCCAACCCATTCCGCCACCAGCCTAACCTCGCCTCAGCAGCAGTGACAACCGTCTTGCCCGCTTTCCGCCAGGGGTTGACGAGAAGTCAACCGAACCGGCAGTTGACTCAGTGGGTCTTAAGGGCCAAGCTAAGCGCGGCCGTGGGGTCGTTTTGATCTTGGTTGCTTTTTCCCGAGAGTCCTGCGAGGTGCGGGTATGCGATGGTTTGGAATGTTTTTACTCTTGGTTCTACTAGCCTCTCCGCCCGTTGCGCTGGCCCAGCACGGCGGTGCTAAACCAGGTGAGCCAATGCCGCCGCTCATGGAAGGGCTTGGATCGGTTGACCACAAGATCACGACCGCCGATTCCATGGCCCAGGCCTACTTCAATCAGGGCCTCCGATTGATGTATGCCTTCAATCACGAGGAAGCCGTCCGGGCGTTTCGCGCCGCCGAGACGATCGACCCCGACTGCGCGATGGCTCAGTGGGGTATTGCGCTTGCATTAGGGCCGAACTACAACCTGGCTGCCGATCCCGAGAAAGCCGAGGCCACGATCGCAGCGCTCCGCAAGGCTCAGCAGCTCGTAAAGGAGGCCACTTCTAAAGAGCAGGATTATGTGGCGGCGCTGGCAAACCGCTACTCCGCAGACCCCAACGCGGACCGCAAACCATTCGACGAGGCCTATGCCAACGCCATGTGCGACTTGGCGGCTAAGTATCCCGACGACCTGGATGCCGCCACGCTGGCCGCCGAGTCGTTGATGCAACTTCGGCCATGGGATTTATGGACGGCGGACGGCAGCACGCCCATGCCGCGGACGTTGGAGATCGTCGAGCGGCTGGAAAGGGTGCTCGCACGCAACCCGTCGCATACGGGCGCGAATCACTACCACATCCACGTCTGCGAGGCCTCTCTGTATCCTGAACGGGCGCTGGAAAGCGCCAAGCGACTGGGTAAGCTTGCTCCCGGTGCCGGGCATCTGGTGCACATGCCATCGCACATTTTCTTTCGGCTGGGGATGTATGAGGACGCCACGGAGTCCAATCGCGAGGCGGTGAAAGTTGACGAAGCTTATATCGCCGCGCAGAAGCCGACGGGTCCCTATCCGATGATGTACTATCCGCACAATATTCACTTCCTATGGGCATCGGCCACGATGGAAGGGCGCAGCGCCGACGCACTAGCCGCCGCAACGAGGATGTCGGAAAAGCTCTCGCCCGAGATGGTCAAACTGATGGCCGAGGTCGAGTACTTCCTGCCCGTGAAGTGGTATGCGCTGACTCGGTTCGGGAAACATGATCAGATGCTGGCCGAGACTGCTGCGCCGCCGGAGGAGCTGACTTTCGCACGCGGGATGTGGCACTACGCCCGGGGCCATGCGTACTGTGGGAAGGGGATGACCGCCGAAGCCGAGGCGGAGTTGGCCTCGCTCGAAAAGTCGCTTGCCGCCACGCCCCAGGACAAATTGCTGATGCGACACTCGGCGGCTCGCCTGCTTGGCATCGCTCAACATGACCTCGCGGCCTGCATCGCCAGCGCGGCCGGCAAGAACGAAACGGCAGTTGCTAACCTGAGGACCGCCGTGCTCCTGCAGGATCACCTGCTCTACGACGAGCCGCCGCCGTGGCATTACTCGCAGCGCGAGCAGTTGGCTAAAGCTCTGCTTGCGGCGGAAAATGCCGAGGAAGCCGAGAAGGTCTTGAGAGAAGACCTGCTGCGCAACCCGAATAGCGGTTGGTCGCTCGCACTGCTCGAGAGAAGCCTCCGCGCGCAGAACAAGCCAGCGGAAGCTGATGCTGCGTCCGAAAAACTCAAGGTTGCCTGGCGGCGCGCAGATTGTGAGCCGACGAAGTAGCGGTTAACGCGGCGGCATTCATTAGGCCGCCTTGACCAGCGCTTCGCTGGGCATGATCGGTACAGCAACCGTCGCCACGGCGTCCGGCTGAAGCATCAATGCCATCACGACGATCTCAGTTTCAACCGCAAAGAATGTCGCAACCTGGCGGAGGCTACAGTTGCGAAGCGCGGAGATCAAACGCAGCGCGGCGGCGCGGATCTCCGTAGTTTCGAAGTCACACAACAATTGCGAGATCGCCTGTGCTTCGAATCGCTCAGCCCGTCGCACCTGTGCGAACGGTCCGTCCAGGCGGAGGAACTCTCCGCCCGACTTCTGGCAATGCGTACGCCAGCTGCTGGCCAGCGAACTCACCGAAAACTTTTTCTGGTTGCTCTTCACGTTGGTCAATCCACCCGCGTTCCGCCTGATGAAAAGGACACGTCTGACGCGATAATTTATCGACCGTGCCGGAATCCGGTCGTGAGCATAAGGGCCTAGGGTGTAAGGATTTCCGCACGCGGTCGAAGTGTTTGTCGGCAACCTGACGAATTTGCAGAACCTGCGAGTCCGGCGAACTTCTAGGGAGATTCCGCCACGGCTGGCGCTAGATTCCAATAAATCCGCACGTTCTTCGTGGCCCTCCCGGCGGCGACTATATCTGGCCTGCTGTCACCGTTAAGGTCGCCCACGGCGAGGTCTTCGATTGCCACTCCGCCAGAATCGACCAGTTGCCTGCTCCAAGTGATATCAATCGCTGCATCGCCAGCAGCTGCCGCACCAGTATGGGGGTCATAGATCCTCAGGCCGCAGTGGTGCTCAGCATCGAGATTATCGCGAACTCCGATGATCAACTCCTGGTCCGCGTCACCATCCAGATCCGCACACCACACGGCATGCCCCCATTTGAGCTGCTCGTCGATCACATGGCGGGTCCAAAGCTCGTCGCTCGCCACGCCGCCATCTGGGGGCGTGTAGACCACAACCTGAAAGCCATGCCAGGGCTCAATCGTGGCTAGGTAATCGCGGCCGTCGGCCAGGTGTCCCAGCTTGATTTCACTCGCGCCGCGATTGGGCGATGTTTTCTGATTGCCCGAGCCGATCAATTTTCGCTTCCACTCGCCGGCCGTATTCTGCTCGACGAGGCTCACGCCCTCGAAGCTGGCCACGAGCAGATCGAGCAGCCCGTCGCGATTCATATCTGTCGGCAGAAAGTTATGCGCGACGTGCAGCTCTTCGTTGATGACCTTTGGCGTCCAGGGCCCCTGAACCGGATCCTCGGGAATCTTGTAGGACAGCACTCGCAGCGGGGCCTCGCTGAACTGCGGCGCCGCAGAGCCTCGCCCGAACAGTGGCACGACGAGCAGCTCCGGCCGCGAGTCTCCATCGAGCGCTGCGAAGCGAATCCGGTGAATTGTGGGTTCCGTGCCAATTTCATGGATCGACCACTCGCTTCCCTCAGGGCCGCGCGTGAGCCACTGGAGCGTGCCGCTGGTTCGCGTGTCCGAGGGACGCCAGTCGGCAGCCAGGGCGAAATCGATTCGGCCGTCGCCGTCGATGTCGGCCGGCGCAAGCGAGACGTTATCGCGCTTGGTAAGTCCGTCGATGATCGTGTGCATTTTCCAGGTGGGGTTCTCGAACCACACGACGCGGTCGCTGTCGACCACGACGATGTCCGGCTTGCCGTCCTCGCTGACATCCACGAGCTGCACCGCGTACCCCACGGTCAGGCGGCTGGAGATCTCCTGGACGCGAAAGGCAGTTTCAGCAATCGCCACCCGGGCGACTATCGACGACAGTATCAGGCAAGCAAATGAGCAGCGCAGCATCGGAATGACTCTCCTGGCAATAGGTGACCCGCGTCCGCGAGTAGACTTCAGCCGGCGACCGTTTGCAAGCGAAGAGCGTGAGTCGCTTGGAACGTGATTGCTGGCGCGATATCATGAGCAGCCGCGGCGGCAGCGGACTGGCATGTCGCGAACGGGATGATTTGTTCGAACCTCACGCACGAGAATCGTGGAGCTTGAAATGCAACGACAACTCTTGACGGGCATGATGGCCCTCGCGGTCCTGCTGGCAGTTTGTCCCACAGCCTCGGCACAGCGCAGCGCTGGCAGCAAGATCATGGGCACCGCTTATGAGTATCCATATTTCTACCGTTCGGCCGGAGCCTATCAGGAGACTGCCTACCAGCACGCGGACGTACTGCGCGAGAGCGTCGGCTACGGCGAGCCAATACCTGCCGACCTGGCCCAGGAGCACACGGCTGCGATTCGCTCGAGCATCCAAGCTGCCAACAAGAAATATGCCGCGCTTCGCAAGTTGGCCGGCAACCACAAGGAAGCCAATGCCCAGCTCGACGCGATCGACGCCCACCACAAGGCAGCCCTGTCGCACGTCGACAAAATCGACAAGCACGTCGCGAGCGGCGAGGGTGATCCTGCCGCGGTTGGCGATGCCGCTCATGCTGCCGCTGCCGCACTAAAAAGTGCGCAGGCCGAGCACGAAAAACTGATGCAGCATTTTGCGAAACCGGCCCCCAAGTAAGTCCGCCTGGTCCTTCGCTGAAAATCACCACAGGTCCGCCGCAGTCCGGGATTCACGCATGGGGTCGATCGGCTTCATCGTGGTTCGCACTGCGGTGGTCTTGTGGGCTTCTCCCTGGACGCTCGTGGGGCTCGCATTGGGGCTCGTCGGCGTTCTCACCGGCGGCAGCGCTCGGCGAGGTCCCGGGATCGTCGAATTTCATGGTGGCGCGGTGCGATGGCTGCTGCTCCGCCTGCCTGCCGAGCCGTTCGCAATGACGCTCGGGCACACGGTGCTCGGGCTAACCGAAGCGTCCCTTGATATCGCCCAGCCGCATGAACTTGTTCACGTCCGGCAGTACGAGCGCTGGGGACCGCTGTTCATCCCCGCGTATCTGTGCTGTTGGTTTGTGTTGTGGCTCAAGGGCAAAGACGGATATCGCGACAATCCGTTCGAGCGGGAAGCCTACGATCGGCACCCGTGAAGTAGATTCTGACAAGAGACCACAAAGCGTTACTGGTCGACGAACGCGGTTCCGACGAACTGTCCGCCGCTCACGAACCAGCCTTCTCCGCAAGCTTGGCACCAGAGGATCTTGGTGCGGATGCGGATGGAATAGCCCTTCTTGCTCGGGATCGAGAGCTCGACTTCGCCAGGTGCAAGGGGCACGTTGTGCAGCAGGCCCACGCCCACCGAGGAAATCTCCCGCGTGAACGCGACGCAGGGGGCTTCGCCGCCAGCGTTCATCTCGATCTTGCGGAAGAACGGGTAGCGAGTTTCGGAACGTCGGTCCTTACGCACATCTTGATGCGCCTCCACGATTAACTCGTGGATGCCCATCCCGCTGCGCGGAATCTCTTGCAGCATTCGTTCCATACCAAGAACCACGTGTCTTCAGGACTATACCGATTCGCCCCTTCATGGAAAGCATAGCTTTGGTGGTATGCATCCTGGGACCAAGGAGTGGAATCGCGCGAGCTGGTAAATCTGGGGCCGAGAGATTTCACTGCGAACGGCCGCTGGTGCGGATTTTTCGGCCTGTAGCGGGGGGCTTAGTCAGTCGCCTCCGCAATCAAACCAACCAATATTATCCAATTCGAAGAGAGCTTACCTGGCTACGTTAGATCGGCGTCAAACACCCGCGCACCAGCCCAGGTTGGCTTGGTTTCTTCGATGAACTGGATGTGCCGCGGATGCGCCTGATACGTGTCGTGGCTCGCGCGGTCGGCAAACACGACGTGCAGACCGACGTCGAATTCCAGATCGTTCACCGGTCGAGTCAAATCGGGAGTGCGCGTGCCGACGCCAAAGAACACCACGCCTTCGTGTCCGTCGAGATACTTCCTGCAGGCGTCGACATGACGCTGAACGCTTTCCGGCGATTTGTCCTTGAGTGCGAAGTAAACCATGTGGGCGAGCATCGAACTTTTTTCCTTCAAATGCTTGGGCGGGAACTTGACCGCGTGGTACAACACGTGCCCGCGAGAATACCACCCCCTCCTGCTCCTCACAAGGTTCTCCGATGATGGGCAAGAAACACCTGATCTTCCTGCTGTCGATCGTCGCAAGTTGTGCCTTGAGTTCCATCCAGGCAGACGAGCCGGGGCATCACGCCGTAAGGCACTTCGACGCCGATCCCCAGTGGGATGGCTTTCGCAATCGCCTCGAGCAGCAGCAACCACAGCAGGCGGAGCAAAAATTTGGCTATCAAACTTCCAGCCGGGCAGGCGGCGCTGCAGCAGGTGAAATCGGCGGCGTCATTCAACGTTCGAGCGAGGCGGCATTCTATGCCCTGCCGATTCAGACAAAATCGCTGGACGACCGCCTGCACGCCTCGGGTGTTCTGGCTGTGCCCTTGGCGGGTGGCGGCAGCGGCGCGATGATCGGCTGGTTCCAGGCTCCGCCACCTTCATGGCGCACGCCGAACTCGCTCGCCTTCCGAATTGACGGCAACGGCGGCAAGTTCTGGATGTTTTACGAATATGGCACGAGTCGCTGGCGCACCGGCGGCGGGGGAGCATTCGAAGGCGAACAGTACCAGAAGACGCCAACCCCACCCTTCCCTGCCGATGGCAAACCGCACCGCTGGTCGCTCGACTACAACCCTGCCGGAGCGGACGGGCGCGGACAAATCGTGTTTCGCGTCGACGATCGTGTCTACCATGCCACGCTCGCCGACGGACACCGCGCGGATGGTGCACAATTCGATCACTTTGGCATCTGGAACGTCCAGACGCCAGGCGACCGGTTGGAATTGTATTTGGACGATCTTGAAGTGGACGGTCAGTCATTCGCGCTCGACGCCGATCCACGGTGGGACGCCCAGCGCAACAACACCAGGTACGTGGAGCGGTTTGTCCGGCCGTTTCACGACTTCGGATTCAGCCCCACCCAGCATGCCGGCGGCGGGCTTGGCGAGATTGGTGGAATTGTCTTCCGCGACGAACGGCCCAGTTACTATGGCACGCCCGTCGAAATGCTCACGCTCAACAACGAACTGATCGCCAGCGGACGCTTTTCGCTGAACAAAGCTGCCAGCGACAGCGGTGTTTACCTGGGCTGGTTCAACTCGGCAGCGAAGCAAGCCAAGATGACGCCCGACTACGAGCAGCCGCAATCGAACTACCTGGCGGCTCTCGTTGAGGGTCCGAGCCGAGCGGGACATTACTTCCGTCCTGCCTATGGCACCTCTGACGGCGTCGGGCAGATTGCCGGCGAGACCTCGTCCCCCGGCCGCACCTGGCCGGTTGTGTTTCCCGACGGAAAACCGCACGAGTTTCGCATTCACTACCGGCCGCTGGCAGCGGGTGGCCATGGAACAATCGAAACCACTTTTGATGGCGAGAGCGACACGCTAGAGCTTCGGCCCGGCGATCGGCAGCGCGGAGCGCGATTCGACCGCTTCGGCATCTTCAACCTGCAGTCCGGCGGTCACGCGGTCGAGATCTACCTTGATGACCTGACGTTCACGGGCCGCAAAGCGGAATAGGCCTACGGCTTCGACTGTTGGGCGGGCTGCACGTCCGGACCACCGATTGTCGGCGCCACATCCACGGGCCTGCCATTCGACTCGGCTCGCTTGTTAATCGAGGGGCCCAGGAGCAGTTCGATCTCGTGTTCGTCGAGGACTTCTTGTTCCTCGAGCGCGCCGGCAAGCTTTTCGAGCTGATCGCGATGTTTGAGCAGCAGCGTGTCGGCTCGATCCGAAGCGGCGTGCAGGATCTTCGATACCTCTTCGTCGATGAGCTGCGCGCTGTGCTCGCTGAAGTCGCGATGCTCGTGGATCTCCTTCCCCAGGAACGGATGCTCCTCGCTGGTGCGATAGGCGACGGGCCCCAGCCGCTTGCTCATGCCCCAGGCGGTGACCATCCGACGTGCGAGCCGCGTGGCCTGGGTCAGGTCATTCTCAGCGCCGGCGCTATACTCGTCGTAGATCAACTTTTCGGCAGCGCGGCCGCCCAGCATGAAGCACAGCCGGCCGTGAATCTCCGACTCGCTGATATTCATTCGGTCTTCCTCGGGCACGAGCTGTGTTACGCCCAGTGCTCGACCGCGCGGAATGATCGTGACCTTGTGCACACGATCGGCCCCAGGCACGATCCAAGCCAAGAGCGCGTGTCCTGCTTCGTGGATCGCGGTCATGCGCTTCTCTTTGCCGGCGAGGACTTCTTCTCGCTTGGGACCCATCAGCACGCGGTCCCGTGCGTACTCAAAGTCGCTCATGTCGACTTTGTCTTTGTTCTTGCGCGTGGCCCACAGCGCGGCCTCGTTCACCAGGTTACGGATATCGGCCCCGGTAAGACCGACGGTAGCACTGGCGAGCCGGTCGAGGTCGACGTCGTCGGCCAGCGGCACGTCACGAACGTGCACCTTGAGAATCGCGAGTCTTCCCTTGTGATTCGGTCGATCGACCGTAATGTGGCGATCAAAACGACCGGGACGCAATAGCGCCGGATCGAGCACGTCGGGCCGGTTCGTGGCCGCCAGTACGATCACTGCCTCGGTTTGGCTGAAGCCATCCATCTCGCTTAGGATCTGGTTCAGCGTCTGCTCGCGTTCGTCATGTCCACCCCCAAGTCCAGCCCCGCGCACCCGACCGACCGCATCGATTTCATCAATGAACAGTATGCAGGGCGACGATTCCTTAGCCGTCTTGAACATGTCGCGCACGCGGCTGGCGCCGACGCCCACGAACATCTGAATGAACTCGCTGCCGGAGATGGAAAAGAACGGAACGCCCGCTTCACCCGCCACGGCCCGGGCCAGCAGCGTCTTGCCAGTGCCCGGAGGCCCCATCAGCAGGATGCCCTTGGGGACGCGGCCGCCGAGTCGCTGAAACTTTTCGGGGTTCTTGAGAAACTCGACAATTTCTTCAAGGTCGTGCTTCACGCCTTCGAGGCCGGCCACGTCGGCAAACGTCACGGGCTTGTTCGAAAGCTCGTAAAGCTTGGCCGGACTCTTGGCAAATCCGCCTAGAATGCCGCCGCCCATGAATTGTTCGCGAGCCCGGCGAAACATCATCCACACGAAGCCGAAGATCAATACGGTGCCGATCAGGTAGGCGATTACCAACAGCCCCGTTCCGTCGGTGCTCTGTTGCGAGCGGACAACGACTTTGTTCTGCAGTAGTTTTTTGTCGAGGTCCTCACCCACCAGCGGGCTGAGCGTCACCGAAAAATCGGGATGCATCGCCTCGTGGACTTCGCGTTCTTTCCCGTCTTCGCCACGTTTTTTGCTCGTTTCCACGGGGGGTGTGCGGAATTTTCCCAGCACGTAAAGCCCGTTGAATTCGACTTCCCTGATATTATCCGAGTCCAGTTCCTGCATGAACCGGCTGTATGTGATCTGCTGCCGCGGCTGCGGATTGTTGAGTTGCCACCACAGGAGAAATGCGAACACCGCCACTACGGCGATCAACATGGTTGATGTGCTGAGACGAGGCGCAGGCGGCTGCTTGGTTGGCTTCGCAGCAGGGGGACCCGTGGGTTTGTCGGTCGACACCGGTTTCCTCCGAGGGGAACAAAGAGCAGCACCGCTTGCGCCGCTCGGTGAGGGATTGTATCCCACGAGGGTCTCTTTTTCGACCCCGGACACACGCGAGGGCATCCCCACCTATCGTGATTTCAGCACCAGTTGCACATGTTCGTAGCGCGTTCCACGCGGAAGCTTGCTCAAAAGCGGGCGAATGCGCTCAGGTGGAGTGCTGCCCACGACGCTGCGAATCGTTGCAATCTGTTCCGCGGCTAGGAACCAGAGAGCATCAATCTCCAGCCCGCCATCGGCGGCGCGGAGCGCATGATCGAGCACGACTTCCTCAGCTAGACCCCGCGCGGCAGCGCATTCGGTTGGGGTCAACCCGGCATCCAAGAGCCGCCACGTCCAATAGTGGCTGGGTTGAGCGGTTGCTGGCGCTGTGAACTGCGGGCTTGCCGCCGGTGGGGCTGAGCTACTTTGCAAAACCAATTGCGGGACGGTCGGCTCTTCACGCACATCCTGAGGAACAGGCGTGGCGCTCGGCTTCGATGTCGATTCCACTCGCGGCGCGACGATCGCCTTCGCCTTTGTTGAGCCGCCGATTTTTCGCCACAGTGCATCGGGGACCGCGAGTGCGAGCGTCTCATCGGCACGACCGGCCATGACTTCCAGGCCCCGTGCGGTGAGCTGCACGATCGGCCGGAACGGCTCAATTTCGTTCTGCTCCAGCAATCCCGCCGCGAGCATCGCGTCCATAAGCTGGGCTACCTCTGATTGCTTCAAATGACCCAGCAGCCCGAATGTGGTGAGCTGGTCAAGTCGATTGCGAATCACGGCCTTGTCACTTGAGCCGCAGAGCATCTTGGCGATGAGCTGTTTGCCGCAACCCACGCGACGCTGCGACGCCCTGGCGACTCCGCTCAGCACCATGCGGACCGTTTCCAATACCTTGGCATCTGCCGGGCGGGCTCGACCGTGCGCGCCAGCCTGAGCACGCGGATGACAGTTGTCGCAATTGCCGCACGGCTCCCCATCTTCCTGGCCGAAGTACTCCAGGATCCGTAGTTGCCGGCAGCGATGATCGCGGGCGAACCTAAGCACGTGCTCGAGTCGCTCATATTCGGTGGCCTTCTGCTTCTCGAGCGTCTCGAAATCGATTTCGATCTTCTGGAATGGAATCGTGCGATCACGGATGTGAACAGCTCGGCCGCGGAACGGCGGAACATAGTCGAACGCGCTGAGCGAAGTCAGTTCGCGCAGGTGCCGCGAGAGGTCGGCGCTATCGAGCTCCGGGAGCTCGCGCAGAAGCTCCCGAGGTTGCAGATAACACCACTCATGCCGCCTCGGCCCAACAAATACTTCTACTGCTCGCATCACGCGCCGTTTGATCTTGGCTTGCGGCGGCAACAGCTCCACGAGCGTGGGCACGTCGCTTGAAAGCCTGACCGCGGCCGTGTTCTCGCTCGACTCAAGCCGTTCCAGAGCCCCGGCGCTTTCCAGCAACTTCTCGCACGCACCGACGCCTTCGCCACTGATTTGCAGGCCGAGCGCCTCCTTGACTTCTTGTTGCGTCATCTCGATCGGCGATTGATCCAGTCCGCGCAGATAGTCGTACACCTGCCGCACGACGTTCCGGTCGGGGTACGAGCTCTCGATGAAAAACTCATGGATGTTGCGGTCGCCCCCGCCGAACAACAGCAGGCAGCTCGCCGGCTGGCCATCGCGTCCCGCGCGGCCGGCCTCCTGGTAGTAGGCCTCAAGGCTCCCCGGCAGGTTGTAATGGATGACGAAACGTACGTCGGCTTTGTCGATGCCCATCCCGAAGGCCAGCGTGGCGACTGCAATCTCGCGCTCGCCGCCCATGAATGCATCTTGAGCCGCGCGGCGATCCTGCGGCTGGAGACCTGCGTGGTAGACGACGGTCGAGCGTCCGCTTTCCGTGGCGATCCGCTCGGCAAGATCCTCGCAGCGCTTCCGCGTCGAAGCATAGACGATGCCTGAACCGGGGTGCTGCTTGAGGAACGTGAACAGTCGCTGATCCTTGTCGCGATCGGTCGAGCATACGCTCACACCGTAGTGCAGGTTCGGCCGGGCAAATCCAGTGATGAACACTTCCGGCTCATGCAGATTCAAAAGTTCGACGATGTCGCGTCGGACTGCGTCGGTGGCCGTGGCCGTGAGCGCGATCGTGGGCGGATTGCCGAGCTTCTGCCGAAAGCTGCCGAGCCGCGCATAGTCGGGGCGAAAGTCGTGCCCCCATTCGCTCACGCAGTGCGCTTCATCGACCGCCAAAAGCCGCACCCGGCTTTCGCGCGCCGCCTCAACGAAACGACTGCTGCGAAACCGCTCGGGAACGACGTAAACCAGCTTGTACTCGCCCGCCGCCATCGCAGCGAGACGCTCAGACTGTTCGTCCGGCGTGAGCGTGCTGTTGATGAAAGTGGCGGGTAGACCCCGGGCCGTAAGACTGTCGACCTGATCCTTCATCAGGGCGATAAGCGGCGAAATGACGAGCGTTACCCCATCGCGGGCGATTGCCGGCAGTTGGTAGCACAGACTCTTGCCGCCGCCCGTGGGCATCACGCACAGGCAGTCTTTACCGGAGAGTACGGTCTCAATGACCGTGCGCTGACCGGGGCGAAACGCCGCCAGGCCGAAACATGCAAGATGCTTCGTGAGGGGATCGTCCGCCGTCAGAGTCATCCGAAACCCTCAGCTCATGGCCCACGTCGTGCGGCTACCCGCACATTTGAACAGTGCTGAGGGCATTATAAGTCGTGGCCGCAGGCGAACAACTGTTGCGGACCGCGGAAGCGGTTGCGCTCACCGCTAGGGCAGCGGCAGGAGCAAAACGCTCCTCTCGTCGCCATTTACCACGATGCAATCTAGTTTAGGGCCGTCCTGATGCAGTCTGGCAACCGCCAGTGCAGTTCCTTGCTTGCCAGAATCGCTCGTGACCGAGAATTCAAACTCGAGCGTCTCGCCGTCGCGGGGCTGTCGCCAAGTTACGTCTTCCACCGGGGCGCATGTAATCTCGCCGCCCAATAGGTGCTGGACAGAAGGGTCCAACTCGATTGTCACGCACGCCAGTGCGTGGGTTTGGCTGAGCGACTCGAACGTCTGCGTGGCAATTGCAGCCGCGAGACCCCCCAGTCCCTGGAGCAGACGCTCCGTAGCGGGCCGAACGACGAAGTAGCCGAACGTCACCAGAAGCAATAGCCCGCCTGCCAACCATTCGTACCAGCGTGGAAACGAGCTGCGCGTTCGGACTGAAGCCGAAGAATCGTTCATGGCCGGACCTCCATTTGTTCTATTCAGGAAGATTCCACGGCAAGCTGGTTTATTCCCAGTTCAATCACACCCCTTTGCATCTTTTGACTCTCGACACGAAACGAGCCGCTGGACACGATGGTGCCATGCCGCCTGCCGACCCGACAACGGAGCTCACGATTCGCCGCCACGGCGTGGTTGCAGTCATCGTGCGCGAGGAGCGGTTTCTCGTGATCCGCCGCGCTGCTGGTATCGCGGCGCCTGGCAAGTACTGCTTTCCCGGAGGCGGCATCGAGCCGGGAGAATCAGAGGACGAAGCCCTGCGCCGGGAATTGCTCGAAGAATTGGCCGCAGAGGTTCAGCCCCGGCGGTGTATCTGGCGTAGCGTCACCCCCTGGGGAGTGGCGCTGTCGTGGTGGTTCAGTGCACTAGCGGACACGGCGAAGATCGTACCGAATCCGGCCGAAGTCGACTCCGTCCACTGGTTACTGCGTGACGAGATGCTCGCGCTGGCAGAGCTTCTAGAGAGCAACCGGCTGTTCCTCGACGCAATTGCGGCCGGAGAGATCAGCGTGAGCTGATTGAACATTCCGCTATTGGCTGAAGTACCGCCGATTGAAGATCTCGGGATCAAACTCATCCCGAGGCGTGAACCCGGCGGGCGCCTGGGATCCGCGTTGCACGTTGGAGTTCTTACGGCCCGTCACTCCGCGCTGCACAACGCTCGCCCCTGAATGCACTGGCAGGCCCGACTCATCGAGCCCGATCGCTCGCAATTGCTCCGGCGTATACGCCTTTTGCGAGGCGGTTGGATCAAGGGTCGCGTTCTCGCCAGGTCCTTCCGTCGGAAGACTCTCGGCAGGTGGAGTGTCAGGTCCGGCAGCTGATAGTTCTGCCGGAGTCATTTCTCTCGTCGCATCTGGCAACTCGGCTTCGAGCTCGGTGACGTCCAGGACGAGGTTGCTGGCACCGGTCATGCCGCCGCTTGCACCTGGTACGTTTTGCAACAGCGGCGAGGTGCGTTCGGCCAGCGAGGGCGCCTCGGACGGAGTGTAACTGCCTGCGACGGCATAGACCCACTGTACGATTTGGCGGTATTGACCCTGATGCCGGTCGGTAAAGATCGGCACTTTCACATTGGCGTGCGGATGAATGGGCGTCTGCAGGAGTGCGCTCTGCGGCGGATCGTCGCGGTTTACCAGCGACAGGACTTGCTCCAGATTGCGTTGGGTTGCCGAGCGACTGGAAAATCGGGGGTGCATCCGTTCCAGCTTGAATCCACCTTCGCTGCGGCCGGCGTGGCAGCCGCTTTTCGAACAAGTATTCAAGAGCAGAGGTTGTATCGTGTTGGTGAAGGTCTCCATCGTCCCCGGTGGCAGATTGCGAGCGGCCGTCTCGATGGACGCCGTAGCAGCCGTGCGTACGATTTTGCTGCTGTCGACCACAGGTGCCGTCGGAGCCGGCGATCGGGCCAGTTCGAGACGCGATTCGACGAGTCGCAACTTGGGGTGCGCGGGATCGGCCTTGCGAGCGTCGGCCAGCTCCGCCTCGGCTTCCGCGAACAGCCGATTGCGGACGCACCACTCGGCCAGCTCCAGATGGTCTTGCACTCGGCCTGAGTCGATTTCGGCCCGCCTATGCCGATAGCATTCCTCCACCGTTTGGCAAACGGCAGCGATATCGGCCTTGCGCAGGCTGATCTCGCCCGAGTCCAGGTGCACGTCATACCGGTCGCCGGCCGGGATGATCGTACCGCGGATGATCTCACCGTTGCTCAAAAGCACGACGCCTTCGCGCGGTGCGACCGAGGGCGGACCCGCAGCATTGGCAAGCGCGCTTGACCCGATCAGGCAGCCGAGAACGACGAGATATTTTCGCATGGGACGCGAACGGTAGGCATCCTCGCCGATCGAGTCAAGAGCGACTTGGCTGGCGTCGCCACAGCTCTGACCGCGCCCCGTAGTTTGGGATGCCGATTTGCATTATTATGAGTGAAACCGTCGTGGCGTCCGCAGCTAGCGGCCGCTGACGGTGACCCTCCTGCAAAGGTGCGCCGGTTCATTTCGCCGGCGACCACTGGGCAGAAACGACTCGAGCTTGCCTGACCATGGCCATTCTGCAAATTGTGAATCCCGCTGGCGGCAGCGAGCAACTTGAACTGCCGAGCGATCGCAACGTAATGGGGCGTCATCCCGAGTGTGAGGTCGTGCTGGAAAGTGCCAGCGTCAGCCGACAGCACGCCATGATCATCAAGCAGGACGGCCAGTTCTTCATCGAAGATCTGCACAGCCGCAACGGCACGTTCGTGAACGGCCAGCTCATTGCCGGCCGTAAGCTGCTGCAGGACGGCGACCGGCTAAAGATCTGCGATCTCACGTTCACGTTTTATAACAACCAGCCGAGCGACAGGCTGCAGCTCACCGAAACATCGGCACTGGCGTTAATGGACGACGAGGACGCTTCCCCGGCCTCGTCGATCATGTCCAAGCTTGACGTCTCGGCCAGCAACTCCGGTGTGCGGCTGACCGTCAACCCTGAAGTCAAGCTGCGTGCTCTGATCGAGATCGCCCAGAACCTCGGTAAGGCGCTCAGCCTCGACGAAGTTCTCAACAAACTGCTCGACAGCGTCTTTAAAATCTTCCTGCAGGCTGACCGCGGTCTCATCATCCTCAAGGGGCCAGACGGCTCGCTGATCCCCAAGGCGGTCAAGCATCGCCGGGCCGGCGATGAGGACCAGATTCGTGTCAGCCGCACGATCGTCAACCAGGTGATGAAGACGCAGGAAGCGATCCTGTCCGCCGACGCTGCCAGCGACGCACGCTTCGACACCAGCCAGAGCATCGCGGACCTGCGCATCCGCTCGATGATGTGCGCTCCACTGGTGGACAGCGAAGGTACGTCGCTGGGTGTGATTCAGATCGACACCAAGGACAGCCGGCACCGCTTTCAGCGTGAGGACCTGGATGTGCTCGCGAGTATCGCCTCGCAAGCCGCCATCGCGGTGGACAACGCCCAGATGCATGAGACCACGCTCCGGCAACAGGCGATGGAACGCGACCTGGAACTGGCTCACAAGGTTCAACGCGGCCTGCTCCCCGCCGCGCCGCCATCGCTAACGGGGTACCGCTTCTTCGATTTCTATGAGCCGGCCAACCAGGTTGGCGGCGATTACTACGACTACGTGGAACTCTCGAACAACCGCATCGCCGTGGTGATTGGTGATGTTTCCGGCAAGGGCGTGTCCGCGGCCTTGTTGATGGCCAAGCTTTCGGGCGAGGTTCGCTACTGCCTGGCCAGCGAGCCAACTCCGGCCGAGGCCGTGAGCAGAATTAACGCCAGCTTTAGTCGCAGCGGCTGGCAGGATCGCTTCGTGACATTCGTGCTGGCCGTGCTCGATGTGGGCAGTAGTGAGCTCACGGTCGTCAACGCAGGACACATGCCCCCCCTGCTCCGCCAATCGTCAGGCGTGGTCGAAGAGATCGGCGATGAACAAGCAGGCCTGCCGCTAGGTGTGGATGCCGACTACCAGTACGAGCAATTCACCCGCAGTTTTGCGCCCGGAGAATTTCTGGCGCTTTTCACAGACGGCATCAGCGAGGCCATGAACGGCGCCAACGAACTTTATGGGCTCGATCGCTTGCGCAATCAACTGGCGCAACCATCGGCGAGCGTTGACGCACTGGGCCGGCTCATTCTTGACGACGTCAAGCTGTTTGTCGGCGGACGCTCGCAGAGCGACGACATGTGCCTGGCCTGCTTCGGCCGTTCGGAAGGGTAGAGAGATTGGCTTGCCGCCAGTCTGTACTACGCCAGATAGTCGCGGCGCAGTTTTGCAAGGTAGTGCAGCAGCGGCTTGGGCTGGTCTCGCTCGTCGACCAGGCCGCCGTGGGCCAGGATGTGCGGCTGACTGTCCCGAAGCTGATTCCACAGGATCCCTTGCACGGGCTGCCTCGAGAGGAGCGTTGGCAGCACTTGTTCCGCCCAGTGAAGTTGGCTCGCCGGTGAGAGCGGATCCGCGTCGTAGTGAATCACCTCGTTTTTACGGGCCGCTCTGGGATCTCGCTCGCTGCCGCTGGGAACGGTGAGCGATAATAAAAGTGGCAAGCCCAGCGAGGCATAGCGCTCCATCTGGTGGGCGAATTCCAAGGGGTCTCGCGGTTCGCTGCCGTCGGGGGTATAGCCGACGTTCAGCTCGAGCCCCAAACCGGAGAGTCCGAGTTCCGCCCGAACCAGTGCATCGGCAAAATGCAGGGGAGAAAGGTCGTACTCGTGGCGGCTCATAAATGCGCCCCAGGGCTGGTCGATCGAGAGCACAATCGGCGAGCGCGGGTCTTGGCGGCGAATGCTGTCGATCGTCAGCACGGCCAGGCGCAGTCGTTCTTCCTCACTGGGCGTGAACTCGCTTTCGATATTGAGCCCCGAGGAGCAAATCCACAAATGCACGCGCCCGCGAAAGTGGCTCACCACTTCCTGGATGTGCTCCGCGACGCAAGCTCGGAAACTGTCGATGTCGTCTTCGCCGAACAGGTAAGTCCAGTCGGGTAGCGCCTGCTTGTCGAGCGTGAGCAGCGGCCCGCCGCAGATCTTGAAACCGGCCGCTCGAGCCGCGTCAATCTGGGCATCGGCCGCCGAGAAGTCTCGCTTCCCCTCGCGGGCTTCGAGATCGCGCCAGGTCAGTGGAATCTGCACGGTGTTAAAGGCAGCACTAACGCTCTCGGTCAGGGGTCCTCCCGGCGTCCAGTTTCCGAGATTGACTCCCAGCAGCGTGCTGAGGCGCACCCCGCCCTGGCGCCTGGCCGCGATCAATTGAACCGATTGTGCGGTAGCCAGAGTTTCGATACCGGCCAGCGAATGGGCGATCGATCGATCGGCAAACTCCGCGGCAGCGTCCAAGTCGGTCTGATGAGTTACAGCCCTAGAGAGCTCGCTGTGCGCCGCGGCCAGATGATTGGCCAGTGGTGAACTGGCCGCCGGCTGGGCATAGGCCACTTGATTGCGCAGTCGATTCAGCGTGCCACGGGCCAGTTCAACGTGCAGGTGATAAGGACGAGCCCGCTCCATCAGCGAGGCGGTAGAGAGCATCAGTTCGCCGCGCCCGTCGACCACATAGGGCACATAAAAGTTGCCCGACTCGAACTCCTCGCGCTCCAGAACCAGTCCGTGATCGTTCCAGCGAATGCGACTTGTCCAAGGAACTTCGTCCATGCCGGCGAAGTATGCCCTTTGGGCGGCGTTCGCCCCCACACGATCGCGCCTGGGAACCAGAAAGTGGAGCAAACCCATCGACGCCTAACGCCCTCGAGTGGAAGCATGCTTCGCGGATGGCCAACCAATTAGCGCGCAGAGTGAATGCATTGCCGTCCAACTCCGAGTGAATCACCGCGCCCAGCCCCCAACTGCCGAGTCTAATGCACGGCAGTGCGCGAGACAACTGTGCGCTACCGCAGTTGGTGGCAGATTGGGCTGCCTGCCGGGGCGGTCACCGTTTTGCTATACTCGCCCGCTGCCCTTGCATTTCGGCTTTTTCGAGAGGTGTCTCTGCGCATGCGTGCTCCGGTCCTGGAAACCAATCTGGCAAATCTCCCCGTCCGGCGCGGCAAAGTGCGCGATATCTACGATCTTGGCGATCGCCTGCTGCTGGTCGCCAGCGACCGGATCAGTGCTTTTGACTGGATTCTGCCCAGTGGCATTCCGGACAAAGGACGCGTATTAACACAGATTAGTGCCTTCTGGTTCCAGCGACTGGGCGAACCCCACCATCTGCTAAGCACCGACGTGGCACTGGCGGGTTTGCCGGCCGAGATCGATCCCGCACCTCTGGCAGGTCGCAGCATGGTCGTTCGCAAGACGAATGTCGTGCCGATTGAGTGCGTGGTGCGGGGCTATCTGTCAGGTTCCGGCTGGAAAGAGTACCAGAAAACGCAAAGCGTCTGTGGTGTCGCGCTTCCGGCCGGTTTGCGCGAGAGCGATCAGCTTCCCGAACCGATTTTCACCCCCGCGACGAAGGCGGAAAGCGGCCACGACATCAACATCACTTTCGACCAGATGGCCGAAGTCGTGGGGCGCAACGTGGCCGACGAACTCCGGCGGCGGAGCCTCGCCGTGTACGGACGGGGAGCAGAGTACGCCCGCACCAAGGGGATTATCATCGCCGACACCAAGTTCGAATGGGGTTGGCTGGGCGAAGACCTAATCCTGATCGACGAGGTGCTCACGCCCGATAGCTCTCGTTTCTGGCCGGCGGACGCCTACCACCCCGGCGGACCACAAGCATCGTTCGACAAACAGTTCGTGCGCGATTGGCTGGAAGCAACCACTTGGGACAAGAACAGCCTGCCGCCCGAGCTGCCTGGGGAAATCATCGTCCGCACGCGCGACAAGTACATCGAGGCCTACGAGCGGCTGACCGGGGCTACCTTCAGTTGGAAGTAGCCGCTCCAAACTCGCGGTCGCTACGGCGTGTTTATCGCGCGCACGCCGCGAATTTTGCCTAAAGGACGATTGCGGTCGAGCGTAACCGCATCGGCCATCACGTGGCTGCCCGTGTTGCCCGCCTCATCGCGAACCTCGATTCGCAGGAAGACTCGCGGAGGCACGCGGCTGTCGAGACTCCACTGGTAGCTGCCCGTGTTCTCCAGCCCCGAGGCGATGGGCGTCCAGGGACCGTTTGTGCTCTCGCTAAATAACAGTGAGACGGGGCGAGGATCGATCGCGTCGTCAGCAGCCTCCCAGTAAATGACCAGTTCGGTGCCGGTGGGTGAAACCTCGCTACCAGTGATCTGGCAGGTTGGCTTCGTCAGATCAACACCAATCCAGACGTCGGGTAAGTCGCCTTCAACAGGCGGCCGTCCGCCAAAGCCCGTACCGCTTTGCACGAGGATGCGAAAGCCGTAGATCCCTTCACCGTCGACCGCCACCGGCATCGGGCTTTGCTTGTCGGTATCCACGGCATAGTCGCTCCAACTGCGGCCGCCGTCGCGCGTGCCCCACAGTTCGACCTTACCCACGCCCGACGGGCCGACTGATTCGATCTCGTACTCCAGTTCAAAGGCCGCGGACGAAACCATCCTTGGGCGCACGGCCGCAGGCAGCACTGAGAAGTCGAGGGACGAACTGCCGCTGCGAGATGGTGCGGGGGTTGAACGACTTTGACTGACTGGCTGGGCGGTCGTGCGTGGAGTTCCCGCTGGCGACGACACGTCCGGAAATCCCGCAGGAAAGCCTGCCGGAGCCGGGCCCGAGTACGCATCGGGCGGAAGGTTCGAAGGCTGCACCGGAGCAAAGTTACCGCTCGGAGCGTTGCTCTCGCTGGCGCGCGACGGGGTCAGTGGATCGGGCGCCGTACGATCCGGCTGCCACGGTGTTCGCTCGCCGGTCGTCGTGTT
>JBGSKX010000352.1:0-4543 GCA_041741015.1 Pirellulales bacterium
CGAGCCCGAGCGCGCAGGGGCACGCCACCACCAGCACGGCCACCATCGCCGACAATCCGCCCAGCCAATCGCCGGACGCCATGCCCCAGACAAGGATCGTGATCGCGGCGATCACCAGCACGATCGGCACAAACCACGACACAACGCGATCGGCCAGCCGCTGGATCTCGGTTTTCGATTCCTGCGCCCGGCGCACGAGCTCCACCACTTGAGCCAGCGAAGTTCGCCCTGCAGGCCGCACCACTTGCGCCTTGAGCGCCCCCTGGCCGTTAATCGTGCCGGCCAGAATCTCGGCGCCGGGGCCTTTATCCACCGGCAGCGACTCTCCGGTCAGCCACGACTCGTCGAGACTCGAACTGCCGCTCATGATCTCGGCATCCAGCGGCACCTTCTCGCCGGGACGCACGACGATCGTCTCGCCAACCGCGACGTCCTCGGGCCGCACCGTCAGGAGCTGGCCGCCGCGTTCGACCACAGCCTCCGGCGGCGCCAGATCGAGCAGCTTGCGAATCGCCGCCGAAGCACGCCCCTTGGCCCGCGATTCGAGGTACTTTCCCAGCGTAATGAACACCAGGATCATGCCGGCGTCCATCAGGTACATCGGCCGATCGGCGCCGTGCGCGGCATGCTGCATTTGCCAGGCGCCATAGATTCCCGCGCCGAAAGCCGCCGTGGTCCCGATCGCCACGAGCGTGTCCATGTTCGTGGAGAGATACCGCGCCCGCTTGAGCGCCCCTTCGTAAAACGGCCACCCCACGACCACCTGCATGATCGTCGCGCAAACCACCTCCAGCCAAGTGCCGACGGTACCGGCCGACTTCAAAAAGTGGAGCGTTACCAGCGGCACAAGCAGCGCCACGCCGAGCAACAGTCGCCACCGCCACCGGGCCAGTTCCTGCTCGGAATACTGCGCATGATGGCCGTGCTCGTCGTGCCCGTGCCCAGCTTCACTCGCGGTATAGCCCGCCCGAGACACGGCGTGTTTGAGGTGCTCGATGTCCGGCGTCTCGCCATCGAACTCCACGGCCGCCTGGTTCGTCGCCAGGTTGGCCCGAGCCGCTTTCACGCCCGGTACCTTGGCCAGGGCCTTCTCCACCCGCGAAACGCAACTTGCGCAGGTCATCCCTTCGACATTGAGCAGCAGTTCGTGCTCCTGATCCGGCGCATGGTGATGCTGGGGGCTCGGCTTCTTCGGTGCGCTGGGCGCCAACGGAGCTAACGTCGCCGACGAGTTGGAAACCTTCTCGCGCAGCGCCGAAGCAGGCGCCGGGGCAGGGGAGCCAGTTCCGCCAATCTGCACAACATTGGCCGGCGGACCGATCGTTGGCGCGGCAGTTCCGCCGACGCGGTAGCCGGCATTCGCCACCGCCGCCACCAGTTCGCTCCGCTTCACCTGCCCGTCAGCCACATCGAGCGTAGCCTTCTTGTCCGCCAGGCTGACCGTGGCAGACCGCACCCCTGGAACGTTCTGCAGTGCTTCGACGACGGTGCGCACGCAGTGGCTGCACGTCATCCCTTCGATTGGTAGTTCAACGCGTGCCATGTTTGGTTTGCCCCCCGGCTTTCGCCCCGCCAGTATAGCGGCATTCCACCCACTGGCGGCAATCTCGCTTCAGCCGCGTTGGCCAATTGGCCGGCAGGCTTCCCTGTGGCAGAATGGAGGCCCACCCAGGACCGCCGCATGCCAGCCAGCTCCGCCGCCGACGAAACCCGCGCTCGCCTCCCTGTTGCCCAGGCCATTTTTTGCGGTCGCTCCCCCTCGAGCCAGAGTTTTGCGGTGCGAGACGAACGGTCAAGCTCCTACCTTACCCGTCCACCAACCGCTCGCAAAAAAGCACCATGATTGCCGAAGTCATTTCGATTGGCGATGAACTCACCAGCGGTCAGCGGCTCGACACGAACAGCCAGTGGCTCAGCGAGCGGCTCGGCGAGCTGGGCGTGCGCGTGATGTATCACAGCACCGTGGCCGACGATCTGGCTGCGAACGTGGCCGTGTTTCGCCATGCCGTCCAGCGGGCCGACATCGTCGTGGCCTCTGGGGGACTGGGCCCCACGGCCGACGATCTCACCCGCGAGGCCATCGCCGAAGTGGCCGGCAAACCGCTGATTCTCGATGAGGCCTCGCTCGAGTACATTCGCGGACTGTTCGCCCGCTTCAAGCGCGATATGCCCGAGCGAAACCGCGTGCAGGCCCTGTTTCCCGAGGGAAGCCAGATCATTTTCAACCCCAACGGCACGGCGCCGGGCATCTGGATCGACATTCCGCGCACCGATGGTGGAGTGTGCCACGTGTTCGCGCTGCCGGGCGTGCCGGCCGAGCTGTTCGAGATGTTCAAATCTACGGTCGCGCCGGCCGTGCTCTCGTATCAGGACGTGCCGCGGCTGATTCGCCACTATCGCGTGAAAGTCTTCGGCGCCGGCGAAAGCCACGTCGAACAGATGCTGCCGGACCTGATCCGCCGCGGCCGCGAGCCCTCGGTCGGCATCACGGTCTCGGCCGCCACGATCACGCTGCGGATCACGGCCAGCGGCGCGACGCCCGAAGAATGTCTGACCCTAATCGACCCCACGGTCGGCACGATCCGCGAGTGCCTGGGAAACCTGGTCTACGGCGATGAAGACGATGAACTGGAGGACGCCGTGGTGCGGCTACTCAAGTCGCACGGCAAGACGCTCTGCACGGTCGAATATGCCACGGCCGGCCTGATGGCTGAGTGGCTCAGTCGCGCCTCCGCCCGCGAAGAGTGTTATCTCGGCGGCCACGTGATCCGCAGCACCGCGATGCTGGAGAGCGAACTAGGCGACTCGGCTGCACTCCTCCAAACGACAGGCCCCTCATCGCGAGAAGTGGTCGAAGCTCTCGCGTCGATCTGCCGCGCGCGGTCGGGCGCCGATTACTGCCTCGTCGTCGGACCATTCCCCGAGCCAACAGCCGCGGATCCCGCCCCGCCGTATCATTTCGCCCTGGCGACGCCCGAAAAGATCATGGTCAAGGCCTCGAACATGGCGGGGCACAACTCGATCTGGCTCCCACGCGCCGCGAAGGCCGCGCTGAACCTCTTGCGGCTGGAGTTGCATGGCGCCGTGTAGCTGAGCGTTCAGTTGGGTGCCACGGGTGGCCGCGTCGCGGCTCACCCGTGTTCTGATCGAACATCGCTAGCACGGTGAATGAGGCCAAGCACCCGCTGGTTCGAGTTGTTAATTATTCGCCGCTTGCTGCGGTGCGGTTTCGGCCGGGGCAGGGGCCTTCAGCGATTGCAGCAGCTGCCCGTCGCCAACGAGCCACACCATGAGCGTGCTGTCCTGGCCTCCGGAGATGGCGAGCAGTCCGTCGGCTGTCGTGGCGATCGTGTACATGAAATCGGCCGATCCGCTGAACGTCCGAATCATCTTGCCGTCGTCCGTGTTCACCAGCCGCACGGTTTTGTCGCCCGAGCTGGCCAGCACCTGCGGCGTCGCGCCGACAAAGGCAATCGCCGTGACTTCCTTTTCAAAGGCCGCGGTCGTGCGCAGCTGATCGCCGGTGATGAAATCCCAGACCTTGATCACGTTGTCCGCGCCGGCGCTGGCAAGCACCTTCGCATCGCTCTTCCAGGTCACGTCCAGCACGTGATGCGTGTGCCCTTCGAAGCTGCGAGCCAGTTTACCGTCCGCCACCTTGAACACCTTCACGAAGCGGTCGGCCGCGGAGCTGGCCAGGTAGGTCGCGTCGGGCGAAAACTCCAGGCCGAACACCGTGTCGCTGTGCGCCTCGGGAATCTCTTTCACCAGCGTGCCTTCGGCCGGATTGAAGATCTTCAGCTCGCCATCGCGAGAGGGCTCTCCGCCGCCGGTCGCGAGCAACTTGCCATCGGGGCTGAAAGCCAGGGCCGTGACGCGATCGCCGAATGTGGCCACGTCGTCGACGTTGCCGATCGTCCGCTCGAGCGTGAAACTGGGCGCGGCCTGCCACACGATCAGGCCGCCGTCGGCAGCCGCCGAAAGGACACCCGCTGGCGTGAACGCCGCCACCTGCGGCGCTGCCGAGTGACCCGAGTACGACTCAATTGGCACGCCCGTATCGCTGTTCCAGGTCCGCACCAGGTTGTTCTCGCCGGCGCTGACCAGTTGCTTGCCGTCGGCCGAGTAGGCAAGCCAGCGGACGGGCTTCTCGGCCGCCGCGGCCACAGCCTTGGCGTCGTCGAGCTCTTTCTGCACGGCTGCGAGGAGCGCATCAGAGTCTTTCACCGTCTGTTCCGCGGCCGGCACGTCGTTCACGGCTTTCTTCACACTGACGACCGCGGCAGCGGCAGCCTGTTCGGCAGCGCTGTTGGCAGATTCTGCCGTCGTGAGTTCCTGAGCTGCCTTGTCGTGTGCGGCTTTCGCTTCGCCGGCTTTCTTCTCAGCTTCTTTAAAGGCTGCATCCGCGGCCGCAGCTGCAGCGGCGGCATCGGTGTTCGCCTTGGCCAGATCGGCATTGGCAGCGTCCGCTTCAGCGGCAGCTTTGGCCTTTGCCGCGGCTTCGGCTGCGGCCGTGTTCGCGTCCTTGGCCGCAGCCAGCGCC
>JBGSKX010000353.1:0-5190 GCA_041741015.1 Pirellulales bacterium
CCGCGGTGCTGGTGGCCAGCGGGCGCGGCGCTGAGATGGGCGTGCTCATCAAAGAGGCCCACGCACTGGAGATTGCCGGTCGCGTGACGACCGTGGTGCTCGACAAGACTGGCACGATCACCTCTGGCAAACCGCAAGTAACGCACATCTTGGCGGCTTCTGGGATCACACCCGACCGGCTGCTTTCCACCGCTGCGGCGGCCGAACAGCTCAGCCAGCATCCGCTCGCCGAGCCCATCGTGGCAGCGGCGCGCAAGGAAAAGCTGCAATTGCCGTCGGCCGTCGATCTGGAGGTTGTGCCCGGCCGGGGCATCCGCGTGCGTTCGCAGGGAGACATGATCTATGTCGGCAACGAGCAGCTCATGGCCGAGGCCGGCGCTTCTCCCGGCGCACATGCGGCCCAGATCAAGTCGTTTCGGGCTGCGGGCCAAACGCCCTTGGCCGTGTCCTTCGGCAAGCAATACCTGGGAATCGTCGTCGTGGCCGATGTGATCGCTCCCCATAGTCACGAGGCGATCGCACAGCTCAAGGCGCTCGATATCAACGTGTGGTTGCTGTCGGGCGACCATCGGGTGATTGCCGAGCGTGTGGCGCGCGAAACCGGTATTGAGAATGTAAGGGCCGAAGTGCTGCCGCAGGACAAGCAGGCGCTGGTCGCCCAGTTGCGCGTGCAGGGCGAGACCGTGGCGATGGTGGGCGATGGCATCAATGATGCTCCGGCGCTGGCGGCCGCCGACCTGGGCGTGGCCATGGGAAGCGGTTCGGATGTGGCGATCGAAGCAGCCGACATCGTGATTACTGGGGGCGATTTGCGGGCGGTCCCCAGAACGCTCAAGCTGTCGCGGGCGACGCTGAGGACGATCAAGCAAAACCTGGGGTGGGCTTTCGTCTACAACCTGGTGCTGATTCCGCTGGCAGCGGGCGTGTTTGTGCCGCTGGGAGGCGTGCAACTTCCGAGCGTGGCGGCGGCCGCGGCGATGGCACTTTCCAGCGTGTCCGTGGTTTCCAACAGCCTGCTGCTGCGGGTGCGAAAGCTAGGCTGACGCACGCCGCGATTCTTCGACGTAAGCTTGTCCGAAGCAGGCGTTGCGGCTCGCAATGCTACCCGACGAAATCCCGCGGGCCCTCGAGCCCTTCGCACGAAGGCGGCAATTCTGCTACGCTGCACAATCGCCTTGTATTAGCCAACCCTGAAGGAGTTGAATCCATGCCGGTTCCTGCCGCGAAAGTAAAAGCACTTTGCAGTTCGACGGAAGCTGAGCTCGTTCGAAATAGCCGCCCACCCCAGATCAAGTCGCTCTCGCTGGCCGAAGTGAAAGCGGCCAAGGCGCGGGCACGCAAGTTGGCGGATAAGTGGCAGGGCCAATTGCACAAGCAGGCCCGTGCCAAGAAGGGCGCCAAGGGCGTCGCCGGCATCGATGCCAACACGCAGCTCAAGGCCGAGATTTTCCGCGAAGCGCTGAGTGCCTACGAAGCTCGGCAGGCAGAACTTGAAGCCAAGGGAGCGAAGCCGACCAGCAAAAAGAAGACTCCCACGAAGAAGGCCCGGGCCGCTTCGCATCGTGGTACTCGAGCGGCAATTCGCGATGAATTGGCCCTGGTCGGTGATGTACTGAATCGCGGCGCCAAGATGGTCAAGAACACCGTGCTCAATGCGGCCGCGAGCATGTCGCATCGCAACGCTAACCCGGGAACCGCTGCCGGTGCTCCGGCGAGCGCCGCCGAAGCTGCGACCAGCGAGCAGGTCAAAAAGGCGGCCAAGCCGGCCAAGAAGGCCAAGCGGACGGCACCGCCTGCCAAAGCAGGTCTCGCCAAGCCAAGCAAGGCGAAGCAGGCTAAGGTAAGCGCGAAAGCCAAACAGACCAGGCTGGCGACGAGTGGGAAGACTACACGCACGATGGGGCACGTCTCCGCGCGCGGCAAGCGCACGCAGGCCCGCCGCGACTCGGGGAAGAAGTAGCTCTCGGCAGGCCGGCGGGCACGAGCGGGGGACGAGAAATCCCCTTCCGCGAGTTGCTAGCCCAGGGAACGACCTCAGCAAACGAAACGAGCCGGTCGGATCGCAAGGATCCGACCGGCTCGCGTTGTTTTACGACCGCTCGTCGAGGCTTAGGCTCGCCGGCGGCGAAGTTTCAGCAGGCCGAAGCCGCCAACCGCGATGGCAGCCAGCACCAACGTACCCGGTTCGGGCACGGGGGTCGGGTACTGCCGCAGCGTGAACGTCTGGATTCCGTCGGGCACGTCGATCCACACCTGGTAGATCTGCGAGCCGGTCGACTGAATGCCGTCGTAGAAGTCGAGTCGCGTCGGGCTGGTCAACACCTGGGCGAATACCGAGGAGTTCGGCGTCGGATTGTAGTTGGGGGCGTCAAACGTCAGGCCGTTGGTGCCGTCTGATTGAGTGAAGCCCGCACCCAGGCCCTGGCCGAGTTGCATCGTGTAGCTGCTCCAGTCGACACCGGTGTTGTTGTCCACCGACTCGAAGAGCAAGTACTCAGTCGTTCCCGAGGGATCGGAACCGCGAACGAAAAACTCGATATCGATATATCCGGTCTGGTCGAAACGCTTGATCGGAATACCGATGTTGCCGGTGTCATCAGGACTGCCTTCGTCGGGCGTGATGATGACGGGAACGGCAACAAAGCCGAGTCCTGTACCGGTAACGGCTCCATAATCCGTGATCGTTCCTGCTTGCGCTAGCGGTGCGACAAGGCAGGCGGCGGCCGTGCACAGGGGGAGTGCCAGTCGCTTGAGATGGAAAAACGTGGGCTGCTTCATAGATGTTTGCCAAGATTGCCGCACAGACCGGCTGCAGACGCCGGACAGATTAGTGTCAGGCGTCGTCACACGCACGGGGCACTTGCTGCCCAATGCGTTGCACGTTGTCGGTGATGCTGATGCAGCATTAGGGAGAGATGCTGACGGCCCAGGCGTGGCAATTACTCGACGGAAAAACTTTCCGAGAAGCTTGCCTGGAATGCTCGCGAAGCAGGTGACAACTACGGAAGTTGTCTAGTGGTTCGCTAGCTGGTGGGCGCAGCAGGACACGCTAATGCGACAGAAACATCGTTCTGTCCGGCAATCATTAGCGTGCTCCAATGGTTCTGAGAGAGGGCAAGGCTGTAGAGTCCACCACGTCCGCATAGTCTATCCGACCGGCCGGCTACGTCAACTGTTTTTGTCAGAAATCCTGCGGGGATTCGTGTGCGACGCCTTTTCTCGGGTCGGAAGGGCGTTTTTTCCCCCTTTGGGCGAGTGAAAGTGCCCCCATTTTAAGCAAATACCCCGGAAAAGAGCCGGCCGGGGCAGTTTCCGCCCAATGCTTTGAAATCTTAGCTGGGGTGAGGTCCGCTCTTGCAGCCAGCGCCACAAGGGTCCAGCGCCACAAGAGTACTGACTCGCCGAAGCATGCTCGGGCCAGAATCGCCGCGAGCCGATAGAAAGTGCTCCCTGTTGGACTTGAACCAACAACCCTCTGATTAAGAGTCAGATGCTCTGCCAATTGAGCTAAGGGAGCGCTGGGAGCAGATCGAGATCCGCTCGGCCAGCGTTCATGGTAGCGAACCACGCCGGTCCGACAAGGGGGCAGCAGGCAATTGTCGGCTCCTGGACCGGCCGCGGCCATGCCTGTCCGAGAAGACGATTAAAGTTTAGGTCGCCTCGAAGTCGCCGCCCTCGGTTGTGGGCATACCTAGTTGGCGCATCTTGCGATAGAGGTTCGAGCGGTGCAGTCCCATTCGCTTGGCCGCTTCGCTCATGTTGCCGCGGGCACGCTGAATGTGCCGCTTGATGTACTCGATCTGGAACTGGTCGGTCGCGGACGAAAGCGGCAGGTCGAGACCCACCACCGGCGGCCCTTCGCCAGCGGGATTGAGAATGAACGCCAGGTCTTCGGCTTCGATCCGTTCGCCCGGCAACAGGTAGGCCAGGCGTTCCATTAGATTGCGAAGTTCACGCACGTTGCCGGGCCAGGAGTGTCCTTCCAGCCGAGTGCGAGCGGCGGCCGAAAACTTCAGCCGCTTGCGATGAGCCTTGCGGCAGAAGTCGTCGAGGAAATGCTCGGCGAGCAGCATGATGTCATCTCCCCGATCGCGCAAGGGCGGAAGCGACATCGTGACCACGTTCAGCCGGAAGTACAGGTCCTGGCGAAAGCGCTTCTCGCGGACCATCTGGGCGAGGTCCTGATTCGTCGCCGCGATGACGCGCGCATCGGTATGGATTGGCCGCGAACCCCCGACGCGCACGACGACTTTCTCTTCGAGCACCCGCAGCAGCTTGGCCTGGCCGCCGAGGCTCAGATCGCCGATTTCATCGAGAAACAGCGTGCCGCCGGCGGCCAGCTCGAACTTGCCTGCCCGGGCTTCGTGAGCGTCGGTAAAGGCGCCTTTTTCATGGCCGAACAATTCGCTCTCGAGCAATGTCTCGGTGAGAGCCGCGCAGTTCACCGCGACGAAAGGCTCGGCCCGACGCTTGCTTTGGTAATGAATCGACTGAGCCACGACTTCCTTGCCCGTCCCGTTTTCGCCCAGAATCAGGATGGCGAGGTCGGTGCTGGCTACGCGGGCGACCGTCGAACGCAAGGCTTCGACCGGGGGACTCCCGCCCACGAGCGAGACGTTTTCCGCAGCCTGCTCGACGACATGGTTGTGCCGGGACAGAAGCTGCTGGAAGTGCTGGGTGTTTTCGAGCGCCACGGCGGCGTGCGCGGCAAGTTCCACCAGGGCCTGCTCGTCGTCAGCCGTGAATTCGCCGGATAGCTTGTTGATGGCTTCGAACGCGCCCAGGATCTCGCCGTCTGAGCCATGCAGCGGGACGCACAACAGCGTGCGGGTCAGGTAGTTCTGGCTGCGGTCGACCTGGCGGTCGATCTCCGCGCCTTCGGAAACTCGAATTCGCCGCGGCTGTCCCGTGTGCACCACCTGGCCGACAACACCCGCGTCGTCAGGAATGCGGAGCTCGTTGTCCTTCAGCCCTAATGCGGGCCGGGCGACGAGCGTGTGGTTCGGCCGATCCCAGAGAAAGATACTAGCGCGGTCGGCCTTGAGCAGTCGCGTGGCGGCCTCGGCCATTTGCACGAGCAACGGTTCCATGGCGCCGTCATGGTTCCAGCGGCCGGCAATCTGGGCGATGGCTTCGAGACGTTCGATCCGCCGGCGGGAGCGTTCGTTGGCTCGGGCCCACGCCAGCGCT
>JBGSKX010000354.1:0-8374 GCA_041741015.1 Pirellulales bacterium
AGCGCGCGGCTAGGCATCGCGCAAACGGATCTCTATCCTTCGCTGACGCTCAACGGCTATATGGGCTTCCTCTCGAACGATATCGATCAACTGTTCGAGTCCACCAGCTTTACGGGCTACATCATTCCGCAGTTCTCCTGGAACGTGCTGAACTACGGACGAATATCCAATAACATCGTGGCCCACAACGCGAAGCTGCAAGGCGTGGCTTTCGACTATCAGCAAACCGTGCTCAAAGCCGGTCAGGAAGTCGAAAACAGCCTGACGCGATTCCTACACGCCCAGCAGCGAGCGAAGTTCCTGCGGGGCAGCGTGGCAGACGCGATTCGTGCCGTCGAACTGGCCGAACTGCAATTCAAGGGCGGCACGACCGATTTCAATCGGGTGTACAACCTGCAAAGCCTGCTCGCACAACAACAAGACGAACTGGCGGCAGTCGAAGGAAGCATCGCGCTGAACCTGGTGGCGGTGTACAAGTCACTGGGCGGTGGCTGGCGCTGCTTCTTGCACTGCCAGGGAATGCCCGCTCCGTCGCCCGACATGCAGGCCATGCCGTCGATGGATGGCGATCCGGAAGTAATCGAAGGGGCGGAACCGCTGCCGCCGCCAATTCCGACGACGCCGCCAGCGACAACACCTGCCAGCGAGGCGGCAGCCGCGACGAAGGCAGAAGCTTCGCGGCCCTCCAGCCGACGCATGGCGAAGCAAGAAGCGCGAGCCCCCGAAACGGCCGCCGCTTCCGTCGACACAAACAAGCCGCTCAATCGCACGCCGCCGATCGCTTCGAAGTCGGTCGCGAGCAACCCAATTGCCCATCACGCTGCGGCTCCGCCTGCGACCACCCCGGCTGCGATGGTTGGGTCGAAGCCAAACGGACTGAAACCGATCAGCGATCTGGAAACGAAAGAGAAAGAGATCCCGCAGAAGCCGCGGCCGAAAATCGGCATCGGCCAACTGTTCGCCCGGATGTCGCAGAGAGAAAACGATGCGGCCGTGACCAAGACGGCGGCGAAAGTCGCTGCCCAACCGTCGCCGCAGTCAACTGCGACACCTTCGGCGCCGACGACGGCCGCAGCTGGAACCACGCTTATCGATACGCGTCCTTCAAGCCGGCGTGTGGTGTCCGCTGAAGAACGGCTGACGGGGAATCCAACGCCTATGCTGGATCGGCAGAAGCCGCTCGAGCGACCAGTTCGAGAAGATTCCACAACTGCCGTCCGCCAGGCTGCGACGAACACGGTGCCAAGACCTTTGTCGCAGTCGACTCAACCACCCAATGCTACCAAGGCCGCGAGTGTCGATCTTCGGCCGTCGAGTCGTCGCGTTGTGACGCCTGGCGAACGACTTTCAGGCAAGCCGCGAACGAATCTTGAACAGGCCCAGACGACTCGCAGCGGCCCGATCATCGGCAGCCAGAAACCCAGTCCGCGATCTGCGCCGCCGGCTCCGACTGCAGCAACTAAGCCGATCGACGCCCGACCGTCGAGCCGCCGAGTGGTCTCGCCCGAGGAGCGATTGTCAGGGAAGCCAAGACCAGACCTCGACCAGCACGAAGCGCTCAATCGGTCGCCACAGAGCGTTCCAAAAACAACTGTCAGCAACCACGACCCGCGCCTCGCCAGTCAAGCCGGGTACGAGGGCCGGATTGGGCTGGTCGAGCGCCACTAGGATTCGCACGAAGCGATCGTCTGATTCCTGAAAGCGGATCTGCTCCTGGCGTGTTTCGCGGTCCGAGCGGTACTCCTCGATCGTGAGTTCGGCCTTCTCGCTGGCCATCGGTTCCTTCTTCTCAACGGTGCCGGTGACGAGGTCGCCGTAGAGTCCCCAGAGGCGAATCTTGACGGGTTGTCCCGGCTCGACCGTGGAAGCGGCAGCTTCGTCGGCCAACACTTCGACCTTCAGCGAGGACACGTCGCGCACGACGGCAATCATGTCGCCCGGCGAAACGGACTGTCCGGTTCGCAGCTTCACGCCGGGTGTGGAGATGGTGCCGGCGATCGAACTCTTGATCTCGACAAGTGGAGCCTGCTCCTGCTGAAAAGCGAGTGCGGCCTTGGCTTTTTCGAGTTGGGCCCGGGCAGCCGCAATCGTCGCTTCCTGGTGTCCGCTTTCGAGCTTGCCCAACTCTTCCTTGGCTGCGCTTAACATGCTCTTGGCCGACATGAGACTGCTAAACGCTTTCTCCATCTCAGAAAGTGAGCCGGCGTGACTTTCGACGAGGCCCTTCTGGCGTTCATGCTCGGTGGTCCAGAATTCGACCTGGCTTTTCCACATGGCCGTCATTTCGTTGGCCTTCGTGATCTCCTCTTCGCGCGGCCCATCTTCGAGCAGTTTCAGATTGGCCGCGGCATAGTCGACGTCGGCCTTGGCCTCGGCCAACTGGGCCCGCTCTTCACGCGCGGCGAGCGTGGCAATGACCTGACCCGCCTGGACGGAGTCGCCATCGGAAACCAGCACTTCGGCGATCTCGTCCTGCAGTTGCGCGCGGATTGCCGCGTCCTGCACGGCAACGACGCGGCAGCCGCCGCCGACTTCGTACTTGTAGGGCAAGAAGCCCGCGCCAATCAGGAGCACGAGCAAGCCGATGCGGATCGGCCAGCGGAGGAAAGGGCTGCCGCCGAAGCGAATGGCGGCCCGGGCGCTCGACCAGGACGAGTCGGCCGGCCGTTGCGCTGCGCTTCGCACTGCTTCTTCGCGGGCTGGTCGTTCTTTTTCTTGGACGATCATGTTACTCAAGCCTCGGTGGTTTCCGGCATCCGGCTGTGATGGTGTCCGCGACCGCGCCACATTCGCGCGGCGGCGAGCTGAATTTCCTGAGAGGACATTCCTGTTGCGCGCCACAGCGGCGCGAGATACGCGCGGTTCCACCACACGAACAAGATAAGCAAGATTGCGGCGCCGGGGGCGCCGAAGTAATGCGTTACGACGTACCCGGCAATGCCCAGCAGGGCCGTGTTGGCGACAAACCGCAGCGTGTAGTGAAGCACGCCATACGTCCGCAGCCAGCGCCGTTCGCGGCCAGTGAGCGGTTCAGGCGAAATGCGGCCCCAAAACCAGGCCTTGGTTTCCTCGATGGCCCGGCTGTGCAGCCGCCAGTCATCAAGCCAGGAAGCGAGTGCCCAATGGGCGGTCGAGTAGATCGAGAAGGGATTGCACTGATAGAGCGTCATCGCGGCGCACGGGATAATCATCAGGATCAGCAGTTGATAAGCGTCTGTCGCGCGGGTGCTGATGCCCCAGAGCAACGCGTAAAACCCGCCTATCGCGGCCGGCAAAACGACGCCCAAAGAAATCTGCGTTCGGCGGTCACGCGCTGTCATGCCGACGATCGAGACGCCAATGTCGGTGAAGAACGAGACGGTGGGCAGAATCCAGTTCCCCCAGGTCAGGCCGAAGCTGCGCACCCGGCCGCGAAACTTGCGGCAGCCGATTCCCATCGCCAGCGACATCGGCAGGTTCACGAAGAACACAATCTGGGCATAGGTAACTGCAAACAGTGCCACGATGTGCATGCTCGTGCGGACGTTGTACAGTTCGCGGGCGAACCGCTGCCACTCGCCCGCGATCAAGAGCACTTCGAACGCGAGGAGCGGCACGACGAGCCAGAGCCAGACCGGATGGATCATCCAGCCGAACACGAGCGTAAGCAGGTCGAAGAAGACGTTGGCCGGCTCGCCACGGAGTTGCAGAGGGAGGGAAGAGCGATGAGGAATCTCGTCCGACACGGCCGGCTGGGGGGCACTCCCCTCGAGCAAGCCCTGACGCCGCAGCTGCTCGCAGAACTCCAGGCATTCGCGCTCTTGGAGCTTGAGGCCGAATCGCGACTCGAACGCGGCGCAGAGTTCCGCGGCGGTGTCGCACTCGTGGAGCAGTACGAGCATGTAACGCTCGCGGGCGCCGAGCTCGAAGTTCGCGCCGGTGCTCGGATCGAGCAGACGGAACTCGCGCGGCCCAGTGCGCAAGATGCGCACGTCGCTGCGAAGCCGGTCTAGTTTGCCGCGTTCACTCATGACCCGTTCGGCTCGTTGCCGCTCGTGGTTGAATTGTTGACCCGCGCGTTGCGAGCTGCTGCCAGGCGCTCTGCCGAGGCGGCGTACTGTTGGGCTTCGAGCTCACGTCCCTGCTCGGTGAGGATGCGACTCATCAGGCGCTGAGCCTCGATCGAGCTTGGGTCGAGCAGCATCGCCATTCGCAGGACTGCCATCGCATCGAATAACTCGCCCTGTTCAAGGCAGCTCTCGGCCATCGTCAATAATAACTCGGGACTGGGGTCACCGCATTGAACTGCCGCCCGGCAGGCCTGAACGGCCTCGGCGGTGCGGCCCGAGCGATGTAAGGCCTGGGCCAGCGACTTGCGAGCCCGCATGTCCGTGGGGGCCAGTTCAACCGCCAGGGCCAGTTCCTGGCAGGCGCGCGACCACTCTTCACGCTGGACGAGCACTTCGCCCAATCGCAGACGGGCGGCCGGGAGACAGCCGTCCGCGTCCGCTGCCCGCTGAAAGGCCGCCAGGGCGTCTGTATCCCGTCGCAGCCGCGAAAGTGCCTCGCCCGCCAGGCAATGAGCTTGCGCATCGTCCGCATCGCGTGCGAGCATCTCGTCGGACAGGGCCAGGGCGTTGGCGAACTCTTCCAGGTGAAAGTAGGCCGCGGCCAGGCTGAAGCAGGCGATCCGCGGATCGGTGCCAAATTCGATCGCGGTGCGCAGCGGACGGATCGCGGCCCGATAGCTGCCTTTGCGAGCCAGGGCCAGGCCTTTCACCAGTTGACCGTCGGCCGACTCGGGATTGTCCGCCAAGGCCACTTCGAGCTCGGCCAGCGCGGCGTCGTACTGTCCATCGCAGAGCAGCGCGTGCGCAAGCTGCACCCGATTACTGGCCGTGTTACCACTTGTGGCCAGCCGCGGCGCCTGTGGCGCAGGATGGTCGAACGACGAAACTGGTTCACGCTGCCAAAACATTGCTGCTGTCCGCCTACGCAATAAATTCTACCAGGTGAGACTCTTGGCCATGCGAATGGCCACTTCGCGCTTCGCATCGTCGAATGCCTTGCGGCCGTGTAGGACGCGCGTGTTGTCGACGAACATGAAGTCGCCCTTGAGCATCGGAACCAGCGCCGTGAGCCGGGTAGTCACTTCGCGGATGTCAGCGATCACCTCGGCCGGCAGCGGCGAGCCGTCTTCAAGTCGCACCAGGCTGTCGTCCAGACCAATTTCTTCCTGCTTGACCACTGGCAGGATGCTGTTGCGGAAGACCGGCCGATCGAGCCAGCGGCTGTGTGGCACGGCCGAAACGGCGTAGTCCGTGTAGAGCGTGCCGGTGGTCTCGTCGACGCGCAGCTCCAGGAAATTCTTTTTGCAAAACGCCCGTACGTCGTCGAGATCGCTGGTGCCGAAGCGTACTTGCCAGTTTCCCTCGGGATACTTGCGAATGTAGACGATCTTTTGCGACTCGAGCAGCTTGCGGGTGGCCGGAGCAAGATTATCGAATACGGCAGCGCCGTCGCAGAGCATCGTTTCGCCGCGAGCCGCAGCCGGCTGCACGCAGTAGAAGTAGAGCGCCACGGGGCTCTCCTTCAGATACGACATGTCGCAATGCAGCGGCAGCTCGAACTTGAGCTGCTCTTTCTGCCCCAGGTAGAAGTTCACCGAATAGACGCTCTTATCGCTGCCGGGGTTAAGGACCTGGCGATCGTGCGCTCCGCCTTTGTAGGTCAGCCAATCCTGGCACTGCAGGTTTGTAAAGGCTTCGAACTGGGCCATCGAATAATCGAAGCCGCGGAAGTAAACCACGCCCGATGACTTGCAGGCGTCGGTCACCTCATCAAGGGGCAGCTCGCACGGATCGATTCCGCAAGCGGGCGTGATCGTCAGCCCAAAGTCGCTCGTGAGCGGTTCGGCAGTCGCGATTCCCTTACCAGTGGCAGTATTCATGTTGTTCCTTTCAGTTGGTTGGCCGTTCTATTGCGGAGCCGCGGCGCCCTGTTGCGCGGCGGCATCGGGAAGGGAGAACTGGCGAAAGAAGTTCCACATCGTTTCATCTGCGTTGAAAGTCGTGATTAGCTTGCCGGTGCCCAGGCGCGGAGTGACATCCACGCCGCCCGGCCAGGTATGTCCGCCTTCGAAGAGCATGTACAGGACGACCGGTGCGCCCTCCTGTCCGGCGGGCGGTGCATAGCGCTCCATCTCATAGTCGGCGGTGCGCGTTACTTCAGCGGGCTTGGGGTCGCAATGATTCACCTCGCACCACCAGCGAATCACGTCGCGCACGCTGCGGTGCTCGACGCGCGAGATCGCGTTCGGACCAACGCCACCTGCAAAGGGCGCGTTCGGGTCCTTGAGTCCGTGGATTTGCATGACGGGCACAGGACGCGAGGGACGCGGGCCATCGACGCCCATCGTGGAAGCGACGCCGCAGATGGCCGTGATCCGATCGGACAGCTCGCAAGCCAGGCGATAGCTCATCATCGCGCCATTGCTCATGCCCGTGGCATAAACGCGCGACGAGTCGACAGCGTACAGCTTGGGCAGTTCATCCAGCAGCGCTGCGATGAAACCGACGTCGTCCACATTCTGGTTCTTGGCATAGCTGCAGCAGATGCCGGCGTTCCAGGTGTACAGACGTCCGAGGCCCGAGGTGCCCTCGGGATAGACGACGATGAAGTCGTTCTGATCGGCGGTCGCGTCCATGCGCGACTGGCGGCGCTGAACCGTGGCGTTGCCGCCGCCGCCGTGCAGGTTGAGCACGACGGGAAGCCGGGTTCTGCCGTCGTACTTCGGCGGAACGTGGACTTCGTAGGTGCGCGTGCGCCCGTCATGGCGGAGCTTATGATTGAAGTCGCGATCGCTGGCCTGAGCCTTGGTACGCGAAAATACGGACAATGCGACAAGGCCGACAACGCCCAGCGTGACAGCGCATCCCGTGGAGATCAGCATTCGAACTCCTTTACGAAGCATGCTCACCACTCCTTTCGGGGCCGCCAGCGCGGCGTCGCACCCTGGTCCGGAAAGGAGAGATCACCAGGTTTTCGCAAACGGCATCCGTCGGCAACGCCAGGCAGAACGCGATCAACTCGGCGACGCGCTCGGCCGGCAACGATTGCGGTGGCGCCGTGCCAACCACGCCATTCTGCTGCCACAGCGGCGTATCGACGGCGTCCGGCATGAGCACCTGAACGCGAATGCCAAACGCCCTAACTTCCTCGGCCACCGACTCGCTGAGGGCGATCACACCGGCTTTCGAAGCGCTGTAGACCGAGTCCAGCGGGCGACCGTGGCGACCGCTCGTGGACGACACGTTCACGATCTGGCCAGCGCGAGCGGCGATCATTGGCCGCAGCACAGCACGGTTCAATAGGAACGTGCCTTTAAGATTTGTATCGACGACGGCGTCGTACTCGGCATCATCAAGCTCGTGAAGCGGGCGTGGTCGACTGCCAGGCGGACGCAGGATGCCGGCACAATGGACCAGGGCGTCGATGCGTTCGAACTTAGACTGCATTTCGGCGACAGCCCGCTGGCAATCGTCGGCCACGCGAACGTCGCAGGCCGAGCCGCCGGCCTGACGACCATCGATCGCTGAAAGTTCGCTGAGCGCATGGTCGACAGCGTCTTGCTTGAGGTCCGTGATCCAGACGTGCGAGCCAGACTGGGCCAGCAACCGCGCGGTGGCAAGGCCGATGCCGCTGGCGCCGCCGGAGACCATCACCTTCATGCCGGTGAGTCGTTGCATCATGCGACCTCCACGCGGGCAGCCGCGACTGAGCCAAATGGCGCGACAAGCGGATCGCTCCATTGGGCGTCGAATGGCAACGTGACCAATTCGGCGATCGTCTCGGCCAGTCGCGAGGCGGTGAGCGAGCCGCGATGGGCAAGGTTCGTGCCCGCGATCAGTTCGGTATCCACTGCGTCCGGCAAGAGCGACCACGCACGGATACCATACGGACGGAGCTCTTCAGCAAGCGAGTCGAACATGGCTCGGAGCGCCATCTTGGCGGCGCAATAGCCGGCGGCGAACGGCTGGCCGCGCTTCGCGCCGCGGGCCGACGAGATGCTCACGATCTGCCCCTGTCGGCGAGGTATCATGGCCAGCGCCGCGCGACGTGCCACGAGGAAGCCTCCGCGCAGGTTGGTATCCACCACTTCGTTCCACTCCCGTTCGTCGAGATTGGCCGTGATGCTGGGAACCATCCGGCCGGAAGCCGCCCGGCCGACGCCGGCGCTGTTGATCACGAGGTCCACGACGCCGCACTTTTCGAGCACGCCGTCGAACAGCCGATCGACGTCCCCGGTGGATCGTACATCGCAGTTCGCGAATCCGACGCCACGCTCGAGCTGTGCAACCGCCGATGCCACGCGTTCGGGCGACCGGGCCGCTAC
>JBGSKX010000355.1:0-20837 GCA_041741015.1 Pirellulales bacterium
CGTCGCGGGCGGTGGATGCATAAGCAGCTCAAGCGGATTCGCAAAGCGGCGGGCGAAGCGCGCGATCTCGACGTCCTGCGAACTCGCTGGAACGAAGAGCTGGCGGAGCTGCCCGCTGGCCAGTCCGCGATTCTCCTGGAACAGGTGAAGCGTCGTCGCCGCCGGGCGCAGTGGCCCATCGAGGACGCCTTTCACAAACTCGCCAGCAAGCGATTTCCGCGCCGCGCGCGCAAGCTCACCAAACGCGTTCGCTACCGCGGGCCCGCAGGGGGCGACTGCGGCGATCGCCTGCTGTGCGTGGCTCGGGCCTCGCTTGGCGAGTTGCTGACGCCGTACTTCAAGGTGGCCGAGAGCACGTTCGCCGATCCGGTCGAGCTGCACGCCTTTCGGATCGCGAGCAAGCAGGTCCGCTACGCGATGGAAGTTTTCGCCGGCGCGTTCGACTACAGCTTCCGCCAGCAGCTTTATCCGCTGGTGGCCGACCTGCAGGACCGGCTCGGCAAGATCAACGACCACGTCACGGCGCTGACCTATCTGACCGCCTGGCATAACGAAACCGACGCAGACGCGGTGCGGCAGGCAATCGAGGCCGGGATGCAGGTGGAACAGCAGGCGCTTGACGAAAGCCAGCGCGAGTTTCTTGAATGGTGGTCGGCCGAAAAACGTGAGCAACTGCGAAATCAATTCGCCCGCTACGTGCCCTTCGATACGCCGCCAACACAGGCCATCGAAGCGAGTGCCTGATTGTCCGGTTATCCTGGCGAGATTACCGCACGGTACTACCTCACGGTGCGTTTGATCGGCGACGGCACCGATTGGATGAACCGACCACCGCTCTCGTACCAACCGTAGCGCGTAAAGCGACACCAGGTGATATCGATCAGGAAGCCCGCCCACAGATGCTCGGAGGTCTCCAGCGAGGCGATCATCCGCCGATGCGCGATCGGGGACTGGTAGTAGAAACCCAGCCCGCGCTCGGACAGCGTTTTGCCGACCACGGTCACCGATTCGTCAATCGGGGTGAGTCCGTCCGGTCCGACAGGCGTGAGATACAACAAGTGCGGATAAGGAAAGCGTTGGTCCTGCCGCTTCTCGACGATGTTCCCTTGCGGATAGACGCCGACCAACACGCCCCACACCTGCTGACGAATGATCTCGTCGCTCTGCGGGTTCGGTTCGAGGATCGGGGGTGGTGGCTGAATCTGCGGAAAGGCAACGCCTGCGCTCATGGAGATGGGTCCGCCTGTGGAATGGAGACTTCGAGATTGCTCCGCACGCTGCTCGCGCAGCACGCGGCCTTGGCCCGAACGGGTGACGAAGTATGAGCTCACGGATCGCAGCCGTAGCGCTGTGTCCGTGTTGCGAAGAGCTTTCCTGAACCGGTCTGCATTGCCGAGAGCAAGGCCGCAGTCAGCGTGAAGAAGGGAAGTGCGCGCTGGCAGCCAAAGGATTCCTACGTCGCAATCGCGCCGCTGTCAAAACGGTGCCAGGAACCTTTTTTCAGAAACGGTTCCTGGCACCGTTTTCCAGGGCGGCACCGTTTTCGAGAGCCCAGAAGATCAGCGCGTCGGAAAGGTTCGAGGCGTTTTTCTCACGGGGAATCTGCTGGGCCACCGCGGCCAGGTTTTCGTGGGCCGGCCGGCATTCGGGATCAAGCGCCACGGCCTGCAAGTTCTCCCAGGCGGCCGCCGACAGCCGCCCCTGGTGAATCAGCGAAACGCCGCGATTGTAATGCAGCACGGCGAGCAGTCTCTGCTCGTCCAGCGGCTGGCCCACAATCGCTCGACGCCGATGCCTGGCCATCGCGGCCGAAACCTGGCCGGTGGGTACTCCCCGGTATTTCGCCCGGATCGCAAACCAATCGCGGCTGGTGGCCTCAATGTCGATCGCCGGCAAACCCTCGACCCGGCACCAGACATGCCCCGGCACGGACATGGCCGTGGCACTCACTCCGCAGCGATCCGCGAGCAGCGTGAAGAGCACGGTCGCCGAGACGCAATTGAACGGCCCGCCGTCCATCGCCACGCCCAGATCGCTCGCGCTCGGTTCGTAACGGCCCCGCAGAATCCGCTCGTGCAGAAAAGCGTGGATCGCTTCGGCCCTCGCTTCATCGCCGGTTGTGGGCAGACGGTATTCGAGCTCTTCGGCCAGTCGTTCGAGGCGCGCCAGATAGGGCGAAACTTCGGCAGCCGGCACGCCGCTGGCCACGAAAATCCGCGATTCACACGGGGCGGATGCCGCCAATGCAGCGCTCACGCTGAGCGCGAAAATCGCCGCAAAACTCGCGGCGCGACATGCGGTGGCTGGCGTCATCATGACTTTTCCCCGATTAGCGAAGCGGCATTGTCCTATAGACCCGCTAATCAGAGCTTAACCGCGCCAACGCCCGCTGGCCGGTTGCAGTGACCGGGCAAAACCTGCGGATGCCCGGCGACTGATCCGGCGGTAACGATTGTGCCGGATGCTACCTTCCGCTGCAGCCAGCCTCTGTGAGACCGGTAGAGCGCCAGAGGATGGGACCACTCACGGTAGTAACGCCGCGCGACCCAGGCCTCCCGGGGTCACAGACGGTCACAGCCCCCCGGCTACAGAAAGCAGGAAGCGAGCGTTACCTCGGCCCCATCCGCAGCGCGCCGTCAAGCCGGATCGTCTCGCCGTTGAGCATCGCGTTTTCAACGATGTCGCGGGCAAGTGCCGCATACTCGCTGGGCCTGCCCAGGCGGGCCGGAAACGGCACCGCGGCCGAAAGAGCCTTCTGCATGTCGGGCGTCATGCCGGCCATCATCGGAGTTTCGAACACGCCGGGGGCGATCGTCATCACGCGAATACCGAAGCGGGCGAGCTCGCGAGCGATCGGCAAGGTCATCGCCACGACGCCACCCTTGGAGGCCGAATACGCGGCCTGGCCAATCTGCCCGTCAAACGCCGCGACCGAGGCGGTGTTGATAATCACGCCGCGCTCGAGATCCTCGTTCGGCTCGTTGGTGGTCATTATCATCGAGGCCAGGCGAATCACGTTGAACGTGCCAATCAGGTTCACCTGAATCGTGCGGCTGAAAGCCTTCAGGTCGTGCGGGCCTTCCTTGCCAACGACGCGCCCGGCCGACGCGATGCCCGCGCAGTTGATGGCCACGTGCACGCCGCCGAACTGATTCTTGGCAGCGTCGAGCGCGGCTTGCACGCTGGCTTCATCCGTAACGTCGGTGCGAACGAACTTCGCCCGGCTGCCGAGCTCGGCGGCGGTTCGCTGGCTGACTTCTTCCTGAACATCGGCGATCAGCACGTTGGCGCCGCTTTCCACGAACAGCCGTGCGCAGGCTGCGCCCAAACCCGATCCGCCGCCCGTGACAAAGACTGTGCTGCCGTCGACTTTCATGATGGAACGCCGCCTGTGAAAGATGCCCGAAGAAGTGCCTTGAGACGTGCCCGCCAAATTACGGCCAGAAAGTGGCGGCGTCAACTACTTGGGATCAACCTTCTTGCTTCTCGCTGTTGATCACTTCGACCGACTGCGATTCGGCCAGGTTCGTCTCGGGCGCGAGGATCACCTGTTCACCTTCAGCGAGGCCTTCGACGACCTGCGCCTGCTGGTCGTTGGCCAGGCCGATCTTGACCGGCTGCAAGTGCGCCCGTCCGTCGCGAATGACGAACACCCGCCAGTCGTTCTGCGCCCCGCGAAACAGCGCGGAGCGAGGAATCACCAGCGCGCCGGCATCTTCGGCGGTGAAGATCCGCACCCGGACGCGGTAGTGCACGCCGATGTCATTCGTCTTTCGCAGCCGCGCGAGATCCTCGGGCGTGAACTTCATGACGACTTTCACGCGCTGCTGCTCGACGCCCAGCGAGCTGGTCTTGGTGAAGCCCGCGGGAAAGATCCGCGAAACGGTCGCTCGTGCCGGAGTGGGGCCGATCGTCGGACCGTGAATTTCGACCGACTGTCCCGGCTTCACGCGGACGACGTCCTGACTCAACACATCGGCCTCGATTTCGAGATCTTCCCAGCGACCGATCTCCAAAAGCACCGTGCCGGCCGCAACTTGTCGCTCGTTGCTGATCTCGCGCTTCAGTACGACGCCGTCCACGGGGCTGGTCATGCTGGCGAGCCTGGCGTTCTTCTCCACTTCGCGATAGTTCACCTCGGCCTCGGCCAACTGTTGCTCGAGTACCGCGTGCGTAAGCTGCTTGCGCTGAATGTACTGCCGGACCATCGTGGGCATCAGGGCCATCGCAGCCCGCATCGCCTGGGTCGAGCGCAGATCGAGATTGTCTTGCTCGAACTGAACGCCCGCATCGATCTGGGAGACCTCTGCCTGATCGAGTTCGTCGAGCGTCGAGGCCCCGGTGCGTTGCAGGCCGCGAATTCGGCCGAGCCGTTTTTCGGCAAAGTCGAGCTGAGCCTGGGCACTCTTGGTGCGCGCTTCGGCCGCTTCGACCGTGCGATCGACTGCCTCGACCATGTTGACCGTTTGCTGCAGGGCAGTCGTTTCAACCGAGACGTCGTCGTTCTCCTTGATCGAAGCCTTGAGCCGGTCGACGATCGCTTTGGCCTCGGCAATCTGCAGGTCGACGTCGATCGGCGAGATGCGGGCGACCACTTGCCCCTTCGTGACCTGCGTGCCTTCCACCAGTTCGATTGGCTCGATCCGGCCGTCGTAGGGCATCGTTATCAGGAAGGTGTCGACGAGCCGCGTCTTGCCTTCCTCGTCGATGTACTCGCGCACCGGGCCGCGTTTCACACTGGCGGCTTCCACTGGCACGCCCGAACGCAGGGAGGTAAACCCGGCCGCGGCAGCAGCCACGACAACCACGGCGATGATGATCCAGATCCAGGTTCGCATGACTTGATTATTTCCTGTTTGGCGGCGGGGCCAAGCGGTGAAATTCAGTTCCAGAATCCAAAGTTAAGCATACGCCGCATCATTCCTTGGTTTTCGACGCGTCCAGCCAATCGAGACGGTTGATCGACCGCTGCACGAACGCATGGGCCACCAGCGCAAACACCAAGCCCATGGCGAACGTCGTGACCCACACCCAGGTCGGGGCGATCAGCGGGAAGCGGAACATCTCGGTGTCGTAGATCCGCGAGAGCATGTAGGCCAGGCCATATCCGATCGGCAGGCCGAGCAATGTGCCGGCGGTGTTGATCACCAGGCTCTCGCGCAAAAACAGCGCGCCGACCTGCCACTCGTTGTAACCCAGCACGCGCAAGGTGGCGACCTCGCGGCGCCGCTCGGCCAAACCCACGAGCGACGAGTTGAGCAGCGTGCTGAAGAAGATCACGCCCGCGAACAGCACCACGAAGCCAATAAAGATCCGCTGCGTCTCGACGATGAACTCCATGTTCCGAATCACGTCCTGCCGCACGTTGACCGACTGAATCGCCGGCAGTTGTTTGAGCTCGCGATTCAGCTCGCTGCGGGCATTCCTATCCGGATCGACCTGTAGCTGCACTCCGGTGATCGCGAACTCTTCGCCCACCAGCCGGCTGAGGTAGTCGATGTTGGCGTAAACGGCCATCCCGATGTAACTGTCGGAAAGCTCCGTGACGGGCACCTGCATGGGATCGCGGCGACCGCGCGTGGGGATGACTGTCACCAGGTCGCCGCGACGGAGTTCCAACAGCTCAGCCAGCTTGCTGCTCATCGCCAGCCCGGCGTCGGGAATGCGGATCCGATTCCCGTCGACGTCGCGCGGCATCGTCAGCCGACTGTGGGGCACGAGGCCCGAGATCCCGCCGCGGCGGCGATTCGGCCCGTTGACGAACGTGCAGCTCACGTCGAACTGCGGTTCGGCGACGTCGATACCCGGCAGTTCGCGAGCTTCGTAGAACGCCGGCCGGCCGAGCTCGTCCTTGAAGCGAAGGTCGACGTCGCTGCGGGTGACCAGTTGAAACTGGAAGTTGATCAGGTAGGCGATCGCACTCGTGAGCACGAAGCCGCACATCAACAGCCCCGCGCCCAGCGCTGTGGCAAACACGCCGACGGCGCTCCGCCGCTTGTTGCGAAACACGTTTCGCAGCACGAGCCGCCAGCCAAAGCTCAATCGCTCCCAGACGCGGGGCAGATGTTCGAGCCAGATGGCGCCGCCCTTCATCGGGGGCTTGGGGCGCATCGCCTCGGCCGGATGCAGGGCGAGCGCGACGCGGGCCGCGCGGACCGAACCGATCACCGAACAGAGCATTGCCACGGCCACGCCGCCGGCGTAGGTGCCGGGATAGATCTCGCTGTGCAGGTCCGGAAACTCATAGAACAGCTTGTAGATGTTCGTCACCAGGTGCGACATACCATAGCCGAGCAGCATCCCCAACAGCGAGGCAAACACGCCGAGGGCGATCGAAAATTTCACGTAGTGCAGGAAGATCTGCCAGTCGAAATAGCCAAGCGCCTTGAGCGTGCCGATCACCGTGCGTTGCTGTTCGACCAGGCGAACCATCAGCACGTTGAGCACCAGCGCCGCCACGGCCAGAAAGATTGCCGGCATGACGCTCGAGAACACACCGACGCCCTTGATCTCGTCGCTGAGGAACTGGTTCGAACTTTGCGTCTTGAGGCCATAGCTGGTCGCCACGCCATAGGGCTCAAGGAGCACCTCCATCTGGCGCAAGACTTCGCCCGGCCGCTCTTTCAAGCCGGGCTCGAGCTGGCCGATGATCTGGTTCGTCGCCCCGTCAAAGTCGAACACGTCCTCCGCGTAAGACCTCTTGATGTAGAACACGCCAAAGTGCTCCGGATCGGGCGCAATCGCCCCCGGCGAAACCAGGTACACGAATTCGCTGCTGATCGCCGTCCCGACGACCTGCAGCTCCTGCCGGCGATTGTTGAGCAGCAGGTGTATCGTCTGACCGGGATGGATCCCATGCTTGCGGGCGAACGCCGAGTTGACGATCACCTCTTCCAGCTTGCGATCGGTGAAATAACCGCCGCTCTGGATCACGATATCGTTAATGATCGGTTCGCGCTCGTCGGGCAGCGACAGCACCAGCCCATTGAGCGGCACCGGCACTCGTTCCAAGTCGACCGTGGCAAAAAACTGAATCCGCGGGCGGATGGCCGTCACGCCCGGCACTTCCAGCAGTCGCTCGACATCGACCAGGGGTGCCTTCTTGAGCTCGATCCAGAAGTCGGCCATCCGACATTGGTTGTAGTAGCGGAATTTGGCCAGGCTGAGGTTGTAGTAGGTCGTCCGCATGTAGACAAAGCACATCACGCCCATGGCAATGATGCTGCCGATCGCCACCAGCATCAAACCGCTCGAGCGGACTTCGCGCAGCAGCTTGCGGTCGAGCACGCCTACCACGTGATCTCCTCCGGCGGCTCGGGCGTCGGATTGTCGTGCATTTCGTGAATCTCGCCCGAGCGCAGTTTGATCACGCGGTCGGCAGTCGGCGCAATGGCAGCGTTGTGCGTGATGATCAGCACCGTTTTGCCGAGCGTGTTCTTCAGGTCTATCAGCAGCCGCAAAACCAGCTTGCCAGTCTCGTAATCGAGCGCGCCTGTCGGCTCATCGCAGAGCAGCATTTCGGGGTTCTTCGCCAGAGCCCGGGCGATCGCCACGCGCTGCTGCTCGCCGCCCGAGAGCTGCGAGGGAAAGTGATCCATGCGGTGACCGAGACCCACCAGCTCGAGCGTCTCGTCGACGTTCATCGGGTTCTTGGCGATTTCGGTGGCCACAAGCACGTTCTCGCGCGCGGTCAGGTTCGGCACGAGGTTGTAGAACTGAAAGACGAAGCCGACGTTCTCGCGCCGATAGCGAGTCAGCTCGCGGGCCGAGGCATTGTCCAGCTCGCGGCCGTCGTACCACAGCCGGCCGACGCTGGGCGAATCGAGCCCGCCCATGATGTTGAGCAGCGTGGTCTTGCCCGACCCGCTGGGTCCGACCATGACCAGCAGTTCGCCGCGATGCACGTCGAACGTGATATGGCGCAGCACTTCGACCGAGACTTCGCCCATCTCAAAGGTCTTGCCCACATCCACGAGCCGCATCAGCGGGTCGGAATCCGGAGCGCCGTTAGCGTGCATCGCAGCGGTTCTGTTTCAGCGAGATCGGAGGGGTCAACCGTTAATGGTACTCCAAGGGCCGCCGACGCGTCGGCCCCCTTGCGACACCTGCAATAACGACGTTGGCCAGGACCGCCCAAGGGTCGCCGGCGGTTCGCCAATGGCAGGATTTTTCCTTGACCGCGACTCCCTCGCAGGTAGTATAGGTCCCACGTGCACATTGCTAAGGGGCAGCGAGAAATGCGGCAGAAAACGACTGAGCGGGGACGCACGCTGGGGGCATTTCGGAGATCTCCGCTACGTTGCCGGTTGCGCGCTGAAGGATTGGAGTCGCGGCAAATGCTGACGACGCTGACGATCATCGCGCCCGACGAAGGTGGCAGCTTTCCGGACTGGGCCTACGACATGGCCACCGCGATCGTCGCGAAAGAAGGCATCTTCGATGACCGCGATACGGATCAGAACGGCATCGCGGACTTCATCCAGAAGACGCGTTACGAGTACGGAAAGCCGCTTCCCTTTTATGATTCGGGCACGTACTCCGAGGATGTGATGCTGCTGGATTGGTCGGCAGTCAGCAGCGAGGCAGGGAGTGCCGGTAACATTTTCATGGCCCAGTTCTTTCGCGATGGGCTGCAATTCCGCCTGCAGACTCGCGCGGTGGCGACGCACGACCTGCACTTCATCAGTCACGGCCGCGGGGCATTTGTCAACATGGCGTTGATAAACCTGTTGCTCAATCAGCCGACAGGCTATCGCATCGGCCACATCCAGATGACCACGCTGGATGCTTATTCGCGGGAGGACGGCGATCTCTTCGCGTATCCCGGCGACCTCGTCGATTTTGCGGACAACTACTATCAAACTTCCGGCCTACGGCAGGGGGCGCCTCTTGAACTGGCACTGAACTTCGATCTGAGCGAGCGGCTGGCGGCCTGGTCCGGAAGAACCGGCGACGACAGCGAGCACGAAGAGGTCCACGACTGGTATCACTGGACAATTGCTTCCGAGGTAACCAGCCCGGACAGTCCCACCCTGAAAGATGCGGATTTGAGCGTGCCAACAGCCGCGGACCGCGTGCTGCTGTACGACGAGTATTCGGCGGACCTGAACGCGGATGGGCAGTCCGACGATTTTCAGAGCGGAGCACGCATCGGCTACTACTTCACTGTCAACGGCGGCGGGATCGGCAATCTGCTGAACGCCGACAACGGCCAATTCACTTACATCTACACGTTTGACATTCGCACCGGCGAGTTGCCGCTATACCTGGGTCGCTTGAATGCGGAGGATGCCGCACAGATCACCTTGGCTCCTACTGCGAAGCTGTACGTGACCGGCGACGACTTGCAGTTTGCCGAATCTTGGATGTTCTTTCTCGAAGACGGAGCTCCCTGGCGCTCGCTCGTCGACAGAGGTTCCCCCTGGGGGCCATCGGCTGCGTTCGCCAGGCGTTTCTCCTTGAACGGTCGCTTGGCTCACGCCAGCGGAGACTCGCTCGCCGAAATCGATCCGCTGACGACCGACGTGATCGTGCAGTTGCAACTCGGCTGGGAAGAGGCGTCCAATCGGACCGCCGCATTCGATGTCCGCGACGACCTCTATCTGCTCCGCGTTCCGGAAACGGGCGAATCTTCAGACCTCATCCGGTTTGATACGACCTACTACCTTCCACAAACTCTAGGCGTCATCCCCTATAACGACGTTATTTCCACAACCGTTATCGAGGGGCTGCTGTATTGCTTCCGCGCGTCTGGAGCATTTTTCTCAGTGAACTTGACCACGCTGCAAGTGATCGAGCGTGGACAACTCGCCTTGAGAGCCGGCGACTCGCTGGCCAGTGTGACGTCGATCACCTCCGGCACGGATGCGCGGTGGCACAATCGCGAGCAGCGAAATGACGTCACCGGAGACGGCCGGGTGAACAGCAGCGACGCCCTGGCGGTCATCAACACCTTGCTCATCGAGGGCGCGCGATCGCTCTACGCCTATGCAAACTTCTCTTACTACTACGACACGACGAATGACGGCCGGGTGAACTCGAGCGATGTGCTCGCGGTCATCAACCAGATTCTGCTGGGCTCGGTGGCGAGTACGCCCACAATCACCACCCAACCGCTGGCCGCGACGCAGGCTCCGGTCGCGAACTTCGCACCCATGCCGGCGCAACTGCCACCGCTCAACTGGATCGCCTTCGCCGCGACACTTGACGACTCCGACACGGACGATGACGCCTTGTTCTGGTAACGCTCCGGCTGAGCGGGCGTGAACCGCGAGTGCTTTCCAGGTACCGGCGATGGTATCCCCGGGCTTTATTTTTGCGCTGCGGGAAGTTTTTTTGCCATTCGGCTGTCAGGAAACCGCCGCTCAGGCGTCTACATTACAGGTCATGCAAACAGCGGCCTTACCATGCCCAGCCGTGAAACATCAGCCCGCGGAAGCCGACGAGCGGCACTTGGCGGCCCGCGTCGCGCGGGGCGACGACTCGGCATTGGACGAGGTGATCGCCCTGTATGGCTCGCGGGTGGTGACGCTGGCGGCGCGGCTGCTGGCCTGGACCGATGGGGCCGAAGACGTGGCTCAGGACGTGTTCGTGGCGGTGCTGGCTAAGGGGAAACACTTTCGCGCGGAGTCGAACCTCTGGACCTGGCTGGCCGCGCTCACAGTGAACCGCTGCCGCAGCGTGCGCCGCCGCCGCTGGGTGCAGGAGCGCGTGCTGCGGGTGATTGGTGGCTCGACACATGCCGTCGAAGTGAAACAACTGGAGTGGGATGAACATGCCGCGCGGGTGCGTGCCGTGGTGGCCGAACTGCCGGCGGCGGCGAGAGAGGTAATCGTGCTCAGATACTTTGAAGAGCTGTCGATCGACGAAATTGCCGCGATCGTTGGCGCGAAGCGCAACACGGTGGAAGCGCGACTCTCGCGTGCCCGCAAACAATTGGAACCACTGCTGAGGCCGCTGGCCGAATGACAGACCCGGAGGGCGGCCGTTAATACCCGGGGGGTGGAAACCCCCGGAAACGTAAACACACAACCCTTCATTATTGATCCTCAGCTTCAGAGGGCTATGCCATTAACCATCCAGCGGACCGGGGTGCCACCGGTGCTGCGCAGCAGTCACCTGTGCACTTCGCGACCTATAAGAGCCTGCTTGGCCAACCGTGCTGACATACTCAAAGGTGCACAGGTGAGCCGCCACGGCGGCCACCTGTGGCACCCGACCGTAACTCACGCCGCTGGCGCAAAGAGTGTACGAATTTCAGCCAGGAAACGGTTAACGGCATAGCTTGAAGCGGCGGCCCTTTTGATTGCTCCCATGCACGACGATGATTTGAAACAACTGTTGCACGGCGCCGAGACCGGCCTGTCGCCGGCCAACGTCGCACCGGCCGCGCTGGCCGCACGCGTGCGTGTCGTAGATCGCCGCCGCCGGAAACGAAATGCGATTCTCACCGCGGCCGCTCCCCTGGCTTTGCTCGCGGCGATCATTGCAGGTCGCGGGCTCATGCGGCACGAACTGACTGTCGAGATATCCGCGAACAACACGGCAGAATCTTTCAACTCCCAATTGCTCGCCCTCGAAGCCGAAGCCAACAAGCATGCTGCCCGGGCACGAGCGCTCATCGCCGAGCGCGAAGCGCGGCTGCGCCTTGAGACCGACGATCCGCTGGCCGAGCTGCGCGAGAATGTCGACATCGTGGCCTACCGGATGATTCTCGAGGCCGACGATTTGCAAGCCGACATGCGCCCGAGCCCGGCCGCGATTGAAATTTACGAGCGCGTAATTCGAGATTTCCCGAACACCCATTCGGCCGAGGTCGCCCAGGAGCGACTCGGTATGGCCGGCAACGCAGGAGTTAAGTCATGAAATGGCACGTGGCGATGTCTTTGGCGCTCGGATTGCTTGTGGCTCTGCCGTTTAGCGTGGCGCAAGAGCCGGAGAAATCCACCGAAGCGGAACAGAAGCCAGGCGACACGCCGCCGGATGAATCGCTGCCGAGGTCGATCACTGAACCCGACATAAAGCCCACCAGCAAAGCGTCGGGTTTGATTTACGTAAAACCCGGTACTGGGCGGAGTGGTGCCAATCCGGCCCCGCTGCATGCGTTGTTGCAAAACCCTGAAGTACAACAAGCGGCGATTAAACAGCTTGAACTGTCGCCAGAAGTCCTGAAGTCGGTCGAGATCAGTATCGTCGGCGGCATCAACATCATGACCGTCGTTTCTTACGATCAACGGCTGGAAGCCGGCTTGTTGCTGGAAGCCCTGAAAGATAAGGCGACTAAGAAACTGATCGAGTTGAATAAACCCGAAGAGCTCTTTGAGCGACGCTTTCAAGAGCAAAGAGCTGTCGAGCAATTGCAGGCGGATTGGACCCGCGAGCGTCAAGGCTTGATCATTTTGGCGAAGCACAATGGCGTCGAGGTCGATCCGCAGGTTGCCGCCCAGCGGAGGCTACAGTTGGCCACGCAAACGCAAGCACTTCAGGTGGAACTGCGTGGACTCGAGGCGCGGCATGCTGTGCTGGAGAAACAAATTGCCGAGCTCGCGGTCAAGCCGCAGGATGAGGCGTCCAAGGCCATTCTGACGGAACTCAGCACCGTCGTCGAGGCGCGTAGGCGGTACGTTGCGCACCTGAATGCGCAGTTCAACACCGGATCCATCACGGCTGAAAAGCTGGAGCCTGCGAAGGCGGAACTGGCTCAGGCCGAAGTCGAGTTCGCAAGATTTCGGCGCGAGGCTGCTGAAGGTAGCAGCCAGCGAGCGACCGAACTTCGGCACCGCCTAGAGGACACACTGATCGAAAAGGCGGAGAATGAGGCTAAGCTAGCCGAGCTCCATCGCCTCAACACTACTTCCGTCCAGGTCGACGCAAAACGCATTGAAGTCGAACTCCTCGAGCAGAAATATCGCCAAGCGAAACAAGAAGTTGACGAGCTGGATGCCGAGATATTCCGGTACACCCTCACGCCACCGCACGTGGTCCTGATTCGGACGAAGTGAAGCAGGCGGCGTTCGCGATGCGTCCAGGGGAAGGTATTCCCCCTGGCTTTAGGCCGGCACTTAGTGTCGCCAAGGGCGGGGCCCACAGCGAGATTGCTCCCATCAGCCGGAGCTGATACGATACACGTCCAGCCAGACCGGTACGCTCCGCGCGTGCCCCACGCCCCTGCGATCCTGCCTTACACTGCCCACCTACAGCTTGGAGACCCGCCATGCTGACGATTCCCGGACAACGCCTGCGCGGTTTTTGCGACGGCATCTCCCGTCGCTCGTTCCTCAAGATCGGCGGTCTCGCACTCGGCGGGCTCTCGATGCCGCAGATCATGCACGCCCAGGCGGCCACGAATTTGAAGAGTGGCGGTGCGACACCGGGCAAGCACAAGGGGATCATCATGATCTTCCTGCCGGGCGGACCCCCGCATCAGGACTTCTTCGACCTGAAGATGGACGCTCCGGCCGAAGTGCGCGGCGAGTTCAAGCCGATCAAGACCAACGTCAGCGGCATCGAGATCTGCGAACAGTTTCCGCTGATCGCCCAGCGGATGGACAAGCTGGTGCCGATCCGTTCGATCGTCGGAGCGAGCGGCGCGCACGATGCGTTCGAGTGCCTCACTGGCCGGCGAAACAACTCGCAGCAGCCGCCCGGCGGCTGGCCGTGCCTCGGCTCGGTGCTCAGCAAGCTCGAAGGCGCTGCCGATCCGGGCATGCCGCCGTTTGTGGGCCTGTCGCCGAAGATGGGGCACATGCCCTGGTCCGATGCCGGGCAGCCGGGCTTTCTGGGCGTGGCTCACGCGCCGTTCAAGCCGGCCGGCGAAGGCCAAGGCGACATGGTGCTCAATGGCATTACGCTTGACCGTCTCGGCGATCGCAAGGCGCTGCTCTCCAGCTTTGACAGCTTCCGCCGCGAGGCCGACGCCAGCGGAATGATGGACGGCCTCGACAACTTCAATCAGCAGGCGTTCGGCGTGCTCACTTCGAGCAAGCTGATGGAAGCGCTCGACGTTTCGAAAGAAGACGCCAAGATTCGCGACCGCTACGGCAAAGGCGATCCCAAGAATCGCGACGACGGCGGCCCCAAGCTGATGGAGCAGTTCCTGATGGCGCGGCGGCTGATCGAAGCCGGCTCGCGCTGCGTGACGCTCGCCTTCAGCCGTTGGGATCATCACGGCGACAACTTCGGCGCCTGCCGGCAAGACATGCCGCTACTCGATCAAGGACTCTCGGCGCTGATCGATGACATTCACGATCGCGGACTCGACACGGACGTGTCGGTCGTTGTGTGGGGCGAGTTCGGCCGCACGCCGAAAATCAATGCCCAGGCCGGCCGCGACCACTGGCCGAACGTCTCTTGCGGACTCTTGTTCGGCGGCGGAATGCGCACCGGGCAAGTGATCGGCTCGACGGATCGCCTGGGCGGCGAAGCGAAGGATCGGCCCGTGCACTTCCAGGAAGTCTTCGCGACGCTTTACCACCGCCTGGGCATCGACGTGAACACGGTCACGGTCAGCGACTTCTCCGGCCGCCCGCAGTTCCTGGTCGACCGCGGCATTCAGCCGATGAAAGAGCTGATCTAGTCGGCTCTCTAGAGCAGCATCGCGCCCAGCGCGACGATCACCATCAGCGTGCAGACGATCTGTTTGCCGACGGTGCCCAGCAGCCGGCCGACAAAGGCTGCTTTGCCAACTTGCAGGCTGGCGTCGAAGTCGCGCCCTTTCCACGATTCGCCCAGGAATGCGCCGACCATTGCGCCGATGCCGCCAAACAGGATCGCGCTCACCAGCGAGCCGATCACAGGTATCGGGATGCCGACGAACAGGCCCACGATTCCGCCCACCAGCGATCCGACGATCGCGAGCACGGTGCCGCGGCGGCTGCCGCCGGCTTTGGCTGCGCCCAGCGCGCCGGCCAGAAACTCGACGAGTTCGCCGACGAGCGCGAGCACCACGAGCAGTGCCACAGCTTGCCAGCCGAGCGCGGCCCGCGAGCCATCGGCCACGAGCCAGGCATAGAGCGCGGCGGTCAGCACGATCAACCAGTTGCCCGGCAGACCGACGAGTTGCACGAGCCAACTCACCAGCACGATCAGCACGTAGAAAACTGCGGCCGCGATGTTCATTCAAATAGCTCTTTGCCTGGGCGCTCGATTGCGAAGTTGCCGCCAGATGATTTTATCGCTGCCCTAGGTTCTGGGCAGCGGCTAAAATGTGCGGCGCTCCAATCATCAACGCATCGTGTACGAGGTCACCCTGCGCATGACACCAGGCAAAAGTACCAAACGAATCGTTCTGACCGGCGTCAGCCGCGGGCTGGGTCTGGCCATGGCGGCCGGCTTCATCGAGGCGGGACACACGGTTTATGGTTGCGCCCGCAGCGCGAAGAGCCTGACGGAACTTCGCAGCCGTTGGCCAGAGCCGCATCGGTTTCATGCCGTCGACGTGGCGGACGATGCTGCCGTTTCGCAGTGGGCTCAAGAAGTGCTCGCCGAGGCCGGCAGCGTCGAACTGGTGGTAAACAACGCCGCGCTGATGAACGTGCCCGCGCCGCTGTGGCAGGTGCCGCCTGCGGAGATGCAGGCCCTGGTGGACGTGAACATCGTGGGCGTGGTGAATGTGATCCGGAATTTCGTACCGAGCATGGTTGCGCGAAAGAGCGGCGTGATAGTGAACTTCAGCAGCGGCTGGGGACGTTCGACGTCGCCCGAGGTCGCCCCCTACTGCGCGACCAAGTGGGCGATCGAGGGGTTGTCGCAAGCGCTCGCCCAGGAACTGCCCGAGGGGATGGCAGCCGTGGCCTTTAATCCGGGCATCATCGACACGGACATGCTCCGCACGGCCTGGGGCGAAGGGGCCGGATCCTATCCGAAAGCCGAGGCCTGGGCCCAGCGGGTGGTGCCCTATCTGCTGGGAATTGGGCCCGCCGAAAACGGTCGGCCGCTGAAGGCACCGAGCCGATAAGTCATTGAGCGGGCGAGCTTTACAAAGCGATCCGAAGCCCTGCGGCGGGCGCACATTTAAGCCGGCAAGGTACGCTTGAATATCCCGTGCGCGAACCCGTGCCTGCGGCCAGGTGCGGAGCGGTGCCGCAATATGCGGCATCGCACTTGCACTACCGCGGAAAGTGCGTGATGCTGCGCGCTCTCCCTCGGCAAGCGTTCAACATCACTCCTGGTAACTACTGCCGTGAACCACTCCGATAGTCGTATGAAACGCATTGCGATCCTGACCGCCGGCGGCGACACACCCGCCCTGAACGCGAGCATCTATGGTGCGGTCGTCCGCGCCAACCAATTGAAGATCGAAGTCTTCGGCCTGATCAAGGGCTTCAACAGCCTGTTCAACCCGCGCGTGCCGCACGTACACCTGAATCCGCTGTTCTGCAGCATTCCGGAACTCGACCCGACCAAAGGCGGCACGATTCTGGGCGGCTCGCGCGACTATGTTGACCCGAACGACAAGCAGCAGCTCGAGCAGATATTCGGATACTTGCAGCGGCTGGGAATCGAGGGGCTGATCTGCATTGGCGGCGATGGTACGCTCAACGGCCTGCAGCCTCTATGCGCACGCCTGCCCACGGTGCTCTGCCCCAAGACGATCGACAACGACCTGGGGCTCAACTACTCCTGCGAAGTCGACGAACACGAGCGGACGCCCTGCTCCGATCCGCCCGGCTACAAGTACTGCAAGAACCCCTCCCGGGTCGCAATGGACCCCGAGCAGATGATCAACTATGCAACGCCCGGCTATGCGACGGCCGTGTACGTTTCGGCTGGCGGCGTCGAGCGCATTCGCACCACGGCCGAAAGCCACCGGCGCATTGCGATCGTCGAAGTAATGGGACGACACTCCGGCTTTATCGCCCTGGGCTCGACCTATGGACAGCCCGACCTGGTGCTGATTCCCGAGGTGCCGGTGAACATGGAACTGGTGATCGAACGGGTCAAAGAGATCTACGACATCCAGAAGAACGTGGTGATCGTGTGCGGCGAGGGGATTGTGGACTCGACAGGCGCTCCGCTGGGCGCCGCCCGGCGGAGCACCGATCCGGCGGGTAATCTCCAGCTCACCGGCGCTTCGGAGAGCCTGCGAGATCAACTGATCGACGCCCTGGGCGACGACTACTTCCTCAACTCGCGTCGCGGCCAGGGAGCCAGCGAGGCAGTCTTTACGCGTAAGATCGGGCACACCCAGCGCGGCGGACGTCCGATTGCGTTCGACCGGTTCTATGGGGCCCAACTCGGCGGCAAGGCGGTGGACATGCTCTTCGAAGGGCAGAACGACGCCGTGGCGATCCTGCAGTACAACAGCGAGCAGGGCTTCTACGTCGACAGCATCGGCGGCAATGCCTTCCGCGACCGCTGGGGACACATTCACGCCCGGGCCGTGCATCCGGCCTTCTACGACGCCGAGCACATGCGTCCCTCGCCGATGGGCATTGAGTACTTGTTGCCGATCTTTACCGACGCGATCGGTCGCGACGACGTCGAACACATTCGCGAGACGCTCTTCGACTCGGGCAATCTATTCCGCCCGTACCACTCGGTGAACACGGACATCAACAAGCGAATCCGTTTCCTGAGCGACGAATAAAAAAACGGATAAAAAAACGGTGTCAGGAACCGTTTCGTGAAAAAGGTTCCTGGCACCGTTTTTTGGAACCCCGACTTGAGCGGGCCAACGAATCGACCCGCCCAAGTCGATAGGGGCTTTCCTCCGGCTAGGCGGCAGCCAGAGGTCGATAAAAAGTCGGGCAGAAGAAATTCAGCGGCAACTGAGATGATGGGTGCCATTGCCCGAGAGGTACCCCCCGGTACCTCGGTTCGGCTGCGGTAAGACAGCCGAACCGAGGCGAACCAGGAGTAGCCAACCAACCATCATCCATCCAGAGCGACCGGTTCGAGCAGCGCGGTAAGCTTCCACGAATCCCGAACTACTCCAGCAAACCAGTCGATCCAGCTCCACGCTTCGTAATTTGTGCTGCGGGCGAGGGTGCCGCCGCAGCCGCTGCTAAAGCAACAACCGGCGCAGTAATTGTCACTCTTGCAGCGACCGCGGGCGGCGGGCTCGCTTCACGCTTTGGATTTCCATTCACCACTTTGTTTGCCGCGTTCCCTGCGAGTGGTGTTTGTCGCTTTTGCAAGGGGTGTGCCAAGCCCTGGCGACTGTCGCTGACAAGCGGCGATGTCGCGCCGCTACGCTTTACCAGTAAGGAACTTAAAAAAATTCGCCTACACCCATTGTGCGCGATCGCGCCGCGCCCCTTGCGGCCCCGTGCCTACGACTCGGGCAGGCAGTGACACTCAACCGGGCAGAAGCACCCGGCATGCGTAGCGATTGTGCGGAAAGTTCGCACCGAGAGGGCGTATCGAGCCCGTTGTCATAGAGAACGCAGGCGTTGAAGCGGCCGTGATTACCGCGGCGGAGGATCGTGCTCGTCTTCGATCTCGCCCACGATCTCTTCGACGATGTCTTCGAGCGTGATCAGGCCCAGCGTCTTGCCGTCTGCCCCGCGCACCACGGCCATCGGCCTGCGCTGTCGGCGGAACTGGCGGAGCACTTCGGAGATCGGCCGCTCCGGATCGACGAACACCGGCGGATACATGGCGTCGTCCAGCACCACCATTCCCCGCAAACTGAACAGGTGGAACAGGTCCTTCGTGTTAACGATCCCCACGATGTTGTCGGTGTCGCGATCGTAAACCGGCATGCGCGTGTGCGCGCCATCGCGCACCTGCTGCATGATCTCCTTCTCGGGCATGTGCAACTCGAGCGCGGCCATCTTCTCGATCGGCACCAGGCAATCGCGCACGCGCTTGGCTGGCAGGCGAAACACGTTGTGCAAAAACTCGGCCTGATCCCGCGGTAAGATGCCCGCCTGTCGCGATTCTTCCACGATCATCGCCACTTCTTCCATCGAGTGGGCCATCTCGTGACCGCTGATCGCCTCGAAACCCAACAGTCGAACCACGCCATTGCCGGCGCCGTTCATCAAATAAGTAAATGGCAAGGCGATGCGGGTAAACCAGAGCAGCGGCCGAGCGACCCAGAGCGCCACCATGTCGGGCCGCTGCAGGGCGACCGCCTTTGGCGCCAGCTCGCCGAGGATTACGTGCAGGCAGGTGATTAACAAAAAGGCGACGATCGTGGCCAGCGTGTGGCTCGCGATCCAGGCGCCTTCGTGCGGCACGAACGAGAACATCGGCTCGAACAATCGGGCCACGATCGGCTCGCCGACCCAACCCAAGGCCAGGCTCGCCAGCGTAATGCCGAGTTGCGTAGCGGCGATGGCATCGTCAAGATGATCGATCGCATTGCGCACCGCGATGGCGCCCGGCCGGCCGTGCTTGATCATTTCTTCGACGCGCGTGCGGCGTACGGCCACGAGCGCGAACTCGGCTGCCACAAAGAAGGCATTGAGCATCACCAGCAGCGGCACCGACAGCAGGCTCAGTCCGCTCGTAACGTATTGCGCGTACTCCGTGTTCACGGCGTTTACTGACGACCTCCAAGGGAAGGACCGGATCCCAAAACCGCGAGCATCGCTCGGCAAAAATCGGGCAGATCGTCCGGCTTGCGGCTGGAGACGAACTGCCGATCGACCACGACCGCCGCGTCCTCCCAGAGGGCGCCGGCATTCACCAGGTCGTCTTTGATGCCCAGCGAACCCGTGACGCGCACGCCCCGATAGACGCCCGCCGAGATGGCGATCCAGCCGCCGTGACAAATGGCTGCGGTGAGCTTACCGGCGCTTGAGATCTGCCGAACCAGCTCCAGCACCTTCGCATCGCGGCGAAGTTTGTCCGGCATGAATCCACCGGGAAGCAGCACGCCGTCGAAATCGGCCGCGTTCATCTCGGCAATCGCCGCGTCGCTGCGGCATGGATAGCCGTGCTTGCCGGCATAGACTTTGTCCGCTTTGGGGGCGGCGACCGTGATTCGGTGCCCGGCCTCGAGCAACCGGAGCTTGGGATACCACAGCTCCAGATCTTCGTAGATGTCGTCAACGAAGGCGAGCACGTGTTTGCTGGCAAGACCGCTGGTCATCAAGTGAGCACCGGGGGCGTTTAGGGTCTGGTAACCCTACGTTTTTAACACGCTTGGGCCGGCGCGGCTACGGCGGCGGTTGTGCGGTCCGGCCTCAAGGCCTACATTGCCCCGCAGCCACACCTCCAGAGTGGTAAATCATGTACCTCAAGGCGGAGTACCAGTAGATGTCCGAGGCGGAACCCGAAAACTCTGAAACGCTGAAGCCGGCCTGGCAACCAATCGAGCCCCTCGATCGACGCGTGCTCGGCGTGCTGGTCGAAAAGGCCAAGACCACGCCCGAGGCCTATCCCCTGTCGCTCAACGCCCTGCGCACGGGCTGCAATCAGAAAAACAACCGCCACCCGCTGATGGAAGTCGAGCTCGAAGCCGTCGAGCAATCGCTTGAGCGGCTGCGCGCGATCGGAGCCGTGGCCGAGGTACAGGGGGGCGGTCGCGTCTCGCGGTTTCGCCACCGGATGTACGAATGGATGGGCGTGGAAAAGGTCGAGCTGGCCGTGATGGCCGAGTTGCTGTTGCGCGGCGCTCAGACCGAGGGCGAACTCCGCGGACGCGCCGCGCGGATGGAGCCGATCGCTGATCTGGCTGCTCTTAGGCCCGTGCTCGACTCCCTCAAGGCAAAGGGATTGATTCTCTCACTCTCGCCGGCAGGACGCGGGCACGTGCTGTCGCATGCGTTGTATCTGGAACGGTAGCTGGAGAAGGTCAAGCGTGAAGCAGGCGCAATGGCCGCTGGCGGAGACGACGCGCCGAGTGCGCCCGCCCCAAGTGCCCCGGCGCGACAGCCGGTCGCTCC
>JBGSKX010000356.1:0-18064 GCA_041741015.1 Pirellulales bacterium
CGCATCGAGCAATACTTGGGCCCGCACATCGAGCAGAAATGCGCGCTTTTGAACGTGTCTTGCGGCAGCGTTTCGTCGTGGTAGGCGCGGGCCGTTTCGGGATCGAGCGACAGGCGGAATTGCTCGTTCCAGTCGAAGGCGAAGCGGGCTCGGCTGAGGGCGTCGTCGCGGTCTTGCGCTCCCTTGCGATGCCGCGCCACGTCGGCGGCATGCGCGGCGATCTTGTAGGCGATCACGCCCTGCTTCACGTCTTCGTTGTTGGGCAAACCGAGGTGCTCCTTGGGAGTGACGTAGCAGAGCATCGCCGCGCCGCTCCAACCGGCCAGTGCCGCGCCGATGGCGCGGGTGATGTGGTCGTAGCCCGGCGCGAGGTCGGTCACGAGTGGGCCGAGCACATAGAACGGGGCTTCGTGGCAAACCTTCATCTGCCGCTTGATGTTCATGTCGATCTGGTCCATCGGCAGGTGGCCGGGACCTTCGACCATGACCTGCGTGTTCTTGGCCCAGGCGCGTTTGGTGAGCTCGCCTAATGCGTCGAGCTCGGCAAACTGGGCTTCGTCGCTGGCGTCGGCAATCGAACCGGGACGCAGCCCGTCCCCCAGGCTCCAGGTGACGTCGTACTCGTGCATGATGTCGCACAGGTCTTCGAAGTGCGTATAGAGCGGGTTTTGCTGGCGGTGGTGCATCATCCACTTGGCAATCAATGAGCCGCCGCGGCTGACGATGCCGGTCACGCGCTTGGTCGTCAGGTGCAGGTGCTCGAACAGTACGCCGGCATGGATCGTCATGTAGTCGACGCCCTGCTTGGCCTGGTGTTCGACCATGTCCAGGAAGTCCTGCGGACGCATGTCGCAGATGTCGTCCATCTGCTGGACCATCTGGTAGATGGGCACAGTGCCGATGGGCACGGGCGAGGCGTCGATGATCGCCCGGCGGATGGAGTCGATATCGCGGCCAGTCGAGAGGTCCATGACCGTATCGGCGCCGAAGTGGACCGAGGTATGGAGCTTTTCGAGCTCGCCCTGGATGTCGCTGGTAACCGCCGAGTTGCCGATATTGGCATTGATCTTGGTCTTCGAAGCCACGCCGATGCACATCGGCTCGAGCCGCTTGGTCAGGTGCACCTTGTTCGCGGGAATGACCATCCGGCCGCGGGCAACTTCATCGCGAATGAGCTCGGGGGTGAGCCCCTCGCGATTGGCGACGAATTCCATCTCGGGCGTGATATGTCCGGCACGAGCCTCTTGAATCTGAGTCATGGTCGACAAGACGCCTCCTGGAGATGGTTCGCAGAGCTGTGATTGTCAACGGCGAACAAGCCGGGCACGAGCGCATTTGTCCGTAGCCCGTACCGAATGCCATCGTATCGGTCGGGGGACGAATGTCAAATGCAAGCGGCGCGAGAGGTTGCGCCGCCCTCGAGCGCCCCCTTTGACCCAGGGAGCGAGCTAGCTCACCGGCATGGCTTTGACCGGCTCGGCCTCGTAGAGCTTGGCGCTGAAGTCGGCGAGCAGCCGGGCGTCGGCCGGCGTGTAGCGAGTTTCACCCCGCAAGGTGGCAACGTTCTGATCGACGTCGCTCGCTAGCGAGACGCCGATATTGAGCATCGAGACGCGTTCGTCCTGGAGCACCCAGCGAATGGCTGCGGCGGGCAATTTCGCGCGTCGGGTGGCCGGAAAGTCGGCGACCATCTTGGGTGAATTGTGATTGAGCATGTTCGCGCCCATCACTTTCATGGCCACGATGGCCATGCCCCGCTCGTGTGCGGCGGCCAGGCACATGTTGCGGAACTCGACATTGCCGTTTGACAGGATCGTGTTCATTCCGCGCCGTACATAACCGTAGGCCAGGAGCACCTGGTCGAACCCGCCGGTCTCGATCATCTTGTGGACGGTCTCGAAGGCGATGTGCGTGGTGAGGCCAATGAACCGCAGCAACTTCTCGTCGCGCAGCTTCAGCAGCTCGGCGTGCATCTTCATCGCACCGTCAAAGCCGATGGCTTCGATCGCGGGACTGTGAATCTGCACGCAGTCGACATGATCCATGTCGAGCTCTTTGAGCGAACGCTCGACACTCTCGCGCACCCGCTTCGGGTCGGGCACATGGACCTTGGTGGCCACGTAGCAGTTCTCGCGGACGCCCTTCAGCCCGCGGCCCATGATCCGCTCACTTTCGCCGTAGACCCGGGCGGTGTCGAAGTAGCGAATGCCGGCGTCGTATCCGCGGCGAACAATCGCCACACGTTCGTCTTCGCTCAAGAGCGGCACGCCGTAGCTGGCGTTAAACAGTTGCACGAATGCCGAGCCGCCCAGGCCGAGAACCGGAAGCGTGTGCCCCGTCTTGCCGAAGGGGCGGAGCGGCAGACCATCTGGACTAAGGCTCGGAGCATCTGGCGCCGCGGCGATGGCTGCACCGCCGAGCAGCGTTGTGCCGGCGGCCAGAGTCGTGCCCGCGGCTGCCACGGCACTGGACTTCAAAAAGTCGCGACGAGCGGACTGCGCGGTGCGTTTGGCCATGGCGATACTCCCTGGGAGAATGCGTGACAATCGAGAACAAGGGTGAGCGGCCACCCCCGGCACCGACGATTGTAGAATTAATGGTTTGCCGCTCCAAACATTTTCGCCCCCGAAGAACCCACACAACTCCTGATGCAACGGCGCGGCGGGCGTGCTATATTCTGGCGCGCCGGGCCAAGCGAGGGGTGCTTACGTCATCTTGGGACTGCTGCCATTGGCAGAGGGATGCTGTTATGAGAACTGCATTGCTCATTGCGTTTTCGCTTGCGGCTTTGAACTTCGCCGAGACGGCTTTGGCCGACGACGAGCTCACCAAGCTTTCCGGCAAATGGACCGTCGAATCCTTCGAATTCAACGGCCAGCCGGTTGCCGAGATGATTGCCGCCGTGCGCGAGTTCAAAGGGGACCAGTACACGCTCACGCCCAAGAGCGGGCAGACCTTCAGCGGCACGCTCAAGATCGATGCCACGCAGACGCCCAAGCAAATCGATCTGATGCTCGGCGACCGCACCCTGCGGGGGATCTACGAAATCGACGGCACGTCTCTAAAGCTGGCGTACGCACTTGAAGGAGACGCCCGGCCCACCGCGTTCGAGAGCAAGGCAGACTCTGGCGTTGTGCTGGTGGTGCACAAGAAGAGCGATTAGCGAATTCGCCAACGCCCACGTTGCTAAGCCCCCGGCTTTGCTGGCGGGGTTCTTCGTGCGCTTCGCGATGGAAGCCGGAATCGCGACTAGAGCGTTTTCAGGTACTCGAGCACCGCGTGTTTCTCGGCTTCGTCGAGGGCATCTGGAAACGTATGACCCGCGGCACTCTTGCCGTTCTTCGAAGTGTCAAAGTACTTGCGGCGTTCGCGACCGATCTTTGCAGCCTCGGCGGGCACTTCGTCGAACGTGGCGACTTCCAGCCCGATCTTCTCCTGATCGTAGCCGTCTTCCGTACGGCGCCAGATGCCAGGCCGCTCACTGCTATTCATGACGTGCCACAGCGTGGGAACCGAGCCGTTGTGGAAATATGGCGCCGAGGCCCAGATGCCGTCGAGCGGCGGGGCGACGTATCCGCCCGGATCGTCGATTGTTGGATGCTCGCCAAAATGGGCGAACCAGCTTTGGCCGTAAGCATGGCGATGCTCGGGCGACAGCGCGCCGAGCCGCACTGGATCGGTGCCGACGACATCGATCGGCACGATTTTGTTCGGATAGGTCTCGTCCTTGCCATAGGTTCCATGACATTCAGCGCAGTGATCGGTGAAGACCACTTCGCCCTTGGCGGCCAATTCGTGATCGATCGCGAACGGATATTTGGGAGCTTCGAGCGATTCCAGCCAGGCGTAAACCTCCTGGAACTCGTCTTCACGATCGGCGAATACTTCGGGCCCGTTCTCGGGAACGAGCATGAACTGCATCAAGGGGCGATGCCCCTTGGCGGAGAAGCCGTCGCTGTAGAGCCGCGTCTTCTTTTTGAAGTTCCACCAGGCCGGAGCATCGTGGTCGTGGTGAGTCATCGGCGGCGGCAGTCCCGGCCGTACGTTGAGTTTCGCATCCCGGTTCGCCATCAGGGCCATGCCAAACATGACCGCATTGGTCGAACCGTTGGTCGTGCCCAGCGGGAATATGGCCGAGGCCATGTCCATGCGAACCATCCGCTTGCCGAGTTTGCGCTTCGTGTTGCGAACGTCTTCCATCAATGATTGGAGGGCGAAGTGCGCATTCGGCACCCCGGGAATCACCTGCCCCGCGACCTTACCCTGATGGCAAGATAGGCAGTTCATGGTCCAACCACCTTGGGCATCGACAACATATTGCTGGGGCTTGCCGGATGTGTCACCCGGCTCGCTAGTCAAACCGTAGCGGGAAAATGCCATCTGCCGCCGCTGTTCGGGCGTGGCCTGGGCGGCCTCGCTGCGGGCGGGCTCTTCCCAAACCTGCCAGAGGTTATCGAACACCTCCTGATCCCAGTCGGGCGGCATCGTCGAAAACTTCGTCAGAAAATCGTAACCAGCACCGCTAAAACGGTTTACAGCCGGCTGCACCTCGTCGGGGGTGCAATTGTCCTTCGCCGCGGCGGCTACCTGGAGCGCAAGTCCGAACAGGACTGCAAACAGCGGCTTCATGCGGATGCTCCGGGAACGCGCGACAGGAACGCGGGAAGTGAATTGCGCATTAGTGTAACACGGGGACCGGCAATTGGGAATATTCGGCACCGATGATTCAGGCTTGATCCGGGAGAGAATGTCACGCCTAGTTCGTGCGTCGAGGTATCGTCGGCGGCAAACTTCGTGAGTTTCTCGTTGGCCGCTCTTGAGTTTGTCAACCGGGGGCTGGCGCAGCTTCACCATGTCGACCCACCGCACCCGGCGACTGGGCAAAACGGCTCAGGGGCGCGCGGTCTGGTTCACCGCCAGCCGGGCGTGCTGCCGAAAACTGCTGTCATGGCCCTTGCCAGATGAGGGCCGCGAGCCGCGAAGCGAAGAGCTACGGCCCTTAAAGAATCACTCATGCACCTCAGGCGGATCGACGACAGGATGCACTCCCAGGATTCGACAAGCAGCGGCTCAATCCACGGCAACGCTCTTCCGCAGGTTGCCCTCGAAATCACACGCGGTCGAGCGCGGGAGCGTAAGCGCGAAGTTCGCAGTCGCGCGTTCCTGATCGGTTCGGCGCCAGACAGCGACCTGGTGCTGGGTGATGCTCGCTTTGATGAACTGTATAGCTACGTAATGCTTCGTCCCGATCGGGTGACGATTCGGCGGCTGGGGGTCGGGCCGGATCTTTGCGTGGGAGATGAAGTAGCCAGCGTGGCCGCGCTCGAGCATGGCGATCGGCTGCGGTTGGGACCATTCGAGTTTCGTGTGGGCATCGAGTGGACCGCCGCCCGCCAGTCTGCGCAGTGCCCGGCGGAGTTTCAAACGCCTGGCGCCATCGACGACGACGCGGCGCTCGAACGGCTGCTGCGCGATATCGAAAGGTTTCGCCCGGCGGCGCCGCTACGACTTTTTGCGGGCTAGATGACCGGGCTGTCGCGTCGCGAGGGCGAGCCCTGCCGACGGCGTCCCCTGCCGCGGGCCGATGTGTTACGATTGAGCACACTTGGCCTCAATCTCGGACACGCTCCCCGCGGAACCGGTTCACCTGCTGTGCGCAAAGCCTGGCTGTTACTGTTCGCGATCACGGCCGCGCTGGTTGGTTGGCTGTTCGCGCCGGCGCTCACGGGCGGTGCGAGTTTCGCCTTTCGCGATGCCGCGCACTTCTACCATCCGCTGTTCGAGTACATCCGCGGCGAGTGGGGCGCGGGGCGCGTGCCGCTGTGGAATCCTTATGAGAACATCGGCGTGCCGCTCGTGGCGGAGAACACCTCGAGCGTGTTCTATCCCGGAAAGCTGCTCTTCGCCCTGCCGCTGGACTACACGTGGCTATACAACGTGTACATCGTGGGGCACGTGGTGCTGGCCGCGGCGACCAGCTATCGGCTGGCGCGGCATCTGCGGGCCAGCACGCTGGGGGCGACTATCGGTGCGCTGTCGTATGCCTTCAGTGGCTGCGTGCTGTTTCAGTACTGCAACGTGATCTTCCTGGTTGGCGCAGCCTGGCTGCCGCTGGCGCTGCTGCACGCCGACCGGATGTTGCGGCTGAAGCAATCCTGGGCTGCAGTGGGCTTCGGCGTCGTGGTTGCTCTGATCGTGCTGGGGGGCGACCCTCATCTGGCTTATAACATCGGTCTGGTTTCTACGGGTTACGCGCTGCTGCTGTGGTGGAACGAACGGCGCGCACGCCGAGAGCGGATTTCTGCGGGCGGCAGCGCTGAACTCCCGGCACACTGGATGCCACGAGGCGTCCCCTGGCGGCTGATTTACCTGGCGATCGGAACGCTGATTGCGGGACTGATCGCGGCCGTGCAAGTGCTACCGTCGCTCGAGGCATCGCCCTACGGCGAACGGTCGCACTACGACGCGCCGCGGACCGTTTACGAATATGCCTACCAACAGGCGACGAGCGAGGGCAGCGTGTCTTACGAGCGACTGCTCAAGGTCCCCACGCTCGGGCATCACGCGCATGTTTATGCGTTCAGTCTGGCCCCGTGGCGAGCGATTGAATTGATCTGGCCGAACGTGACTGGCCGGTTGTTTCCGACGCATCGTCGCTGGCTACTCGCCTTCGGCGTTGAAGATACGTTGTGGCTGCCTTCACTGTACTTTGGGCTGTTGCCGCTGGTGTTGGCGATTGGTGGCTTCAGCCTCCGGCGGCGCGCTCCGGTCGAGGTTCGCGGCCTGTCGTGGCTGGCGCTCCTGGCAACGCTGGCCAGCTTCGGGTCCTATGGCATCGGATATCTGCTGCGATCGATTATTGGCGCAGATGAACTTGCGGTTGGCGATGAACTCGGCGGCGTCTATTGGTGGTTTGTGACACTGCTGCCGGGATACGTCCAGTTTCGCTATCCCGTCAAGTTGTTCGTGCTTACGAGTCTGGCGCTGAGCATGCTCGCGGCACGCGGTTGGCGAACGGCATGGACCAGGAACAGAAAGGTGCTCTGCCTGTTAGCGGCCGTGCCGGTCTTGAGCTTGATTGCCGCGATTTCGCTGTCGGTTGCCTGGTATTACTTGCAGGGGGAGTTGGTCGGTCGAGCCCAGGCCAACTATCAAGGCCCCTTTGACTGGGATGGGGCCTGGAGCGATGCGTTCGACGGGCTGATCCATGCCAGCCTGCTGGCGATTGTCCTGGCGGGATTGATCTGGACGGCCAGGCGTAGTCCGCGTGATCGCCAGGTGCTGCAGATGGCGGCGCTGGCGATAACTGTGGTCGATCTGGCCGTGGCGCAGCAGCATCTGCTCGACTTTGCACCTGCCGCGCTCTGGTCGAAACCGATCGAGTTTGCCGAGCGGCAACCTGACTTTGCGGCCAGGGTGTATCGGCAGTCATCACTGATTCCGCCGTCATTCGAAAAGACGCGCTCCGAGCACCGATATGCCGAGGCGATCACGCTGGAGCGTGAGACGCTCTCCCCCAAGTATCCCCTGCCGCTGCACATTCGCGCGATGCCTGCGGCGCAGAGCGTAGCCGGAGCGGATTTCAACCAGTTGATCGACGCCGCGCGGCTCTACACGCGGCGAATGTCGCGGCACAACGTACCCGAAGCCGCGGTGCTCGACATGCTCAACGTCCAGGTGTGCATTGTCGGCGAGCGGGATCGCGACGCGGTCGACCATCCCCGAGAGATCGCCGAGGGAGTCTTTCTGGGCGAGCGACCAACCGTAATGCCCCGGGCCTGGATCGTACACCAGGTCGACGTGCGTCCACTGTTCGACAGCCGTTTGGAACGGGCCACGCGCGAATACACGCGCGAGTTGCTGTTTCCTGACAACGAGCCGCGTGACTGGCGCAAGGTCGCCGTCGTGGAAACCGCGGAGGCGGTGAGTCTGCCAGCCGCCGACGCCGTGCCGGCAGCGCCCGGCGAAACTTGCACGATCGAGCGCGACGAGCCGCTGTTGGTCGAGATCAGGGCTCGGCTCACCGCGCCGGGGCTCGTGGTGCTCGCCGATCAGTTTTTTCCAGGCTGGGAGTTGACCGTCGAGACCGACGGCCAATCGCGAACGCAGCCGATTCTCCGGACGAATCGTGTCCTGCGCGGCGTTGTGCTGCCGCCAGGTGAACATCGCCTGGTTTATCGCTATCGACCCAGGAGCTTCTATGCCGGGGCGATCTTGAGCGCGGCGGCATGTGTGGGTGTGGGACTTGCGATCCTGGCGCGCTGGCGGCGACAGAGGCATGCACCGCCGCAACGGATTCGATAGCCCCCAGGCAAGTCCGGACGCTTATGAGCGATCAGATCTGAAAGTTCATCTCGGGGGTCATTTCGGCGATATCGGCCCGCATCTTCAGCTTGGGCTTTTCGAGCACCACGGTCGTATGCGGCTCGAGGCTGCGCGTGAGCCAGACGCTGGAGCCAATGACCGAGTGATGCCCAATCACGGTTGCTCCGCCGAGCACCGTGGCATTGGCGTAGATCACGACGTGATTCTCGATCGTGGGATGGCGTTTCGTGCCGCGCACGAGGTTCCCCTCGCCATCGATGGCGAACGACAGCGCGCCAAGCGTGACACCCTGGTAGAGCTTCACGTGGTTGCCGATCTCGCAGGTCTCGCCGATGACAACGCCAGTGCCGTGATCGATAAAAAAGTGATTGCCGATCGTGGCGCCGGGGTGGATGTCGATGCCGGTCTTCGAGTGGGCCCATTCAGTCATCATGCGCGGAATCAGCGGGACGTTCAGTTGATGCAACAAGTGCGCGACGCGATACACCGTGACCGCTTCGAGACCCGGATAGCAGAAGATGATCTCGTCCAGCGTTTTGACGGCCGGATCGCCGTCGTGCGCGGCCTGCACGTCCATCGCCAGCGTCTTGCGCAGCTCGGGCAGCTCTTCGAGAAACAGGATCGCCTTGGCCTGGCCGAGGGCTTCGAAGTCAACGTCCGTCGAGTCACAGCTATCGGAATAGCCGGCGTCGTGGCGCATGGCCCGGGCAATTTGCGTGGTGAGCTTGTCGTGCAGGCCGTCGATCAGGTCGCCCACGTGGTAGGTGACGTTGCCGATGTGCAAGCCTTCGCGCCGCCGGTAGCCGGGATAGAGGATTTCCTTGATGTCCTCGATCGCGCTGATGACGACCTTGTAGTTCGGCAGCGGGCAGTGGCCCAGGTGGCTGATCGAGGGAAGCTCGTTGTAGGTTTCGACGATCCGGGCGGTGAGTTCCGGCAATTGTTCTTTGCGACGAAGGTCCGAGGCCATGATTGTTCAAACTCCAGGTTCGCGCACGTCGTGCGACGATCTTGCGCGAAAGTTGTGTGCCCCACGTGCGGGGCCAGCCAGAAGAAAGAGAAGAGTGCGAACGCGGAGAACTGGTAGCCACCAACGGGCTACCTGGTACAAGAGCAGCGACAACCGCGAGCCAACGGAATCATGGTCGGGGTCATGGTGATTGGAGCACTCCGGTCTGGCAGACGGCGCCGGCCAGACGCGCTCGGGCGTGCTAGCAGTTTTGGCGCCATGTCGGCTAATCGTAGGCGCCGGGAACGGCGAAATCAAGCTTCCACGCTCTTGTCTTCGGACCGCTCTGGCAGCGGAGTTTAGCGGCGGCGCGCAAAAATGCCCCCACGGCGCAAACGGCGGCGCGCCGCGGGGGCTATCGCACTTCTGACAGCACCAACGGGCTGGCTACTCCTCCTCTTCCTCCTTGAGTACCGCCTTGTCGACGATCTCTTTCTGCACGTTGCCGGGCACCAGCTCGTAGCGGTTGAACTCCATCGTGTAACTCCCCTGCCCGCCTGTAATGCTCGACAGGCTGCGGGCGTAGGTCGTCACTTCCGAGAGCGGGACCTCAGCCGTGACGGTTTGCAGATCGCCGCCGGCGGAGTCCATGCCCAGCACGCGGCCGCGGCGGCCGGACATGTCGCTGCTAATGTCACCCAGCTTGCTGCCTGGCACCGTGACGTGCAGCGTGACGATCGGTTCGAGCAGACCCGGCTTGGCTTCCTGAAACACGTTGCGGAAGGCCATCGAGCCGGCCGTCTTGAATGCGGCTTCAGAACTGTCGACCGGATGATGCTTGCCGAAGAACACTTCGACGCACACGTTCTCGATCTGATAGCCGGCGATCACGCCGCGGGCGATGCGTTCCTTGAACCCCTTCTCCACCGCCGGCAGAAAGTTATTGGGAATCGAACCGCCAACGATCGAGTCGACCCAGAGGAAGTTGTGCGCGGGATCGTAATGGAACTCGCGCATGCTGGGGAAGCGCTCCTTGGAGCAGAACTTGGCCGGATCGGAGCCGGAGGGGAAGGGATACAGGCGAATGTGCACTTCACCGAATTGGCCGCGGCCGCCGCTCTGCTTCTTGTGACGATAGCTGCCTTCGGCCTGGGTTTGGATTGTTTCGCGATAGGGGATCTTCGGCTCCTTGGTGTCGACTTCCACCTTGTCGCGCCGTTTGAGCCGCTCCTGGATCATCTGCAAGTGCAGCTCGCTCATGCCGTTCATCACCAACTCGTGAGTTTGCGCGTCGCGATGGAGCTGGATCGTGGGATCCTCCTCGACGATCTTGTGCAGCGCGCCGGAAAGCTTGGTTTCGTCGCCACGGCTTTTGGGCGTGACGGCCAGGCCCACCATCGGCGTGGGAAACTTGAGCTGCGGCATTTCCACTTCACCAAGCGAACAGCCGGTGTGCAGTTCGTCGACCTTGGCGACGGCCACGATCTCTCCGGCGGAAGCCTCGTCGAGTGGATGCGTTTCGCCCCCCTGCACGTCGAGCAACTGATGGAGCTTCACGTTCTTCTTAACGCCCGAGATGTGCACACTGTCGTCTTTCTTGAGCGAGCCGGAAAAGATGCGAATGAAGCTCAGCTTGTGGACGAAGGGATCGATGCGCGTCTTGAAGACTTGCGCCACGAGCGGCTTGGCGGGATCGGCCGAAATAATCGCCTCGCCGTTGGCCTGCTCTTTGCCGTGTCGTTCAACACGATCTGGCGGCAGCGCGCAAGTTGCCAGCGTGTCGAGCATTTCGGTGAGTCCGACGCCGCTCTTGGCCGAACAGGCCACGATTGGCACAAGCGTCCCCGCGGCCACCGACTCGACGAGGAGTCGCTGAATCTCGTCGTCCGTGGGCAGCGTACCTTCGAAGTATCGCTCGGTCGCCGCATCGTCGACTTCGACGATCGCCTCGATGAGCGACTCTCGCAGGGCTTTCAAATCCATCAGTGCGCCGGGCGTGGGACTCCCGGTCAGCACGGGAACGACGCCCTGGAAGTCGTGACCGTGCCCGATCGGAACGTCGAAGGGGATACAGTTGTGGCCGAACAGTTCCTGGATCGAATGGATGAGACCGGGATAGTCGACGTTTTCGGCATCCATCTTGTTGATGACGATGATCCGGCCGAGGCCGCGGGCACCGGCTTCATTGAACACGCGGCGAGTGTTAACTCCGATGCCGCTGTGGGCGTCGATGACAATCACGGCCGTCTCGACGGCGTTCAGCGCGCCGAGCACCTGGCCAATGAGGTCCGGATAGCCCGGCGTGTCCAGCACGTTGAAGTGCTTGCCGGCGTGGTCGAAATGAATCAAGGCCGATTCGACCGAGTGATGATGGTGCTTCTCTTCTTCGTCGAAATCGCAAATGCTGGTGCCGTCGTCAACGCTGGCGGGGCGTTTGACGGCGCCGGTGACGTTCAAAGTCTTGTCGCACAGAGACGTTTTTCCGGCCAATCCGTGGCCGCCGAACACAATGTTGCGGATATTTTGGACCTGGACCTGCGCCATGCTAGTTTCCCTTTCATGTAAGGAAAGCCAGTCAACGCGCTCGTTCTAGCGCGTCGGCTAGTTTCAAGGTGCCTTCGTAAAGTGCGCGCCCGATGATGCAACCTGCCACGGGCAACTTGGACAACTGAGCCACGTCCTCGGCGGTGGCCACTCCGCCGGAAGCGATCACGGGAAGGTCGACGGCCTTGGCCATCTGCTCGAGCGCACCGAGATTCGGCCCGCTGAGCATGCCGTCGGTTTCGATGTCCGTATAAATGATTGCCGCGAGTCGCTCGCGAGCAAAACTCTGCGCCAAGTCCACGGCTTTCACGTGGCTGGTCTCCAGCCAGCCTTCCGTTGCTACAAGTCCTCCACGCGCGTCGATGCCCAGCACAAGCTGGCCGGGAAACTTAGCGCACATCTGGCGAAACCAGTCGGGCTGTTTGATCGCCAGGGTGCCGATCACGACGCGATCGATCCCCAAACTCAGCAAGCGGGCGATCGTCCTCTCGTCACGCACGCCACCGCCGACCTCGCAGGGCACACTTACCGCGCTGCGAATGCGCTCGAGGCTGTCCCAGTTCGCCACACTGCCGGCTTTAGCGCCGTCGAGATCGACCAGATGCAGATACTGCCCGCCTTCGTCGACCCAGTGTTTGGCCATCTCGGCGGGATCGTTGCCAAATACGGTCTCGCGCGCGTAATCGCCTTGCTGCAGGCGAACGCACTTACCATCGCGCAGGTCGATTGCCGGCCAGATCTGCATGCCACGCCCGAAGTGAAAGACTGAAGTGCCCGCCGCGAGTGGTGTCGCAACCGTAACTATCCCACAGACAAATATGCCATGCAAGCCTGTGACCGTTCACCTCCCGCGTCACTTAGGAAGCTTACCTTAACCTCCCGGCGGTTGACCGGCAGTCGTCATCCGCAGTTCGCCATTAGGGCCGCTGCCGCTTCGCGCGGGTTCGTCTACCGTTGCCTGTCCAAAGCGGAAATCGAGGTCGTAGACGACCGTCTCATCAACGGGCTCGACAAACTTGACGCGGCAGTTCTCCACATGGAACCGCGTCGTCCGTGCAGCTCGCGAATAGAACTGGTCAGTGGCAATCGCCGCGATTCTGGTCGGCATCCACTTGCGCGAATGCCCGGCGGGACGCTCCATGCCGCGGACCCAAAACGTGCAATTTTTGGCGTGGCCCGTTCCGGCCCGCAGGATGAGCGGCGTCAAGACGCCCCCGGTAACGGGATCAGCCGCGCTCGTCTCGCTGTAGCTTTTCGAGAGATTGCCGTCGATCCCGATGTCGCAGTCCTCCATGAGCAGCGTGTAGTTCGACGAGCCGTTCATCAGGTTGACGAAACTGCGGGCGGCGACCCCCTTCACGCGTCGCAGGATGACGGTTCGATTGGAGTGGAGCGACCAGTCGTAGATCAGTCCCCAGTCGTGGGCCTTCACCTCGCAATCTTCGAAGGTCGCCACGGCGATCCCGGCGGCACTCCCCGGCCAGCCGGCAAGCGCACCGTCTTCGTACACGTTCGTGGGCGTGTTTTCGAGATACAGCCCCGCCAGCCGAATCTCGCCATTGTTGGGCAAGCCGATGGCGGGTCCGGCTGACTTATGCGGACTCTGCTCGGGACCGACGCGATCGTGATGAGCTTTGGCGATGATTCGGCTTTTCTCAGGACCGGCGCCCGTCAGTTCACCACCGGCCAGGTTCTCCAGTTCGAGCTTGTCGAGCGGGCCGCCGACGAACGTCCCGACGACTTGGACCTTATCGCCGGGCTGGGCAAAGTTCTCAATCGCCCGCTCAAGAAGCAGAAAGTTCTGTTCCGGCGTCTTGCCTGCGAGCGACATGGTCCGGCTGCGGCCGCCGCGCGTCACGGTGATGGACGGTTCCTGGCTAAACGCCGGCGTGCAGGCTGCAATCATTAAAATGCACGCGGCCAACCATCTCATGGGGGAACTCTTTCGAGATTTCCGAGGGATCTAGAGAGGGCCTGCTCTTGAGTCGCCCGGCCATGGGCCTGACTCCCAGTGGTCCGCCACTACGCACCATTATACTTCCGTCCCAATTGCAACGTTGGAGCAGGATTTGGCTGCAACGGTATCCAGCCGGTCGTTCTCGCGGAAAACTCGGATGATATAATTCACCGCATGTCGGATCTCTCCCAAAAACGCGATCAACTGCTGGCCAAGCTGCGCGAATTGGGCAGTTGCGCCGTGGCTTTTTCCGCGGGTATCGATAGTACGGTAGTGGCGAAGGCCGCCCAGCTCGCCCTGGGGGACGGCGCCCTAGCCGTGACGGGCACCAGTGCCAGCCTCGCCGCCGGCGAGCAGGAAGACGCCCGGCGGATTGCCGCGTTGATCGGAATTCGCCACGAGGTGATCGATACCGACGAGTTCTCGCGACCGGAGTACCTGCGCAACGCGCCGGATCGCTGTTACCACTGCAAGACCGAACTCTACACGCAGCTGGAAGGCGTTGCCGCGCGGCTGGGAGTGGCGGCGATCGTCAACGGCGCGAATCTCGACGACCTGGGAGACTATCGGCCGGGCATGCAGGCCGCCGGTGAACATCAGGTGTTGAGTCCGCTCGCCGACTGCGGGTTTACCAAGGCGGAAGTCCGCGAGCTTGCGCGGGAGTGGGAACTGCCGACCTGGGATAAGCCGGCATCGCCGTGCCTGAGCAGCCGGATTGCGTACGGCGAGTCGGTTACTCCCGAGCGACTGGCGATGATCGACGCAGCCGAGCAGTATCTGCGAGCGCTGGACCTGCCGACCGTGCGAGTCCGCTATCACCGCGGCGACGTGGCCCGACTGGAAGTTCCGACCCTTGCGATTGGCCGACTGGCGAGCGATGAAGTTCGCGGGCCGCTGGTGGCCCGACTGAAAGAGCTAGGGTTCAAGTACGTGACGCTGGACCTGGAAGGGTTTCGCTCAGGAAGCTTGAACGCACTGGTGAACATCAGCGCGGGGTAAACACATCGCTTGACTACTTACGTTTCCGCGGCGTGACGCGCGTCGTCCAAGGATCAATCAGATCTGTCGGTTCGCCGCCGTAGATCTTGGCAAAGGCCTCTCCGAACGGCGCTCCCCCCTGCAGCGCGCCAATGACGCCGACGTACCGGCTGGCCGGGGCCATCAGGAGCTTCGAAACGAAACTGTAGCTCAGCACGTCCCCTTCCTCCGGCGCGAGCGCGCCGGCCAGGAAGCGCTCCGGCCGCTCGAGGCTTTCCAGCACCTCGGCCACCTGCCGATCCCAACCCTGCACGCGGGAATCGCGCGGGTCGATCCGCGCGGCAACCGCCCGGGCACTTCCCTCGGCGAACCAGCGGGGAACTTCGCCGAGGCTCGCCACATAGACCCCGGCGATCTGCTGGGCGACGACGCCCGGAGCAGCCGTGCCGTCCTTTTCCAGCAGCACACAGCCATAAGGATCGAGCGGGTTGTACATCCAGTGCCCGCGCCAAGTGGCGGGTAGTTCGCGGCCTTCGAGCATCGTGCCGACCTCGCCGTAGTCGTATCGCTTGTCGAAGACGAACAGCGTCATGCGCCCCTTGATCAGCGGCTCGGCTTCGGGCGTCTTGAACATCTTGCGGAGCTTGACGATCTGTTCGTCGGCCATGGTCTTTACCGCCGAGAGGATCTCGGGGCTCGCGCCACCCACGACCAGCACTTCGTCGCTTGCCACATGATTGGCGGGCGTATCGGGCAAGATCAGCCGCCAGGTCTTCTCGGCCCGCTCAAGCCGCTGTTTGGCGAGTTCTTCGTGTGTGAGACCGCCAGCGGCTCGCTGTGCGATCGTGTCTTCCAGCAAGGCATTGGATTTGAAACCGTCGAACTTCGCCCCCAATTCGATCCATTTCTCGATCTTGGCGATGGTTTCTTCCGGCAGCGGATCGCGCCCTTGCGGCATGCGGGCGCCTAGCGTGGCCGTGCCGCGGAGTTTCTTGATCAGCAGACTTTCGGCCGGTTTGGCGACAACCACCGGCGGACCATTGCCGCCTCCTTGCAGCAGCCGGTCGAACGTGGCGAGGCTGAACCCGTTGCCGCCATTCTGCGGTCCGTGACACTCCAAGCAGTGCTGTTGCAAGATGGGGGCAACGTCGCGGGCAAACTGCACCTCATCGCCTGGGTCAGCCATCACGACCGGAACGTTCGGCGCGCGAGCGGGCTGGCCGCCGGGCACAAGGCTGGCGAGCGAGGCACTTGGATCGTCGCCGTCGAACTTCGCGCCACCCACAATCCAGCTTTTAAGCTTTTCGAGCTCGGCCTTGGTCACTTCGCCGCCACCGCGAGGCATGTCGCCGCTTTCGACGAGTTCGATGATCCGGCTGCCGGCGGCATCTCCGGCCATGAGAACGACGCCCGATGCGGAACCTTTCTCCAGGGCGGCGAAGTTTGCCATGCTGAACTCGCCTTGCGAGCGGCTGATGTGGCAGCCGCCACATTTGGCGACGAGAATTGGCGCCACCTCGCGAACGAAGCTGACCGTGTCGCCGGTTGGTGCAGACTCACCGAGCTTCCAATCGGGCACGGTGACTTGTTGAGCGGCCAGCAGCTCGCGCGCACGGCCGAGTTGCTTGAGCGATGTGGCCAGCGCCGATTTCCAGGCCGGCGAATCCTCTGCCGGCAACGCGGCCAGCATGTCGATCGCAGTGCGGGCGGCCTCACCGGATTCGCGGTACTTGGCGGCGCGGTAGAAGTTGCCCGCCTTGGCGATCGCGGTTTCGGCCCGGCGGATTTCGGCCCGATCTTTGGCCGTCGGCGGCGCAGCGCCGAGCAACGACGGAATGCCAAATAGGAGGCACGCCGCCAGCAGTCTACGGAGCCACAAACTTCGCGTTTCGCGCATCACGCCGATCTGGGGGAAGAGGCTGTCCGCGGAGCGCCAGAGGTCACAGGGCCGGCATCGACACGGACAGGTGCCATTATAGTTCGAGCGCGAAGGAGTTCGAACTGCGAAATGCTCGCACGCAAAATGCCCGCGCCTTTCGACCCCGGCACCCGTTACGCCGACTTTGTCCGGCTGCGGCCGCTGGGATGATGCCGGCGGGTGATTTTCTTAGGCGGACGAGCGGTGGTGCTGCGCTTGTAGCCGTACTCAACCGCAAACCACTCGGCGAACCGCTCCCGGGCTTCGTAGCCCGTATTGCGGCTGTCGACCAGATGGCCCAGTTCATGGATCAGGATGTTATTGAGGTAGTAGTCGCGAACGGACTCCTCGTTCCAGTGCAGTCCCCAGACGCCGCGCGAGGTTTCTCGCCAGGCACCACCATACATCCGGGCCTCGTTGACCTGGGCCGGTGTGGGCGGGGCGTTGTAGTACTCGATCAGGCCAGTTTCGATCGGGTAGAGGTAGATCGAGGCGCCCCACTGCATGCCATAGCAAGGGAAACTCTGCTTCTTGCGGGTCATCCGGCTGAACTGCACGACCTCGAGCTCGCTGGTCATCCACTCGGGCAGATCTGCCAGCCGAGCGCGGACATCCTCCGGCGTCAGGATGTGGCGGAAGCCATCCCCCGGCGATTGGACGATGATGCGATATGGCGCGCCGTTTTCCTTAGGCTCATGCCAGTCTTCGGGGGGTACAAACGGCAGCTTCAAGTTGCGCGGACCAGTGCGCGAACGCTTGTGTGCCTGGCCACCACGACGGCGCGACTTACCGAGGGCAACAGCATTGGCATACTGCGCCTTGGTAAACCGGCTCTTGAGATTGTGTTGGCTGCGTTGCATGGCACGAAAGGAGCGCAGAGGAACATACGAAACGGAGCAGCACGAGTCTGTCCTTAGAGGCCCGGACCGTGGTTGGTTGAGCCTGCTGCGTGCTCCTCTAAGACCGCCGAGGAGCTCCCTGTGGGGCCCGGTCGTCTGACCGGCTATACCTATCCTACGTGCAGGTTTGGAAAGAATTCAACAAAGATTCTTAAGTGGCTTATAAACAAGCACTTACGATTTTAGGACAGGTCCGATTTTTCTGCCAGATGGGGGTCTTGACGGGGGCAGTCTGCCAGGGTTCACACTCCCCCCTGATGGGGAAATTCGAGGCGGGCTCAAGCAAGCGAGCTAAGAGAGCGCGACGATCGCCAAGAGTGCGGCGAAGACGAACAGCGCGGCGACCAAACTTGCCCACCAGACGCGCGCCGTCTTAGCGTGCCGACCTAACCTGCTCGTGCCACGTTTGCGCGCGCTCAAACGAATGGTTGAGACCGGCTGCGAAGGCTCCGCAATGGCCGCGCGCGGCACGGGCGCCGCGCTCCACACCGCGC
>JBGSKX010000357.1:0-25552 GCA_041741015.1 Pirellulales bacterium
GAAGGCGAACGTGGCGCCGTGCAAATCGACCCGCGCACACTCGGACTCGGACCGACGCAATTGCAGGCGGTCGCCGTGACGGGCCAGACGCCTCGCGACCGCATCATCCCGCCGCCGGTCGCCATTGACGTGCAACCTGCCGCGCCGCTCCCGGCGCTCAAAGGCAACGTCAACGATCTGTTGCCCGGCATGGTGCTTCGCCTGGCGAACAACCGGCTGGTGCCCGTGCAGGACACGCAGGAGCCGACCTGGATTTCCTCGAGCGGAGTTGGACCCGATCAGCCGTTCGTCTTTCAGGGCTTCTTCGACGTATCGACCGAGGAGGTGTACCAGTTCCAGTTGTGGCATTACGGCGAATTGGAGCTGCAAGTCGACGGCGCGCCGATCTACCGCGCGAAGCAAGGCAAGTACGATCAGAAGTTCGCGCTGGTGAACCTGGCCGCCGGCATGCATCGGTTGACGGTCACAGGCCGCACGGGCAAAGACGCGCGGCTGCGAATTCTGTTTGGTGGCCCCGGCGCGGCGCCGCTGGACGGCCAGCGCTTCCGGCATCCGAAGGAGTAGCGTCTCTTGAGTGCAACGCGGGGAGATTGAACCGCTGAGGACGCAGGGGGAAGGCAGGGGTAGGAGAAAAGCAGAGGACGATCGTCCGCAGATTTCCTTTACTTCTTCTTTCCCCGTCGTGCCGTTGTGTCGTCGTGGTAGCTTTTGCATTAACTTCGCTGACAGGGGATCCAGGCGAACCACAACGACACAACGGCACGACGAAGACCAGGCAGGACTGCCCTTCATTCGTCCATCGGTGGTTTCTCTTCCTTCCACGCCTTCTCCCTCTTTCAATCTTCTAGAATCCGCGAAATCTGTGGATCGTCTCTGCTTCCCCGTTCCGATCGACAGGCTCAGAACTCACTCTCGTCCAGATCATAAGTCCAGGGCGTGACCACGCGGCTTGAAGTGCCGGCCGGATCATTGGCCCTGATCGGTTCGCCATTGCCGTCGATGTCGACGACGACTTCCCGGCCATTGGGCGTCATGAGCTGCGTCAGCACCCGGTAGTCGATGTCTTCGCTCAGGTAGCTGCAGTTGCCGCCGCAGAAGGCCACATAGACGCCGCCTGGGTGATTGGAGGACGGGCGCGCCGCTGCGAGGCCGCCAAAATTCGAGGAAGGCCGAAAGGAGAATCGCTCCGCCAATGGTTTTGTCAGGTTTCTGCGCCGATTGATGCCCACCAACGAGGGATCAAAACTCTGCTCCGCCGAAACCGACACGCTGATCGGCAGGGCATTGTTTCGCTGCCCGCTAATGAACCACACGACGCTGGTCGCTTGCCGCATCTGAAACTCACTTCTCATCGGACTTCCCGGAGCCAGCGGATCGTACGCCCAGCCGCCCGCCTGCAAACTCTCGGTCAGCATGATCGTATAGTTCGCCCCATCATGTTCATTGATGAAGTCTTCGGTCATCGCAGGGCCCGTCTTGGCGGAGAAAGCTTTAGCTGGTGGTCGCGGATCAGGCTGCGAGATCGCGCCACTGAAGTCGGCACGAGCGCGATTGAAAAACACGCCACTGGCCCGATCTTCTACCCACGGCGGGCTCTTCCCCGTGGGCGGAAAGAAGTCGTTTGCCGAACGCGCGGAGCCGCTGTTCACGACGTACGAAAGTGGATCGGCCGTCGTTAACTTCGGATCATAGTCAGCGGGGCAGATCAGCACATTGATCGGACTGATCATTTCAGCGTCGTATCTGGCGACATCCGGATGCCAATGGTCCCAAGTCACGTACAAATCATTGCGTTCGAAGTATGGCAACAACGGCACGACCCAGGCTCATGGCAAAAAAGCACATCCGCAAGTTGTTCTTGCAGCCGTAGCCGGGACCGCCGTCTCGGCTGACCTGCATCAGCGGAAGCAGCAGGCTTACCAGCAGTCCGATCGCGAATAGAGCGACCAGCACTTCCATCAAATAGACGCGGCCGCTTCGATCGTGTCGCATGAGTGGTGCCTCTGCTTTGAGTCGGCGTGCGAACGTTCAGGCCACTTCCAAGATTCTCGCTGAAAGCGTCAGTTGCTGCCAGCAATTCCGTCGCATTGTTGCGTCGTGGTGGCCGAAGCGGCCGGCAGCACGTGCGCAAAAAACGCCCCGCGAAGTTTGTGCTTCGCGGGGCGCTCTGGAAATCAGGAGAGGGCGATCGAGCAGAGTCCGTTAGAACTCCGACTCGTCGAGCACATAGAACGGAATGCCGCCAGCCGAGTTGTCCCAACCACCGTCCGCATAGGTTTGGCCGGCAAGAATGGCGCCACCACCGCCACCAGCAGGGGAGATATCGACCTGCTTCTGATTCGGCGTCATCAATTGCGTGAAGACCCGGTAGTCGATTTCCTCGCTGAGGTAGCCAGCGTTGCCGCCGCAGTAAGAAACGTTCACGCCACCCGAGTGATTGGCGGATGGCCGCGAATAGGCGAGTCCCGTCGGATTGGCGTTGTTCCCGGACTGGTACCGGAGCTGAATGGAACCGGTCACGAGTTGCGACTTGTCATTGATACCTGGCAGATCATTGGGATTGGCCGAACCAAAGGTCGCGTAAAGCGAGTCCGGCATCGACGCATCCGTGGGACTGGCGTTATTGATTTTGCCAGAGAGGAACCAGACCATGCCGGTATTCTGCCGTGCAGCCAGATCCGAGTTGTAAAAGCCGCTGGGCGGGCTAGCCACGGCGCCTGCCGGGGTATTCGGGTCGAGCGCCCAGTTACCTGCCTGCAGGTTTTCACTCATCATGATCGTGTAGCTAGTGCCGTCGCGAGTGCTGATGAAATCTTGCGTCATCTTTGGACCGGGGGTCGGCGGAATCGATCCCGCGTTCAGCGTGTTGCCATCCCAATTGGAGTTGTTAAAGAAGACGCCAGCGTTGATGTCCTCGGCAATGTACTGGAGAGCCTGAGACGGGTAGTTGGCTCCTCCGCTCGTTCGCACGTTCGTATCATTAGGCGTCTTGGATAGCCCCGTATTAACGACATACGAAAGTGGGTTGCCGCCCAGATCAGGATTCGAATTGCTGGGGCAAATCAGCACTTCCATGGGCGAAAAGAACGAATTGGCAGCTCCTCCTACGTTTATGTTGGCGAAATTCGTCGTGATCTTCGACGGATTCTGCCAGTTCTGATAGATGTCGTTGCGTTCGAGTTGGGGGAGAATGGAGACGACCCAAGTCGCGCGGATGTTCGGAGTTCCGGGAACCCCAGTCGCAATCGAATTCACGTACCCCGGATACGCCCGTTTGTTCTCTGCCACCTGCATGAGCGCGAGTGCGTTCTGACGCATGTTGTTCTGGCAAACACTGCGGCGGCCGGCTTCGCGGGCGGCCTGAATGGCCGGCAGCAAGAGCGAGACGAGCATGCCAATGATCGTGATCACGACCAGCAGTTCCACGAGCGTGAAACCACGCGACTTCTTTGGACGAGCCATCGCTCTTCCTCCTCCCCTGTGTTTTTTCACCCGACGACCCTGAATTCCCAAACGGGTAGCGTCGCCGGTTCGATCTTGCCCTAACTCCAGCCCAGTGCCTCATTTTCGCTGATCCGCTCGGAAACGTCCAGAGTTTTCCGGGGAAAATGATGGGTCTGCGCGATTACGCAGCACCGCTTTCTGCACAGCGAGAGGTGAAGCGCTCTGTAAGAATTCGCTCCTTGCCCGCGAAGGTATTCCCGGGGCTTTGGGAAGTCCGCGAATTTCGGTCTCGGGCGCGGGAATTTTCGTCCTGATTCTGGTCTCTTATCGGTGCGGAAATTGCACGTTCGCGGACCGCCGGAAATGGGGTCCGAAACCGAACGCATAAAAATTCGCTAATATTTGACAAGCCCTCAGGGCTCGGCTAGCATCAGCGAGACGGTGACGCTGAGGGAGCTGGCGAAAACACGCCGTAAACACGCGAGTTTACCGCCAAAAACTGCTCCCGGGCGAGGCCGAGCCCACCCCAACTTCCCGCCTCCACAAGTTCCTGACTTGACCCCCCAGTACCCACGGTTCGTTTAACGCAACGCTTCGTGAAACAACATCGCCCGCCCGCGCTGAACAGCATCGATCGAGTCTTCGCGAGCTGGCTCTGCACACGCGTGAACAAGCCCCGTGCTAACAAGCCCTGTGCGGCCTCAAACACTTAGGGAGATCCGTATGAGTTTGCGCTCGAACATCAATCGTCGTGGCTTCCTTTCGGTCGGCGCGCTGACCGGACTGGGACTCACCCTCGGCGATTACTTCCGCATTCAGCATGCCCAGGCTGAGCAGAAGCACTACGACTTCATTCCGGCCAAGGCCAAGAGCATCATCCACATCTTCCTGCCCGGCGGTATCGCCCACCAGGAAACGTTCGATCCCAAGCCGTATTCGCCAATCGAGTATCGCGGCGAAATGGGCACGATCCCGACCAAGATCCCCGGCGAAGTGTTTTGCGAAACGCTGCCGCAAACGGCCCAGATTGCCGACAAGATCACGGTCATCCGCTCGTTCTCGCACGGCGAAGCGGCCCACGAGCGCGGCACGCACAACATGTTCACCGGCAGCCGCCCCAGCCCCGCGCTGGTTTATCCGAGCATGGGCAGCGTCGTGAGCCACGAGTACGGCCCGCGCGAAAACCTGCCGCCTTACGTCTGCATTCCGAATGCTCCGAACGAATATGCCGGCCCGGGCTATCTCAGCTCGTCGTTCGGCCCGTTCAGCCTGGGCGCCGATCCGGCCAGCAAGGGCTTTACGGTTCGCGACCTGAACCTGCCCAACGGTGTCGATGCCGGCCGCTTCGAACGTCGCCGTTCGGCCCTCGACGCCGTGAACGACTACTTCGCCAAGAAGGAAAAGGCCGACACGCTCGACGCGATGAACACCTTCTATGACCGGGCCTACAGCCTGATCAGCTCGGAGAAAGCCCGCGAGGCGTTCAACATCGCGGCCGAACCTGAGGCAATTCGCAACGAATACGGCATGCACGAAGCCGGCCAGCGTATGCTGATGGCTCGCCGCCTGGTGGGCGCGGGCGTGCGGTTTGTCTCGCTGACCTACGGCGGCTGGGACATGCACAACAACATCACCGCCGGCATGCGGGGCGCGATGCCCGCGTTCGATCAGGCCTTTGCCACCTTGATCCGCGACCTGGATCGCACCGGGCTGCTCAGCGAGACGCTGGTGCTGGTGTCCAGCGAGTTCGGCCGCACGCCGAAGATCAACGGCACCGCCGGCCGCGATCACTGGCCCAAGGTGTTCAGCGTGGTGCTCGCCGGTGGCGGCATCAAGCAGGGCATGATCTACGGCCAGTCGAACGCCGTCGCCTCGGAGCCCGAAAAGGACGAGATGGATCCGGGCGATCTGGCGACCACGATCTTCTACCAGTTGGGCATCATCGCCGACAAAGAGCTGATGGCTCCGGGCGATCGTCCGATCGAAATCGTCGACGGCGGCAAAGTCCGCAAGGAGCTGCTGGTCTAAAGCATTCGGTCACCGGGTGTGCACCCACGTGACTGGGTGCCACCGGTGGCGGCGTGGCCGCTCACCGGTGCTCAGCTCCGCTGACTCAGCAAACCAGCCTGCAATGCGCTCGACCCTCTTAACTCGAGGTTCTCAGATGAACTTTGGTTCGCGTTTGTGCCGCTGCGCGCTTGCCAGTGGCGTGTTGATCTGCTCGATCTTCGCAGCCACGCTGGCGGAGGCGGCCAATCCCGCCTTCGGCGGCAGCTCGCCGCTGGGCGTACAACGTGGCGTGGAGACGGAAGTCGTCTTCGGCGGTGCTCGCCTGGCCGATGCTCAAGAGCTCATGTTCTTTGAGCCCGGCATTACGGTGGCCAGCTTCGAGCCGGCGGCCGACAGCAACTCGGTCAAAGCGAAGCTGGTGGTCGCCTCGGATTGTCGACTGGGCCTGCATCATGTCCGGATTCGCACCGCCACGGGCATCTCGAATTTGCGGACGATCAGCGTTGGCGCTTTGCCACAAGTAAACGAGGCGGAACCGAACAGCGACTTCGCCGCGCCGCAGAAGATCACGCTCGACACGGTTGTTGAAGGCACGGCCGACAACGAAGATGTCGACTACTACGCCGTCGAAGTGAAGAAGGGCGAGCGGATTACCGCCGAGATCGAAGGCCTGCGTCTCGGCTACACGTTCTTCGATCCCTACGTGGCGATCCTCGACAAGGACCGCTTCGAACTGGCTCGCAGTGACGACGCGCCGCTTGTGCGTCAGGACTGCATCGCCTCGATCGTCGCCCCGGAAGACGGCACCTACATCATCGAAGCCCGTGAAACTTCATTTGCGGGCAACGGCTCATGCCGCTATCGGCTGCACGTGGGCCGTTTCCCGCGACCCCTCGCGACGCTGCCGCTGGGCGGCCCGATTGGCGAGAAGGTCAGCGTTCAGTGGTTGGGCGATGTGGCGGGCGCGAAGTCCGACGAAGTTCAACTTCCGGCCGAGGCGCCGGTCGAGTTCGGCATCTTCGCGCAGGACGACAAGGGCATTTCACCCTCGCATAATCTGTTTCGCCTCTCAAAGTTCGGCAACGTGATGGAAGTCGAGCCGAACAATAGCCTGGCCGAAGGCACTCCGACCGAAGCGCCCATCGCCATGAACGGCGTGATCGGCGAAGCCAAGGACATCGACTGCTTCAAGTTCACCGGCAAGAAGGGCCAGGTCTTTGACGTCCGGCTCTTCGCCCGTGCGCACGGCTCTCCGCTCGACGCGGTGCTGAATGTGTTTCGCGTCGGTGGTGCGAATGTCGGTGGCAGCGACGACATCGGCGGCTACGTCGGGGCACCGGACAGCTATGTGCGGATCACGTGTCCCGAGGATGACACTTACGTCGTTCATGTGCGCGATCACCTGGACCAGGGCGGCCCGACTTACGCCTATCGGGTCGAAGTGACGCCGGTTGAGCCCGTGCTGACGCTGGGACTCAGCGAGCGCAGCCAGTACGTCGACATCGTGGCTCCCGTGCCGCAAGGCAATCGGATGGCCTTTCTGATCAACGCCGCGCGGGCCGATTTCGGAGGCGACTTGAACCTGGAGTTCAAGGACCTGCCGCCGGGCATGACGGTCGAGACGCTTCCTATCGGCGCTAATCGCAGCGACGTGCCTGTGCTGCTTTCGGCTGCCCCGGACGCAGCGGTCGGCGGCGCGCTGGTCGACGTGATTGGACGCCCGGCCGATCCGAACGTGAAGGTCGAAGGGCATTTGAATCAGAGGACTTCGCTCACCCGGGGTCAGAACAACATTGAAGTCTGGAATCAGTACAACCAGCGGCTGGCGACCGCGGTGACGAACGAGGCGCCGTTCACGATCGAAATCGTCGAACCCAAGGTGCCGCTGGTGCGAAACGGTTCGATGGGGTTGAAGATTGTCGCCAAGCGGAAGGAAGGTTTCACGGCCCCAATCGCGGTGGCGATGCTCTACAACCCGCCGGGTGTTGGATCTTCCGGTTCGATTGCAATTCCGGAAGGGCAGACGGAAGCCATCATTCCGCTCACCGCCAACAGTGGCGCGGAAGTGAACAAATGGAAGATCGTGGTGCTGGGCGATGCCACCGTGGGCGATGGCAACATCACCGTCGCCTCGCAGATGGCCACGCTCGAAGTTGCCGAACCGTTCGTCGCGTTCGAGTTCCTGGCTTCCACGACCGAGAAGGGGAAAGCCACGGATATCGTGGTGAAGATGACCAAGGCCAAGGACTTCGAAGGCACCGCCAAGGTGCAGATGGTCGGTCTGCCCAACGAGGTGACCACCGTCGAAAAGGAAATCACCAAGGATACGACCGAGTTGGTATTCCCGGTGAACACCACGGTGAACTCACCGGTCGGCAAACACGCGACCGTGCTCTGCGTGGCGACGATCGTGGCCAATGGCGAACCCATCGTACACACGCTCGGCACGGGCGAACTGCGGATCGATGAGCCGCTGCCGCCGAAGGCCGACGCCCCCGTGGCGGCTGCTCCGGCTCCGATGCCCGAGGCCGCCCCGATGCCTGAAAAACGCTTGAGCCTGCTGGAAAAACTCCGCCTGGAACGACAACAAGCCAAAGCCGCGCGCGCCGCGCAATTGGCAGGAGAAGGGAAATGAAACGGACGACACAGTCCCTGACATCAACGAACCTCACCTCAACGACCCTGGCACTCGCATTGTTGCTGTCCCTGAGTGGTCGGCTGATTGCGGAGGAACCACCTGCAGCGGCAGCAGCACCCGAAGCTGCTTCCCCGGCCGCGGCGCCCCCTGCTGAACCTGCTCCAGCGCCCGCTGCACCTGCTGCCGAACCAGCGCCGGAGGCTGCTCCAGCACCCGAGGCTGCGCCGGCTTCCGCTGAACCGCCGAAGGAGTTCACACTCGCGGCCTATCCGCCGGACATTAATCTGACCACGGCGCGCGATCGGCAGGCGTTCATCGTTGTGGCCACGCGCCCTGACGGCGTGACGCTCGACGTTACCAAGCAGGCGACCGCCACGCTCGCAAATCCGGCGCTCGCTAAGCTCGAAGGAACCACGCTCTATCCGGTCGATAATGGCGAGACCACGCTGGCAATTGAGTACGGCGGCCAGAAAGTCGAACTCCCGGTGAAGATCGCTCAGGCGCGCGATGACCGGGCGATCAGCTTCAAGCTCGACGTGATGCCCGTCTTCATGCGCAGCGGCTGCAACATCGGCAGTTGCCACGGCGCGGCTCGCGGCAAGGACGGCTTCAATCTCTCACTGTTCGGTTACGACCCGAACGGCGACTACCACCGCATTACGCACGAAATCGGCTTCCGCCGGATCAATCTGGCGTTGCCGCGCGAAAGCCTGCTGATGCAGAAGGCCGACGGTACCGTGCCGCACACCGGCGGCAAGCGGTTCAGCCAGGACAGCGAGTACTACAACACGATTCTCCGCTGGCTCGAAGCTGGCGTGCCTGCCGACCCTGCCGAAGTTGCCAGCTCCGCATCGCTGGAGATTTACCCGCCCAAAGTCGTGCTCGAAGGCGAAGGGGCCACGCAGCAGTTCATCGCCCGGGCGAAGTACTCCGATGGCACGGATCGCGACGTGACGAACCTGGTGGTGTTTCTGACGAACAATGACAACTCGGCGCCAATCGATGCCGACGGGCTGGTCACCGCGGGCGCTCGTGGTGAAGCTTTCCTGATGGCCCGTTTCGACACCTTCACCGTCGGCAGCCAGGCCCTGGTGTTGCCCAAGGAACTTCAGTACGAAGCCCCCAACACGCCGCCGGCGAACTATGTCGACGAACTGGTGAACGCCAAGCTCAACAAGATTCGCGTCCAACCGAGCGAGGTCTGCTCGGACGAAGTGTTTCTTCGCCGCGTGACGGTCGACATCACGGGCCTGCTACCCACGATTGATGAATACCACCAATTCATGAACGACACTTCGCCCGACAAGCGTGCGAAGCTGGTCGATCGGCTGCTGGAGCGAAAAGAGTTCTCGGAGATCTGGGCGCTTAAGTGGGCCAATCTCTTGATGGTCAAATCGTCGAACGACGTCAGCTATAAGAGCGCGTTTTTGTATTCGAACTGGCTGACCAACCAGATTTCGAACAACGTGCCGCTCGACAAGATGGTGCAAGACCTGCTCAGTGCGAGCGGCGGCACGTTCAGCAATCCGGCCACCAACTACTTCCAGATCGAACGCGACACGCTCAAGACGGCCGAGAATGTGGCCCAGGTGTTCATGGGTATTCGCACCCAGTGTGCTCAGTGTCACAATCATCCGTTCGATCGCTGGACGATGAACGACTACTACAGCTTCGCGGCGTTCTTCGCGCAGATTGGCCGAAAGCAGGGAGCCGACTATCGCGAAATTATCGTCTTCAATTCCGGCGGCGGCGAAGTGGCTCATCCCGTGGGCGGGCGCGTGATGCCGCCGAAGTTTCTGGGGGGAGCCACGCCCGACGTTGCCGGGAAGGATCGGCGCGAAGTGCTCGTGAAATGGCTGGCATCGCCCGAGAACCCGTACTTCGCCACCAGCGTCGCCAATCGCGTCTGGGCCCATTTCTTCGGCCTGGGGATTGTGGAACCGGTGGACGACATTCGCGTCAGCAACCCGGCCAGCAATCCCGAACTGTTCCAGGCCCTGGGCGACAAGCTGACCAGCTACAACTACGACTTCAAGCAACTCGTGCGCGATATCGCCAACTCGCAAACTTATCAGCGGGCGTCGCAGACCAACGCGAGCAATGAGGGGGATACCAAGAACTTTGCATACGCTCGCATCCGCCGCATTCCGGCCGAGAACCTGCTCGACTGCTTGAGCCAAGTTACGGCCGTGCCGGATAAGTTCGGCGGGCTTCCGATTGGCGCTCGGGCTGTGCAGATTGCCGACGGCCAAACGAGCAACTACTTCCTGACCAGTTTCGGACGTTCGCCGCGTCTGACGGCCTGCGAGTCCGAGGCAACCACCTCGCCCACGCTCTCGCAAGCCTTGCACATGATTAATGGCGACACGATCGCCCGTAAGATCGGCGAGAGCAAGCTGGTGCAAACCCAATTGGATGCGGGCAAGAAGCCGGCCGAGATCATCGAGAACATTTACATCGCCGCATTGGCACGCAAGCCCACGGCCGAGGAGCTGCAGAAGCTTGAACCGCTGGTCGCGGCGGACAATCCCCGCGCGGCGCTGGATGACATTTTCTGGGCCGTGCTCAATTCGCGCGAATACTTGTTCAACCACTAAATCTGATTACCCACACGCTGTTTACTCAGTGCTGATATCACCATGAAGTTCACTTCAGCATTCACCTGCGGACTGATCCTGGCCTTAACGTCGCTTGCCATGACGCAAGCGGCGCGCGCCGATGAAGCGGCTGCCGAGAAGATCACATACGACGAACACGTCAAACCGATCTTCCGCGAGCACTGCTTCAGTTGCCACAACCAGGACACCAAAAAGAGCGACCTTTCGCTGGCCGCTTACGGCGCCACGATGACAGGAGGCGCCTCGGGCGCGATCATCGAGCCGGGCGATCCGGACAGCTCGCGCCTGTGGGCCCTGGTGGCGCACATTGACGAGCCGGCGATGCCGCCCATGCAGGATAAACTGCCCGATGCGAAGCTCGACACGATCAAGAAATGGATTCTCGGCGGAGCTCTCGAAAACAGCGGTTCAGTGGCCAAAGTTAAGAAAGGTCCCTCGCTGCAAATGAGCGCGAGCTCCGGCAGCGCGAAGCCCGAAGGTCCGCCGCCGATGCCCGAAAAGAAGTCGCGTCAGCCGATTGTCTACACTCCGCGAGCCGGCGCCGTGACGGCACTGGCCGCCAGCCCGTGGGCTCCCCTGGCCGCGGTTGGGGGTCAGAAGCAGATTTCCCTCTACAACACCGACACGGCTGAACTGCTCACGGTGCTGCCGTTTCCCGAGGGCGTTCCTCACGTTCTCAAGTTCAGTCGCTCGGGCACCCTGCTGCTGGCGGGAGGAGGCACCGGCGGGAAGCTCGGCATGGTCGCCGTTTATGACGTCAAGAGCGGCGAGCGCGTGACCACGGTCGGCGAAGAGCTCGACGTGGTGCTGGCCGCCGATATTAACGAAGACCACACCCGGATCGCGCTGGGTGGTCCGGGGCGCGTGGTGCGAATTTACTCGACCGAAGGCGAACTGTTGCACGAGATTCGCAAACACACCGAGTGGATCTATGCCGTCGAATTCAGCCCGGATGGCGTGCTGCTAGCCACATCCGACCGCAACGGCAGCCTATTTGTATGGGAAGCCGAGACGGCCCGTGAGTATCAGAATCTGGCCGGCCACAAGGGCGGCGTGACCGACATTAGTTGGCGGCCGGATTCAAACGTGGTTGCCAGCGCCAGCGAAGACGGCACCATCAAGCTCTGGGAAATGGAAGGCGGCAAAGAGATCAAGAACATCGCTGCTCATGGCGGCGGAGTGACGGCCATCGAGTTCGCCCAGGACGGCAAGTTTGTCTCCAGTGGTCGCGACCGGCTGACGAAGCTCTGGGATCCGGCCGGGACAGCAATTCGCGACTTCCCGGCACTTGGTGACCTGGCGATGGAAGTGGCTATCACCCACGACGCCGGCCGCGTGATCGCGGGTGACTGGCTCGGCGAAGTCCGGCTATGGAACGCCGCCGATGCAGTGCAAGTTGCGCACATGCCGCCGAATCCACCGACTTTGCAGATGCGGGTGGAGCAGCAGATTGCAGCGGCCAACGTGGCTGCCGAGGTTGCGACGAAAGCTGCCGCGGAAGTCGAAGCGCAGAAAGCCGCCACCGCTGCCGCGGCTGATGCTGCCAAGAAGGCGGCCGAGGCATTGGCCGCCGCCGAAGCCGTGCTCGCCGAAAAGACCAAGGCCAGCCAGACCGCGGCCGAGGCTGCCGCTGCGGCCAAGGCTCATCTCGATGCGTTGGCGACCGAGAAGGCTGCCTTCGAGCAAACTCAATCGGCCCAGGCCAGCACAGCAAAGTAGGCGCCGCAGTAGTTCAGATCCTCTGGGCGGATCGAAGCTCGCAAAGCGCACTTGCGGTCAGCAGCGCGCCGGAGCTTTCGCCGACTCGTGGCCGCAATCTTCTAGCGCGCAAAAAAAGGCACATCGCCCCTGGGTCGTGGGCGATGTGCCAAGTCGAACATGCACCGGCGATGGTCTCAGCCGGGATTACTCACGGGGACGCACAGCGCCGGTCAGGCCGCTGTAGTCGGCACGGTCTTCCGGGTGCCATAGGGGCTCGCCACGAAGCACGCGAGCTGCCAGGATCTCAAGCTTTTCCTTCGAGCCGGCGGGGGCTTCGGTGGGGATAAAGCCTTCTTCCTCGCTGCTGGGAGCGAAGTCTTCGTCGTGACCGTACTTCAGGATCGCTTCAAACACATTCCGCATTTGCCGCATCGAATCAAAACCTCCAATAACGCAAAAATGCACGCTACGCTGCCGGCAGAGTTAAAACGGGCCGCCTGGCAGTCGTAACGCAGTGATTTGAGGGTGAAAACCGCTCCTTCAGCCTTTCGCGGTACCGATCTTGCCGACCCTTTTGGCCCTTTGGCAGGCCCTGACCCTCCTGGCAGGTCGCATGGGGCAAGATCAAAACCAATCGTTCGCAGGGGGAACAGGACGGCTGCCAATTTGTGGCGCCAGGGCCTGGCTGCGAGCTTCTCAGGCGGGACCAACTTCCAACTCAGTTAAAACGATTTATTGTCCCCGCCCGGCGCCCAAAGTCAAGCTTTTGGGATTGCGAACCGCAAGTTTGCCGATAAGTGCAGGATTGCAAACGAGCCCCCGTCTTCGCTAGAATGCGGGTTTGCCTTGGACCCCAAGGGGGCCGCCGGTGCGCGGATCCGTCTTAGGGGGTAAGTCCTTGGCCGCTCTGGCGTTGCCCCTAGCCGTGCAGCTTCACGCTGTTACCGGCCGCAGGGGCGTTCACGCCCAAAGCGCCCTCAACACAAGCGGAACCTTACTTTAAGCGTCATTATGTTCGAGTCCTTGCAAGAAAACCTGGCCGGTGCGTTCAAGACGCTGCGCGGCAAGAGCAAGCTGACCGACTCGAACATGCGCGATGGTCTGGCGCTGGTGCAGAAGGCGCTGCTCGAGGCCGACGTCAGCTACCCCGTGGTGAAGGACTTCATCGCCAAAGTCAGCGATGAGGCCCTCGGCGAACGCGTGCTCAGCTCGCTCGATCCCAGCCAGCAGGTCGTGGGCATCGTGCATCGCGAGCTGATCGACCTGATGGGGCCGGTGGATCATTCGCTGCACCTGAAGCCCGGAGTGACCGTGCTGATGATGTGCGGCCTGCAGGGCTCGGGCAAGACGACGACCACCGGCAAGCTTGGTCGGCTGATCAAAGAACGCGGTAAGAAGCCGCTGCTGGTGGCTGCCGACCTTCAGCGTCCCGCGGCTATCGAACAGCTTCACGTGATCGGCGAGCAGCTTGGCATCGAGGTGTATTCGCAGCCGGGTGCGAAAGACCCCGTCGCCGTTTGTCAGGCCGCCGTCGCGCAGGCGAAGAAGAACAGCAACGACGTTGTGATTCTCGACACGGCCGGCCGCTTGCACATCGACGAAGAGTTGATGGAGCAGCTTCGCCAGATCGATCGCCGGGTCGAGCCCGAGCAGGTCTATCTCGTTGTCGACGGCATGACCGGTCAGGATGCGGTCAACAGCGCGAAGGCGTTCAACGACGCGCTTGAGCTGGACGGCGTGATCCTCACCAAGCTCGATGGCGACGCTCGCGGCGGCGCCGTGCTGAGCGTCAAGCACGTGACGGGTGTGCCGGTTAAGTTCATCGGTACCGGCGAACATCTCGACGCCCTGCAGGAGTTTCATCCGGACCGGATGGCCCAGCGCATTCTGGGCATGGGCGACATTCTGACCCTGGTCGAACAGGCGCAGCAGAAGTTCGACCAGGACGAGATGGCCAAGCAGGAAGAGCGGATGCGGAAGGGCGAGTTCACGCTCGACGACTTCCGCAGCATGATGAGCCAGACCAAGAAGCTCGGCCCGCTCAACAAGATCATGAGTCTCATCCCCGGCATGGGCGGCATGCAGCAGATGATGGACTCGGTCGATGCCGAAGGCGGCATGAAACGCCTGGGCGGAATCATCGACTCCATGACTCCGGCCGAACGCCGCAATCCCTCAAAGCACATCGATCAAAGCCGCCGCCGCCGAATTGCCGCGGGCGCCGGAGTCGAGGCCAAGGAAGTCAGCGACCTGGTCAAGCAGTTCGATGGTATGGCCGACATGATGCGCCGCATGGCCAGCATGGGCATGGGCGATCGCATGCGGATGGTCAAGGAGTTGCAGGGCCAGATGTCCAACCCCAACGCCACGCTGCAGAAGTCGAAGATCGGCACCGGCAAACGGCTCAGCTCGGACGAGCGTGCCAAACTTCGCAAGCAGCGTGAAAAAGAGGCCCGTCGCAAAAAACGCGACGGCCGTAAGTAAGCCAGACAATCGCGTACACACTTTGCGTCAAACCACAGAACTTTTAGACCGCTTAGAAAATCGATCCAGGAGGACCGCGTGGCAGTTCGAATCCGTATGAAGATGATGGGCCGCAAACATCGGCCGTTCTTCCGCATCTGTGCCGTTGACTCGCGCAACCCGCGCGACGGGCGCGTGCTCGAAGAACTTGGAACCTATGACCCGATGGTCAGCGAGACCGACGCCCGGGCGTTGCTCAAGGCCGACCGCATCGAGTACTGGCTGGGCGTCGGCGCGCAGCCGTCGCTGAAGGTCAAAACGCTGATCAAGAAGTACGGCACGGAAGGCACGCACACCGCGGCTCAGGCGGCCGCTCGCGAGAAGCTGGCGATGCCGCGCATCGTTCCCGATCCGGGCACACCGGCTTACGTTCCGCCGGTCCCGGGCTCCGAGCCGGAACCCGCCCCTGCTGCTGCGGTTGCAGAAGCCGAGGCAGAAGCTCCGGCGGCCGAATCGACCGAGGAAGCCGCCGCGGAGTAGAGTTGTTGCGGGCCGAATCGTTCCGTCCGCGCCATTTGATGAGTAGCCGCCAGCCGAGCTCGCCGCCATGCGGTTCGACGTGTTGACGTTGTTCCCCGAAATCCTGAGCGGATATTTGGGGCAGAGCCTGGTGAAGCTGGCCATCGAGCGCGGATTGATCGAGGTTGGGCTGCACAACATACGTGATTGGGCCAATAGCAAGCACAACACCGTGGACGACCGACCCTTCGGCGGCGGCCCGGGGATGGTGCTCAAGGTTGAGCCAGTGGTCGAGTGTGTGGAAGCAGTGCAGCAGGCTGCGAGTACACCTGGCCACCTGATCATGCTTTCGCCCCAGGGTCGAAGGCTCGATCAGCGAATCGTGGAGGAGCTTGCCGCTCACCAGCGGCTGCTGCTCCTGTGCGGCCGATACGAAGGATTTGACGAACGTGTGAAAGAGATATTGCAGCCGGACGAGATTTCGATCGGCGACTACATCCTAGGCGGCGGCGAAGTTGCCGCGATGGTGCTGATCGACGCCATCGCTCGACTAGTCCCCGGCGTCCTGGGAGACGAAGACAGTAACCGACAAGATTCCTTTTCCGGCGAGGACCGACTGCTCGAGTTTGCCCAGTACACGCGGCCCCGCGAGTATCGCGGACTGAGCGTGCCCGACGTTTTGCTCGGGGGCAATCACGAGGAGATCGCCCGCTGGCGAAAGCAGCAGAGTGACCAACGAACGCGTGAGAAGCGTGCCGATTTGTGGGCCGAACGCGAGAACAAACCGAAACCGTAAACCGAACTCGGCGAACGAGCAGCTCAGTCCGTGGGGGAACCGCGGGCCTTGCAGCTCCTGCCGAGCGAGCATACAAGTAAGCAACCACTAGAAAGGCCTGATTGCCATGAGCCAGCAGATTCTCAATCTCGTCGAGCAAAAGTCGCTCAAGGGCGAGGTTCCCACCTTCAACATTGGCGATACCGTCGACGTTCACACTCGCATTCTCGAAGGCGAGAAAGAGCGGATTCAGATCTTCAATGGCGTGGTGATCGCCCGGGCCGGTTCCGGCACCCGCGAGACGTTCACCGTCCGCCGCATCGTGGCCGGTGAAGGTGTCGAGCGCAAGTTCCCGCTGCACTCGCCGAAGATCGCCAAGATCGAAGTCAAGCGCAGCGGCATCGTCCGCCGGGCGAAGCTGTACTTCCTCCGCGACCGCGTCGGCAAGGCCGTCCGCCTGCGTGAGCGTCGCGGCGACGTCGTCGAGAAGAGCTAAGAGCTCGACTTGGTTGCTGCCAGCGTGTGATGTATTTGGGCCTGCGCCGGCCAATTGGGGTGCGTGCGCCATGAATCTAAGCCGAGTCATCGCACGCATGCGGTCTGCCTGGCAGACCTACCAGTCTCTCGACCGGCGCGGAGAACGCGCCGCCGAGCGCTTCGTCCGCCGGCGGGGCATGAAGATCGTCGGCCGCCGCGAGCGCGATCAGTTTGGCGAACTCGACTTGATCGCCGTCGATGGGCGTACGATCGTGTTCATCGAAGTGAAAACTCGGCGCACGCACGGCGCGGGACATCCGGCCGAGGCGGTCGACGCCGACAAGCAGCAGCGGCTGACGCGACTGGCGCTGGCCTATCTCAAGCGGCACGACCTGCTGGAGTATTCCGCCCGGTTCGACGTGATCGCCGTCACTTGGCCGGAAGGAGCGCGAAAGCCTGTGATCGACTACTACCAGAACGCCTTCGAAGCGGTCGGCCGCGGGCAGATGTATAGCTGACTTCGGGAATTCACTGCCGGAACGGCCAATCCGCCCCCAGCGCCTTCTGCTGGATCTCGCGAATTTCCGCCAGGCCGCAGCGGGCCAGCTTGAGCAGTGCCGCCAGTTCGTCTTCGCTGAACGTGGCTTCCTCGCCGGTTCCCTGCACTTCGACAAACCGTCCCGCGCCGGTCATCACCACGTTCATGTCCACCTCAGCGTCGACATCCTCAATGTAATCGAGGTCAAGCACCGGCCGGCCGCCGACCATGCCGACGCTGATCGCGCCCACACTGTCAGAGAGCGGATACTTGGCCAGATCCGGAATCGAGCCGATCGCGTCCACCAAGGCGATTAGCGCACCTGTGATGCTGGCGGTGCGGGTGCCACCATCGGCTTCGAGCACGTCGCAGTCGACCAGGATCGAACGCTCGCCGAGCGCATCCAGATCAGCCACTGCCCGCAAGCTGCGCCCGATCAGTCGCTGGATCTCGGTCGTGCGACCATCGACCTTGCCGATGTCGCGCCGCTTGCGCGGGCTGGTGCTGCCGGGCAGCATGCTGTACTCGCCTGTTACCCAGCCACGTCCCTTGCCGACCATCCACGGCGGCACGTTGTTTTCGACGCTGGCCGTGCAGAGCACCGTGGTGCGCCCGCTGCGAATCAGCACGCTGCCGGCGCTCGGCCGCGTGTACCCACGCTCAATCGTGATGGGGCGCAGCGCATCGGGAGTCCGGCCATCGTGTCGCAGGGACATGAAACTCTCTTTCAAAAGAAGGAAAAGTGCTATCGCCAAAGGCGAGCTTAACTTTGGGCACCCAGGATCCAGGCCAGCACGCCCTTCTGCACGTGCAGGCGATTGCCTGCCTGCTGTACGACAACGCTTTGCGGACCATCGATCACGGCGTCGGTCACCTCTTCGCCGCGGTGAGCGGGCAGGCAGTGCAGGAACAGAGCTCCTTCAGGCGCCTTGGCCATCAGCTTTTCGTTCACCTGGTAGTCGGCAAACACCTTGCGCCTGTGGGCCGATTCCTTTTCCTGGCCCATGCTGGTCCAGACGTCGGTATAGACCGCGACGGCGCCGCGAACGGCTTCGGCCGGATCGGTCGTCTCCAGCATCTCCAGTTGCGGTACTTGCTGCTTCAGGTGCGCGCGGAAGGCGTCATCGAACTGATAGCCCTTCGGCGCGGCGATGGCAAACTTCAAACCCACGCGGCCGCAACCTTCGGCCAGACTACGGGCCACGTTGTTGCCGTCGCCCACATAGGCCAGCGTGTGCCCCTTGAGCCGGCCGATGTGCTCCTTGAGCGTGTAAAGATCGGCGAGCGCCTGGCACGGATGCGCGGCATCGGTCAACCCGTTGATGACAGCACACGTGCTGTACTTGGCCAGTTCCGTGGCCGTCTCGTGCTTGAAGGCCCGGATCACGATCACGTCGGCATACTGGCTGAGCACGCGGCCAAAATCGGCAATGCTCTCGCGCGAACCGAAACCGGCGTCCTGTCCGAGGAAGATGCTGCTGCCGCCGAGATTGGTCATGCCCGCTTCGAAGCTCACGCGGGTCCGCAGCGACGGCTTTTCGAAGAGCAGCGCCATCACGCGCCCGGGAAGCAGCGCGTCGCGCCGACCCTGAATGTACTTCGTCTTCAGGTCCTCGGTGATCGCAAAGATGCGGTCGATCTCGGCCGACGACAAATCGGCCACGGTGAGCAGGTTTCGCATAACACGGATTCCCAATGAATCGCCGGCGCGAGTGCAAGTAGCCGCGCGACTCAGCCTGTTTGTTCCTTAAGCACTTCGCAGAGAATATCGCAGCCATCGTGCAGTTCTTGCTCGGTGAGGTTCATCGCCGGCAGCAGGCGAATCACCGTGCCGTGCGTGCAGTTCACCAGCAGTTTGCGATCCATGCAACCTTGCACGACCGGCGTGCCATCGATTGACAGCTCGACGCCGATCATCACCCCTTGCACGCGGACTTCCTGCACCAGATCGCATTCGCCTTGCAAGGCCGTCATACGCTCGCGGAAGAGTTCTCCCAATCGCTTGGCGTGCGCGAGTAGGTTTTCCTGTTCGATCATCTCGAGTGCCGCGATGCCGGCCCGGGCTGCAATCGGGTTGCCGCCGAACGTTGCCGCATGCATGCCGGGACGCAAGCTCGGTGCGATCTCGGCCGTGGTGAGTAGCGCTCCGCCAGCGATGCCGCCGCAAAGACTCTTCGCCAGCGTCATCACATCCGGCGTGACGCCAAAGTGCTGGTAGGCGAACCACTCGCCCGTGCGCCCGCAGCCGGTCTGCACTTCGTCAAACACCAGTAGCAGCCCCTGATCATTGGCGATCGACCGCAAGCCTTGCAGGAAGCCGTCGGGCGGAATGTTCACGCCGCCTTCGCCCTGGATCGGCTCGATCATGATGGCCGCGGTTTCGTCGTCGACCAGGCGGCTGACCGCTTCGAGATCGCCGAACGGAGCGTAGACGAAGCCGGCCATCAAGGGCCCCAGGCCTTCGTGATACTTAGGCTGTGCCGTGGCTGAGGTGGCACCGAGCGTGCGGCCGTGAAAGCCACCTTCGAACGTGATGATCTTGTAGCGACCCTTGGGAGCGTGTAGACGGACGAGCTTGATCGCCGCTTCGTTGGCCTCGGTGCCTGAGTTGCAGAAGAATGACTGGCCGCCGAAACTGCGCTCGGAGAGCATTTTGGCCCACAGGCCCTGGGCCTCGGTATACCAGGTGTTCGGCACATGGATCAGCCTGGCGACCTGGTCTTGCACGGCCTCGACGATCGGCTTGGGGCAATGGCCCAGCAGGTTACAACCCCAGCCAGGAAAGAAGTCGAGATACTTCTGGCCGTCGGCATCCCAAACCCAGCTTCCTTCGCCGCGCTCGAGAACGATGCCGTAACGGCGATAGTTAGGCACCACAAACTTCGCGAAGGTGTCGATGATCTGGCCGGTCTTCTTGCTGGCCTGTGCAGTTGCCATCGTTCGAGTTCTCCGTGTTTCGCGGTCCGGTGCGGTGCAACGCGCCCGCAGGTGGAAGCTGCTTGGACATTTCCGGCCGGCGGCAGGTTCGGGCGGCCGCCGCTGGGCCTAGCAGCGATCCTTGATGATTTCCGTCCCCACCCCTTTATTCGTGTAGATTTCCAGCAACAGGGCGTGCCGCACGCGGCCGTCAATGATGTGGATCTTGCGGATTCCTTTGTCGAGTGTATCGAGGCAGGCTTCGACCTTGGGAATCATTCCCCGTTCGATCGTGCCGTTATTGATCAGGTCGCGAGCCTCGGTTTCGGTGAGCGAGTGGATGAGCGTCTCCGGATCATCCTTCTTCAGCCGCACTCCGTTGACGTCACTCATGTAGATGAGTTTTTCCGCGCCCATTGCTTGCGCCACGGCAGTGGCCGCGGTGTCAGCGTTGACGTTCAACTTTTCGCCGTTGGGGCCCAGGCACATCGATGGAATGACCGGCACGGTACCGGCAAAGCAGAGGTTGCTGATCGTGGTGCGGTCGACCTTCGAGACCGTGCCGACGGAACCCAGGTCGATCTCTTCGCCGCCTTCGCCGGCGAGCGTCAGCTTCTCGCCCCAGAGGACGTTTGTGGTGCGGAAGTTGAGCGGCGCCGCCCGCCCGCCGAATTCTTCGATCCGATCCGCAATGTGTTCGTTGGTTTCGTAGCCCAGCACGCGTTCGACGATCTCAAGCGTGGCGGGGTCGGTGTAGCGGCGGCCTTGAATGAACTTCGGCGTCAGACCGGCGGCGTCCATCGCGCGATTGATCGCAGCGCCGCCCCCATGCACGACAACCGGCCGCATGCCCACGGTTTCCATGAACACGATGTCGACCAGGAGATGCCGCAGGGCATCCACGTCGTCCAGCAGGCTTCCGCCGAGCTTGATAACGGTTACCTTGTCCCGGAACTGGCGAATCCAGCCCAGGGCTTCAATCAATACGTCGGCCTTTTCCGTGGGGGTAAGCAACGCGGGCGCAAGCTCCGAGGTTCCAGCGGCCAGATTGGCCTGCCAGGAGGGGTTGTCATCGGGGAAAACGTATCATTGTAGGTGCCCCCCCACCGCTGTCAACGAGACCGCAGGTCCGCTAGCGCGTCGCTTGCCTAGAAGACCCGCGGGCAGTTCCGCACCGGTTTTTCCAACGGCCACTAGAACCTGCGCCGCTCACTTGCCAAGATGGTGAGTTCCGCCAGGTCATATGGCAGTTATTTGGCAACCGCAACTGATTTAGTTAGAGGCAGGACGTGAACGCTCCCTTGGCTGTCGTCATGGCCGCGGGCAAAGGCACCCGCATGAAATCCGAGCTGCCCAAGGTACTGGTCCCGGTGCTGGGCCGGCCGATGCTCGAGTATGTGATCGACGCCCTGCGTGACGCTGGCATCGCCAAGATCGTCGTCGTCGTTGGTTACCGCGCTGACGACGTAAAGCAAACGGTGGGGGGGGCGGAGGACGTCGGCTTCGCACTGCAAGCCGAACAGCGCGGCACCGGTCACGCCGTGATGAGCGCCCGCGAGCACCTCGCCGGGCACGACGGTGCGGTCGTCGTCGTGGCGGGCGACTCGCCGCTGATGCAAACCAGTTCGATCCGTAAACTCCTGGCCGAGTACGAACGTTCCAAGTCAGCCTGCATTCTCGGGACTGCCCATAAAGAGAACCCGCACGGACTGGGCCGGATTGTTCGCGACGCTTCGGACAAGTTTACCGGCATTGTCGAGGAGAAGGACGCTACGCCCCAGCAGCGACAGATAACGGAAGTGAATCTCAGTACGTACGTGTTTCACGGCCCGGATTTGCTCCGCGCGCTCGAAGGCATTCGCTCTGACAACGCCCAGGGCGAGTACTACATTACCGACTGCCCGGGCGTGCTATTGGCCGAGGGCAAGGACGTGCGGGCGCTGGCGGTGCTCGAACCTTGCGAGGTGCTTTCGATCAATAGTATGGAGGAGTTGGCCGTCGTCGAGGATGCCATGCGGACCATGTCGAAGGCGAAAGGCTGATCATTTCGTTACAATCGAGATTTGCCGTGGTCGGTCTCTCCTGCGATCCGTGGAAACCTGGCCGTCGGCGTCCCCTCCGTTTTGCGGCGTTTGCGACCCGAAAGTGATCCTGCCATGAACGATTTGAAGATTTTCAGCGGCCGCGCGAATCGCGATCTGACGCGCAAGATCTGCGATTACCTGGGGCTGCCGATGGCGCGGATCACGATCGGCAACTTTCCAGACAGTGAAATCAGTTGCAAAGTCGACGAGGATATTCGCGGCCGCGACGTGTTCCTGGTCCAGCCGACCAGCCCGCCCGTGAACGAGAACCTGATGGAGCTCTTGATCATGATCGAGAGCTGCAAGCGGGCGAGTGCCGAGCGGATTACCGCGGTGATTCCGTACTTCGGCTATGCCCGGCAGGACCGCAAGGATGAAGGGCGCGTCCCGATTACGGCCAAGCTCGTTGCCAACATCATCACTCGGGCCGGCGCGGATCGCGTACTGGCCATGGACTTGCATGCCGCCCAGATTCAGGGCTTCTTCGACGTTCCGGTCGATCACCTGTATGCGGCGCCCGTGTTGAACGAGTACTTCCTGGACCTGGGCTTCGATCCCAAGGAGTTGGTGGTTGTGAGTCCCGACGAAGGAAGCATCAAGCGCGCCCTCGGGCATTCCGAGCGGCTGAACGCGGCGCTGGCAATCGTCGACAAGCGGCGCGCGGATGCCCTGCACACCAAGCAGGAGAACGTCATCGGCGCATCGGTCGAGGGCAAGGTGGCCATCATGTTCGACGACATGATCAGCACGGCCGGCTCAATCTGCGGCGCGGCGCAAGTGATTCACCAGCGTGGCGCCTCGCGGATTTATGTGGCCGCCTCGCACGGCCTGTTGGTCGGCGCGGCGGTCGAGAAGTTGGCCAAGTCGCCCATCTACGAGGTTGTGCTGACCGATACGATCCCACTGCGGCCCGAGGCGATGATCCCCAAAATCAAGGTTTTGAGCGTAGCCCCACTTCTGGGGGAGGCGATTAAGCGGATACATCGTAATGAGTCGGTCAGCCGGCTATTTGACTAGCAAGGCGGCGGTTTCATGGACCATTGGAGGTGTGGCATTTCTGGGCGGGCTTTTACGCCCGGAAGTCGCGAGAAATTCTTTCCGGGGACGGTCTTGAAAGATTCCGTCATTCCGGGAAAATGACTGGTTTGCCCCACTGGCATTTGCGGTTTATTGGAAGGATTAACGAGGGACATGGCCGAAGCATTGAACGTTAAGAAGCGTGCATCACGAGGCAAGCGCGAAGCCAAGCGGCTCCGCGAAGCCGGCAGCATTCCGGCCATCCTCTACGGTCATGGCGAGGCCAACGAAAGTCTGGTGATCGTGGCCGACGAGATGTCGGCGGTCATTCGTCACGGCGGTCGTGTCGTCGAGCTCAAGGGGGCCGTGAACGAAAAGGCCTTCATTCGCGAACTGCAGTGGGATGTGTACGGCGTGGAAGTGCTGCACGTCGACTTTGCCCGCGTGTCGGAGCACGAGCGCGTTGAGGTGAAGGTCAAGGTTGAGCTTCGCGGCGAAGCTCCCGGCGTGAAAGACGGCGGGGCCGTCGAGCACTTGCTGCACGAAATCGAAATCGACTGCGAAGCGTTGTCGATCCCCGAAAAGATCGGCGTCAGCATTCGCGAACTGAAGATCGGCGATGCGATCACCGCAGGCGAGTTGAAGCTGCCCGACGGCGCAAAGCTTGTCGGCGATCCGGATGACGTAATTGTGCACTGCGTGGTGCATCGCGAAGAGGAAGAAGTCGAAGGCGGTGCCGAAGGTGCCGAGCCGGAAGTTATCGGTCGCAAGGCCGAGGACGAAGAAGAGGGCGAGGAATAATCTGCCGACAGAAATGTTGGGCTGGCCTCGGGATCCCATGAAGCTCGTAGTTGGCCCATGAAGCTCGTAGTTGGATTGGGAAATCCCGGCCGGAAGTACGAAGGAACGCGGCATAACGTTGGTTTTCGCGTAGCCGCGGAACTGGCCCGGAAATACGGAAACACTCCTTCGAAAGTGGCGTTCCACGGAGAACTGGTGGAAGCCTCGATCGGCGGCGAGAAAGTCCTGCTGTTGTGCCCGCACACGCTGATGAACCTCAGCGGCCAAAGCGTGCTCGCGGCCCGGGACTTTTACAAGGTGGAACACAAGGACCTGTTGGTGGTCGGAGATGACCTGAACCTGCCGCTGGGTAAGCTGAGGTTTCGGGCCAGCGGCTCGTCAGGCGGCCAGAAGGGGCTGAAGGACATCCTGCATCGCCTGGGTGGTGAGGATGTTCCGAGACTGCGAATCGGAATCGGCAGCCCGCCCTCAGGGCGCGACGTCGCCGGGTATGTACTGGGCAGGTTTGCAAAACACGAAATCGACGAGATTGAAATCGCCATCAAAGAGGCGGCCGACGCCGTGACCGTGTGGGTCTGCGAAGGCGTCGCGGTGGCCATGAACAAATATAACGGGAGCGCAGCCTGAAACCCCTTGGGCTGCCAGCGCCAGGCGACTGCCGGGCGTTAGTACGAAGTCAACGACTCACGAAATTACCAGGAGAGCGGTTGTGCCAGTCAACGTTTACGAAGGCATGTTCATTCTGGATTCGAACCGCTATTCCCGCGATGCGGCTGGCGTTTCGGGCCAGATTCCCGAGATGATTCAAAAGCTGGGCGGCGAGATGCAGGCCAGCCGGTTGTGGGAAGAACGTCGCCTGGCGTATCCGATCAACGGCCAGCGCAAGGGCACCTATTGGCTCACCTACTTCAAGCTCGACAGCGGCAAGCTCACCGAGCTTTCGCGGATGTGCCAGATCAGCGAAAGCATCCTCCGCACGCTGTTTTTGAAGGTCGATCCGCGGATTGCCGAGACCCTGATCAGTCATGCCCAGAGTGGCACGCCGCTGCAGCGTCGCGCTCCGGAGCCTGTCGCGGCGCCTGCTGGCCCGATCGTCGACGACGACATTCCCAGCGCGATCGATTAACTTCCCAGATTCCGTTGTTCTCAGCAGGCTTAGAAAGGAGCTGACGAATGGCTAGTTTCAATCGCGTCATTCTCGTCGGCAACCTGACGCGCGACCCGGAGCTCCGCTACATTCCCAGCGGGACCGCGGTCACCGAAGTCGGCCTGGCCGTCAACGATCGCCGCAAGGGCGCAAACGGCGAATGGGTCGACGAGACGACATTCGTCGACGTCACCCTTTGGGGGCGTCAGGCCGAGATCGCTAGCGAATACCTGAACAAGGGTTCGAGCGTGCTGATCGAAGGTCGACTCAAGCTCGACACCTGGGAAAAAGACGGCAAAAAGAACTCCAAGCTCCGCGTGGTTGGCGAACGCATGCAAATGCTCGGCAGCCGTGGTGGCTCCGGCGGTGGGCCGGGTGGTGGTGGTGGTGGCGGCGGCGGTTCA
>JBGSKX010000358.1:0-1561 GCA_041741015.1 Pirellulales bacterium
TGGGGTGGAGGATTGACGCACTTGCCGCCGTGGGTTCGAACCCACCGCCGAGTCCGCCGCTGGGTTCAAGCCAAGCTCGTCCTCACGGCCCTCCGCCGAAATATTACAACGACTTACGACAACGGATGAAAAATCCTGTCATGCGTCGGGTCATGATTCGAGCAGCCGAGAAACAAGTCTGACTTAGTACCGTGCACTTTCGCCGCGAGATCCTTCGATGCCGAGCGCCTTGAGCGTGTTCGTGGCCTCGGTACTCATCAGCCGCAGGTCGCTCCCCACGGCGATGAACTGCATTCCTTGTTCGGCCCGCTTGAGTGCCGTTTGCGGATCCATGACGTGCATGCCGGTTGGCGTGCCGACTTTCTTACCTGCCGCGATCACCCGCTGGAGCATCGCTTCGAACTCTTCGTCAGTCGCTTCGGTGCCGTCGGGAGCGCGCATCTGGGCCCGCAGATCGACCGGCCCCACAAAGATCGCGTCGACGCCTGGCAGGCTGTAAATCGCCTCGGCGTTCGCGACTCCCGTGGGGCTTTCAGTTTGCAGGACCACCAGGATCTCGTCGTTGGCGTGCTTGAAGTACTCAGGTCCCGTGGCGTCAAAGTTCATCGAGTGCATGCCGCCGCCGAGGCTGCGATTGCCGATGGGTGGATACTTGGCCGCGCGAATCGCGATCTGCGCCTGTTCGACCGTGTCGACCATCGGCACCACGATGCCCCAGGCTCCCGCGTCGAGCACGCGCTTGATGTAGTCGTGATTTCCCTTGGGCACGCGCGCCAGCGGCACACCGCCGGCATCGGCAATCGCGGCAAAAATCATCGCCGCTTGCGACCAGTCGATCGCCGAATGCTCGATGTCGAGCGTCAGCCAGGCGAAGTTCATCCGCGCCAAAATGCGCGAGGCATACAGGTCGCCCATCGACAGCCAGGTGCCAAACGTCGGTTTGCCGGCCTTCAGTGCGCGCTTGACGGGGTTGATCTTCATCTCGAATGCTCAAGGGTTGGTGTTGCGACGGTGGGCAATCCCGCCAGTGTTTCAGACACTGCGCCCCGTCGCAAGTCCCCCAGTTCGACCGGATAAACCGGCAATTGCCGCCAGCGACATTGCCGCAAACCGCCGGTTACACGAAAATCAAAGTTGGCGGGTCACAAGGACCCGCCCGCCAGAGCATTCCGGGTGACGGGCATGCGATTCAATTCAATCACTGTTTCGATACTCTGCCTCGTCGCACTTGCGCTTGCCGGCTGCACCAGGGCAGGGGGGGCTGCCAGTGCGACCGGCGATGCCGCGTTCCGCGCCGTAGCTACTGCTCGCGCTGACGAACTCGAACGTGTGCGCAGCCGTGGCGACTTCGCGGCCTTCGCCGCCGAATCGGTAGCGGCCGCAGATCGCTTTCCGCACGACGCCCGCCTTCGCGTGCTGGCGGCTGAAGGACTGCTCGCCTCGGGAAACACTCGCGCTGCCGAAGCCGACGCGCTCGAAGCCGAACGGCTGGCAGGCCTCACGTCCGAAGAAATGTCTTCCGCCGCGATCCGGCTTTGGGCCACTGCCCGGATGCGGCAAG
>JBGSKX010000359.1:0-10674 GCA_041741015.1 Pirellulales bacterium
GCGGTCATCGCCGCCAGCGCCAGCGACCAATCGGCCGGCATCGCCACATCGGTGAATGGCCGCACGCCGGTCAACATTTCCCACAGCACCAGTGCCAGTGAGTAGACATCCGCCCGGCCATCGATCTCGTCCGGCTTGCGACTGTGGGCCGGATTGTAGGCCTCGAGCTGCTCGGGCGACATGTAAGCCAGCGTCCCGCCAAAGTAGGCCGCCGGGGTTACGCCGTCGAGCTTCGAGCAACTGATGTTGAAATCGGCGAGTCGCGGCTGGCAGTCAGCGCCGATCAACACATTCGCCGGTTTGATGTCGCGGTGCAGAATATCGACCGAGTGCGCATGCGCGAGCGCTCCGGCCAGACGAGCACCCATCCAACAGACCACCTCGGGCCACGTCGCGCCCGCCAGTTTGTAACGCGTCAACGAATCGGCCGGCGGCTGCTCGCCGTTTCTCGCCAGCGCGTCATCGACGGCGGCCAGCAGCAGCTTGCCGGTCGGAATCGCGGCCGGGTGGTTCCGCACGTGGTCCAGCACGCCGTGCAGCGTTCCCCCCGGCACGTACTGCATGTACAACAGCCGCAGATTCTGCGCGGGAATCTGCCGCTGATCGAACACCCGCACGATGTTCGGGTGCTCGAGCTGAGCCAAGGTTTGTGGCTCGAAGCTGCGATCGCGCGAGATCTTGAGCGCCACCACGCGGTGCATTGAAGTCTGCCGAGCGCGAAACACCGAGGCGAACGCTCCGCGCCCCAGCGGCGCGAGGAGCTCAAAGTCTTCAATGGTCTGACCCGGCTCGAAGGACGGCATTTTTCGCACGTCGACCAGCATTGTCGATTGCGTCGGTGCATCGCCGCCCAACAGACGCCGCAATTCATCGGCCCGAGTCGGAAACCGATCGCAGTACTGACCCAGCGTGACGTCCTGCCCCTGCTGCCGGCGGACGTGAAACTCCTCGTACACCAGGTCGCAGGGAATCGCGCCATCGGCAGCCAGCTCCGGAAACTCCGCCAGATACTCTTCCAGCAATTTCGGAAATCGCAGCGCCTGCCAGCGATGCTCCAGATCAACCTTGATGACTTCGATGAGTGTCAATCGACGCAGATTAGGCGGACCGGCAGGTACGTACTCGGCAAGTTGCGGAGGCTCGGTCGCCGTTTGCCAAGAGCCGACCAGTCGATCGATCGCCTCGCTCAGCCGATCCCAGATCTGCGAGGCGTCATGATGCGTCAGAGTGTCAGCCGTGTGCGACGTCATGCCGAGCGGCGTTTCTTGCTGTAGGGGGCTGTATCTCTCGTGCAAACGCCCAAGTATACCAGCCTCTGACGCAGCCGCGAGCAGGCCTACCTGCTCGATTCATAACCCGACGCGTGAGCGAGGCTCTTTCTTCAGGATTCCTCGCTCACGCGTCGGGTTGTGAAAGTTCCCGCCGCTATTTTGCCATGAGCGCAAAACGCAAAACCGCGGCGCCTTTTCGAGCCTTTTTGGGGCTCGTCGGACGCCGCGGTTCGCGGGGCAAGATGATGATGGACTCGGTTGGGTCTACTTCACGGCCACCTCCAGTTGCGTGCGGTCCACGATGGCAACGTTATTCGCCTTGTCCACTTCACCGATCAGGCTGTCGAAGTCCGCCGCCACGAGCAGGTGCGTGAAGGCCGTCGTCTTGCCGTCAGCGGTCGCCAGTTGCATCGCGGTACGGGGCAGCCGCACAGTCACTTCATTCGACTCACCGCTCGCCAGACCGGCCACGTCGACCAGGGCCATCGGAGACTTTGCATCGGCCGTTCCATTCACCGAGGCGACGACCGCCACGCGGAACGCTCCGGCCGCGGCCAGACCCTGATTGCGGAACTTCACCCGATAGGCGGGGCCCACCAGCATCGTCGCGGGCTCCACGTACTGGATGTCTTCCAGCACCAGGTCGACGCCGTTGGCGCCCGTCGCGGCGGGAACCGTCGCCGAGACCGGCGTCACTTCGTTGACCACGACCGGAGGAGCTTCGTTGACGATCACGGTCGGGGTCGGGCAGTAACCGTGGTTGTAGTTGTTCCAGTATCCGCCGTTATAGATCGGCCAGAAGATCGGCCACGGGCACTTGTTGTGGCAGTGGTTGCCGCCGTTGCCATTGCCGTTGCCATTGCCGTTCCCATTGCCGTTCCCATTGCCGTTGCCATTGCCGTTGCCATTGCCGTTCCCATTGCCGTTCCCATTGCCGTTCCCATTGCCGTTCCCATTGCCGTTCCCATTGCCGTTCCCATTGCCGTTCCCATTGCCGTTGCCTTGGCCGTTGCCTTGGCCGTTGCCTTGGCCGTTGCCTTGGCCGTTGCCTTGGCCGTTGCCTTGGCCGTTGCCTTGGCCCGGATCGAGAACCGGAGGCTGTCCACCGGGGAACGGATCGAACGGAGGCTTTACGATTGGGGGCTTACCACCGGGAAACGGGTCGAGGACGCCGCCCGTCAGCGGACCTTGATTGATCACATTGCCTGGGAACTTCTTGATCTTGCCGGGCAGTGTGACCTGGTTGCCCAAGTTCGTCGTCGGCATTGTCTTGATCAGCGGCTTGTTCCAAACCTGGTTGTTCAGGTTCGAGTTCAGCGGCTTGAATTTCGTGATCTTCGGCGTAGTCAGCACGTTATGGTTGATTTGCGAACTGCCGATCTTCTTGAAATTGCCGTTCGAGCTTCCCAGGTTCATGCTGCGAAACTGGTTTCCGCCGCTCGACTTCATCGACTTCGAGAAGTTGTTGCCGCCGCGATCGCCGGCCGAAGCCAACTGCGGAACCGTTACACCTGCCAGAGCCGCCACCAGAACCAGACGCGAAAACTTGTGAAAAACGCGGGTCATGTTGCACACTCACTTTCGTGATTTGAGAGGTTGTTTCGTGTCGCCCCGAGGGTCTTCTGATCCCCTCTACCTACACGAAGCGTGAGAAGTGCAGCGGTGTTACAAAGAATCTCAGAAAGCTGAGAAACCCGCAGAAAACGCCAAAATGGCCGGATCCGCTCCGCAGCGAGGCGCTATCTCAGCGGGGCGCGTCGTCCGGCCCCAGAATCTGCTGCAAGCGGTCCAGGCTGCGGGTGAGCATGACCCGAATCGCCCCGTCCGACTTGCCAAGCCGCTGGGCGATTTCCTTGCTCGGCAGCCCCTCGAGATACCGCAGCCGGAGAGCTTCCTGCTGGTCGGCCGGCAGGCCCGCGAGTGCTTCATACAACCTGGCTTCGCGCCCCTTGCGCGAAAGGGCCTGCGTGGGCGACGTCAGGGAAGCCACCAGCAGATCGATCACGGCCGCGTGCTGGCTGTCGCCGCCAGGCGTACCGAGCGCCACCTCGCGGGCCGCGTCGCGCTTTTGCGCGCCGAAGAACCGGCGATGCGCGTCGATGATCCGCTGCTCTGCAATCTGGCAAAGCCATGAGAAGGGTTCGCGATGTTCGAACTCGGCTAGATCGAGGGCGCGCACCGCCTCGACGCTGACTTCCTGATAGATGTCGTCGACTTCCACCTTGCGGCGGAGCGCGACGCCCAACTGCCGCTCGATATAGACCAGCAGCGGCTTTTGCATCGCCTGCAGGTAGTCGGCCAGCGCCGCCAGGTCGTGCTGCTTCACACGCTCGGCAAGTTCGGTGTCACTCATGACACCAGTGTAGCAGGTGCCGCACACCGCGACAGTTCCACAACGGCTGCCTAATTCGCTGGAATGACCAATGGGTCGTCCAGCGAGCGGCGATGCGGCGGATCCAATCGCCGCGAACCAAGTTCTACATTATGGTCGCCGCGCGGCGCGGGCGGCGCAGCCGGCGCATGGTCGTCATCCTCATCGTCGTCGTGCGCCGCGTGTGCTCCCCCGCCACTCATTAAGACGTAGATGTAATACAGCGACGGCACCAGGAACAGCACCAGCAGCGTGGACGCCAAGAGGCCGAAAGCCAGGCTCGTCGCCATCGGCACCACGATCTGCGCCTGGAACGAACGCTCAAGCAGGATCGGCAGCAAACCGGCGATCGTCGTCACGCTCGTCAGGAACACCGGGCGCAAGCGGCCCGTGCACGCCGTAATCAGGGCCTCCTTGAGCGGCAGTCCCTGGCTTACCCGCAAGTTGATAAAGTCAATCAGCACGATCGCGTCGTTTACCACCACGCCGGTCAGGGCCACGATCCCGAACAAGCTGAACATGGTCAGCTCGATACCAAGTAGGAAGTGCCCCCAGATGGCGCCGATCACGCCGAACGGAATGATCGCCATGATCATCAGCGGCTGCAGGTAGGAACGGAACTCGACCGTCAGCAGGACGAACATCGCGATCAGGGCCACGAGTAACCCCAGCATCAGACTGTCGACCGACTCGTTGGTCGTCTCCTGCTGACCGCGCCACAAGACGTCGACGCCCGGATGCTTTTCAAATAAGCCCGGCATGAATGTCCGCTGCAAGTCGCTGATGATCTCGAACGAATTAGCGGCCAGTTCGTCGACATCCGCCGTAATCGTGATCGAGCGCTTCTGCTCGATGCGGTTGATCTCCGAAAAGCCTCGCTGGACGTCAGCATCGGCCAGTTCCGTGATCGGCCGCTCGGCGCCTCCCAGCGTGCGAACCCGAATCTCCTCGAAATCGGCGAGCGCCCGGCGGTCGTCCTGCGGATAGCGAACCATCAGCTTGACTTCATGCCGTCCGCGCTGCAGCCGCATCACTTCGTCGCCGTAGTATGATGCCCGCACGGTCTCTGCCAGGTCGGCCAGCGGAATGCCCATTGCCATGGCGTTGGGCTTCACGCGGAGCTGGAACTCCCACTTGCCCGGCCGCGAGTCGTCCGAAATGTCGAACACGCCTCCATACTGGGCCAGTTTGGCTTTGGTCGCTTCCACTGCAGCTTCCAGGCTGGCCATGTTCTCCGAGTCGGCCAGCAGCTTGAACTCAATCGGCCGCCCGCCAGGGCCGAAGTTCGGCGTCCCGAACGTCACGCTCTCGGCCCCGGGAAAGTCACCCGAGAGCTTGCGCCATTCGGCGATGACCTCGTTGCTGTGTACGCTGCGTTCGGCGCTGTCGCACATTTCCACGTCCACGCCACCCACGTTACTGCCGCTGGTCCGCGTGTCCGGCCCCAGCGAGCCCGGCGCGCTGATCTGGCCAACGGCCCGATGCACGATCTTGACGATCGGCTGGCCGTCGATGGTCGGATAGCGTTTGCCGATTTCCTGGATGGCGTTTTCGATGCGGTCCGTCGCCGCTTCCGTGATCGCGGACGGCGTGCCGTCAGGATAGATGATTCGCGACGTGATCTGCTTGCTGTCGAGTTCCGGAAACACGTTAAACGGCGTGCGGCCCGAGGCCACCAGGCCGAGCGACAGCATCAGCATGAAGAACGCAATGCTGATCGTTGTGCCGACGTGGTCGACGGACCACTTGAGCGATGGTCCATAGACTCGATTGGTGAACCATTCCAGCCCGGCGGATGCGAGGCCATTCATCCAATGAAACAGATCGCCCAGCCGGCGGATTGGGTACGTGAGTTGGGCCCAGATAAAACCGAGTGCCACGAAAAGATTGCCAAGCGTGAGGGCGACCGGCCGCGACATCACGCTTCGCCAGCGGCGCGTCTTCTGGAAGAAAGTCTCCGGCGACGGTGGATGACCCAGATGGCATGGCAGGATGAACGTCGCCTCGGCCAGCGAGATCAACAGCGCCGCGATTACGGCCACGGGCATCACGCCGAGAAACTTACCCATTACGCCGGCCACGAACATCAGCGGCATGAACGCGATCACGGTCGTTACGACCGAAGCACACACGCTGGGCAGAACCTCCGTCGCCCCGTCAATCGCGGCCTGTCGAAAACTCTTGCCCAGGCCGCGATGTGTGTAAATGTTCTCGCCCACCACGATCGCATCGTCGACCAGGATGCCCAGCACCATCAGGAAGGCAAAACTGGTGAGCATGTTCAGTGTGTGCCCAAAGGCGAACAGCACGCCGCACGTGCCAAGGATTGCAATCGGAATGCCGATCGCAACCCAAAAGGCCAATCGCATCTCCAGAAACAGCGCCAGCAGTACAAATACCAGCACCAGCCCCTGCAGGCCGTTGTCGCGCAGCATGTCGAGCCGGTCGGCCACTTCAATTGACTGATCGCCCCAGACCTCCATCCGGTAGCCGGGTGGCAGCTCTTTCTGCGCGACATAGCTCTTCACGTCAGCGACCATCGCCAGCAAATCTTCGCTGGTTGTCCGCTCGACCGAGATCACGAGTCCCGGCTCGCCGTTGATCCGACTGACCGAGGTGATCGTATCGTCGAACTCGTCACGCACGGTGCCCAAATCACCGATCGTCAGCACCACGCCGCCGGGCGCGGTGACCAACGGAATCGCGAGCAAGTCCTCGCCGATCGTGCGCTTGTTCTTGCCGCGAAGCAGGACCTCCTGCGAGTCGGTGCGCATCGTGCCGCCCGGAATCTCGACGTTCTCGCGGCGAATGATTTCCGCCACCTGTTTCAGCGTCAGCCCATACTTGCGCAGCGTCGCCTCGGGAATCTCGACGTCGATCTGATACTCGCGGGCGCCAATGATATTCGCCTGCGAGACGGCCGGTTGCTGCAACAGGTCGTCGCGCACCTGTTCGGTGATTTCGCGAAGCACCAGCTCCGACTCGGGATCGTCCCGACTCGGGCCGACGATGCCGACCTGGATCACCGGCTCGCGGAGCGTGATCTGCTTGACCTGCCGTTCCTCGGCCAGAATCGGGAAACTGGGGATCCGGTCCACTTCCGACCGAACCTCATTCAGCACCTTTTGCACGTCCTTGATGTCGGCATCGAGTTCCAGCACCACGTGCCCCGAGCCTTCCTGGGCCACGGACGTCTGGTACTTGATGCCTTCGATCGAACGGACGGCCTCTTCGATCTTTTGGCAGATCCCCTCTTCGACCTCGTCCGGACTGGCACCGGGATAAGGCACCGAAACCAGAATGATCTCGAGGTCGAATTCGGGAAAGACTTCCCGCCGCAGCTTCATCAGGCAGACCGCGCCCACGACGATCAGCGAGATCATCAGGGTGTTCATCGCGGGCGTATTGCGCACGGCCCACTGGACGATCGACTTCATGGCGCGTCGTTCTCCCGCACCGCCATTCCCTCGGTTGCCACAGCCATCGGAGAGCTTACCAGCTTCATGCCCGGCTCCAAACCGTCCGGCTCGGCATAGACCATCACCAGGTCGTTGATCGTCTTGGCAACGCGGATCTTGCGAATAACAAGCTTGCCGTCCACGACTTGCCAGACGCTATTTCCCGGTTGGACTGCCTGTTGCGGCACTTCGAGCAGAGGCGTCGACGGTTGCGCGTGAACCTTCACGGCGACGTACATCCCTCGCACCAGGGCCGGCGGACCGACGGCGCCCGCATGCTGCCCCTCGACCTTCTGAATTTCAACTTCGCGCGGCTTGGCGACCAGCACCCGACAGGGGACGGTGCGCGTGCGTTCGTCCACGCCAATCCCGTCGAATCGCGAGAGCGTGCCGCGCCACAGGTAACGCCGCCCGCCCAGCTCATAGAAGACGCTCGTTGGCGCCGGCGGAATCTGGTAATCGCGTGTCGGATTGGGCCCCTGCGTTGCCGCTTCGGGATGCTCCTGGGCCCACAACCAGTACAAGTCGTCCATCCGCAGGTTGCACTTTACCTCGACGGCCGAAGTGTCTTCGAGCTTGACCAGAGACGTACCCTTTTGCACGTAGGAGTCCGCCTCGACCATCTCGCGAATGATTACCCCGTCGATCGGTGCGACCACGCGCGTGCGGGTCAGGTCGAGTTGTGCCTTTTCCAGCATCGACTGCGACAGATCGCGCGCACTTTCCAGACGCGACCGTCGCGTGGCCAGCAATTGCAACTGATTCGAGAGCGTCATGGCCGAGTTGACCGCTGCCAACTCGTCTCGCTTCGACTTATCCAGATCCGAGTCGGTGATCACCTTTTTGACCGCCAGCGATTGCTGCCGGTCGAGTTCCCGCCGCTGCAGGGCCAATTGATCCTTGGCCAATCGGAGCAGCGATTCGTTGTTCGTCACTTCGACGTCGAGCTCTTTGAGCATCACCGCGGCCTGCGACAGTTCGCGTTCCAGTCGATCGACTTCCAGCTGGTAGTCGCGCGAGTCGATCTCAATCAGCGGAGTGCCCTTGGTGACGTAGGTGCCGGCCCGGCACAGTTCCGACTTCTTGGCAATCCTCCCCGAGACCTCGGCCGAGATATCGAGCTCGCGGTGCGGCACGACCACGCCATCCACTTGGATGTCGAGTCCGCCCTGATGCGGCTGGACAAAGGTGGTCTCCACCAGCGGTGCCAGCAGCTTTTCTTCCACCCGTTGCGGCTCTTGCTTGAGACTCTTCAGAGCGCCATAAGCGAGGAAGCCCCCGACGACTATCGCCAGGGGAGTCATGATTCGAATCGCGTCGACCAACAGCGATCCGCGGGCTTGCGGTTCGGCCGGTGCCGCCGTCGTGGGTGAGATGGCGTCTTGCTTCATAGGGCGCAGTTGCCGCTGGATATGTGCCGGGCCATGAACGCTATTCGCTACGAGGGACGCACGCTTGACTGGGAAAGTTCGCCAACATGACCGGGTTTCCCCCATTCCTTCCGGACACGTTGCCGCGGCGCTGCGCTATCGAATAGCGGTACTGCCGAATTGTTTGGCAATATCTGCGGCATGTGGCTGGGCTTCGGCTGCTTAAATCTCGGACGCGCCTTGCCATCCATCCTTCCGACGCACCAGTCGCGGACGTCAATCCGTCGACCGAACCCTTACGTGCTCGCCAGGGGGGTGACGGAGCCGGCCGTGGCCGACACCATTAGGGCGAGCAATTCAGATGCACGCTACAATATTCAGAACTTGCGGCCGGGTCAAGATTTATCGCCCGGCGCATACGGTTGCATTCAAGCCAGAACTGCCGGAAAAACCCGCCAGCAGCCGAGGTCTCGGGGCTCGTCCCTGCAACCGCTTACTCCGCACGACACTTTCAGGCAGCCCCAGCTGTTTCCAGGAGGAGATTATCCTCCTGCATGCCAAAAGGGCGCGCCCGGCACGGGGCCTGTGCAAACGGCCGTGCGGCCGGGATGGCACACGCCCCGACGGATGGAAGCAACAAGGGCCAGTTGCTGATTGACCTATCGCTCCGCGGCGTCCGTCCACTGCGAGACCTCATCGACGACTTGATCACACATTTCCGAGGGAAGTCATCATAGGTCTTCTTTCGGCCAGGGCGAGAACCAATGCGCTGGATCGGGTTGTCAGGGGCTGCTAACAATTTAGTTCCGTTTGGCGTCCAATCAAAAGGATGATTGATTTCGGGTCGGCCGGCTCGCTGCCACGATCCGCTGGCCGGCGGATATACTAGCGTCACAAAAACTTGTCTTGAACTCGCACGACGAAGTCACATCGTCGTCCTCGTTGCCACTCCCGCCCGCCGATGAGCCATCATGATTGGAAAATTTCCACGCTTGAGCCTGGCAACCTTGCTCGTCGGCATGACGCTGGTCGCCTATTGGCCCGCCTTTCAAGCGGGGTTCGTTGACTTCGACGATTCGGACTACGTGCAAGGCAATCCGCATGTCGCGTCGGGGGTGAGTGGTGAAAACGTACGCTGGGCATTCACCCAATATCACTCGTCGAATTGGCATCCGTTGACCTGGATCAGCCATATGATCGACGTCGAGTTCTTCGGGCTCGATCCGCGTGGCCATCATGCGGTTAATGTCGCACTTCATGCCGTGTGCGCGGTGCTGTTGTTCTTGCTGTTTGACTATCTGACCAACAATCCAGGGGCCAGCTTTGCCTTGGCGGCGCTGTTTGCGATCCATCCCATCAATGTCGAATCCGTGGCCTGGATTTCGCAGCGGAAGTCGACGCTCAGCACCCTGTTCGGCATCCTGGCGATCTGGGGTTACGCGGTCTATGCGCGCCGAGGCAGCAGGCGCGCCTATCTCGGCAGCCTGGTTTTGTTTGCGGCGTCCTTGATGAGCAAGCAAACGATGGTCACGCTGCCATTCGCCCTGTTGCTCCTGGACTTCTGGCCCCTGCGGCGCAAGGAATTCGACTTTCCGACCAAGATCGCGCCCCCCAGAAACTCGTCGTCCAGGAACTCGCTGTCCGAGAGTCCGATAACCTGGTCGGTGCTATTGCGTGGGTGGTGGAAGCTGCTTCCCGAGAAGTTGCCGTTTCTGGGCGTTGCCCTGGCAGCGGCAGTGGTGACGCTCATCGTGCAGCAACAGGCGATCAATGCAATTGAGAAGTATCCGCTGGAGACCCGCCTGGGCAATGTGGCTATCAGCTATGTCGCTTACCTGGGGAAGCTGTTGTGGCCGATCCACTTGGCAGTGTTCTATCCGCTATACAACGAGGAGATTACGCCCCAGCGAGTGCTCCCCGCGCTCGTCGTCTTGGCGGCGATCACCGCGTTGGCCTGCACCTTTGGTCGCCGCTGGCGCTACCTGCTGGTGGGATGGTTCTGGTACCTGGGCACGATGGTGCCGGTAATCGGACTCGTCCATGTAGGTGCGCAAGCGATGGCCGATCGCTACGCATACGTGTCGTTTTGGGGTTTGTGGATCATTGCCGTATGGGGGACCCGCGACCTGTGGCTGGCATCCGCCCGCAGCCACGCGGCCCGCAGCGCAGCGATTGCCTGCGGCGTGGCCCTCGCGGTCGGGCTG
>JBGSKX010000360.1:0-6593 GCA_041741015.1 Pirellulales bacterium
AGCGGCAGCGCGACGTTGTCTTCGACGCGTCGCCAGGGGAGCAGCGTGGGATCCTGGAATACGAACGCCAGGCGAACCGCGCCGCGGCGTGCCCGGCTGGCCGGTTCTCCGGCGACGAGCAGCTTTCCGGCGGTGGGCGCCGTGAGTCCTGCCACGAGCCTGAGGATCGAGCTCTTGCCGCAGCCCGAGGGTCCGACCAGCGATACGAATTGCCCAGGCGGCAATTCCAAGGAGACACCCTCGAGGGCGCGAACTCCCCCGCGATAGACGAGAGAGACGTCCTGGGCGGAAAGTAAAGCTTGGCTGGCAATCAAGTTACATGCTCCGGAGTGGCGGCGCCGGCCGCCGGGCGGGGCCGCAGTATACGGAACCGACGCAGAAAAGGCGACGACAGTTCGGAACGCTCGGGTGGGGCAGACTCCCCGCGCAATCGCAGCCTCTCGAGGCCCGCAGTTTTGTTGCTCCGCGATTCGCAGGAGGTATTATTCAGGCAGGGTGCGCCTGTCTCACTTGCTGCGCGATTTCGCGCAAGGACTCTATCATGTCACGGTTTGCCGCTCTGGCTCTGGTCCTGATCGTGCTAGCTTGCGGCTGCAGCCGGCCCGAGACGCCAACCGATCCCACTTCCGCAGCGCTCGACCAATTGCGCACGCACAATTACGACGAGGCGATCCGATCGGCCACCGAGGCGATTCAGCAGTCGCCCAACAGCGCCGCTGCTTACTTATATCGCGGTCGCGCTTACTACTACCGCGCCGCCATGGGCGATGCTCACCGTGCAATCGAGGATCTCGGGGCGGCGATTCGGCTCGCTCCCGAATCGTCCGAAGGCTATTACTATCGCGCGCTGGTCTATCGCGATCTCGGTCAGACTGATCTGGCGGAGAAAGACGACGTTCGAGCACGCGAACTCGATCACACCGTGAAAGAGATTTTCGACCAGTTGCCTGACAATTCGAACGTGCTGACCAAGCTGAAACCGATCAGTCCCGAGGATCTCAAATCGAAGTCCGGTCCCCAGAAGACCTCTGCCGAGATGTTAAAAGAGAGCGCGGCTGCCGAGGCCAAGAGTAAATCGCAGGCTGCTTCCACGGACGCACTTGGCGAAACTTTTTCCGACGGTCTGGAAGGCGAAATCCCCGCTCCGGTAGAGAGTGAGCTCAACAAGCAATACCGCGCGCTCCTGGGACAGGGTACCCCCGGGGAAGGAACTTCCGGATCCGCCGGTGGTTCGACGAAGGACGCGTTTGGCCGTCAGGTGGATCGCGCGGCCTCAGCCGGGCAGCCTGATTCGAAAACCTATACCGCGCCGCCGCTGCCATCGAATGAGAAGGAGACGGCAGCGGAACCTTCAGCCCGGGGAACCGGAAATTGGAGTCGCACGCAGGTTTCTCCGATGCAGTCCCCCTTCGCACAGCGATCGCCAGTTTCAAACTCGACTTCAAACGCGACGCCGGGCATGCTGCCGACCACGCAGTCGCCATTCCCGCAAAGTTCGCGCCCCACAGGGTACGTTCCGCCTGTGAGTCCGTTCGGGGCACCTGGCGGCCAGGCCTCGGGCGGAACGGGCCTGAGCCGACCGTTCAGCGCACCCCGAACGACCACCGTGCGACCACAGAACAATGTGGTTCGTCCGCCGTTTCCCCGCGACTACAGCCCCTGAAAGTTCTGCCCCTCGGAACGTTTCGGGGAACTCCACGCGGCATTTATGCCTGGTCGAACACCAACTCCACCAGCGCTGCACGGTGATACGCCGAGTCGCCCGTCAAAATCTCAAGAGCCTTCGAGCGCTTGTAAAACAACTGCATGTCGTGCTCCCAGGTGAAGCCGATGCCGCCATGCACCTGAACGCCACGGTTGGCCACTTCGCGCGAAGCGTCGGAAGTGTAGGCCTTGGCAATGCCGACCGCGCGACGGGCATCGGCCGGATCGGCATCGATGGCCCAGGCGGCATAGTACACCGCCGAGCGAACGCTCTCGGTCCACAGCACCATATCGGCGAGCATGCTTTGGACGGCCTGGAAGGTGCCGATCGTTTTGCCGAACTGCTGCCGGGTCTTGGCATATTCGGCCGAAGTCTCGAGGATCCACTGCATGCCGCCGAGCATTTCGGCGCAAGCACAGAGGGCCACCACGTCGAGCGACTTCGACAGAGCTTCCTCGGCCTGTTTTCCATCAGCGAGCACATGGTCCGGTTTGATCTGCACGTTGTCGAACGAGATATCCGCGAGCTTGCGCGTGGCGTCCAGAGCCGCGGTGGGTTCGATTTTCACACCGGTGGCGTTGGCGGGCACGGTAACGAGTACGAGACCCTTCGGCGAACGCGCGGCGACGACGAGCACGTCCGCCGTGATCGCGTCCAGCACGAATGACTTCTTGCCCGAAAGCGTGTAGGCACCTTCGACGGGCGTGGCTTGCAACTGAATGTCGGAGAGATCCCAGCCGCCGTCCGGTTCGAGCAGGGCGACGGCGCCCTTGAGTTCGCCAGTGTTGAGCTTTTCCAAGTCGGCCGATTTGGGATTCGTGGCCGCCAGCAAGGTCGCCGCCCAGACGGTGCCCAGGAAGGGACCGGGGAAGCAGGCCCGGCCCATCTCCTCGGAGATCACGGCAAGTTCGACGGTTCCCAGACCGATTCCGCCGGTCTCTTCGGGCAGGTGAATGCCGAGCCAACCCTGATCGGCGACGGCCGACCACAACTCGGGATTGAATGCGGTATCGGTGGCCATCAGTTCGCGCACACGCTTGGGCGGGCACTGGCGAGCGAACAGATCGCGAGCGCTCTGCTGCAGCAGCCGTTGCGGCTTGGAGAGATCGAATTCCATCGTGCGATTCCTTATACGTCTGGCTTGATTGATTTGTGTGTGATTCGCTAGCTGGTCCGCGGCCGGTTAGTAGCTGCGCGGCAAACCGAGCACGCGCTGGGCGATGATGTTCCGCTGGACTTCGCTCGTGCCGGCTTCGATCGTGTTGCCGCGCGAGCGGAGGTAGTTGTAAACCCAGCGGCCGCCGTCGTAGTCGGTGAGCTGGGCATAGGGCCCCAGCACTTCCATCGCGATCTGGGCCATCCGCTGATTGAGCTCACTCCAGTACAGCTTCTGAATCGAACCCTCGGGACCGGGCGCGCCCGTCTTGTTGAGCATGCTCAGCGAGCGAGTTGTGTTCAGGCGGAACACTTCCAGGTCGACGTACGCCTGCGCGAGCCGCTGGCGAATCACGGGGTCTTCGATCACCGGGCGGCCGCCACGCTTGAGCCTCTTGGCCTGGTCGACCATCGCGTCCAGGTTGCGCTTGAAGATCACGTAAAGTCCCGTGCCAAGGTTGGCTCGTTCGTTGGCCAGAGCCGTGATCGCCACGTTCCAACCTTCGTTCACCTTGCCGATGACCGCGCTCACCGGGACGCGCAGGTTGGTGAAGAACATCTCGTTGAACATCGAGTCGCCAGACATCATTTTCAGCGGCGAAACTTCGATGCCCGGGGTGGTCATGTCGACGAGCAGGGCCGTGATGCCCTTGTGCTTGGCCGCCGTGGGATCGGTCCGCACGATGAGCAGACACTGCTGCGCGATGTGGGCGTAGCTGGTCCAGATCTTCTGGCCATTGATCACGAAGTGATCGCCGTCGAGCACGGCTTTCGTTTCCAGCGAGGCGACGTCGCTGCCGGCGTTCGGCTCGGAGAAGCCCTGGCACCAGATGTCTTCGCCCGAGAGGATACGCGGCAGGTACTTCTTCTTCTGCTCCTCGGTGCCGACGGCGATGATCGTGGGACCGACGAGCCCCTGGCCGATCGTGCCCATCCGCTCGGGAGCATCGGCCAGCGCCATCTCTTCCTGGAAGATCGCCTGCTCGATGAACGACGAGCCGCGGCCGCCATACTCCTTGGGCCAGGAGACGCCGGCCCAGCCGCCTTTGTAGAGCGCCATCTGCCAGTCGGAGAGATACTGGTAGTACTCTTTGGCATTGTCGGCCGACTTGACCATCTTCTTGGGCAAGTTGGCCTTCAGCCAGGCTCGCAGCTCATCGCGAAACTTCAATTCGCTGTCGGTAAGTCCCAGGTCCATGGCGTGCCTTTCTAAGGTGTTTAGACGCGCTTGATTTTCGTTACGTGTTGCGGGCGGCGTACTAGCTCGTCGCCCCCGATGTTTTCTCTTCGACCGATTGCCAGAGCAACTCTGCGATGTCCATCACCTTCACATCGCGGTCACCCTTGCGGGCATTGATGCCATCTTCAAGCATCGTCATACAGAACGGGCAGCCCACGGCCACGACGTCGGCGTCGGTTTCGAGCGCCTGGCGAGCGCGTTCCTGATTCACGCGCTGATTCGGCGGTTCGTCGATGAAGCTCATGCCGCCGCCACCGCCGCAGCAGAAGCCGTTCGAGCGGTTTTGCTCCATCTCGATGGGCGCCTCGCCGGTGGCGATCTGCACGAGTTGCCGGGGCGCGTCGTAGATCCCGTTGTGGCGGCCCAGGTAGCAGGGATCGTGGAACGTCACCTTCTGGCTGCTCGGCATGTCGCCGCTGAGCTTGCCATCCGCTACGAGCTTGGCCAGGAACTCGCTGTGGTGGTAGACCTCGTACTTGCCGCCCCACTGCGGGTATTCGTTCCCCAGCGTGTTGAAGCAGTGCGGACAACTCGTGACGATCTTCTTCACGCCGTAGCGATCGAGCGTGGCGATGTTGTCCTGGGCGAGCGTCTCGAACAGGAACTCGTTGCCGATGCGGCGGGCGGGGTCGCCGGTGCATTTCTCTTCGCGGCCGAGGATGGCAAAGCTCACGCCGGCCTTTTCGAGTAGCTGGGCGAGGGAACGAACAACGTTCTGATTGCGCTCCACCAGTGCTCCACCGCAGCCGACCCACAGGAGCACTTCGGCGTCCTTGGCCTCGGCCATGGTCGAGATCTTCAGCCCTTGCGTCCAATCCACGCGATTGAACGACGTGCCGCGCATCGGATGGCCGCGGGTTTCCAGCGAGTTGAGCGCCTGCTGCATCGTCTCCGGAAACTCGGCGTCTTCCATCACCAGGAACCGCCGCGTGTCGACGATCTTCGGCATCTGCTCGATCAGCACGGGGCAGGCCTGCATGCAGGCGGCACAGGTGGTGCATTCCCACATCGCTTCGGGGCTGAGGGCCGGCGTCGAGCCGATGTACGAAGCAGCAAAGTCCGCATCGGGGGCCCGCATCCGGTGCTGGAGGTCGAGAATGATGTCGCGCGGCGAGAGGATCTTCCCCACGCGATTGGCCGGGCAGACCGACGTGCAGCGGCCGCATTCGGTGCAGGCGTCGAAGTCGAGCAGATCCTTCCAGGTGAAGTCGGCCAGTGCGCTAACGCCCAGCTTCTCGTCCTTCTCGAAGTCGAGCTTCTTGAGCGAAGCGCCGACCGGTTCCAGGCGGCCGGTGAATACGTTCAAGGACGAGTTCAGCACGTGCGCCATCTTGCTGAACGGCGCCCAGGCGATAAACGCGAACACGAGCAGCAAGTGCGTCCACCAGCAGACGCGATGCGAAACGAGCAGGGTGTCCTGGCTCATGACGGGCTTGGAGATGCTGGCCACGAGGTTGCCAACCGGGGACCAGTCTCCCCAATAATCATCGGTGGCGGCGATGCGCCAGCCTTCAATCAGAAAGCCGGTCACGAGCATTGCCAGGATCGCCAGCAGGATGATCTTCGACTCGGTGTTGTAGACGAGGTACTTCGGACGCAGGACGATACGGCGAAAGGCGGCCATCAGCGTGCCCACGATGGCCGCCGCGCCGAGGATGTCAACGAACAGCGACTGGAAGTACAGATAGAATCGGCCGCGCATGATCGGGATGCCAAAGTCGTAGTCGATCAGTACGACCACGGTGGCGATGAACAGCGTGACGAAACCCCAGAAGATCATCGCGTGAAACACGCCGGGGTAGGACCTGCGCCAGGTCCGCAGTTGTAGCACGGCGTACTTGAGCACGAGCTTCACGCGCTCGGCGGGGCGATCGAAGCGAACCTCGGGCCGTCCCTTGCGCCAGAGCTGGATGCGGCGGTAAAAGCCCCACGCACACACCGCCATGGTCGGCACCAACAGCGCGTACATGATCCACGCGTGGTGGATGTTCCACAGAACCTCGCGGGTCGCGTTCTGAGGGTCGTTCATTTCACGCTGCGCAGCCGCTCGGTCAGCGGGCCGATGACCTTTTGATAGTCTTCCACCAGTCCAAACGTGCAGTGCTTGAAGATCGGCGCGTCGGCGTCACGATTGATCGCGCAGATCACTTTCGAATCGGCGATGCCCATGATGTGCTGGCTTGCGCCTGAGATGGCGATCGCCAGGTACAGTTGCGGGGCGACCTTCTTGCCGGTCTGACCGACTTGCCACGAGGCCGGCACCCAGCCGGCGTCGCACGCCGCCCGCGAGGCTGCCATCTGGGCATGCATCACATCGGCCAGCTTCTGGAGCTCGGTGAACGGTTCCGGGCCGCCCAGGCCGCGGCCCCCGGAGACGATCACCTGGGCATCTTCCAACCGCGCGCCACCCTTGGATTCTTCCTGCCGCTCGAGAACCTTCACGCCCGTCGCGGGCAGTTCGGGAGTTACCCGCTCGACTTCGCCCGCGCCGCG
>JBGSKX010000361.1:0-9570 GCA_041741015.1 Pirellulales bacterium
CCTAAGCCGCTCGAGGAGCTGGCCGCGCAGCTCGGCGGCGACGGCTGCGTCGTCCGCGACGGCTACCTGGTGAAAACCTGGGGCAACACGCAGCGCCACAAGGATTGGGCCAGCGCCGCCAAACCGGTCCTCAGCACGCTGCTGCTGGCGGCCGTGGCTGATGGCAATCTCGCCAGCGTCGACACGCGCGTGAAAGACGCCGGCTGGGCGCTCAATGAGAAAGACGCGGCGATGACGTTCCGGCAACTTGCTAACATGACCAGCGGTTACTGCTGCGCCGAACCGCCGGGTGTAGCCTGGGGATACAACGACTTCGCGATTCAGCTCTACGCCAAATCGCTCGAGCGCGTCTATGGCCGTCCGCTGGATGAGGCGTTTCGCAGTCGCTTCGCCGCGCTCCAGCTCGAAGACGGAGAGTTCTTCGCCTCGCGCGCGGGGCTGGGCGTTTCGGCCAGCGTGCGTGAATTCGCCCGGCTCGGCTGGCTGTGGATGAACGACGGCGCCTGGCGCGGAGAACAACTGCTGCCGCGCGAGCTCGTGCGAGAGTGTTTCCGGCCCGGAGTGCCCTCGGATCTTCCTCGCACCGCCGGCCGCACGGACGACTACCTGGCGATCGGCAGCTACGGTGGCGGCACCGATCAAACCCCCTTCGGTCCCGGAGTGTACGGCTTCAACTTCTGGTTCAACACACCCGACGCTCAGGGCCGCCGTGCCTGGCCTGCGCTCCCAGCGGACACCTATCAGGCGAACGGCATGTGGAATCGCGACACCGTGACGGTGATCCCCAGCCTGCGGATGGTCGTGGCGGTGCGCGGAGCCAGTCGCGGCAAGTTCCAGCCGGGCGATCCCGACAACGACTTCAACCGCGCGATGGCCCTGGTGACAAAGGCCGCTCGCGCGCCTGCCGCAAACGCGAACAACCACCCGCAACCACCCAGCACGCGCGCGTTCGGCAGCAGCGCCCATCACTGGCGGAGGATTCGCGATGACAAGCGGTTTATCCAGCCGATTGGCGAACAGCCTGCCTACGAACCCTCGCAGGTGCGCGAAATCGCGGGCAACATCCTCCTCTTCCAGCGGGCGAATGGCGGCTGGCCCAAAGACTACGACATGCTCGCCGTATTGACCGCTGAGCAGCGTGCCGCGGTTGAAGCCACGCGCGAACGCGACGACACGTCGTTCGACAACTCGAACGGCCACTCGCAGGTCGATTACCTCGCCCGCGCGCTGCCGCTACTGGCCGCCGCCGGAGAAAACGACGAGCAGGTCCGCGCCGCCTGCCTGCACGGCTTCGATTGGTTGCTCGCCGCCCAGCTCCCCTCGGGCGGATTCCCGCAGTGGTACCCGCGCACAAAGGGCTATCACGGACACATCACCTTCAATGACGGCGCGATGATCGGCATCCTGCACGTCCTGAAAGATGCCGCCGACGGCGCAGAGCATTGGCAGTGGCTCGACGACCAGCGCCGTTCGCAGGCCCTCGCTGCGATCGAGCGGGCTGTCGAGTGCATCCTGAAGTGCCAGATCGTTGTGAATGGCGAGCCCAAGGGCTGGTGCCAGCAGCACGATCCGATTTCGTTCGCACCCGTCAGTGCCCGCACGTTTGAGCTCGCCTCGGTTTGCCCGCAGGACACGACCGAGATCGTCGAGTTCCTCAAGCGGCTGGAGAATCCTTCGTCGGAAGTGCTGGCGGCAATCGAAAGTGCGCAGGCCTGGCTCGCCCGCGTCGCGCTCAACAACACGCGCGTCGTACGCGTGCCGGCCGGCCAAGAGGAGTTCCAACGGCACACGGTCAGCTTCGACACCGTCGTCGTCCGCGAGGTTGGCGCGCCGCCCCTCTGGGCGCGGCATTACGAGATCGAAACCGACCGCCCGATCTTCGCCGGCCGCGACGCCGTCAAGCGCTATGCCCTCTCGGACATCGAGCGCGAACGCCGCACTGGCACTGCCTGGTACGGCGTTTGGCCGCAACGGGTGGTCGTGAAGAACGACTGAAAACAATTGAGAAAGGCTTCCAGCGGATGAATTGCTTCCGAACGTTCGCATTTCTGTTGTTCGTGGCCGCTTCGATACTGATCTCGGACACTGCCCACGCTGCGCCCCCCAACATCCTCTGGATCATCGTCGACGATATGTCGGCGAACTTCGGTTGCTATGGCGAGAAAGCCATCGCAACCCCGCACGTCGACCGCCTCGCCCGCGAAGGAACCAGGTTCGCCAAGGCCTTCGTCACCGCGCCGGTCTGCTCCCCCTGCCGCTCGGCCCTGATCACCGGCTGCTACCAGACCACGATCGGCGCGCATCACCATCGCAGTGGCCGCGGCACCGAGAAAATCCATCTTCCCCCCGGCATTGAACCGATCCCCGCTCTCTTTCAGCGGGCCGGCTACTACACCTGCATCGGCGGATTCGGCGCAGACCGCGGCCGCGTCGGCAAAACCGACTACAACTTCGAGTACGACCCGGACATCTACGACGCCGGCGACTGGTCCGGTCGCCAGCCGGGCCAGCCGTTCTTCATGCAGGTGCAGCTCCACGGCGGCAAGTACCGCGGTGCGCAGCCCAAGCAGTACGACGCCTGGGCCAAGCGCGTGTTCAAGGAGCTGGGGAGCAACGTCGCGGCCAGCGCCGTCGTGCTGCCACCCTACTATCCGGCCGACCCGATACTCGTCGAAGATTGGGCCCGCTACCTCGACTCCGTCCGCTATACCGATCACGAAGTCGGCCAGGTGCTCACCCGCCTGAAAGACGAAGGGATCCTGGACGAGACAATCGTCTGCTTCATGACCGACCACGGCATCAGCCACGCCCGCGGCAAACAGTTTCTGTACGATGAGGGCATTCACGTTCCGCTGGTGATCCGCGGCCCCGGCATCGAGCAGGGCAAAGTGCGCGGCGATCTCGTCGAGCACATCGACCTGGCCGCCACGTCGCTCGCGCTGGCCGGCATCGAGATCCCGCCTGCGATGCAAGGGCGCAACCTGCTCGCCGCTGACTATCAATCGCGCGAGGCTGTGTTCGCCGCCCGCGATCGCTGCGACGAAACCGTCGAACACATTCGCTCGGTGCGGACAGAAAAATACAAGTACATCCGCAACTACCTGAACCAGCGTCCGCACCTGCAGCCCAACGCCTATAAGGACGGCAAAGCAATCGTCCAGCGGCTGCGCGAGTTGCACGCCGCGGGCGAGCTGAATGAACTGCAAGAGCGGCTGCTGTTCGCACCCACGCGACCTGCCGAGGAACTCTACGACCTCGAAACCGATCCGCACGAGCTCGCCAATCTGGCGGACGATCCCCAGCGGCGGGCCGAGCTCGAAAAGCTACGCGCGATGCTTGCCGCGTGGGAGTCGGCCACCGGCGACCTCGGTCGCCAGCCCGAACCGGCGGCGATGTACGACAGCGACATGGCCGTTTACTTGAGCGGCCGCAGTCGTCGCGATCCTCCCAGCGAGACCGAGCGGAATATCGAGCTGATGAAGCGCTGGGCGTCGGAAGGGAAGTAAGCCAGCCTGGCTCTACCAGGCCACCTGACCACGTTCGCGCCTCCTCGCCAACATTCTCTTGGGTCCCCCGGCTCCTCTTGCCGTAGGGGTTTGCTGCTCGCGCGGTGGGCCTGATCCGCAAACCCCGTCAAATCGACTGGCAGCCGAACGGCTCACTTATTTTTCTCATTATACTTGCTTTACCTGTTTTACCTGCACGAACGCGCACAAACTTGCGCTTTTCAGCGTCTTTTTCATTGCAATCCGACCATTCGTGTACATAATAAGCTCCTCATCGGGAACTTGGTGGCGCCATTGCCGGGCTCCGATGGGCTACTTCGGGATGTGCAACGTGATGTGCTTTGATTTGGGTCGACAGCGTTCGGGAGACACGCTCGTGAAGACGATTCGCGTTCTGTTATGCGCGGGAGCATTCGGCTCTGCGCTTTCTGGTTCGTTTGCCGCGGCGGACGCGGTCGACGATCTTCTGGCCGGCAAGCCGGTCGTCATATCGCAATCTGCCGCGGGCGTGGCGCCTGCCCCCGTTGAGGATCGCGTCCTGGAGCGGATGATCGAGCGACAGTCCGGCGAAGAAGAATCACTTTCGCAGGATCCGCTCAAAGTCGATCTGACCGAGCCGTCGCGGGCAGGATTGGAACTCACCGAGACGAGCGCTGAGGCAATGCCTCTCACGGCCGCCAACATCACGAAATTGACCCTTGTGCCCGAGCCTTCGGCAGTTGCCCTGGCCGTGGCGTCGTTGGTGTATTTCTTGATTTTCTTCCGCCGGCGCTACTCTTTCTAGTCACGGACGTCCTTCGCCGCTGTCCACTGGCGCTCAACTTGCGCGCTTGCGGTGCGCCCATTTAGCCCGCTTGTTCAGCCCGCCAGCGCCATTCCGCAGGCAGCTGCTGCCAGCAGCAGGGCCACGGCCAGGTCGATTGTGCGGGCACACTGCCGGTTGCTTGTCGCATCGCGCGCTCGCGCTGCGAGCGCCGAATACAGTACGAGCACCGGAAACTCGGCCGCAATGCTGGTCGCCCCCAGGATCAGCATCTGCCGCTCGAGCGAATCGTTCGGCTGGATGAACTGCGGCAAAATCGCCACGAAAAACAGTAGCGCCTTGGGATTCGTCATCTGCAGCACGAACCCGCGAAGCATATCGCGGCCAAGTCCCCCTGTTAGCCTGGCCGGCCGTGGGTCGGTGGAGTCGGCTGCAGCAGGCTTGCATGCCCGCCAGGCCGAGCGAACCGCCAGCAACAGCAAGTAGGACGCTCCCAGCCAGCGAATTGCCGTGAACAAGTCGCCGGCAGCCAGGATCACGGCCCCCAAGCCCAGTGCCGAGAGCGTAAACCAGACCACGTTCGCGGCCAGAATCCCCACCGCAGCCCCGATACCCCGGACCATTCCGCCCGTGAGGGCCTGCGAAAGCACCAGCAGTACGGCCGGTCCTGGTGACAGTGACAGAGCAAACTCGGTCGCCAGAAACAGGCTCCACGACTGCCAGTTCATCGAGCTCCCTGCCGCGGCCGACGCGCTATCGTGAAATTGGAATGGTCCGCGGCCGCTCTTGCCGCCGATGGCTGTAAGATCATACAACGGTTCCGCCCGGGCAAGGTGCGTCGCTGGTGCGCGCTGCGGTCGCCGCCGTTGCGACGGGAGTGCGCAATCGAGTCGAAGAAGGAATCGGTCGGCAGCGAGGCTTGGGCATAGGGTTTGCGTTTCCGAAGTAAAACGTGCGAATTACCGGTGTTTTTCGGCTGAAATGCCCAAACCTCACTCGCCGGCTGCCCTGTTGCTGGGCAGTTCCGGCAGTTTTGCGTTTGCAGACCGCCGGCCGAACCAATGCAGCTTTGATTGTTTGCAGTCGAGGGAGGCGGAACCATGGTCCGATTCGATGCCTATCAGACCAGCGGCTTTTACGACGAAATGTTCGAGGAATCGGGTCGCCCCCGGCCCCTCGCGCAGATGCTCGCGCAGCGCCTGAGTTCGCTCTCCGATGGCGAACTCCAGCGCCGCCAGAAGGCCGCCGATCTCGCCCTGCTGAACATGGGCATCACCTTCAACGTCTACGGCCACGAGGCCGGCACCGAAAAGGTCTGGCCCTTCGACATCGTCCCGCGGATCATCGAATCCCGCGAGTGGACTCAAGTCGAGCAAGGCCTGAAGCAGCGGATCACCGCGCTCAACTTGTTCATCGACGACGTCTATCACGAACAGCGGATCATCAAAGAGGGCTTCGTCCCCGACTGGCTGATCAACTCCGGCAAAAACCTGCTCAAACGCTGCGCCGGACTCGATCCCCCGCACGGCATCTGGTGCCACATCACGGGCACTGATCTGGTCCGCGACGGAGACGGCCAGTTCTACGTGCTCGAAGACAACCTGCGCTGCCCTTCGGGCGTCTCCTACGTGCTGGAGAATCGCGAAGTGATGAAGCGCACGTTTCCGCAGATCTTCGAAGGCCTTTCGATCCAGCCGGTCGAAGATTATCCCGAACAGCTGCTGCGGATGCTGCAGTACATCGCGCCTCCCACGGTGGGCGATCCGAATGTCGTCGTGCTCACGCCCGGCATTTACAACTCGGCCTATTTCGAACATTGCTTCCTGGCCCAGCAGATGGGTGTCGAGCTCGTGCAGGGTTCCGACCTCGTGGTCAGCGACGGCTACGTATTCATGCGGACCACGAGCGGCTTCGAACGCGTGGACGTCATCTACCGCCGCATCGACGACGAGTTCCTCGATCCCTTGAACTTCCGCCCCGACTCGGCCCTCGGCGTCCCCGGACTGATCGACGTCTATCGCTCGGGCCGCGTCGCGCTGGCCAACGCCCCCGGCACCGGCATTGCCGACGACAAGGCCGTCTACGCCTACGTCCCGCAGATGATCAAGTACTACCTGGGCGAAGAAATGCTCCTGCCCAATGTGCCGACCTACGTCTGCGGCGATCCGGTGCAGTGCGAGCATGTGCTCGTGAATCTCGAGAAACTCGTGATCAAACCGGCTAACGAGTCCGGCGGATACGGCATCCTGCTCGGCCCCCGCGCAACGCGCGAGGAGCACGAAAAATACCGCGAGCTGATTCGCGCGAATCCGCGCAACTATGTGGCCCAGCCGATGCTCTCGCTCTCGCAAGTACCCACCGTGGTCGAAGACCGGCTCGAAGGTCGCCACGTCGACCTCCGGCCGTATATCCTCTATGGCAAGGACATCTATGTGCTTCCCGGCGGTCTCACGCGCGTCGCGCTTAAGAAGGGTTCGCTGGTCGTGAACTCCTCGCAGGGCGGCGGCAGCAAAGACACCTGGGTTCTCAAGAACGGCAAGCTCAAGTAAGGCGGAGGAATCTACCATGCTCAGTCGTGTGGCAGACTCCATCTTCTGGATGAGCCGCTACCTGGAACGCGCCGAAAACGTCGCGCGCTTCATCGACGTCAATCTGCAGCTCGCCATGGACGTGGGGCCCGAGACCGGACATCCCGCCGACCAATGGGCGCCGCTCGTCGTCACCACCGGAGACGATAAGCTCTTCACCGAACTGTACGGCGAACCCGACCGGCAGAAGGCCCTCGAGTTCCTCACCTTCGACGAGCGCAATCCCAACTCGATCCTGTCGTGCCTCCGCCAGGCGCGCGAGAATGCCCGCACCGTGCGCGAGATGATCAGCTCCTCAATGTGGGAAGAGCTCAACAAGTTCTTCCTGATGGTCCGCGCGGCCAAGACCGATCCGGGCATCCTCGACACGGCCTATGAGTTTTTCAACGAGGTGAAGCTCGGCAGCCACCTGCTCGAGGGCATCACCGTGGCCACGATGTCGCACGGCGAAGCCTGGCACTTTTCGCGGATGGGTCGGCTGCTCGAACGGGCCGATAAGACCTCGCGAATCCTGGACGTGAAATACTACGTACTGCTCCCCAAAGTGGCCGACGTCGGCACGCCGCTCGATACCGTCCAGTGGTCGGCCCTGCTCGAGAGCGCGAGCGCGCTGGAAATGTACCGCAAACGTTTCGGCCGCATCGTCCCCCACCAGGTCGCCGATTTTCTGATTCTCGACCGCGAGTTTCCCCGGGCGATCCACTTCTGCCTGATCAAGGCCGAGGAATCGCTACTGTCGATCACCGGCGGCCAGCGTGGGCATTTCCGCTCGATGCCCGAAAAACGCCTGGGGCGGCTCCGTTCGCAGCTCGACTATCTGCAGATTGGCGAGATCATCGACCAGGGACTGCATGAATTTATCGACACGTTCCAAGTACAATTGAATAAGGTGGGCGAGGCGATCCACGAAACGTTCTTTTCGCTCAGGCCCATCGCCCAGATGCAACGAGCCTTGCAGCAATAGCTTCGCGCTTCCCTGCCGCGATCGATTGCTGTCTCCTTGCTGCTCTTCCCTCCGGACGGCCTGTCCGGGAATAATGTCCGCCGTGCTTCCAGTCCGATAGCTAACCCCCGATCCACACCTGCCGACCAACCTCGGCCGTTTCGCCACTCGGAATGAACCCACTCCAAGCCGCACCTGGCCGCACTGTCGGCGACAAGCTTCTCGCCGGTTACTCGCCGCCACCCGGCGTGTACGACGAGTTGCTCGATCCGTCGGGCCGCATGCGTCCGCAGTGGACCGAGTTCTTCCAATTGCTCGACGCCCTGGGTCGCGACGAGCTCGAACGCCGCTGGCAGCAGTCGCGCCGCGTGATCCACGAAAACGGCCTGACCTACAACGTCCACGGAGATCCCTTCGGCCGCGACCGCCGCTGGGAGCTCGATCCGCTGCCGCTCGTCATGCGGCACGACGAATGGCAGGGCCTCTCCACGGGTCTCGCCCAGCGCGCCCGGCTGCTGAACGCGATCCTTTCCGATCTTTACGGCCCGCAGCACCTCTTGCGCGAGGGATTGCTGCCGCCGGAGATCGTGTTCGCCAACCCCGAGTTCCTCCGCCCCTGCCACGGCGTGCGTGTGCCCGACGATTGCCACCTGCACTTGTATGCCGCGCACCTGGCCCGCTCGCCCGAAGGTTCCTGGTGGGTCGTGGCCGATCGCACGCAGGCCGCCGTCGGCCCGGGCTATGCCGTCGAAAACCGGATCGTCATTTCGCGGATGGTCCCCCATATCTTCCACCACTGCCAGGTCGAGCGGCTGGCCAGCTTCTTCATGGAGCTCCGCGGACGACTGGGCTCGCTCGCCGCGCGGCGCAAAGCTTCGCCGCACGTCGTACTGCTCAGCCCCGGACCGAGCAGCCCCACCTACTTCGAAGATGCGTACCTTTCGCGCTACCTGGGCTATCCGCTCGTCGAAGGCGAAGACCTCACGGTGCGCGACAACCGCGTGTTCCTCAAAACGCTCGGCGGACTGGTCGCCGTCGATGCGCTGTTGCGCCGCGTGATGGACCAGGATTGCGACCCGCTGGAACTCAACGGCCACTCGGCCGTGGGCGTTCCCGGTCTCGTGCATGCCACCCGCTGCGGCCGCGTCGTGGTGGCCAATTCGCTCGGCAGCGGACTGGTCGAAGCACCCGGCCTGATGGCCTTCCTGCCGCGGATCTGCGAACGGCTGCTGGGCGAGACGCTGGCCATCCCCAGTGTGCGCACCTGGTGGTGTGGTGGAGCCGACGCCCGCGAGTACGTGCTCGACAATCTCGAACGACTGGTCGTCGGGCCGGCCGTTCCACATCCCCATCGCAAACCGGTGCACGCCGCGTCACTCGATTCCGATCAGCGTGCCAGACTGGCCGCGGAGATCATCGCGTCACCCGCCAGGTTCGTCGCCCAGGAACTCGTCGTCCGCTCGACCGCGCCGGTCTGGAACGAAGCGTCGATCAAGCCCGGGCACATCGCCCTGCGTGCATTTCTCGTCGCTGGCGAAGGGGGCTACCGCGTCATGCCCGGCGCGCTGGCTCATGTCAGCTCGTCGCCCGCCGCGCTGGGCGAGTCACTCTTCATGGGTCACGGCAGCAAGGATGTCTGGGTGCTCGCCGCGGGGCCTGTCGCGCCGGTCTCGCTGTTGCAACCACCCGGCACTCCCGTCGAACCGCGCCGCAGCGGCAACGACCTGCCCAGCCGCGTGGCCGACAACCTGTTCTGGCTGGGCCGGCACA
>JBGSKX010000362.1:0-25203 GCA_041741015.1 Pirellulales bacterium
CGATCGGCTCTCGCGCGAGCCGTAGCGGTGCCGCGTCACGCGCCACCCGGCCACCAGCACCATCGCGCTCACCGCCGCCGGCAGCACCCCCGCGGCAAACATCTCCCAACCGCTGAACATCGTTGCGTAAATCCTCGCCGAGCGACTATTTCGCCGAGCACAATCGTCAGGGCCTGCGGCGCGCCCCGATTATGCTCCACCAGAAGCCCACGCCGCGAGGGCAAATCTCGCACCTTCCGCGCGATGCGGACTCCCGGCCCATCTGGTAAGTTGAGCGGCTGTCCAACCGATCATTTCGCCTAGCGCGGGAGCCGCCGATGAGTACCGAGTCCGCCTCCGAGATTTCGCTCGAGAAGGACCGCCAGGCCCTGTTCACATTCTTCAAGCACTTTCCGTTCAATCAGCTCATGGGCATGGAGCTCGTCGACATCGAGCCCGGCCGCGCGCGACTCTCGATGTCCTGGCGCGAAGACCTCTGCCAGCCGGCCGGCATCCTGCACGGCGGCGCAATGGCCTCGCTGGCCGATACCGCCATCGCCCACGCGATCTTACTCACGCCCGAGCACCGCGCCATGCGCGACGAGCACGGCGGCCGCATCGTTTCGGTCGACCTGCGTCTGAAGTACCTGCGGCCAGTCGGCGAGGGGAAAGTCTTCTGCGATGCCCGCGTCTTGCGAATGGGCCGGCAGATCATCCACACCGACGCCGTAATCACGACGCCCGAAGGCAAGGAAGTCGTGCTTGCCGATTCGATCTACATGATGGTCACCGCCAAGCAGCTCGAGCGCCGCGCCTGATGACCCCCGGCAGCGCGAATGCGGCTTTTGGCCCCGCAGGACACCCCGTGTAACTACACGATTTCCTGCTGGATTTTCGCGGCCAGACGCTACAATAATATTCACGCCTGCCGATGCGTTGGCTCCTCGCGAATGCCACCGCATCACATTCCCCACCCCAAACCCGCCAAGCATTCCCGCCATGCACCAAACTGCTCGGCTCGCCGTGCTCGTGGTTTCGCTGTGCGCGATCGGAAACGTGGCCCTTGCGGCCCGACCGACCGAAGGCGAACCGCTCACCTTCGAACAGCACATCCGCCCGATCTTCAAGGCCCACTGCTTCCACTGCCACGGCGGTGAAGGTGAAGCCAAGGCGGCCCTCGACCTGCGGCTTAAGCGGCTGCTGCTCGCCGGCGGCGAGTCCGGCCCCGCGATCGCCCCCGGCAAACATGCCGACAGCCTGTTGTACGCGCGGCTCGAAAGCGGCGAGATGCCTCCCACGGATAAGAAACTCACGGCCGAAGAGCTCTCGCTCGTCGCCGCCTGGATCGACTCCGGCGCCGCCACGCTTCGCCCCGAGCCCGATACCATCGATCCCGGCCTGCAGATCACGCCCGAAGAACGTTCGTTCTGGTCGTTCCAGCCGATCCCCGCCGAGATTCCGATTCCGCCGGTGTCCGAAGCCGATCGCGCCCGCACGCCGATCGATGCCTTCCTGCTCGCGCGGCTCCGCGAGCAGAACCTTCCCTTCTCCCCGGACGCCGACAAACGCACGCTCCTGATCCGCGCCTCGCTCGATCTCGTTGGTCTGCCGCCTTCGCGCGAGGAGCTCGCCGCATTCCTCGCTGACAACTCGCCAGATGCGTACGAGCGCGCCGTGGATCGCCTGCTCGACTCGCCCCACTACGGCGAGCGCTGGGGCCGCTTCTGGCTCGACGTCGCCGGCTATGCCGACTCCGAAGGCTACACCAGCGAAGATCGCCCGCGTCCTTACATCTACAAGTATCGCGACTACGTGATCCGGGCCTTCAACGACGACATGCCGCTCGACCGCTTCATCACCGAGCAGCTCGCCGGCGACGAACTGATCGAAGGCGATCTCACAAATCACTCTCCGGCAAACCTCGACAAGCTCGCGGCCACCGGCTTTCTCCGCATGGCGGCCGACGGCACCGCTTCGGTCGGCCTCGACTACGACACCGCCCGCAACGGCGTGATGGCCGATACGCTGAAGATCGTCAGCACGTCGCTGCTCGGCCTTTCGGTCGGTTGCGCCCAGTGTCACGACCATCGCTACGATCCGATCCCGCAGGCCGATTACTATCGCCTCCGCGCGGTGTTCGAGCCGGCCTACGACTACAAGAACTGGCGCAACCCCGATCAGCGGCTCGTCTCGCTGTGGACCGATGCCGAGCGTGCGAAAGCCGCCGAGGTCGATGCCGAGGTGGCCGTCGTCTCCAAGGAACGTCAGGCCAAGGAAGCCGCCTATCTCGACGAAGTCCTCGAAGTCGAACTTGCCAAGCTGCCGGAAGACGTCCGCGCTCCGCTGCGCGACGCTTACAAGTCGCCGGCCGACAAGCACACCGATGACCAGAAGAAGCTGCTCGAACTGAACCCCGCCGTCTCCCGTATCTCGCCGGGCACGCTGTATCAATACAAACCCGAGGCGATCGAAGAGCTCAAGAAGATCGACGCCCGCATCGCCGAGATCGCGGCCAAGAAACCGCCGCAAGATTTCATCGCCATCACCAACGAACTGCCGGGCAACCTCCCCGCGACGTTCCTCTTCCATCGCGGCGACCATCAGCAGCCCAAAGATCAGATTCCCCCCGGCGGGCTGACCGTCTGCTCGGCCGAAGGCTCGCGTCTGGAAATCCCCGCCGACGATCCCTCGCTCCCGACCTCGGGCAGGCGCCTCGCGCTCGCCCGCTGGCTCACCGGACCTGACAATCCGCTCACCGCGCGTGTGCTCGCGAACCGCGTCTGGCTACATCACTTCGGCCGCGGCCTGGTGAACACGCCGGCCGACTTCGGCGCGATGGGCGAAGCGCCTTCGCATCCCGAGTTGCTCGACTGGCTTGCGCGCGACCTGATGCGTGGCGGCTGGCAACTCAAGCGTCTGCACAAGCTGATCATGACCTCAACCGCCTATCGCCAGGCGAGCGCTCGCACCGAGGCTGTCGCCAGCGGCGATCCGGAAGATCGCTTGCTCGCGCGGATGCCGGTCCGCCGGCTCGATGCCGAGGCCGTTCGCGATCGGATCCTTGCCACCGCGGGCGTACTGAGCGACAAGCTCTACGGTCCGCCGATGAGCGTGAAGGAAGACAGCGTCGGCCAGGTTGTCGTTGAAGCCGCGCCGCCGGCCGATCGCGACCCGGCCGGCCACGACGCCTTCCGCCGCAGCGTTTATGTCCAGATGCGCCGCAGCCTGCCGCTCGCCATGCTGCATGTCTTCGATCAGCCCGTGATGGAAACCAACTGCGATCGCCGCACGAGCTCGACCGTTGCCACGCAGGCCCTGATGCTGATGAACAGCGAGTTCGTCCTGCAGCAGGCGGGCTACTTTGCCAAGCGCGTCCGCGGTGAAGCCTCCGAAGATCAGGCCAGGCAGATTCAAGTCGCCTGGCAAGTTGCCTTCGGTCGCGACCCGCTCGCAGCCGAAGCGGAACGCGCCGCCAGCTTCCTTGCCGCTCAAGCAGCACCAATCGAAGGCGCTCCCGCACCCGCAGAAGGTTCACCCGCCAGCGACCCGCTCGTGAACCTGTGCCAGGTGCTTTTGAGTTCGAACGAATTCCTGTACGTCGAGTGATCGTATTTGTTTCCGGGTGCCACTGTCTGGCTTGCCCAGCAGTGCTCCTCGCGATTTTCACCTTGCACGCACACAACCCAACAAACGCAAACTCGAAACCGACTCAACACTAGCCCGAAGCACACTTCGCTCCACCACCAACACTCCCTCGCTCACGCGTCGGGCTACTAAAAACACACGCTCTGCCTCAGGACCTCCCCGCAATGCAACCCAGCGAAGTTCGCACTCGCCGCCACTTCCTGCAAACCAGCGCCCTCGGCATGGGGAGCGTCGCCCTCGCTTCGCTGCTGGCCGAGCAAAACCTGCTCGCCGCGCCGCACATGCCCAAGGACAACCCCAAGTTCGACCTCACGGCCAAGGCTCCGCACGCGCAGCCCAAAGCCAAGGCCATGATCTCGCTGTTCATGCACGGCGGCCCCGCGCACATGGACCTGCTCGATCCCAAGCCTGAGCTCACCAAGCACAGCGGCACCGACTTCAACGGCGAGATCGTCTACAGCTTCGCCAACCGAGCCAGCAAGAAGCTCTTCGGCAGCCCGTTCAAGTTCGCCAAGCATGGCCAGTGCGGCACCGAAGTCTCTGAATGCCTGCCGCACCTGGCGACGATCGTCGACGACATCGCCGTCGTCCGCTCGATGCACACCGACATCAACGGCCACGAGCCGTCGATCTGGTATATGAACACGGGCCTCGCGCAGCCCGGCCGCCCTGCCCTCGGTTCGTGGCTCACCTATGGCCTCGGCAGCGAATCGCAAGACCTGCCGGCTTACTGTGTGCTCAGCGATCCCGGCGGACATCCGGTCGACGGCGTCCGCAACTGGTCCAACGGCTGGCTCCCGCCGCTCTATCAAGGCACCGTCATTCGTCCGAATGAGCCGCGGATCCTGAACCTCGATCCGCCCGCCCACCTCCGCGGCCTGCGCCAGCAGCAAAATCTCGACCTGCTCAGCGACCTGAATCGGATGCATCTCGACCGTCACCCGGGCGAAGCCGATCTCGAAGCCCGCATCGCCAGCTACGAGCTTGCCGCGCGGATGCAGTCGGCCGCCAAAGAGGCGCTCGACATCAGCACCGAAACCAAGGCCACGCGCGAACTGTACGGCATCGACAATCCCGAGACCGCCGAATACGGCACGCGGTGCCTGATCGCCCGCCGGCTGGTCGAGCGTGGGGTCCGCTTCGTGCAGCTCTTCATGGGCGGTCAGCCCTGGGACAATCACCAGGACATCCGGGCGAGCCTGCCGGCCATTTGCAAGAAGACCGATCAGCCCAGCGTCGCGCTGGTGAAGGATCTCAAAGCGCGTGGACTACTCGAAACGACACTCGTGCACTGGGGCGGCGAAATCGGCCGCCTGCCGGTCACCGAGGGGGAAGGCGATAAGTGCGGCCGCGACCACAACGGGCAAGGCTTCAGCATGTGGCTTGCCGGCGGCGGTATCAAAGGGGGCATCACCTACGGCGAGACCGACGAGTTCGGCCACAAGGCTGCCGTGAACCCCGTGAGCCCGAACGACTACCAGGCCACGCTGATGCATCTCTTTGGCATGGATCACACCAAGCTGATTTACACCTACAACAACCGCGAGCAAACCATCACCGACACCAAACCGTGCCGCGTGGTGACGGAGTTGTTGGCGTAAACCGTGCGTTCGTTGATCGCGACCGAGTAGTCGGTGTTGCGCAGCAACAAGAGGGTTCAGGACGCGTGTTCCTGAAGTGGCGGCTGCGCCTCGAAGCAAGGCTACCCCTGAGAGTCTCCCAGTGATAGACCCCAACCACTTGTCACACGCGACCTGATCCGTCTTGTGCCAGAGGCACCCTGACAACTGTCAGGGCCACCCGGGTGTATGCTGCTCTAGATTAGGTTGGCACCGACAACTGTCGGTGTTGCGCAGCAACAAGAGGGTTCAGGACGCGCGTTCCCAGTAACAAACCCCAACAACTTGTCACGCTCGACCTGATCCCTCTTGGTCTAAAGCCCGCTGACGAGCAAGTTGTCAGTGCCACCCAGAGGCTTCCCCCGTCCCAACACGACCAGTGACAACATGTTGTCACTGCACTTCACCACGATCTCGCAGCTAAATCTTTCGGCTCAATAAGCTAGGTGGCATGCCTCGGCGAAAGATCTACAACCGTGAGCGATGCGTCTACTTCGTGACGTTTTCGTGCTACAAACGCAGGCGACTGCTCGACGACGATGCCGCAAAGCGAATCGTCCTTGGAGCATTGAGTTCGCAACTTCGCCGCCTCGCCGGCAAGTGTGTCGGTTTCGTCCTCATGCCCAATCATGTGCATGCCCTGGTATGGTTCCCCGACCCGAAAAGCATCAGCGACTTCATGAAACAGTGGAAGCGCACCAGCAGCTCGCGGATCGGCCAGCTACTGGAAACCACACTCACCGCCTACGCTGCAACCTTCGAGAAATCGCCCGTCTGGCAAACCAAGTACTACGTCTTTAATGTCTTTAGCCATGCCAAGCTTGAAGAGAAGTTGACGTACATGCACCAAAATCCGGTCCGCGCGGGACTGGTAGCTCAAGCCTCTGACTGGCGCTGGAGCTCGGCGAGATACTACGAACAAGGCAAGTCCGTCGGCGTTCCAGTCACTTGGCTTGAATGATTGGGGTGGCACCGACAATTGTCGGTGTTGCGAAGCAACAAGAGGGTTCAGGACACGCGTTCCCAGTGATAGACTCCAACGGCTTGTCACGCGCGACCTGACCCCTCTTGTGCCGGAGGCACCCTGACAGGCAAGCTGTCAGGGTCACCCGGGCCATTCCTGTATGCTGCTTGGATCGGGTAGCACCGACAATCTGTCGGTGTTGCGCAGCAACAGGAGGGATCACGGACCGCGTTACCCAATCGCCGACTGCACTCTGCTCCAAAACCCGTCCTGATCCCTCTTGGGCTGACGCCCACTGACAGGCAAGCTGTCAGTGCCACCCGAGTAGTTCCTGAGTCTGCTTGGACCGGGTGGCACCGACGATTGTCGGTGCCCTCGCAGCAACAAGAGGGCGCAGGACACGCGGTCCTGAGTGACAGACCCCAGTGTCTTGTCACACGCGACCTGATCCCTCTTGGGCTGACGCCCACTGACAGGCAAGCTGTCAGTGCCACCCAACGTCACCTCAAAGTTCATATCAAGCTACTTATTCTACCTCGTCGACTCTCACGTCCGCTCCGTGTGCGCACCTCACGTCGCAACTCATTGCCCGGCCTCGCGCATCGTGAATCGCCAGCCACACTCCGATTTCATCGCTTGAAATCAGGCCAGGCTTTCGTCTAGGGTGCATGGTGACTCTCGCGCGCTGGCTCACCTAAGAGCTGCACGCAGAAACACGAGACTCGCTGCCAACCAACAGCCCACCGAACAGCAACGCAGCTCTTACGGCGACGAAGGGAGAAATATCGCATGAGAAAAAATCACCCGGCCCAAGCCCTCTTGCCCGCGAGTGTGGCAACTCGTCGCCGTAACTCGTTGCCGATGCTCGCGCTCAACGGCGCACAGCGCACACCACGCAAGTGTCCACCACGAATTGAAATCAGGCCAGCAACTGGTTTATGGTACGTTCAGCGGATTGTGTCGCGACTTTCGCAAAACGCACTCGCCGATCACGCCTCCATCAAGCTGGAGAAACTGCGCAGTCCTAACGCCACCCACTTCGGCCAACGCGGTACGCTTCAGCAACCAAGTGTGCGCCCGAAACATCATTTTCACGACTTTCTGAGCGCACACGCGCGAAATCGGCGAACCTAAAAAACAGCCGCCCAAATACTTTGCGGCCAGCTCTTTGAAAATTCGACCCTCAAGCGTCCGGCCTAAACCCCGACCGGCTTGATCCCCTCGTGCTCCGGCATCTCCTCCGTGATGATCTTCCAGCTTGCGCCCATCTCGCGCATCCGGCGGAAATCCACCGGAGCGTAGCTGAACTCGAGCTGCGGGGTATCGGTCAGCTTGCCGCCGGCGATGCGCGAATCCATCGCCGCGTCGAGCGCGCCGGTCGTGAGCAGCGTCCGCTCGATCGGATAGGGCGCCTTCTTCTCGCGGAAGAACGTCTGAATCGAGTGCGAGAGGGCCTTGAACAAGTTTCGATTCTGCCACGGGCCAACGTAGTACGCGGTGGCCAGCGGCTTCGGATCGCCCGGCAGTCGCGTGGCAAAGTTCCACCGCGTGGCGCTGTTGCCCACCTTTAAGGCCAGCCCGCGCAGGCCGTCCTTATAATGCACGGCGATCGCGTGCGTCGGCGGCGCTTCGGCTCCGGTGTCTTTTCCGCCCGAGGCGAGATACTTCGTCATCGGATCGTCCTTGCCAACTTCGGCCGCCATCGCCGCCGCCGCGAGATCGGGCGACCAGAAGCCATCGGCCGCCGCTTTCCACAAGGCAGGCGTATCCAGAAACTGCACCTTCGCCACGCCGGTCTCGCCTCCCTGGCGAGCTTCGACCTGCGACTGCAGCACCTCGAGGCAATGGAAGTCGTAGCTCTCGACCCCGCCGCCCTGAATCGAAACCGCTTCGTCGATCTTCGCACCAGAGGGAAACTCCATCGGCGGACGGCGCTGGGCCAGCGGCACCGAGCTGCCAGCCATCAGCGGAAAGTCGAGCGAGCGAGATGTGTCGACCATCTCCTTCGCCCAATCCCAGCGATACGACAGATGCTTGTCGTTGAACAGCGGCACGCCGCGGCCGCTCTTCTTGAACACCGCCACCACTTCGTCGAAGAACTTCTTCCGCGGGTACTCCATCTGACCCTTCGCGTTCACCGGGTAGTCGCCATGCTCGCCGATGATCATCACCGCGTCGACCGCCAGACGGTCGCCCCCCAGCGTCACGGCCTCGCCGATCGTTTTGTAGATCGGAATGCCATACTGCTTCGATGTCTCGCGGGTCATGTCCTCCGGGTGATACTGATCGACGAAGAAGCTGGCCACCTGCATGCCGGGCTGCGTGACCTGGCCATTGAACAGATAAGGATGCAGGAAGTTCTCGAGGATCACATGCGCGTGACTGCGATGATGAAACGCCGTCATGATGCACGCGACCTTGAGCGGCTGGCTGTCGGCAGCGCGGGCCGAATGCAAGGCGCCGAAGGCCATCAGACCAGCGGTCGCTCCGGCCGATTGAAACAAGAAACCGCGGCGATTGGGGACCATCACGGTATTCGAAGCGCGCGGCGTGCAAGCATCGGTCATCAGATGTGCTCCGTTGTTTCAGGCGGGGAGAGCGTATGCGAGGTGGGTAGTAACGCCTTCAATTCAAACCGCCACCGGAGCCAATTGCAAGCTTTTACCGCCCGGCGCCCCAGGCCGTTCGCCGTCTTACAAGCAAGGCAGACCACCAGCTTTTCACAACCCGACGCGTAAGCGAGGCAAACTCTGGTGCCGGCCCCGCTTACGCGTCGGGTTAAGAATCGAAACCGTTTTTCGAGCTTGGCAAAAGCGAGAGCTCCTGCGCTTACACAGGTTCACCATACAGCCTGCGCACCGAATCGCGCATCAGCACCACGATCGTAAACACGCCCAGCACCGTGCCGAACGGCACGAACATGCACTGGATCGCGGCCACGACCAGGCTCAGGATTCTGCGTCGCTGCCGCCGCAGGCAAATTCCCGAATAGATCGTGAGCCCGCCCAACACCCAACCTGTGAGGACGAAGCAGCCCGTCATGATCGCCATCATCAAGCCCAGCACGAACGGAAATTCCTGCGGCGGTCTCCCCTCAACCTTCGGCGGCCCCGGAAAGGCCTCCGGATTGAACGCCAGGACCAGCATGAACACTGTGTGAAAAATGAAGATGCTCGAAAACAGAATCGTGATCGCACCCACGATGAAGTGAAAGATCGAGAGCAAATTCAAATGCTCCCGATCGATCGCCTCGGTGGGGGTCATCGCGCTGGCTTCCGCGAGAATGGGGTCGTTCATGCGTGGCCACCTTTCAGCGATGGACTCCGGTTGGGGCTGGCACCTAGAATAGCACATCATGGCTACACAATCGAAAACGGCCGGCCGCACGGCGCCGGTGATGGTGGGCTCCCGAGCCCCGGATTTTACGCTCCCCTGCACGGCCTGGCCGGATACGGCCGAGCGGATCGTGCGCCTCGACGATTATCGCGATCGCTGGCTGGTGCTGCTGTTCTATCCGCGCGACTTCTCGATGGTTTGCCCCACCGAGCTGACCGCCCTCAGCGTGCAGTACGACGAATTCACCCGCCGCGATTGCGACATCCTGGGCGTCAGCACCGATTCGGTGGCCAGCCACCAAAAGTGGATTGCCACCCCGCGCAACCAGGGCGGACTCGGCGGACTTTCGTTCCCGCTCGCCAGCGATGAGAGCGGCGAAGTCTGCCTGGCTTACGGCGTGCTCGTGCCGCGCCAGAATGTCGCGCTGCGCGGCCTGTTCATCATCGATCCCAACGGCGTGCTGCAGTACCAGGTAGTGCATAACCTCAGCGTCGGCCGCCGCAGCGAAGAGGTCGTCCGCGTGCTCGATGGCCTGCAAACCGGCGGGCTCTGTCCTGAAAGCTGGAGTCGCGACGCTCCGGTGCTCGACCCCACTCGCGTCCTGCGCGGCGGCAGCGTCGTCGGCCAGTATCGCATCGAAGAAGAGCTCGGCAGCGGCGCGTTCGGCGTGGTTTATCGCGCCAAGGATCTCACGCTCGAACGGCAGGTCGCGCTAAAAGTCTTCCGCCCGGGGCCGGCCGGCTCACCGCGGCGCATGCTGGATGAAGCCCGCGCAGCAGCGGCGCTCAACCATCCAAACGTCTGCACGATCCATGCGGTTGATGAGAACGACGGCATCTCGATGATCGTGATGGAACACGTCAACGGCCGCCCGCTGGACGATATCCTGTCGGGCGGCAAGCTCGGCGCCGATGAAGTCAAAGGGATCGGCCGGCAGATCGCCCTCGGCATGTCCGCCGCGCATGCGGGCCACGTCGTCCATGGCGATCTCAAGCCGGCCAACATCATGGTCACGACCGAAGGGCTGGCGAAGGTAATGGACTTTGGTCTCGCCCACCGCAGACAGCGCACCTCGCCGATGCACGAAACCGGCGACTGGGCCACCGTCGATCCCTCAGGCCTCTCGGGCACGCCGGCCTACATGTCGCCCGAGCAGGCGCGGAGCGAGCCGGCCTCGCCGCAGAGCGATGTGTTCTCGCTGGGGCTGATGCTCTACGAAATGCTTGCCGGCCAGAAAGCCATTCGCGGCGACAACTTGCTCGATGTGCTTCGGCAGATCGACGCGATCGACGGCGAGCACCTGGCCAAGGACATGCCCGAGCCCTTCGGCACGATCCTGCGCAAGACGCTCGTCTCGGACATTCGCAAGCGCGAGCTCTCCATGATCGAGATCGCGGAGCTGCTGGAGTAGGCTCGCGCCCGTATGTCCCAGTTCCAACTCATTGCCGCCGTTGTGATCTTCGCGGCGACCTACATCGTGATCGCGTTCGCCCGGCTGCCGCGACTCGCGCTCGATCGCCCCGGCGCGGCCGTTTGCGGCGCGGTGCTGATGGTGCTGTTCGGCGTGCTCTCGTTCGAAGACGCCTGGGCCGCCGTCGATGCCCGCACGATCGTGCTGCTGCTGGGGATGATGATTCTCAACGTCCTACTCGAGGACAGCGGATTTTTTGAACTCGCCGCCGCCCGAGTGCTCGCTCGCACGCATTCGCCGCGGCAGCTGCTCGTCGGCCTGACGCTCCTCTCCGGCGTGCTCTCGGCATTGTTTCTCAACGACACCGTCTGCCTGATGCTCACCGCGCCGGTGCTGGCAATCGTCCGCCGCGCGGGCCTTCCGTGTGTGCCGTTTCTCGTGGCGCTTGCGATGGGCACGAACGTTGGCAGCGTGATGACGCTCGTCGGCAATCCACAGAACATGCTGATCGGCGTCTACAGCGGCTGGAGCTATGCCGCGTTCCTGCTCTGGATGGCACCGGTAGGACTGGTCGGCCTGGCGGCGCTCGTGGCGATTCTGCTCTGGTGGTATCGCCGCGAGCTCGGCGGCACCATGCGTCGCGACACGACCAACTCGATTGAGCTGCACGTCGATCGCCCGCTGGTGGCCAAATCGCTTCTGGTGCTCATGGGCGTGCTCGTGGCGTTCGTTGCCGTGGGCGATCTGGCCGTCGTTGCTGCCGGCGGTGCCGCTGTGCTCCTGCTCATCTCCGGCCGGCCCACGGCCGCAGTGCTCGCCCGCGTCAACTGGGTGCTGCTCGCGTTCTTCGCCGGGCTGTTCATCGTGGTACACGCCCTGGAACGAACCGGCCTGGTGGCAGATGCAGCTGCCAGGGCTCAACCGATGTATGGCAACTCGCTCGTCACGCAGATTCCGGTCTTCAGCGCGCTGGTCGTCGTGGCCAGCAACATTGTCTCGAACGTGCCGCTGGTCGTACTTGCCCGCGGCATCGTGCCGGAACTGATCGAGCCAGACTTAATGTGGCTCGTGCTCGCGATGGCCAGCACCTTCGCCGGCAATCTGACAATTCCCGGCTCCGTCGCCACCTTGATCGTGCTCGAAACGGCCAAGACGCACGATGGCGGTGCCGATGCCCGCGTTGGCTTCTGGGAATTCTTGCGCGTGGGCATCCCCGTGACGCTCGTCACGACCACGCTCGGCGCGCTGCTGCTCGCCGCGGGACATTGGCTATTTGCTCACTAAAGCCAGAGGAATACCTTCCTCTGGAAAACGACTGCGATTTGAACACTCTGTGTAGCGTTCGATTCAAAACGCCACGGTCCACCGCGCCAGCAGCGCACCCGCCGCCACAATCAGCGCCACCAGCGTGGCCGCCAGTTGCAACTTACCGCGGCTAGCGGAATCGGTTCGCAGTTCCAGCTTCAGATAGCCGTAGAGCGTGGCCAAGAGCGCGAGCACCAGCGCTCCGCCGCCGCCGATGTACCACAGCCGATCCTGCACCACGGCATTCCGCCACATCCGTTCGAAGTCGGCGCGGGCACGTTCGTCGAACTCGAGCTGAGCATGAAGCTGGTGCATCTGGCCCACGGCCGGCGAATCGACGATCTCCGAGTGCTCCGTTTTGCGCACGTGCTGCCGCAGATAGTTCGGCGAAATGTTCACCAGCGAGGCCGCCTGCGGATTGCCCAGATACTCGTTGATGTAATTGTTCGTCGCCGCGAGCACTTCTTCGTCGAGCGCATGTTGACATTCCGGCACACTGCTCCAAGGTCCGGAACTGACCGTCATCCGATACACGCCATCGATCAGGGCCGGTCCAGCCGAGACCCAAGCCGGACGATCGCCGCTTGTGCTGACCACGGCAACTCGATGTGGTTTTGAAGCCTCGTTCTCGACGGCGACGGTATCCGCGACGGGCACTTGGGTCGGCTTGGGCTCAGCAACAGCCTTAGGTTCGGCAGCTTCGACGGCAGGCTTAGCGTCCACCGTCTCGATCTGTTGCTTCGCTTCTTCCTGATCGTCTTCCGTCTCCTCGCGTTCAGATTTCGCAGCGGCAATCTCCGCTTCGGCTTCGGCCTTGGCTTCTGCAACGTCAGCCTTAGCTTCCTCAAGATCCTGAGCGGCTTCGGCTTTCGCAGCTTCTATCTCACGTGCCGCCTCGGCCTTGGCCTCCTCAGCTTCTCGGGCCGCTTCCTCGCGGGCGCGTTCCGCTTCTTCAAGGGCTTCCTTCCGCTCGGCCGCCGCCTTGGCAATCTCGATCTCGACCGGAATCGAGCCTGCTCTCGGAGGCAGCGTAATCTCTGCTCCGTCGCGATCGGTGCGCGAGCTCGCCGGCCGATCTGGCCGCAGCGAAGGTCGCTTGGCCCGGCCAGGACGCGAAGGCCTTCGGGCCGCATGCTCTTCTTCAACCTGCCGGGCCCGGGCGTCGACCACCCGATGCGAAACCCGATCGGCATGCGGCGCTTCGCCAAAGAAGTTGGCCACTGCGAAGATGATCGCTCCGATGCCCAGCCAGGTGATCGCCTTCAGTGCGAACGGCTTTTGCTTGTCGCGACCAAAGAGCATCGCTCCCAGGATGATCAGCCCGATGCCGAGCAGGACAAACATCCCGATATGCGGCCTGCCTTCGGATTGGAAATGGTGGGGATCGAAATCCGGTTTCAATGGATCGAAGTTGTCACCCAGCGGATTGAAATTATCGCCGAGCGGACCATCTTCTGCGAACCGTATCTTCTCGAACCCGACATCGCGGACGACCGCGTGATCCACAACCACGTGTCGGTCGTGATCGCGAGCCACCAGCATCCATACACCCGCTACGACGGCCACGACGCCTAGCGTCTTGGCGACGAAGCCTGGTCCACGGCTGCAAGCGCCGCGCGTGCACTTGAACATGGCCATGCCGAACAGAACGAGCAATCCGATGCCAACCAAGGAGACGCTCACGACAGTTTCTCCTTCACTGCGGGCTCATCCACAGGAGCCGTGACTTGGGGAGCCGCCAATTGCACCGAGGTCGAAATGATGGCCGCGACCATCAGGCCCCACGGCTGCGGGAAACGCCAGAACCAGTCGACCACCCAGGCGCCCATCACCGCCGCGCCCACGTTCCACACGCTGAGTCGCGTGCGGCGGAGCGGGTCGGCTTGCCGCCACCAGCGAATGCTGGCCAGTAGCGCGCCGAAGTAGGCCAGGTAAGCCGGCAACTGCGGCAAGCCCTTGGTGTCGTAAAAGTTCTTGCTGAAGTCGAGTTGAATGAACTCATGCACGCCCTTCGCATCGTCGAACTGCACCAGCAGCGTCGTCGAGGCGAGGTAAGCCGCGGTTCCCACCAGCAGGCCCACTACCAGCATCGTCACGCGCCGCAGCGTCTGATCACCGTCGGTGCCAGCCCAGAACGTCGAGGGAATCAGCACCGCCCACGAGCCAAGCACGCTGGTCAGCGTCAGCCAGGCAAACTGGTTCTGTTCGACGCTAGTCTGTCCACGCAGGATCACGGCCACGATGCTCATGATCGAAGCCACCACGGCGGCCAATAACATCGAACCGGCCAGGTCGGCCACGCGTTCGCGGACGCTCTTCACCGCCAACGACTCAGCGGCTTCTTTGCGCCAGCGCTTCGAACTCTTGCGCTTCCAGTGCTTCGCGCTCGCAGCCCGCCAATCGCCAGGTTTCGCCGGCGCGGTCGGCTCTGCTGCGGTTGAAGCCCGCGCAGTCGGCTGATACGTCGTCGCGTCAAGACTTCCGACCGGCTGAATTGGTCTCGGCGTTGCCTGAGGAGTTGGCGGCGCGGCCGAACGCGCCGCTTGCGGCGATCCCACCGGGACCCAGCGAGCTTTTTTCTGTTCGTGATGCAAGATCACCGATCGCACTACGCGATACAGCACATACAGCGCCACGGCCGGAACGATCAGTCCCAGCACCAGCTGGAAGTTGTAGGCCAACGCCGCGCAACCGATCACCGCCACCGCAACCTTGGTCGGCGTGTTCAGCCGATCCCAGCTATCGCGGGCATTCTTCCAGCCGTCGCGCACCGCGTTCCACACCGGGTCGTCATCATCAACTGCCGCTTTAGCCGCTCCCGCAGCGCCGGCGACGAATTGGGCCATGATTGGTTCACCCGACGCATTGGGTTGCGCGGCGGCTGCTTGTGGCTGCTCGGTTTTCGGTTGGGCCGGAGCCGGCTGTTCGTGCGGATAGCGCGTCTCCGGCGGACGATAGGCCATCGTCTTGGCCATCGGCGGTAGCGCGTGCATCATCTCGCCAACGCTCGCAAACCGCGTCGTTGGATCCTTGGCCAGCGCCCGGGCGACTACCTGCCGATAACCGTCCGGCAGCTTGTCGAGCGAAGGCTCGGCCGTCAGATGTTTCATCAACACTTCGCCGATGCTCTCGCCCTCGAACGGCACCTGGCCCGTCAGCATCTCGTAGAGAATAATGCCGAGAGCGTAGATGTCGATCTCTTTGCCGTAGCGGCCGTTCGCCACTTCAGGCGCCATGTAGTGGACGGTGCCGATGCTTTCGGTCTGTCCGCTGCGGCGGCTGCACGAGATAAATTTCGAGAGGCCATAGTCGCCCAGCTTCACCTGGCCGTCATCGCGAAAGATATTGCCGGGCTTCAGATCGCGGTGAACGATGCCGTGGTCGTGCAGGTAGCCAACGCCCGCCGCGATGCCGCTGAACCAGTCGCAAGCGTCCTCGGTCGAGAGGCCGTTGGGATGGCGGTCGAGCAGTTCTTCCAGCGAATCGCCGACCGCATACTCCATCACCACCCAGGTGTTCTCGTTATCGTCCTGCTTGACGTCGTAGAGCGCGATCAGGTTGTGATGCTTGAGGTTCAAGCAGTGGGCCACGCCGCGCAGCTCGACCTCAAGGTTGTGCCGAATGAGCTTGAGCGCGACTTCCTTGCCTCCGTCGCTCACCGCGAAGTACACCTCGCCGAATCCGCCGCGACCGATGCCGCGCTTGATGGTGTAACCATCCAGCGGGCGAGCGCCACTCGCATAGGTGAACTTCAGCGGTCCACTGCGAGGCGTTTCTTCGGCTTGGGTCAGGTGTGGTTCCATTGCGTCGCTAATAGGTTCGGGCGAGAGGGCCGTGGCTTCAGTCCGCGAGAACATGTTCGACCTTTGCTGCCCCCCGCTGGCCGGCACTGCTGGTCGGCTGGCTGCGGAAGTCCCCTAGTCCATGATTATGACACGGCGGCAGGCGGCGACCAAAGCGGTCGCTTGTTCCCGGCGGAACTCCGAGAATTCCGGCCCTTTTCCAGGCCTTGCTCCGCGGCTGCCTGCACCGTTTGACACTTATTCGCTCCCCGACGTTCGATGTTGTGTTTTCCAGCTTGCTGTGCGGAAGTTTCCTCCTCGCCGTGGCACATCAAGTCTCCGGTTTCATATTTCTTCGAGGCTGAACGAAAAACCTTCACCCACCACTCGCGAGTTGTGCTCCAAGGGAGCGCGCGAGTCGTACCGCCGGCCGTCCACTTCGATGGGGGTGCTGCTGGTGCAGAACAGCCCGCCGTGCTGCCGGTGCAGGATCACGTCGTGCGGCCAGCCCCGGCAAACCACGTGGTTGTTGGTTTCCGGGCCCAGAATCAGCGTATCGGCCATCAGCAGGACCGCCGAGCTGGACGGCTGCGTGCGGTGATGGCTCACGAAGTCCAGCCGGGCCGTGGCCGAAAGCGGATGTGGCCGACGAAAGCGTAGCTTCAGCGCCGGTCCCATTTCCAGCAAACTGCCGTCGTTGATCCAACTCACGGACGTAATCCGTTCGTGATTCAGCTTCACGTCGCGCAACGGCTCGATCGTGTAACCCTCTTCGTCGCGGCGAAAAGTCGCGTGATGGCGCGAGAGATCCGCCAGCATCGGCAGGTCCACGGCCGCGTCTGGCGTGGCTTGCCCCAGGCGCACCTCGCCCCCCAGGCAGACGAAGAATCCGCCCACGGCGTCGACCCACAGCAGCAGACGTGATTTGGTGGTGGCGTGATTCACGGCGTTGTCTATCCATGGTACGCAATCTGCCGCTGGAGTTGAAACGGGTTGCACGGACTTGATCATGCCTGCGCTCCTCGCCGCATTCGTGCCGCCCGCCGCGGGAGTCGGTCCGTGCCACAGCCAGTGCAGCGCGTCGCGAGGTCCGGCCAGGTGTTTTCGCCACTCGATTGCCAAATCTCTGCACCTGTCGGTCATTTCGCGTGACTGAGTCGCTCAAGACAGAATTCGAAAGATTCTCCCGTCTGTAGCCGGGGTCGGAGTTCGACCCCGACTACAGTTGTGTGCGAGAGACCCAAAGGGTGGCCTAGTCGGCGCTCTTCTGCGGCGCTTCGGCAACCTGCACCGGCTCTTCGCCGGCGTTGAAGTATTCCGTCACCTGCTCGACGATGGTGTCCACTTCCGACTCCGAGGCGGAAACCGGAATCTCGCCGTCAATCATCGGCGTCGAAGCCAGTCGCTCGGCAACCTTCAGTCGGGCGCGAATGTCGCCGATCAGCTCCTTCACGCGGCCGAGCTGGCTGTCGTCGATGTTGTGTTCACACATCGTTTGTGCCACTTCGACCATCTTGTACTGGGCTTCCAACTGCTCGACGTCCACTTCCAGCTGCCGCTTAGCAACCAGCATGTTCTCGAGCTTCTGGCGGGCCGCATCCAGGCTCGCCCGGCGGGCTGATTGAATGTCTTGCAGGCTGGCCAGCGTGGCCTCGTGCGTCTTGTATCGCTCAAAACGATTTGCCAGGTCGACTTTCACGTGAGCCACGGTGTACACGCGGCCGCCGTACTGATACGACGACTTGTCCTGCTTCAGATCGTCCTTCAGCTTCACCAGCTCGGTCTTCTCGCGACCCATCGTCGCTTCCGTCCGGGCGATTTCCCTATCGAGTCGTTCGATCTCGACCTCTTCCTGGGCGATCACGTGCATGTTCCGGCGAATGTCCGGAACCAGGTTCTTGACCATCCGGCGAGCGCGCTCAATCTCAAACTCGACCGGCACGTTCGACTTTACCGAGTCCTTCATCCAGCCGAACGAGGTCGAGACATAGCTCACTGCATCTCGTCCGAAGAACAAAACTGCCAGCAGGCTCGCGCCCGCTGCCGTAACAATTGCTTTCCTGATCATGATCCTGGGCCTCCCACACGACGGGTCTGACATGTTGGTTCAAACGGGTGACGACCGGCGAAAATGCGCCGTCCCAGCAAGCTATTCGCCGAGCTAGCGCGGCTCTTGGCCCGGGAAACTAAAGAATTTCCAGCCCGCTGCCGGGGATTGTCGCCCGGGCCTGGCCAGCACGTCGGTTGGCCCAAAAACCTATACTGGGTAGGCTTACCCTCAGACGACAGGTCCCGCAGTTCTCAACCATCCGAGCAGCCGTGACGCTCACGACGCAAACCCTTCTGGTGCAAGAGGTTCACGCCGCCGGTACGCCGCTGGTTCTGGCCGTCACCGGGGGCGGCAGCGGGGCGATCTCGGCCCTGCTCCAGCAGCCCGGGGCCTCGCGGACCGTGCTCGAAGCAGTCGTTCCCTACTCCTCCGCGGCCCTCGCCGACTTCCTGGGAGGCCCGCCCGAACAATACTGCTCCGAACGAACCGCCCGGCTGATTGCGATGGCCGCCTACGGCCGGGCTCGCTTCTTGGCCCCTGCAGCCGAGGTCGCCGGCGTGGGCGCCACGGCCAGCCTCACCAGCGATCGACCCAAACGCGGCCCCCATCGGGTGTACGTCGCCTGGCAAAGCGCCCGGACCACGGCCACAAGCCACCTCAATCTGGAAAAAGGGGCACGCAGCCGGACGGAAGAAGAACAGATCGTCGCCGCGATGGTCCTCAATGCCGTGGCCGCTGCCACCGGCGCTCACGGTCGCCTCGAAATTCCGCTGCAACCCGGCGAGGAAGTCCACGAAGCGATCGTGCAAGGTGCGACTGATGAACAAGCGTTGCTTGCCGGCACGTCGTCGCTGGTCGCACGTGGCAGCGCATCGCTCGATCGTCTGCCGCACGCCGTGTTCAGCGGCGCGTTTCATCCGCTGCACGTGGGACATCGCCGGATGGCCGACATCGCCGCTCGTATCCTGGGCTGCCCGGTGGCCTTCGAGATCTCGATTGAGAATGTCGATAAGCCGCCGCTCGACTTTTTGGAAATGCAAACCCGCGTGCGGCAGTTCGACGCGGACGATGCCATTTGGCTGAGCATTGCGCCCACGTTCGTGAAGAAGGCCGCGCTGTTTCCCGGCAGCACGTTCGTGGTCGGCGCAGATACGGTCGAGCGTATCGGCCAGGAGCGATACTACGGCAGTCTCCAGGCCATGGAAGCGGCTTTCGTTGAGATCGCCGCGCGGGGCTGCCGCTTCCTCGTCTTCGGCCGGGCCGCAGGCGATTCGTTCCAATCGCTCGAAGATATCCACTTGCCGCGCTCGCTCGCCGCGCTCTGCCAGGGTGTTCCCGCCGCGAACTTTCGTGAGGACATCTCCAGCACCGCCATTCGCCGCTCCAGCGCCGCGTCGGGAGACGAATCATGATCCAGCACAACGCCCCGCACCGCGTGGTGATCGTCGGCGGCGGCTTCGGCGGCCTCAATGCGGCTCAACGCTTGCGAAAATGTCGTCACCTGCAAGTGACCCTCGTCGACCGCCGAAACTTCCATCTGTTTCAGCCGCTGCTCTACCAGGTCGCCACCGGTGGCCTCTCGCCGGCGAACATCGCAGCCCCGCTCCGGGCGGTGCTTCGGCATCAGCGCAACGCCGAGGTTCTACTCGCCGAAGTCGTCAACATCGACCTCGCCGGCCGCAAGCTGCTCTTCCACAGTGGACATCCCGAGCCGCTCTCGTTCGACACGCTGATCGTCGCCGCCGGCTCGACGTTCAACTACTTCGGCCACGACCATTGGCAGCACATCGCCCCCGGTCTCAAGTCGATCGAAGACGCGCTCACGATTCGCACCCGCGTGCTCAAATCGTTTGAAGCCGCCGAGCTTGAATCTGACGAAGATCGTCGCCGGCAGCTCATGACCTTCGTGATCGTCGGCGGCGGACCCACGGGCGTGGAGCTGGCGGGCGCGATCGCCGAGGTGGCCTTCCGTACGCTCAAGCAGGAGTTTCGCCATATCGACACCGCCGACACCCGCATCGTGCTCGTCGAAGCGACGCCCACGATTCTCGGCATGTTTCCCGCAGACCTCCGCGAGAAGGCGCTCGAGCAACTCACCCGCTTCGGCGTCGAGGTGCGCACCGGTGTGATGGTCACCGAGATCGAGCCCCAGCGGGTGCTCCTCACAACGAACGAACACGGGCACGAAGCAATTTACGCGGACACCATCCTCTGGACCGCAGGCGTCAAGGCCTCTCCGCTGGCCGAAATTCTCGCGCGTGAGAGCGGCGTCGAACTCGATCGCTCGGGCCGCGTGCCGGTCGAAGCTGATTGTTCACTCAAGAATCACCCGAATGTATTCGCCATCGGCGACCTGGCCAGCTACACACAGGACGGCAAACCGCTTCCCGCGCTGGCGCCCGTGGCGATGCAGCAAGGGCGCTACGTCGCGGAACTTGTCTGCCATCGCGTGTCGGGCAGCCGCTTGCCGTCACCGTTCCACTATCGCGACAAAGGCACCATGGCCACGATCGGCCGCTCGGCCGCCGTGGCCGACCTGGGCTGGATTAAGCTCAGCGGTTTCCTGGCCTGGATCACCTGGCTCGTGGTGCACATCCTGTTTCTGGTGCAGTTCCAGAACCGCGTGATGGTGATGTTCCAGTGGGCCTTCAGCTATTTCACCCGCGGCCGTGCGGCCCGGCTGATCACGGGCGAAGGGAGCGCGCTGGACGAATCGTAATTGCCAGGCTTCGATCCACCTCGATTTGTCCTCTTTCCCGGAAGGCCTCCGAAACTTTCCCCGGCCGGCGGGGCTAAATAGGGAGCTTCCAGGCAACCGGTTAGCGGCCAGCCGCCCGCGGTTTGACGCCTTGGCCCGCGCGCGGCAAGATGACCGCCGCGACGCAACCCATTGCAGCGACTGCCCCAACCAACCATCGGAGTATCCCGACCATGAAGCCCCGCAACCTCGCTTTTGCCTTTCTCTTCCTGTTCGCCTTGAGCACCGCGGCAATCGCCGCCGATCCCAACGGCACCTGGAGCTGGAAATTCCAGCGGCAGGATAACGAAATCGAAATCAAGCTCGACCTCAAGGCCGAAGGCGAAAAGCTTACCGGCAAGATCTACAGCAACGATCGTGAAACTGAAATCACCGACGGCACGTTCAAGAACGACGAGGTTTCGTTCAAGAGCGTGCGCGAGCGGAACGGCAACAAGTTCGAAATGGTTTACAAAGGCAAGGTCGACGGCGACAAGATCACTGGCACCGTCGAATTCACCGGTGGCGACCAGCCCGCAGTCGTCCCTGGGAAGCGACCCGCGTGAAGGAATGATGCTCGATGGGCTGGCCGCCATACCAGCCCGAAGCGCAAGCGCGGGTACCTTGCCAAGGGACTTTGCCGCGTCAGCGCACCGTGCCCGTTCGATTGCTCGGACTTGATTAACGAGAAACATCCACTCCCAGTTTCCCATTTCCACACTGCCTACTAAGAGAGCGTTACCATGAGTTTCAAGAAAGTGTTCTCCCCGGCCGCCGCACTCCTGTTGGCTGCCACGGTTGCCGCTACGGCGCTGGCCGCCGACGTCGCCGGAACCTGGACTTGGACGACCAAGACGAAAAAAGGGAAGGAAACCCAAAGCACGCTGACCCTCAGCGTCCAGGGTGAAAAGCTCACCGGCGACCTGCTGCGGGGCAAAAAGTCTCGCGAAATCTCGAATGGATCGATCAAGGGAGATGAGATCAGCTTCGAGGTCAAAACCGAACGCGATGGACAGGAAATCGTCCAGAAGTTCGAGGGCAAGATCGACGGTGACACGATCACCGGCACCACGAGCGGCGGACGCCCGGGCGGCAAGGGCAAGAGTCGCGACTGGGAAGCCAAACGCTCGAAGTAGCCGAACGATCTGCGCATTTGTTCGATCGTTCGCAACGACTCTGCTACACTTAAAACGCCGCGGCCGGGAACCTTTCTCGCGCCGCGGCGTTGTCTGCTCCAGCGAGAGCCCGCTGAACGCACACGCCGATCCACCCGCTTCCATTACAGGAGGACTTACGATGCCTGTTCGCTCCACGCTCCTCGCCGCCCTGGCCCTCTCGCTTGTCGCGAGTGCCGCCCCCGCTGCCGATCTCACCGCCGGCATGCAGCAAGGCTCGCCTAAGCTCAAATCAATCGGCCCGATCACGTTCGCCCCGCAAAGCATCCTGCTGATCGGCGACCCGCAAGGTTCGAGCATCGTGGCCGTCGCCACCGAAGACAAATCCTCGGGCTCGCCCAGCGAGAAGCTCAGCGTCGAGAAGATCGACGAGAAGATCGCGGCCCTGCTCGGCACCACGCCCAAGGGAATCCTGATCAACGACATGGCCGTGAACCCGGAAACCGGCAACACCTTCTTCTCGGTCTCGCGGGGCACCGGTCCCGACGCCACGCCTGTCGTCGTGCGTCTCGATTCGGCGGGCAAGCTCGCCGAGCAAAAGCTTGAAGACGTCAAGTTCTCGCAAGCCCAGCTTCCCAATGCTCCGACCGAAGACAAGAAACGGCAGGAAGTGACCACCGACCTGCAGTTCACCGGCGGACAGATCATTGTCGCCGGCCTCTCGAATGAAGAATTCGCCTCGCAGCTCCGCGTCCTCGATTTCCCGTTCAAGGAAGCCGCCGGCGGCACCGGCGTCGAGATCTATCACGGCGCGCACGGCAAGCTCGAAACGCACTCGCCAGTTCGCACGCTGGCGGTCTTCGACATCAGCGGCGAGCCCAACGTCCTGGCCGCATACACCTGCACGCCGCTGGTGAAGTTCCCGCTCTCGGACTTAAAGCCGGGCGCGAAGGTTCGCGGCACGACGATCGCCGAGCTCGGCAATCGCAACCGACCGCTGGACATGATTGTCTACAACAAGGGCGGCAAGGACTACCTGCTGATGGCCAACAGCAGCCGCGGCGTGATGAAGGTTGACGTCGCCACGATCGACAAGACCGATGGCATTACCGACCGCATCAGCGGCACCGCCGGCCTGCCGTACGACACGATCGGCGACCTGAAGGGAGTCACCCAGCTCGACAAGCTCGACAAGGACCATGCCCTCGTGCTCATGCAAACCGAGGCCGGTTCGCTGAACCTCGAGGCCATCGAACTGCCGTAAATACTGGCCGCTCGTCTGGCCCACTTTCAAGCACGGACGGTCTGGCCCCGGTCAGACCGTCCGTGTTCGCTTCTTGATAGAATAAAGGTCGCCGTTTCACCGTGGTTTGTCAGGGCGGGTGCAACCATGTCCAGGCCTCGATTCTTCTTAAACACCAAGTTGCTGTGTGCCGCCATCGCGATGATCACTTTCTCTGCGATCGCGACAACCGGCTTCCCACAGCAGGCTACTCCGCGCATCACGCTCGCGGGCTCCGTTGACCGCGGCTATTCGATCGAGATCACCGGCCTCGGCGCCGAGCAACTTAAGCAGTTCGAGGCGCTCTCGCCCGAGGACCGCGCCAAGACCTTAACGGTCTCCGTCGGCGCCGAGGCCAGTGACCTCCCGCCCCTGACCGGCACGCTCACCATCGAAGATGACAAGCTCCGCTTTCAGCCCCGCTATCCGCTCGAGCCAGGACTGAGCTACCGCGCCGTGTTGGACTCACCGCCGCTCATCCATGTCATGGAAGTGCCAACTAGCGATTCTGAGCCGACTACGGTAGTCACCCACATCTATCCCACGGCCGACGTCCTGCCTGAAAATCAGCTCAAGTTCTACATTCACTTCTCCGCGCCGATGAGCCGCGGCGAAGCCTACCGGCACATACACCTGCTGGATGAGAACGATCAGCCTGTCGAAGGCGTGTTCCTCGAGCTCGGCGAAGAGCTGTGGGACGCCGAGCAGAAGCGGTTCACGCTGCTGTTCGATCCCGGCCGCGTCAAACGAGGGCTCAAGCCGCGCGAAGAACTGGGCCCCGCGATTGTCGAAGGCCGCAGTTACTCGCTCGTCGTCGACGGCGCCTGGCGCGACGCCACGCGCACGCCGCTCAACGCCGGCGCACGTACGCACTTCCGGGTTGGTCCGGCCGATGAAACGCCGATCGACACGGCCAACTGGGAGCTTGCCGCACCGGTCGCTGAAAGCCGCGATCCGCTGCTTCTCCGCTTCGGCGAGCCGCTCGATCACTCGCTGCTCGAGCGCGTCGTGCGCGTCAGCGGCCCCGGCGGACAGCGCATCGCCGGTACGATCGCCACCGGAGACGGCGAAGCCTGCTGGCAGTTCACCCCCGAACAGCCTTGGTCCGCGGGAGACTATCAGCTCATTGCCGACACGACGCTCGAAGATCTCGCCGGCAACGCGATCGGCCGCCCGTTCGAAGTCGACGAGTTCGACAAAGTCGATGAGCGAGTCGAGTCGAAGTCCGTGTCGCTTCCCTTCGAAATCAATCCAGAATAGCAACGGCCTCTGCACTGCCTGGCACGGAATCACTGCCGACAGCGGGTGGGGTTCTCGTGCCCCTACCGCTTCGTACCTTCCGGCATCAGCGGCTTCGAAAATAACGCTGCATTCGGCTGCGACAGAAACGATAGCAAATCCGCCACATCCTGCTCGCTCAGGTTTGCTTCCAATCCTTCTGGCATCAGCGACTTGCCCGTCGAGCGCAGCACCTCGACGTCGGCCCGGCGCACAAAGTCCTGAGCTCCTTCGGCCCGCCGCAGCGTGAGACTATCTCCCGTTTCGGAAACCACCAGCCCGCTCAGCACCTGCCCGTCATTGGTCACCAGCGTGTAAGCCACGAACTCCGGCGTCACCTGCCGGCTCGGATCGAACACATCGACCAGGATCGTCTCCTTCGGCCGCGCGCCCACGCCCGACAGGTCCGGCCCCACGCGGTTGCCGCGCGTTTGAACCGTGTGACACACCAGGCAATGCTTCTCGAACAGTGCCGCGCCGCGGCTCCGATCGCCGTCCTTCTCCAGGGCCACGGAGTACTTCTGTACGATCTCGTCGCGGTTCTGCGCCGCCGCCTGCGACTCGAGCAGCTTCTTAATTCGCGGTTCAAGCTGCGGATCGCGCACGGCCAGCAGCGCGTCCCGCGTCGCCGGCTCGAGCTCCCGGGCCAGAATCTGCTCGCCTTCAATCGCCGACACCAGCGCCGCGGTCGTCGTCGGCG